>JAAESX010000088.1 GCA_024228935.1 Pseudomonadota bacterium
AGCAGACACCAGGCCCCGATGCCGGCGTACCAGCCCGAGACGGCACAGGCCGCCATCGCCAGGCCGGCGAGCAGGGCTCGGGGAGCGGTGGGCTTGTCGACCACCCGGACCAACGCCAGTCCGGCCAGCGGAAGCCAGCCCACGCTGATCGCCTCGGAGCTCCCGTTGTGCAGGTGGCTCACGAACACCGGCGCGAGCTGCATGGTCACGCCGGCGATCCACCCGCTCCCGCCCAGACCTCGCCCGAACGCCCGCCCGGCCAGGCCCGCGAACAGCGAGTGGCCGAGGCACAGCACCGCGTACGCCACCACCGGACCGGCGATCGCCACGATGGGGAAGGCCAGGATCGCGTTGAGCGGGTCGGCCACCATCAGCTGCCCGCCGCTGGGGTGCTGGAGCAGATCGGTGTGCAGCGGCAGGACGCCGGCGCTCAGCGCGTCGTGCACGAACCACAGCGACCAGATCGAGTTCCAGGCGTCCGTTCGCTCGCCGCCGACGATCCACGCCGCCGGGTCCAGCACCACCGGCCAGGTCAGGATCACCGCGATCGCGGCGTGCACACAGATCGGCAGCCAGCGGCGCATGCCTCAAGTCTCGCAGAGCGCGACCGACGAGGGATCCCTAGGAGGCTCCGTGGACAACACCTGGACCCGGTTCGATCAGCGGTGGGGGCTCACCTCGAACACCATCGGCAGCGAGCCGGTCTTCGTCCTGGCGGCGGGCTGGCGGAGCGGCAGCACGCTCTTGCAGCGACTGATCTGCAGCTCGGGCGAGATCCTGATCTGGGGCGAGCCCTACGGCCGCGCCGGACTCATCCCCGCCATGACCCGCTCGGCGATGACGCTGCGCGACGACTGGCCCCACGCCGGGCACTTCAGCGACGACCTGACGCGGCTCCAGGACAAGTGGATCGCGAACCTGTACCCGCCCGCTGCGGCGATCAAGAAGGGCTACGAGGCCCAGCTCGACGCGCTGATCGGTGAGCCGGCGCGTCAGGCTGGCTTTTCGCGCTTCGGCCTGAAGGAGGTGCGGCTCCACGGCCTGGACGCCCGCTTCCTCAACTGGATCTACCCGGACGCCCGCTTCGTCTTCCTGGTCCGCAATCCCTGGGACGCCTGGTCGAGCTGCAAGGGCAGCGACTGGTACCTGTCCTGGCCCGACCGCAAGATCAGCAGCGCCGCCCAGTACGCGAGCCACTGGCGCCGCGTGGTCGAGTCGTTCCTCCGCTGGCCGGGCGACGACGCGATCCTCATCCGGTACGAGGACCTGATCCATCCCGAGTTCGACCTCGAGGTCCTGCGCGGACACTGCCGGGTCGGGAGCCTGGACGGCAGCGTGCTCACCCGGAAGCTGCGCGGGATGAAGAAGCTGCCCGAGCCGCTCACGATGTTCGAGGCGCAGCAGATCCAGAGCACGGCTGGCGAGCTGGCCCAGATCTGTGGCTACGAAGGCCCGAGCGCCGGAGCACCCGGGCAGAGCGCGCGGATCTAGTCCTCGCTCGCGACCGGCGAGGGAATCACCCGGGCGTCGCCCCCGTGGTTCCCCACGAGCTCGAGCTCACTGACCAGCACCGCCGGCGCCTCCCAGCTGCCCGGCATGCCGCCCACCGCACCGATGTGGTAGCGAGCGGGCCCCGGCTTGCCGTCGAGCACCGCCGTCGGACCACTCGTCGGGCCAGCCATCACGATGTCCCGCAGCGCGCGGCGGTCCACCCCCGAGAACCGCAGGCCGCGGATGGGCTCCTCGGTCCCGTCGGGGTGCAGCAGCACGACCTCGTACGGCATCGTCAGCCCAGGCGGCGGGCCGTCGCCGGTGAAGAAGACATCGAAGTCCTCGCTCATGGCGGGGGGCTCGACGAGCTTCACGACGAGCAGGCCCTCGCTGCCGGCCTGGGCCGCCATGCGGAGGCCCTTCTTGCGCAGAGCCTTGTCCGAGCGCGACCGATCCGGGGTCACCGTCACGATCGAGGGGTGGGCCTCACGACGCTCGGTGCCCAGGCTGCGCCCGTGACCGGTGCTCTCGCCGTCGGGATGGGCCGGGACGCGCGAGTGCAGCACGCTGCGCACGACGCCGTCGCTCACGACCTCGACCCGCTTTCCGCGCACGCCGTCCTGGTCGTAGGCGTACCCGCCGACCGCATCCAGGTTGGGGTCATCGACCAGCGACCAGCCCTCGGGCAGCAGCCGCCGACCGATGCGGGCCGTCGGGCGCTTGTCCACGATCTCCCCGAAGATGCCTCGCCCACTGGCCGGAGGAGGCGTCCCCAGCATCTCGGGAGCCGCGAGCTGGCGGAACAGCTCGACGCTGGCCGGCGCCTCGAACAGCACCGGGCCCAGGTAGTCGTTCAGGACCCGGGCCTCGTTCAGGCCAACCAGCCAGTCGGCCATCTCGCGGGTCTCAGCCAGCATCTCGTCGAGCGGCGGAAGGTCCGCCACGCTCTCGGCGACCCACCAGCGTCCATCGCGCAGGCGGCTGCCGTCCTCGTGCCGCAGGATGGCCTCGACGCGAATGACCGCGAAGCCCGTGGGCTGGGCGATCTTGCTGCCTTCGCTGTTCACCAGGACCCGCAGGCCCTGCCAGTCCCGACCGGCAGCAGCGCCGCTCTCGAACTCCGGGTACTCGCCGAGCACCGCGGAGAGCGCAGCCACGCGGTCCCGCAGGCCGTCGGCGTCCAGGGGGCGTGCCTCGGCAGACAGGTCCACGACGGGCGTCGCCGGCCACATCGCGGGCCGCTCGTCGTCCTGGCCCTCGAGCTCGGCCGACTTCCGCGCCAGCTGCTCGACCGACATCTTGTAGGCCCGGTCCGTGGCGAGCCACAGCTCGCGCTCGATCGCGACCTGGACGTCCTCGATGGGCAGACGACCGCTGGTGACGCCGTCGCCTTCACCGAAGGCCTCGAAGTTGGCCGAGTCGAAGCTCTCGTCGCCCGACCGGATCTCCACGCGCAGCAGCCGGTGCGGCATGACGTCGTCCGTCATCATCGCGCCGAACTCGGCGAACATCGTGGCGTACGTGCCGTCGACGACCTCGAGCTGGACCCAGTGCGGGCCGTCCTCGCCGGGCAGGGCGAGCTCGGTCGTAGCGCGGGCGAGCTCGTTCTCGAGCGCCCCGACGATCTCCGGCGCCGGCTCAGCCAGCGCGAGTCCGATGAGCCACATCACGAGTCGTCCCCCGACACCGCGCCGGGTGGGTCGAGCAGCGGGGGTCGGTCGTTGCTCTTCTCCTTGCGCTGCACCTCGATCTCCTCGATCAACAGCGACGGGGCGACCGCGCTGACGGGCACCCAGCCGGACTCGGCGCCGCACATGCCGTTGAAGACCTGGGGGTCGTCGCCGGCCGCGACGATGCGGCCGAAGGTGGCCAGGGGCGTGCCGATGAGGTCACCGCCGCGCACCAGCTCGTCAGGCCTGCCGTCCTCGTAGACCTTCCAGACCGCGACGGGGCGGACGTTGAAGCTGTTGGGGATGACGCGACCGGTCAGCGTGAAGCCGCCCGTGATGTCCTCGACGATCAGCCCGAACTCCTTGTCCTGGGCCCGGATCTCCTCGACCAGCATGCCGCGGAGCTCCTCGTAGGAGACGGTCTCGCTGGCCTCGACGATGAGGTTGCCCTGGCGCGCGACGACCGCGTTGCCCGGCTGCCGGCGTCCGTGGCCGTTGCTGACGGGCACACTCTCGATGGGCATGCGCGAGGTCAGGAAGGTCTCGAGCACGCCGTCCTGCACGAGCTGCACGGGCTCGGCGCGCGTGCCCTCGTCGTCGTACGGGTAGAAGCCGTTCAGGTCGACGTCGCCGTACGAGCCGCGGGTCGGGTCGTCGACGACGTCCAGGAACTCGGGGAGGATGGCCTGCCCGACCATGTCGGTGAACGTCTGGCCCTCGTCCTCGTCCTTCTGGCGGTGGCCCTCCATCCGGTGGCCGAAGATCTCGTGGAAGAACACGCCGCTGGCGCGCCCCTCGAGGATGGCCGGGCCGGTGTAGGGGTCCAACAGCGGCGCGTTCCGCAGGGCGACGACGCGCTGGGCGACCGTGTGCGCCATCTCCTCGACCTCGTCCGGGGTCGGCATGCCGTCGGCGGCGCGGGCGTCGACGTAGTCGTAGACCTCGATCTCCATGCCGTCGTCGGCCACGGCGACACCCCAGACCGACACGCGGTACCGGATGCGAGGGTGCTGGATCAGCGCGCCTTCGCTGTCGGTGAACATCAGGAGCCGGGTCTCGGCGACCAGCTCGACGTTGCTGTCGACGACGTCCGGGTACTCCAGGAAGACCGCCGAGGCGGACGTCACGACGCCCTCCCAGGCCTCCTGGTCCAGCTCGATGGCGACCGGCTCGCGCACGTCCACGATGGCCTCGCCCATGGAGAAGTCGGCGCTGGCGTCGTCGCGCTCGACCTTCACGGCCTCGTTCCCGCGGACCTTGGACAGGCGACGGACCGAGGACTGCCAGGCGTCGTCGGTCTCGCGCCACAGGATCCGGACCGTCGCGTCCACGTCGCCGTCGACGGGCAGCTCGATCTGGCTGCGGGACTCCTCGGAGAACCAGCTCCCGTCTCGGATCTTGTGGGTGTTGTCGAGCTCGGGCGTGCCGACCCGGACGTCCACGTCGGCCACCCGGCCGTTGGTGTCCACGCTGTGGCCCAGGGCGCCGTTGGTCCCCAGGATGCGCACGGTCTGCCAGTCCACCAGGCCGTAGCTCAGGTAGTAGGGGGGCTCCGGGGCGTCCGCGAGCGCCTCCATGACCCGGGTGATCTCACCAGATGCGGCGGTGAGCGCCGGGTCGGGCTCCGCCGCAAAGGCGACGGACAAAAGGATCAGCACGTGTGGACCTCCGAGGGGGAGGCGTAACCGTCAGTCGGCCAGCTGCCAGCGCCCCTCATCCAGTGTCAGACCCACGCCGTCCTGCCAATGTTCCGTCGTTATGTCGGGCTCCTGGCCCTCGAACTGCTGGGTGCGAACCAGAGCGTCGCCCTGGGGCTCGACCGCCTCGGTCCAGGTGCCCTCGAGGCTGTTGCTGCCCGACTGCGCCGAGGCATCGACCTCGTGCGACCAGGTCTCGTCGAGCGTGATGCCGACGTACAGGACCGGCTCGGCGAGTTCGATGCGGAGCGAGCTGGTGTCCTCGCGGTCCCCGTCGACCGAGGTGGTCTCCTGCTCGCGCCCGAGAAGCCAGGTGCCGTCGGCGTCGCAGACCCAGGCCTCGGTCACGCTCTGGCGGTAGCTGTCGACCGTCTCGTAGTCGAGCTCGGAGCTGGACTCGGTGAGCCAGACGGTCGTGCCGTTCCAGTCGCCCTGCCCCGCGGTTTTCACGACACGCGTCGCGTCCGGACCGAACTCGGAGTCCACATCAGGCAGGTAGTGCCACTCGGCGCCGGGGACATCGACCGGCCAGATGTGGCTGCAGACGGTGTCGGCGAAGGGGTCGGGCTCGCCACAGGCGGCCAGGCCCAGGACCGAGAGAAGCAGGAGACTAGAAGTCATCCTCGTCCGGGTAGCCGTCCAGGCTGTCGAGCTCCTCTTCCATGCCGTCGTCGGTCCACGTGAGACCGCCGACCTTCTCGATGGCGACGACGACGTCCTCGCCGGTCAGCTCGAGCTCGTCGTTCTTGGCGAACTCGAACTCCAGGGCATCGTGCAGTCCTTCCTCGAGCTCGGCGTCGGTCTCGATGTCGACGACCAGATCATCGGTCTCGAAGTCGGCGTCTTCGGCGGCGACCTCGATCAGGCGCAGGCAAGCCTCAGCGAGGCTGGCCGCATCCGGGTCGTCGTTCTCCGTCTCGAAGTAGTCGTCGATGGCGATGACCAGGGACTCGCGGATTTCCTGGGGAAGCTTCATGGACGGCCTCGACTGGCCCCGGAGTGGGGTCGGACACGGACGGGGTACCCGAACCGCTGCGCGGGCGCAAGTGTCCTGGGCTCGGGCCGTTGTTAGGGGCCTGTCATGTTCGACGACAAGCTGCTCCGTGCGCTGCCCAAGACGGATCTCCATGTGCACCTCGACGGGTCGCTTCGGCTGGCCTCCCTCATCGAGATGGCGCGCGAGCGGGGGGTCGAGCTGCCGAGCTGGACCGAGGCCGGACTCTGCGAGCTCGTCTTCAAGGACAGCTACAACTCGCTCGAGGAGTACCTGCACGGCTTCGCCTACACCGGCGCGGTGCTCCAGGACGCCGAGGCGCTCGAGCGAGCCGCCTACGAGCTGGCCTGGGACAACATCGACGAGGGCGTGAGGTACGTCGAGGTCCGCTTCGCACCGCAGCTCCACATGCGGGAAGGCTTCGGCTACTCCGAGGTGCTGCGCGCGGTGAACGACGGCCTGGCCCGCGCGATGCGGGAGCACGAGACCTCCGAGGCCGTGACCGGGGGCGAGCCGCCGTTCCGCTACGGGATCATCGTCTGCGCGATGCGGTACTTCGACGACCGCTTCTCCCCCTGGTTCAAGTCGCTGTGCCACGTCCTGCACGAGAGCCCCGACGAGCACGTCTACGGCGAGGCGGCGCTCCAGCTCGCCCGAGCCGCGGTCCGCCTGCGGGACGACGAGGGCCTGCCGATCGTGGCCTTCGACCTGGCCGGGCACGAGGCAGGTTTCCCCGCCGCCGCGTACAAGCCGGCGTTCGTGCACGCCCACGAGTACTTCCTGAAGCGGACGGTCCACGCCGGCGAGGCCTACGGACCCGAGTCGATCTACCAGGCGATCGCCGACCTGAACGCCGACCGGATCGGCCACGGCTACCACCTGTTCGCCGCCGACAAGATCGCCGCCGCGAAGATCAAGGATCCCGAGGGCTACTGCGAGAGCCTGGCCCAGTACATCGCCGACCGCCGGATCACGATCGAGGTCTGCATCACCAGCAACCTCCAGACGAACCCGGAGATCGGCTCGGTCGAGAACCACGCGTTCCGGAAGATGCTCGACGCGAAGCTCTCGGCGACGCTCTGCACGGACAACCGGCTGGTGTCGCACACGTCGGTGACCCGGGAGTACCAGCTGGCCACCAAGGCGTTCAACATGACGCCGGGCCAGCTTCGGAACACCATCATCTACGGCTTCAAGCGGTCGTTCTACCCGGGCACGTACGCCGAGAAGCGCGCGTACGTCCGGAAGATCATCGACTACTACGACGCGATCGAGCTGGGCGTCCGCTGAGTCAGGGCCGGCTCATCAGCCCGCCCTGGATGGTCCGCACGTCGAAGCCGCGCTGGGTCAGCGCCCGGGCAGCGTCGTACGAGCGCTTGCCCGAGCGGCAGTAGAGCCAGAGCGTCCGGTCGTCGGGCAGCTCGTCGAGCCGGCCCCGCAGCTCCGAGAGCGGCAGGCTGAGCGCACCCGGCACGTGCTCGACGGCGAACTCGTGGGGCTCGCGAACGTCCACCAACATCGCGTCCGCAGGCACATGAGCCCAGTCCGCAGCGGGCAGGTCTCCGCGCAGCCGGTTCCCCGCGATCATGCCGGCGATGTTCACGGGGTCCTTGGCGGCCCCGAACTGCGGCGCGTAGCAGAGCTCCGACTGCTCGAGGTCGTAGACCGTGCCGCCCAGCTGGATGGCCATCGCGATGACGTCGATCCGCTTGGCGACGCCGTCGGCGCCGACAGCCTGGGCACCCAGCACACGCCCGTCCGCCGGGTCGTAGACGAGCTTCAGGTGCATCGTGGTCGCGCCCGGGTAGTAGCCGACGTGGTCCTTCGGGTGGAGCCACGCAGCCGCGAACGGGACGCCGGCGCGGGTCAGCGCCGTGGCACTCTTTCCGGTGCTCGCCACCGTCATGCCGAACAGCCCACACACAGCGGTGCCCTGGACCCCTCGGAACGCGACCGGCCGTCCGGCGAGCGCATCCGCCGCCATGCGACCCATGCGGTTGGCTGGACCCGCCAGGGGCGCGTACGTCGGCAGCCCGGTGACGCTGCACGTGCTCTGGACGACGTCACCGACGGCCCAGATCCGTGGGTCCGAGGTGCGCAGGTCGGTGCCCACCTGGATGCCGCCGTGGGGACCCAGCTCGAGCCCAGCAGCCTCGGCGAGGGCAGCCCGGGGCCGCACGCCGAGACCCAGGATGACGAGGTCGGCCTCGAGCTCCGAGCCCGCATCGGTCCGGACCCGGAGACCATCGGCGTCCGCCTCGATCGCCGTCAGGGACTCGCCCAGGGCCAGGGCCACGCCGTGCTCGCGCAGGTGCGACTCGGCCCGGGCGGCCATCTCGGGGTCCAGGTTCGCGAGCACCTGGGGCGCCCGCTCGACCACGGTCACCTCCAGGCCCTTTCGGACCAGGTTCTCGGCGACCTCGAGGCCGACGAAGCCGGCACCGACGACCACCGCTCGGGTCGCCTGCGTGGACGTCATCCACTCCTTCACCCGCCGAGTCTCGGGGACCGTGCGCAGCGTGAAGACACCTGGGAGATCGAGGCCCTCGACGGGCGGACGGAAGGCGCCCGCGCCCGTCGCCAGGACCAGCGCATCGTAGGGCTCGTCGTGGGTGGCGCCCGTCTCCAGGTCCAGCACCTCGACGACCTGTCGGTCCCGGTCGATCCGCGTGACCTCGTGCCGGATGCGGACGTCGATGTCGAAGCGCTCCTTGAAGCGCTCGGGGGTCACCAGCAGCAGGTCCGACTCGTCCGGGATGACGTCCCCGACGTGGTACGGCAGCCCGCAGTTGGCGAACGAGACGTGTGGCCCCTTCTCGAAGACGGTGATGCGCGCGCGCTCATCCAGGCGACGCGCTCGTGCGGCACAGCTGGCTCCGGCGGCGACGCCCCCGACGATGACGATGTTCATGTGACCTCCCTGTCGAGGAGAGCCACCAGGCATCCAAAGTGTGCCGCCGTGTTTCCTATGCCTTCAGCTCGACGACCCGCCGGTCCTTCGCGTCCAGCCGCTCGTGGCAGTCGCGCGTGAGCTCGATGCCACGCTCGAACACGGACAGCGAGTCCGACAGCTCCAGCTCGCCGGACTCGAGCCGGCGAACACAGGTCTCCAGCTCGTCCACCAGCTCGTCGAAGGTCGGGCCCACCGGCTCGACCAGCTCGTCGGAGCTCACTTCGTCACCAGCTTCAGCCGCTCGATGCGGGCGAGCTTGAACGTCCGAAGGTCTCCGGTCTGCTCGTTCTTGGCGACCACCACCTGGTCTCCGGCCGCGTTCAGCGCCAGGCGCGTGGGCGACAGCGTGTACGTGACGCGCTTGCCGTCCTTGGCGGCGTACCCGACCTTCATCGTCTGGTTCAGCGCGATGGCGCGGTCCAGCTGCTGCTTCGCCTCACGGGCGGACAGGCGCGGGATGTCGTCCTTCTTCTTCTTCCGCTTCTTGCGGCCACCACTGCCACTGCCCGGCACGGGGTGCAGGTCCTCGGGCTGGGTGTCGGCCGCATGGGCGCGTGCCTGCGGATCCTCGGACTGCTCGCGCGCATCGGCCAGCAGCTCGTGGAGGCGAGCGCGGGAGGCCGCCTGCTCGGGCGCCCCCGGGTAGCGGTTGATCTCCTTCGAGGGCCGGATCCCGGCCTCGGAGAGGATCGTGTAGATCTCCGGCAGCTTGTTGCGGTCGACGGCGTACATGCCCGGGACGAACCGATGCAGCAGGTACGGCCGCATCTCGCGGGTCGCCTCGAGCGCACGGATCTTCGACTTGTGCACGGTCAGCAGCACGCAGTCGTGGAACTCGACGTCATTGCTCTGGCCCATCCAGCTCTTGAGCGTCTGCTCGACGTTCTCGGGCAGGCCGATCTGCGAGTTGTCTCGCAGGAAGTCGAGCACGTCGTCCCGCTTCCAGCCCTTGTGCAGGGCCTGCTCGATCGTGACCTCGGTGATCTTGTAGGTGTTCGCCCGGTCACAGCCCGTCAGCTCGGCCAGCTCGCCGATGTAGAAGAGCAGCATCGGCGCGATGCCGGCCGGCGCCATGATCTCGAAGCTGGGCGTCAGGTAGAACTGCGTGAAGCCGTCGTTCTCGGGCGGGTCGAGGAGCGCCAGGGCGCGCTGCGACAGCCGGTAGAACTTCTCCTGGCCCCACTCGCCGAGCTCGAGCATCCCGCAGTTGACCAGGGGCGCGAAGCTCCAGGACTCGCGCTCGTGGCTCCGCGTCGCGGCGAAGTCGCCCTTGTGGAAGCGCTTCCGCCAGTCCTCGCCGCGGGTCCAGCGGCGGTAGAGCGCCTGCATCGGCTGCTCGGCCACCCACTCGCCCTTGCCCGAGTGCACGGCCCACATGATCCACTCGGCGTACTTGAAGCGACCGTCCAGCGCCCGGAACACCAGGTCGCGCTGGTCCTGCGGGTCGAGCTGGAGCCACTCCTCGACGACCTCGCGGTTCACGGCGAGGCGGTCTCCCTGCAGCTCGACGAGGCCGTGCTGGATCAAGAAGTCGGTGTGGAAGTGGAAGAGCTCGCTGTCGGCCTCCCACAGCTGAGCGAAGAAGCCGTCCATCTCCTGCTTGTCGGCCTTGAAGATCTCCTGCTGCTGCGTCATCCGCGGCGGGCGCTGGTCGATGTAGCTGCAGAGGGTCGTGACCGAGAAGTCCAGCGGCGGCGAGAACGGGCGCTGGTTCACCACCCGGATCTCGTCGTGCTTGAAGACCGAGATGGCGAGCTCGTCGGCCAGATGCTCGACGAGGAACTCGACCAGCGGCTCGGGCACCAGGTAGAAGAACTGCCCGTCCTGCTCGACCGTGGCGCAGACCAGGCCCTTGTCGGCCAGGACCTGGATGGTCTTCACCCACTCGCGGTCGTGACCGCCGAGCGACAGGTGCAGCTCGCGCAGGAGCTCCTCGCTGTGGGCGAGTCCGCCGCACTGGATGAGCATGGCGAGCGCGGCGCGCTCCTTGGGGTGCAGCCCCTTGAGCAGGGCGCCGAGGCGCTTGCCCTGGCCGACCGCGCGGACGGTCAGCTGGACCATGCGCTTGGTCTCGGTGACGCGCGAGGGCTGTCCGCCCAGGCCCCGGTAGAGCTGCGACAGCAGCGCGTCCGGCATCCGGGAGAAGTACGCCTCGAGGTCGTCCAGCTCGTTGCGGGAGAGGCGACGACGACGGTTCAGTCCGGCGACGGCGGCCTGGCGGCGACGACGACGCTTCCGCCGACGACCGCTGCGCGATGAGCTGGGGGACTCGACGCCGGGCCCCTGCGCCTCCTGGCGCCCCCCGCTGTCGTTGCGACCGTCTTGACGGCCACCTCCGCCCTTTCCACCTCCATCGTCCTTCCGGCGACGGCGACGGCGACGGCGACGCCGTCCTTCCTGGGATCCTTCGGTGGCCGCGGGTGCAGGTGCGGCTGCGTCGTCGGACATGTGTCTCGCTCTCGTGTTGGGAACCGCCTTGCGCTCCGTGCGCGTCAGGCGGCGTCCTCGATGTAGTAGCGGTAGCCCTGCTCGGTCAGGAACAGCTGGCGCTTCATGGCGAAGTCCTGCTCGCTCGTGTCCTTGGTGACCACCGTGTAGAAGAAGGCGCCCTGTCCATCGGACTTGGGGCGAAGAATGCGGCCGAGGCGCTGGGCCTCTTCCTGCCGCGAGCCGAACGTCCCCGAGACCTGGATCGCCACGTTGGCGTCGGGCAGATCGATGGAGAAGTTCGCGACCTTGCTGACGACCAGCAGGTTGATCTCGCCGGTCCGGAACTGTCGGAACAGCTCCACGCGCTTGCCGTGGGGCGTCTTGCCCGTGATGAGCGGCGCCTTGAACGCGCGGGCGATGTGGTGCAGCTGGTCGACGTACGTGCCGATCACCAGGATGTTGTCCTTCTGGTGCCGCTTCACGAGCGAGCGGATGGCCGACATCTTGGCGCGGTTCGTCGAGGCCTCCTTGAACTGCGCCTGCTTGGACATCGCCTCGTACCGAGCCATCTCGTGTGGCGGGAACGGGACGCGGACCTCGAAGCACTTGGCCTCGGCGATGAAGCCGCCGCTCTCGAGCATCTGCCACGGCAGGTCGTACCGCTTGGGCCCGACCAGCGAGAAGACGTCGCCCTGGCGGCCGTCCTCGCGGATGAGCGTCGCGGTGAGACCCAGCCGACGTCGACCCTGGAGCTCGGCCGTAGCGCCGAAGACCGGAGCCGGCAGAAGGTGGACCTCGTCGTAGATGATGAGGCCCCAGTCCTCGTCCGAGAACACGTGCAGGTGTTCGAACTCGGCCTTCTTGGAGCGTCGGTAGGTCAGGATCTGGTAGGTCGCGACCGTGACCGCCTTCACCTGCTTGATGGCGCCCATGTAGGAGCCGACGTCCTTTTCGGTGAGCTCGGTCTTGTCGATGATCTCGCGGACCCACTGCTCGACCGCCGCCGCGTTCGTGGCGAGGATGAGCGTCTTGGTCTGGCAGAGGCGCATGGCCTCGATGGCGACGATGGTCTTGCCTGCCCCACAGGGCAACACGACAACGCCGTTTCCGCCGCTGGGCGCGCCGTCCATGTGCCAGCGCGAGGCCGCTTCCTTCTGGTAGGGCCGGACGCCGAACGGCTTGCCGTCCTTCTTCATCGCGGTCCGCAGCGTGACCTTGAGCGGAGCTCCGGGGAGGAAGCCGGCGATGTCCTCGACGGGCCAGCCCTCGGTCAGCATCCGCTGCTTGAAGATGCCGCGGTGACCGCCCTGGATGGCCCAGTGGCGACGGCCGTCAGCGACCATCAGCTCGGTGCTGAGCTTCAGCTTGCTGATGAGCTTGGCGACATAGGCCGTCGAGAACCTCAGCCGGATCAGCGTCGGGTCGTCGGGGTGCGGGATCAGCTGGACGAGGCCGTAGCGCTCGATGGTGTCGCTGATGGACTCCAGCACGTTCGGAGGGATGTCGAACTTCGAGAGCTCTCTGAGCTCGCCGACGATCTCGTCCTTCGTCATCCCCGAGCTGGCCGCGTTCCACAAGGAGAGCGGCGAGATCCGGTAGGTGTGAAGGTGCTCGGGAGACCGCTCCAGCTCGGCGAACCGAGCGATGAAGTCACGAGCGGACTCGTACTTCTTGTGGCTTGTCTCGAGCAGGACCTTGCCATCGCCTTGGACGATGACGGGGTTTTCTGGCCGAACGTGCATCAATCGCGCTCCGGGCACGAAAAAACAACGCGGGAACTGCGACCCGGAACGGTCCACACCCGGAAGGGGATGGCAAGCCGTCGAGCAGGTCGCGGGGGAGGGTCACCGACATGGGACCGACCCGGACCGGACGCGAGCCAAAGCTCACGCCACGTCCGGAACGTACAACCGCGCCCCCTGGCTGTCAAGAAAAGCACCGGCCAGCGGGCCGTTCCGCCCGCCGCGTCGGGGGTCAGCCGAGGTACGGATAGCGCCAGCCCGTGGGCGGGTTGAAGTTCTCCTTGATGGTGTGCGCGCTGACCCAGCGGTACAGGTTCAGCTTGCTGCCGGCCTTGTCGTTGGTGCCGCTGGCCCGGCCACCGCCGAACGGCTGCTGGCCCACGACGGCGCCCGTCGGCTTGTCGTTGATGTAGAAGTTCCCGGCCGCGTTCCGCAGCGCGAGCGTGGCCTGGTGGATGGCCCGCCGGTCCGTCGCGAAGATGGCCCCGGTCAGGGCGTACGGGCTGGTGATGTCGACGATGGGCAGCAGCGCCTCCCACTCGGTGTCGTCGTAGACGTAGACCGTCACGATGGGCCCGAACAGCTCGTCCTTGAGCATCACGTGGTCGGGGCTGGAGACCTCGACCACCGTCGGCTCGACGAACCAGCCCGTCGACTTGTCGCACCCGCCTCCGACGACGACGTTGGCCGTCTCCTTGGCGATGTCGAGGTAGCGGGCGTGCTTGTCGAACGCGCGCTCGTCGATGACGGCGGCCACGAACGTGCTGAAATCCCGCACATCGCCGAGCTTCATCTCCTCGACCATCGCGACGACCCGGTCCCGGACCTCGGGCCAGAGCGAGCGCGGCACGTAGACCCGGCTCGAGGCCGAGCATTTCTGCCCCTGGTACTCGAACGAGCCGCGCGCGATGGCGACCGCGAGCGTGGGCACGTCCGCGCTGGGGTGCGCGACGATGAAGTCCTTGCCGCCGGTCTCGCCGACGAGGCGGGGGTAGGTCCGGTAGTCAGCGATGTTGGCGCCGACCGTCTTCCAGATGTGCTGGAAGGTGCCCGTCGAGCCCGTGAAGTGCACGCCCGCCAGGTCGCGATGGGTGAGCGCGATGTCGCCGACGTCCGCACCCGCGCCATGCACCAGGTTGATGACCCCGGGGGGCAGCCCAGCCGCCTCGAACAGCTCCATGCAGACCTGGGCCGAGTGCGCCTGGGTCCGCGAGGGCTTCCACACCGAGACGTTGCCCATCAGCGCGGCGCTGGCCGGCAGGTTGGCGCAGATCGACGTGAAGTTGAACGGCGTGATCGAGAAGACGAAGCCCTCGAGCCCGCGGTGGTCCAGCCGGTTCCACAGGCCGGGAGGGCTGACAGGGGGCTGCTCGCCGTAGATCTCGGCGGCGTACTGGACGTTGAACCGGAAGAAGTCGATCAGCTCGCACGAGGCGTCGATCTCGGCCTGGTGGACCGTCTTCCCCTGCCCGAGCATGGTGCTCGCGTTCATCCGCTCGCGGAAGGGGCCGGCCAGCAGCGCGGCGGCCTTCAGGAAGACACCGGCGCGCTCGCTCCAGGGCAGCGCGGCCCACTCCTCGCGCACGGCGAGGCTGTTGTCGATGGCGGCGTTCACCTGGTCGGATCCGGCGAAGTGGGCGCGGCCGATCACGTGCTGGTGGTCGCACGGCATCGTCACGTCCACCGCGTTGCTGGTGGTGACCTGCTGGCCCCCGATCCAGTTGGGGAGCTCCCAGACCTCGGACTCCATCTGGCCGAGGACGTCGACGATGCGCCGACGCTCGGCGCTGCCGGGCGCGTAGCCGCTGACGGGTTCGTTGGAGGGCGCGGGTGGGGTGAACGTTCCGTCCATGAGGCGTTCCTTCGATGCGGTGCAGATGCGGGGGCGTCGGTTCTAACCGGGCTACCTGTCCTACGTGCTGGCCACGCTCGAACAGATCGACCCGGACGACGTCCGCCGCTGGGGGGGAAAGGCCTGCAGCCTGGCCCGCCTCCACCAGCGCGGTCTGCCCGTCCCGCCGGCGTTCGCGCTGTCCACCCGTGCTCTCGACGCGCACCTGCGCCACAACGACCTGCGCGACGTCGCCCGGCACCTCGGCCGAGTGCCCGAGGAGAACGCCCTGGAGCTGCTGCGCCAGGGCATCCTGAACGGCCGACTCCCACCCGAGATCGCCGGTCGGGTCCGAGCCCATCACGTCGGCGAGCGGCTGGCCGTCCGGTCGAGCGCGGCCGAGGAAGACGGCGTCGATCGGAGCTTCGCCGGCCAGTTCCTGACGGTGGTGAACGTCCGCCCGGGAGACGCCCTCGAGGACGCCATCAAGGCCTGCTGGGCGAGCCTCTACTCCCGCGAGGCGGCGGCCTATCGCAAGCGCTCGGGCCAGCGGATCGGCGGCATGGCGGTCGTGGTCCAGCGGCTGGTCGACGCCCGCGCGAGCGGAGCGCTCTTCACCGTGAACCCGGTGACCGGGAGCTGGTCCGAGATGGTCGTCGAGGCCGTCCTCGGGCAGGGCGAGGCGCTGGTGGCCGGCCACGTCCGTGCCGAGCGCAGCCTGCTCTCCCGCCCCCGGCGCCTGCCGCGGGGTCTCTCCCGGCTGGTGAGCCGCGCGCGGGTCCAGGTCCGGGACATCGACCGCGTGCCGCAGGACCGACGCCTCACCCCGATCCACGCCGGCGAGCTGACCTGGGTCGACACCCGCGCGCCCGAGGCCGACAAGCTGAGCGAGGGCGAGCTGCGCCGGCTCGGACGGCTGGGGCTGCGGGCCGAGCGACTCGCCGGGAGCCCCCAGGACCTGGAGTGGGCCATCGACCAGCGGGGCGAGCTGCACCTGCTCCAGTCCCGGCCCATCACCGCCAAGGGAGAGCCGACCCGCGGCGAGGGCGTGCTGTGGTCCCGGCGGTTCGTGGGCGAGCGCTGGGAGCACCTCGCCAGCCCGCTCGGTTGGAGCATCACGTCCGAGCTCCTGACGTGGTTCATCGACTACCCCGAGACCTCGGCCCGGTACCTGGGAGGCGGGCCCCCGCTACGCCTCCTTCGAGGTCGCCCCTACGTGAACGTCACCGTCTTCCGGCACCTGGCCTTCAAGCTGCCGGGCCGCCCGCCGCCTGGCTTCATGATGGACTTCCTGCCGCCGGACGAGCTCCAGCGCTGGACCCGGCGGTTCGCCCATCCGCCCGACGCCCGCGTCTACCGCTCGATCTTCGCGACGACCTTCCGCGAGCGGCGCTGGCGGCGCTTCCGGTGGAACCCGTTCGGCAACCACCGCGCCTGGGACGCATTCCGCGACCGGCTCGAGCGCGAGCTCCCGCTGCTCGAGACGCCGCCGGCCACGCCGGACGAGGCTCTGCGGCGGGTCGAGCACGGCATCGAGCTGTGGCGGGACTACATCAAGGTGCACATCACGTCGCTCCTGTTCGCGAACCTGAGCTTCCAGATCCTCGGCCCGTTCCTGCCGAACGACCTGCGCGACGACCTGCTGCGCGCCCCCGCCCACAACCCGACCCTGACGACCAACCGGGCGCTCTGGCAGCTGGGGCGAGGCGAGTTGGACCTGGACGCGTTCCTCGCCGAGTACGGCCATCGGACCAGCGGCAGCAGCTGGGAGCTGTTCTCGACGCGCTGGCACGAACAGCCCGAGCACGTCGAGCGGCTCGCGGCCTCGCTCGCCGACCTGCCCGACCCTGACGTGGCCGCCGAGCACCAGAGCCGACGCTCCGACCGCGCCCTGGCCGAGCTGCGCCGCCGGAACACCGGGCTCGACCGACTCACCATCGTCGAGGCGACGCTCCTGGCCCGCCGGTACCTGGAGCTGCGCGAGGAACAGCGGTTCGTCTTCGACCGCCTCCTGGCCGCCTTGAAGGCGCGGGCCCTGGACCTGGGTGGGGAGCTGCTCGACGAGGGCGACGACATCCGCTGGCTTGAGTGGCTCGAGGTGCGGGAGCTGGCCGCCGGACGGCTCGATGCGCCGCTGGAGCTCATCGAACGCCGCCGCCGACAGTGGGCCGAGCACGCCGCCGCCGTCGACCCGCCCACGTTCCTCATCGGGGACGAGGGCATCGAGGTCCCGGACACCGGTCGATCGCTCTCGGGCCTGGGCATCAGCGCCGGTCGAGCAACGGGCACCGTCCGGATTCTCCGGACCCTGGAGGACGGGTCGCGCCTCCGCGCCGGCGAGATCCTGGTCGCTCGCGCCACCGACCCAGGTTGGACACCGCTCTTCCTGCTCGCGTCTGCGGTGGTGCTCGAGCTGGGCTCGATGCTGTCCCACGGCGCCGTCGTCGCCCGCGAGTACGGGCTGCCAGCGGTCGTGAACGTCCCCGGCGCTCTGACCGCGCTGCGCGATGGCCAGACCGTGACCGTCGATGGCACCCGCGGAGTCGTGTGGATCGACAATGGCGGCCCCGACGCGCGGTAGACTGCCCGCTCGGAGACGAGAGCGACGTGGGATGAAGGAGGAATTCACTCCCCGGATCTACGGGAAGTACTACCTCATCGATCGCATCGCGGTCGGGGGGATGGCCGAGATCTACGCGGCCAAGACCTTCTCGACGGCCGGCTTCGCGAAGACCCTCGTCATCAAGCGGATCCTGTCCCGCTACAGCGAGAACCGCTCGTTCGTCTCGATGTTCATCGACGAAGCGAAGATCAGCGTCTCGCTCCAGCACTCGAACATCTGTCAGGTCTACGACTTCGGTCGCATCAAGGACAACTACTACCTGGCCATGGAGTTCGTGGACGGGCGCGACGTGAAGCGGCTGTTCAACAAGCTCCACGCCCGCCGCGAGGTCATGCCGCAGGACCACGCGGTCTACATCGCGCACGAGGCCTGCAAGGCGCTCGACTACGCCCACCGACTGAAGAACTACAAGGGCGAGCCGCTGAACATCGTCCACCAGGACGTCAGCCCGTCGAACGTCGTGGTGAGCTTCAACGGCGACATCAAGGTCGTGGACTTCGGCATCGCCAAGACGTCGGCCTTCGCGAACGACGTCAAGGACGGCATCAACTGGGGCAAGGTCAGCTACGTCTCGCCCGAGCGCCTCAAGCATGCGCCGCCGTCGCCGCAGTGCGACATCTTCTCGGTCGGCGTCGTCCTGTGGGAGTGCCTGACCGGCCGCCCGCTCTTCAAGGACAAGGACCCGAAGGTCAGCGCGCGGAAGATCCTCTCGGGGGACTACCCCGCGCCGAGCATCTACAACCCCGCTGTGCCCCCGGCCCTGGACCTCATCGTCCTGCGCGCCCTGGCCAAGGAGCCCGAGGACCGGTTCGCCGACGCCGGCGAGATGCAGGAGATCCTGTACGACTTCCTGGGGAACAAGAACCCGCAGTTCATCCGGAAGAGCCTGGTCAAGTACATGACCGAGCTGTTCGACGACGAGCGCAAGGTGCAGCACGCCCGCATGGAGCGCGGCAGCCGCATGGCCCAGGAGTTCCACGAGAGCCTGGGCGACGTGTTCGAGTTCGAGGGCGGCAGCTCCGGCTCGGTGCCGATGAGCCCCGACCTGCTGGACGCTCTGGGCCTCGACCCGGACCTCGGCGAGATCCGGCACAAGAAGAAGACCCCGAACCTGAAGCAGTTCCCGGCGCAGGACGACCCGACGCCGCCGTCGAGCGCGCCGAAAGAGCAGGTGAACCTCCGTCACGCCCTGGATCGGGAGGACAAGCCCCCCGGCTCGCCGCTGCCCGATCTGCGGCCGCGCGAGACGACCGCCGAGCGGCTCGACCGCGTGCGCGCCAAGGGAGGCGGCCCCCAGCCGAACATCCTGCGTCCGCCGCCGAAGCTGGACGCGCTCGAGTCCGAGGAGCCCGAGACCGAGGACGCCAGCGACCCGATCTCCAAGCTCCCGGCAGGCCCGGACCCCGTCCGCCCCACGCGCGCCGCACACATCCACGGCGTGCGGCCCAAGAACGTCCCCAGCCCCGAAAGCGAGAGCACGCCCGGGCAGGGGCGCCGAATCCTCATCGGCGTCGCCATCGCCGCGCTCATCGGGGCCATCGTGCTGTTCGCGGTCGGCCGACCGGACCCCGCGGACTCGCTGCCCGGCGCCGCCGAGGTCAAGCGGATCCAGGAGCTCAACCCCAACGCCCGGGACCAGGACGGCAGCCGTCGCACCGAGGGCTGGGTCCGGCTCCGGAACGGGACCATCCCCGACATCGTTGCCGCTCGCGCCAGCCTGGAGACCTCGGTCGCCTACGACCCGAAGAACGCCAGCTCGCTGTCGGGCCTCGCGCTCGCCTACGCCATGCTGTCCGAGCGCGACCCGGACCTGGGATCGGCCTCGATCGAGCTCCTGCGCCGCGCCCGCACCGTGAATCCGGAGGAACCGGCGATCCTGCGCGCCCAGGCCGGGATGGACATCGCGTTCGACAACGCCGAGAAGGCCGTCGAGGACGCCAACGCCTGCCTTGAGGTCCTGCCCGACGACGCGTTCTGTCGGCTGTACCTGGGCCTCGGCCAGCTGGAGACCCAGGACCTGGCGACCGGCTCCGAGACCCTCCTGGCGCTTGGCGGTCAGCTCCCCAGCGCGGCGCTCCTCTGGGTCGGCCTCGCCGACGCCGAGGCCGACGCCGGGCTCCTCGCGCAGGCCGAACAGCGACTCCTGGACTACCAGCTGCGTGTCCAGGACGACCCCCGCGCGCACACCTCGCTGGCGCGCCTCTACCAGATGGTCGGCAACTACCGGAAGGCGTCCGAGCACGCCGACCGCGCCGTGGACCTGGACGACAAGAACGTCGAGGCGCTCCTGATCCAGGGCAGCATCGCCCTGCACGCCAACGACGACCCGGGCGCGGCCTGGCACCTCCTCGGCGCCCTGGCCGAGCGGAAGATCCTCGACCGACACCCGCTGCAGGCCGAGGTCCTCGTCCAGGCGAGCAACGCCGCCTTCGCCGCGGGGGAACACAACGGCGCCGCCGAGATGGCCGCCCGCGCGCTCGAGGAAGCTCCCGGCTGGGGGCCCGCCGCCCACGCCCTGGCCCGCGCCCGCAGCGTGGATGAGCCGGCGACCGCCATCGAGGCGCTCCAGGCTGTGAACCTGGCCTCGCTCGAGGGCCGGGAGAAGGCCCGGTACCACTACGGCGCCGCGGTGCTCCTCACCGCCGACGACCGACTCCGCTCCGCCCAGACCGAGCTCGAGTCCGCGCTGTCGGCCGACCCCGGCTGGCTCGCCGCGCGCCTGCTCCTGACCCAGGTCCTCGTCGACCTCGACAGCTGGGACAAGGCGATCGAGGTGATGGAGGAGGGCTGGCGCTACGACATCGCCCAGGACCGCGTCCGCGACCGGGTCGTCCTGGTCGTCGCGAGCCCCACGGCGTCCTCGGATGTGGTGGCCGCGCTCGACCGCGCCACCGCACGCGAGAGCGGGACCCCGGACCAGCACGCGCGCCTCCGCGGCATGGCGCTCGCGGGTGAGTGCGTGGTGAACAACGGCTGCATCGACACGCTCGGCACGCTCCAGACGGATCTGCGCGACGGCTCGGGTTCCTCGAACGCGTGGGTCGGTCGCGCGCTCCTCGCGAACCAGCGATGGCAGGCCGCGCTCGTCCAGCTGGGTCGGATTCCCCTGGCCGAGCGCAACGCATTCGTCTCCGGCCTCGAGGGCTTCGCGCACGAAGGCCTGCGCCGCACGTCGAGCGCCAACACCAGCCTCGAGTCGGCCTACGCCGAAGGCGACAGCACCGCCGCCGGGCTGCATCGGCGCCACAGCGAACTCCTGATGACCCGGGGCGAGCGCGAGCCTGCGCTGACGCATGCCGAACTCGCGTTCGAGCAGGATCCCGACGACATGGTGAGCGCAGCGCTCCTGCTGACGTACGGGAAGCGGTAGGACCAAACCAGAGCCCGGCGATTTTGCTATCGTCGTGGGCCCTGAGGGACTGCGTGACACAGCCGTCGTTGGATCGTTTCGGGCGCTACCACCTGTCATCGCGCATCTTCAGCGACGAGATGGCCGAGGGCTATCTTGCGTCGTACCGCGCCTCGGAGGGCGACCGGTCCCTGATCGTGAAGATCTACCGGGACGACCTCTGCAAGCAGGACCTCTTCCGGAAGCTCCACGACGAGAGCACCGAGCTCAGCAAGCTCGTCGAGCACCGGAACATCGTCCGGCAGGTCGACCAGGGCCATCTGGGCGCCAATATCTACCTGGGCCTGGAGTTCCACGAGGGCCGGACGCTCCGCCAGCTGCTCCACGCGCTGCACCAGCAGCACGTCATCCTGCCGCCCGAGTACGCCGCCTACATCGCGCTTCAGCTGTGCGAGGCGCTCGACTACCTGCACGGCTTCAAGGACGCGCAGGGCCGCACGATCCGCATCGTGCACCAGGACATCTGCCCCGCCTCGATCCAGATCGGCTTCGACGGTGTCGTCCGCATCATCGACGGCGGCATGGTCCGCGCCCGGAACATCGGCGAGCCCGAACTCGCGGCGGCCAGCATCGGACACGCCGGGTACTTCGGACCCGAGCGCATCAAGGGCAGCCGCCCCACCCCGCGCTCCGATGTCTACGCCGTGGGCGTCGTGCTCTGGGAGCTGCTGACCGGCCGACGTCTGTTCAGCGGAGAGAACCGCGAAGAGGTCATGGCCGAGGTCCTGATCCAGGAGATCGAGTCCCCGCGCGACTTCAACAACGAGGTCACCCAGGAGCTCGAACAGGTCGTCATGAAGGCGATCGACCGCCGCGTGCTGCGCCGGTACGCCACCGCGACGGTCTTCAAGAACGCGCTGAAGCACTTCCTGGCCGAGAACAAGGACCGCGCCCTGCGCGCCGGGCTCGCCGGCGTCATGGACACCTTGTTCGGCGAGGAGCGGGATGAGAAGGAGATCACCAACGCGCTGCCGGCGATGTCCGACCGCGTGACCGGTCGACTCGGCGACTTCGCCGAGAAGAACGACACCCGCCCGGGTCCTGGCGCCAAGCTCAAGCGCGAGAGCGCGCCCGAGCCGTGGGTCAAGTCCGGCGGAAGCGGCGCCGCGAAGGGCCCGCTCATCGCGCTCGTCCTCGTCGCCCTGATCGCGCTGGGCGGAGCCGGCTGGTACGTGCTCGGCCAGGACGACCATGGCCCGCCGGTCATCCAGGACGGCCTCGAGCTCGTCGAGGAGCTCCAGAAGAAGTACCCCGACGCCAGCGACCCCGACGGTCTGCGGGCTGCCGAGGGCTGGATCGCCCTGTCCGAGGGCACCCCCGAGGCCATCGGCCGCGCCCGAAGCGAGATGGAGCTCGCCGTCGCGAGCGACCCGTGGAACGCCTCGGCCGTCGCCGGGCTGGCGCTCGTCTACGCGCACCTCGGCGCCGACGAGCCCGAACTGTCCATCGCGGCCGTGAACCTGGTGTCGCGGGCCCAGAAGCTCGAGGGCGGCGACGAGTCACTCCTCCGAGCCGAGGCCGGCGTAGCGCTCGCCTCGGGCAACTACGAGCGCGCCGTCGAGAAGGCGCGGGTCTGCACCAGGAAGCAGAAGGACGGTCTCTGCGAGTGGTACAAGGGCGAAGGCCTCCTGGCCCTCGGAAAGTACGACGACGCCAAGGAAGCCCTGGCCATCGCGAAGGAAGCGCTCCCGCTCGCCCCGGGTCTCCAGCGGGCCTACGGCGAAGCGGCGATGCTCGACGGCGACTACCGGGCCGCCGCTGACGCGCTCGAGTCCGCCGTCCGCCGCTTGCCCGAAGAAGCCGACGTCCACCTGACGCTCGCGAAGCTCCACCTGCGGACCGGCCACTTCGACCAGGCGTTCACCAGCGCCGAGCGCGTGCTCGAGCTGAACCCGCGCGACCAGGAAGCCCGATACGTCAAGGGCGTCATCCTGCTGCACGTGCGTGGGGACGCCGCCAGCGCCGCCGAGGTCCTGGGCAGCCTGGCCGAGGACCCCGCGCTGACCAACCAGAAGCGAGCCCGCCGCGCCCTGATCCAGGCCGCGTTCGCCGCGCTCCAGGCGGACCGACCCACGGAAGCCAAGCGCTACGCCCAGCGCGCGATCGATCAGGCGGAAGGCGACGCCTACCCTCAGCTCGCCATGGCGCTGGCCCGCGAAGCCGAAGGCGACGAGGAGGGCGCGGAAGAGGCGCTCTCCATCAAGAACGCCCACCTCAACGGCCGCACGGCGGCCCGCTACCACTACCAGGCGGCCCTGGTCTACGAGGGCCACGACCACCAGCGGTTCGCCCGACTCTCCCTGGAGAGCGCGGTCTCGGCCGACCCGAACTACGTGCCCATCCAGCTCGCCCTCGGCCTCGTCGAAGAGCAGATGGGCGAGGACGGAATCGAGCGCATCACCGAGTCCTGGCGCATGGACCTGTCGCTCGAGGAGGCGCGAGATCCGATCGTCGAGGGCCCCACCGCCCCGCTCGACCCGATGAAGATCTGGGCCCAGCTCGAGACGCTCCCGGATTCACGCCTCGACGAGGCCGGCGGTCGCCCGCTCATCCGCGGCATCCTGCAGGCCCACGCCTGCCTGCCCGGACCCAAGTGCGCCGAGGCCCGCGAGAGCCTGGAGCTCGCCCACGCGTCCAACCCGTCGACGGCGAGCGGCGTCTACCTGGCGCACGTCCTGGCGGCGTCCGGTCGCTACACCGACGCGCTGGCGCTCGTGGACGAAGCGCTCCAGGGCTATCCGACCATTCCGGCGCTGCACACGCTCGCCGGGGACTGCAACGCCGCGCTCGGCAACACCGACGCCGCCG
This sequence comes from Pseudomonadota bacterium, assembly GCA_024228935.1. Taxonomy (GTDB): domain Bacteria; phylum Myxococcota_A; class UBA796; order UBA796; family CAJQPC01; genus JAAESX01. The sequence goes on from JAAESX010000088.1 coordinate 23,649, forward strand.
TCGCCTCGTACCAGAGCGCCCAGGCCCTCCAGCACGTGACCGCGACTCCCTGGCGCAAGCACGCCGAGCTGCTGCACTCGCAGCGGGACTACGCCGGCTCCGAGCTCCGCGCTCGCAAGGCCATCCAGCTCGACCCGGACGACATCGTCTCGGCCGGGCTCCTACTCGGCGAGTAGCGGCTCCCACCACCCGGGGTTGGCGCGGTACCAGGCCAGCGTCGGCCCGAGCGGGCGTCGTGGCGCCGTGAACCCGAGCGCAGCGAGTCGGCCCGCGTCGATGGCATAGCGGCGGTCGTGAGCCAGCCGGTCGGTGACCTCGACCCAGGATCCGCCGAGCTCGCCGAGGATCTCGTCGATGACCGCACGGTTCGTCCGTTCGTTGTCCGCCCCGACGTTGTAGACCGTGCCCGCGACGCCGTGTTCGGCCAGGAACAGCAGCGCCCCGACATGGTCGTCGACGTGGATCCAGTCGCGGACCTGCAGGCCATCCCCGTAGACCGGGACCGGCCGCCCGCGCAGCACGTTCGTCACGGCGAGCGGGATGAGCTTCTCGGGCAGCTGCCGCGGGCCGAAGTTGTTGCTGCAGCGCGTCACGACGACGTCCAGGCCATGCGTCCGCGCATACGACAGCGCCACCAGGTCTGCGCCGGCCTTGCTCGCCGCGTACGGGTTGGTGGGCACCAGCGGCGAGTCCTCGGTGAACCGACCGACCTCGATCGACCCGTAGACCTCGTCGGTGCCGACCTGGATCAGGCGCACGCCGGCCTGGAGAGCGGCGTCGCAGACGACCTGGGTACCCAGCACGTTCGTCCGGATGAACAGCGCCGCACCCGAGATGCTGCGGTCGACGTGGCTCTCGGCGGCCAGGTGGAAGACAACGTCCGCCTCGGCGATCGCGTCGTCGACCGTCGGACGCGAGCAGACGTCGCCGTGAACGAATCGGTATCGGGCGTCGCCCTCGAAGTGCTCGACCGAGGCGCGCACACCAGCGTACGTCAGCGCGTCGAGGTTCACGACGTCGTGCCCGTCGGCCATCAACCGGTGCACGAGCGCGCTCCCGATGAAGCCGCAGCCCCCGGTGACGAGCGCCTTCACGGCAGCGTGACCTTGCAGCGGTCTCCGATGATCAGAGAGGCTGGACCTTGCTCGACGACGGCCTCGCGCCCGATGAGGCAGCCGGTGAGCGTGACCCCACGGATGGTCGAGTCCTCCATCACGATGGCGTCCGACAGCACGGCCTGTTCGACCCGGACACCAGCGGACAGCGCCACATCGGGGCCCACGGTCGAGGCCCGCAGCCGACAGCCCGGCCCAACGCGGACGGGGGGCACCAGGATGCAGTCGCTGACCTCGGCGGTGGGGTCCACGAACACCGGCGGGTCCTGGTCCGAGAGCACCAGCCGGTTGGCCTCGAGCAGGTCCTCGGGCTTGCCCGTGTCCTTCCACCAGCCCGTCACGCGAGCGCTCTCGACCCGCTCACCGGAGTCGACGAGGTGCTGGATGGCGTCCGTGATCTCCAGCTCGCCGCGCGCGCTCGGACGGATGGCGTGCGTGGCCTCGAAGATCGCCGCGCTGAACAGATAGATGCCGACGAGCGCCAGATCCGAGGGCGGCACGGCCGGCTTCTCGACAAGGCGCACTACCCGACCGTTCCGCAGCTCGACCACACCGAAGCGCTGGGGGTCCGGGACCTGGGCGAGCAGCACCATCGCCGCGGGGCGCGAGGTCTCGAACTGGTCCACATGCGGCCGGATCGAGCCGTTGAGCAGGTTGTCGCCCAGGTACATCAGGAAGGGCGCATTGCCGAGCGCGCCGGCGGAGATCTGCACCGCATGCGCAAGCCCCAGCGGCGCGTCCTGGCGGATGTAGTGCAGCGGCATGCCCTTCCAGCGATCGCCGCAGGCCGCACGGATCTCATCTTCGGTGTCGCCGACGACGATGACCGCCTCGGTGCACGCCTCTCGCACCGCGTCCAGCGCGTACGAGAGGATCGGTCGCCCCGCCACAGGCAGGAGCTGCTTGCTGCGGGTGTGGGTCAGCGGCCGCAGCCGGGACCCGGTTCCTCCAGCGAGGATGAGCGCCTTCATCCGCGGCGGAGCGCCCAGAACGCGGCGCCGAAGTGATCCCAGGGCAGCCGACGCTCGTCGGGGTCCACCGGGTCGAACGGCCGGTCCACCAGGTAGATCAAGTCCGAGGCCGTCATCCAGGGGTTCGCGACGCCGTGGGCGACCCCGCGCGGGACCCGAACCAGCTGCGCGCGCCCCGCACCGAGGACGCGCCGCATGACGACGCCGTGGGACGCACTCCCCTGGCGACAGTCCCGCAGCCCGGCCAGGAGCCTGCCCTGAGGCGGGACGAACCAGACGTCGTCCTGGTCGAGGTGCAGGTGCCACGCCTTGATCGCGCCGGGGAGCACCTGGCTCCAGTTGATCTGGCGCACCTCGAAGCCGGCGAAGTCCGCGAGCTGTCCGCCGACCAGCCGCCCCAGCTCGACCAGTCCGCCGGAGTCGTCGACGTGGTGGGTGACGTCCACGATCACCACGCCGTCGATCACATCCGAGCCGCCGTAGGACTGCGTCGTGAGCGCATCGGCGGTGTCGCCGTCCAGGTCATCCGGGGTGAGCGCCATGTCGAGAGGATACCCTGCCCCCACGATGATCCACGGCAAGCGGCTGATCGTGGTCCTCCCGGCTCTCAACGCCGCGCGGACACTCGCGCGGACCGTCGAGGAGATCCCTCCGGACGTGGTCGACGGACTGGTGCTCGTCGACGACGGCTCGACGGACGAGACGGTGGCCATCAGCCGCGGCCTGGGCGTGCAAACGATCGTGCACGACGCGAACCGTGGCTACGGCGCGAACCAGAAGACCTGCTACCGGGCGGCGCTCGAGCTGGGCGCCGACGTCGTGGTCATGCTCCACCCCGACTACCAGTACAGCCCGCTGCTCGTGCCGGCGATGGCGTCGATGGTCGCCTGTGGCCAGTACGACCTGGTCCTGGGCAGCCGCGTCCTGGGAATCGGCGCATTGAAGGGCGGCATGCCGCTCTACAAGTACGTGAGCAACCGCGTCCTGACCTTCGCCGAGAACATCCTGCTCGACCTGAAGCTGTCCGAGTACCACACCGGGTATCGGGCGTTCTCCCGCGAGCTGCTCGAGGCGCTGCCGCTCGATCGGAACAGCGACGACTTCGTCTTCGACAACCAGGTCCTCGCCCAGACGGCGTACCTGGACTTCCGGATCGGCGAGCTGTCCTGCCCCGCTCGCTACGAGCCCGAGTCGAGCTCGATCAACTTCACGCGCAGCACCCAGTACGGGGTCGGCGTGCTGGGGACGGCGCTCCGGTTCCGCCTGGCACGACTGGGACTGAAGAGCGGGATCTTCACGTGATCAGCGCGGTCGTCGTCACCCACAAGGGGGGCGAGCTGCTGCGGCGCTGCGTCGCGAGCCTCGAGAGCCAGCTGCACGACGGCGACGAGCTGCTCGTGGTCGTGAGCGCCGAGCCCGGCACCTGTGACGTCGAGGCGGTGAGCTGCCCCGTGCTCGACCTGGAGTCGAACCCGCTGTTCGCGCGCGCGGCCAACGCTGGCTTCGAGCGGACGTCGGGCGAGCTCATCCTGCTGCTGAACGACGACACCTGCGCCCAGCCGGGCTTCGTCGATGCGTTTCGTGGCCTGGGCCCTGGGCTCTACCAGCCCCGGATCCGACTGGCCGACGGGACCGGTCGCCTCGACAACGTCGGCCACGGACTCTTCCCCGACGGCTTCAACTGGGCCCGGGGACGCGAGGACCAGGACGGCCAGGACTACCAGCTCGCCGGCGAGGTCGGGGCCTGCTCGGGCGCGGCCATGGGCATCCACCGAGCGGTGCTGGACCGGATCGGCCCCTTCGACGAGGACCTGCAGGCGTTCGGCGAGGACGTCGATCTCTCGCTGCGCGCCTGGCGAGCCGGGTTCGAGCTGGTCTACCTGCCGCACGCCGTCATCGAGCACGAGCTGGGCGCCAGCTACGGCCGCTACGGCCCCGAGAAGATCTTCCTCGTCGAGCGGAACCGGGTCCGGGTCGCCGTCCGCAACCTGCCACTCGGCGCCGTCCTGACGATGCCGATGTGGACCTCGGCCCGGCTGGCCGGGCTCGGGCTGGCGTCGCTCGCGGGCCGCGGCTGGAGCGCGCGTGTCCCCGAGGGAGCTGGGCTCGCCGCGCTGCGTGGACTGGCCAGCGGACTGGCCTCCAGTCCGGAAGCGTGGCGAAAACGCCGATCGGATACGTGGGTACGTGGGGAACGCGCCGGGTGGGCCCACCTCTGGCGGAACCGTGTGAGGTTGAGGGACGTCCTGCGCTGAAAACGCACGGCGTCGACGTACACATGAACGTGAACCTGATCCTGGACATCGTCTGCCTTGTCGTCCTCGCCGGGGTCGCCCTGCGCATGAAGGGCTTCCGGGGGGCGCTGGTCGGGGTGGCCGCCGGAGCGCTCCTGGCCTGCGGCACGATCGCCGTCGGGTACGCGATCTTCGGGGCGATGCGGGCCATGTGCTGGGCGCTGTTCGTGGGCATCCCCGTGATCCTGCTCCGGGACCGCACCTGGCCCGCCGGACTCGTCGCAGGCGCGCTCGTCGCGGTGGGCATCGACGCGTTCTTCATCGAGCCCCATGCGCTGCAGGTGAACCACCACACGCTGACCAGCGACAAGATCGACAAGCCGCTGCGCATCGTGCTCATCGCCGACCTGCAGACCGACGAGGTGGGCGCCTACGAGGAAGACGCGATGACCCAGGTCGTGGGGCTGGCGCCCGATCTCGTCCTGTTCGCCGGCGACACGGTCCAGGCGCCCGTCGACGTCACCTGGCGGGAGCACCGGGCGGCGAACCAGATGCTGCGGCGGGTGGGCATCCCGAGCCTCCCGAGCGTCGCGGTCGAGGGCGACACCGACCGCACCGGCTGGGCCAGCGTCTACGACGGCATCTCGAACGTGAGCGCTGAGACCACCCGCTACGAGCTCGCCGACGTCGTCGTGTGGGGGCTCTCGATCGAGGACTCCCGTGCGGACGAGCTGCCCGACATCGTCGAAGAGGACGCGTTCACGGTGGTCCTGGGCCACTCGCCGGACTTCGCGCTGGCGCAGCCCCCGGCCGACCTCTTGCTCGCCGGCCACGTGCACGGCGGGCAGGTCCAGCTCCCGTTCCTCGGACCGCTGATGACGCTGTCCGAGCTCCCCCGCGACTGGACGCACGGCCGCACCGAGCTGCCTTGGGGCGGCGACCTGTTCGTGTCGCGCGGGGTCGGGATGGAGCGTCGGGACGCGCCGCGGCTTCGCTTCCTGTGCCGCCCCGAGCTCGTGGTCATCGATGTCCGGCCGACCGAAGCTCCGGAACCAGAACCCGAAACACCTGAGTCAGCTGCGACGCCATGACGGACTCGGGTGTCAGGCGCATGGCCCAGGCGCGAGCCCAGCGCGCGAGCCCGTTCTCCCACTGACCCATCGCCCCCACCGACCAGCTGCGGTCGACGAACTGGCGGGCGCGCTTCATCCGAGCGGCCTCGTACGACCGGAACGAGGCCCCCAGGTCCTCGCCCAGACACACCGCCAGGACGATGGCGTCCTCGATCGACTGACCCGCTCCCTGACCCATGTTCGGGGTCATCGCGTGGGCGGCATCGCCCAGGAGCGTGACCCGGCCGCGACCCCAGCTGGGGATGGGGGCCAGGTCGACGATGTCGTTGCGCAGGATGACCTCGGTGGCGTCGAGCAGCGTGCCGACGGGCTCGGCGAACCCCTCGAAGCGCACGCGGGCCTCGGCCAGGGCGTCGCCATCGACCCCGCCTGCGGGCGTGTTCTCGGTGGCGAACCAGTACGTGAGGTCCCGCCCGATCGGCACCATGCCGAAGCGAGTTCCTACGCCCCAGCGCTCACTCAGGACCCCGGGTCCGGCTGGCTGGTCCACCCGCGCCAGGCCGCGCCAACAGGTGTACCCGGCGTAGCGGAGCGGCAGCTCGCCGAACAGGGCCGTCCGGACCGCCGAATGGATGCCGTCCGCTCCGGTGAGGGCCTCGGCCTCGAGCTCTCGCCCATCCGCCAGCGCCACGCGTACACCGCCCTCGTCCTGCTCGAGTCCGCTCACCTGCGCCCCGAACCGGATGTCGACGCCATCGGCCAGGACCTTGGACAGCTCGCCCCGGTGCAAGGCGATGCAGCTCTACCCCCACCGCTCGGCGCCCAGCGCCATGCCGCCCAGACGCGTTCCATCGGCCAGCGCGATCTCCCCGTCCGTCAGGGCCACGCCCACCGCCGCGACCGGCTCGGCGAGTCCGACGGCGTCCAGCATCCGCATGGCGTTCACCTGGACCATCAGGCCCGCCCCGGCTGTCCTCAGCTCCGGCGAGCGCTCGAGCACCACGACCTCTCGCCCCACGTACTGCAGGGCCTGAGCGCACCCGAGGCCCCCCGGTCCTGCGCCCGCGACCAGGATCATGGCCGCGTGATCCGAGCCGCTCGCCACTGCCCCAGCAGCTCGGCCAGGTGGTTCGGTGCTTCCCCCAGCCCCGCTCTCAGGACCGGACGGACGAGCCCGGGCAGCGCCGCGAAGACGCTCGAAAGCGAGGGCACGAGCGGGGAGTCGCCGACCAGATGGTGCTGGACGTGCAGGTCCCGCGTGCGTCGGTAGAGCTCACGGGGCCGACGCTCATGGCTGTGGACCACCATCGCACCCGGCACGTACCCGATGCGGCGGCCCTGCCTCCAGTGCAGGTCCTCGCCGATGGGGACGGCGGGAAGCGGGTGCTCCTGCAGCGTGCTGCGGCGGTAGAGCGCGAACACGTGGTCCAGCCGCTCGACGGGCCAGTGACCGTGGCCGGGTGGCGTCCAGTCGTGAAGTCGCAGGCGCGTGATGGGGTCCGCATCGGGCCACGGGACCTGCCGGCCGAAGACCGCGTCGTAGCCGCCCTCCTCGAGCGCCTCGACCAGGGCCCGGACACAGCCTCGTCCCCTGGGCAGCGCATCGTCCACCGTGAACAGGACGTAGTCGCGGTCGGCGAACGAGAGCCCGGCCTGACGCGTCGCCCCGTGACCTCGCCAGTCGACGGCCATCACGCGGTCGCCCTGCACCCCGCGCGACATCGCCTCGCCGTTGGCCAGGACGACGACCTCGACATCGCAGTCCTGCTCGCGAAGCGCGCGCAGACCGATGGGCGTCCGGCGATGGGTCGGGATCAGCGCCGTGACCCGAAGCTCGGGGGCGTCCTCGCGTCCCGGGATGGGCAGGTGGGCGGAGAGCGCCTCGGTGAACGCCCCGGTGCGGGTCTCGACGACATCGACCAGGGGCACGATCTGGTTGGCGCGCAGGTGCTTCGGGAAGTCGTCGGTCAGCCGCAGCCGAACCGTTTCGTTCTGCCGCAGTGCTTCACCGAGCTGCCTCAGATCCTGGGTCGAGAGTCCCGCGAGATCCACGCTCCCCACTAACCCACAGCGGTAAGGTGCGGCAGGAGGGGCCATGACCACACTGCTGATCTTGTTCGCCTGCACGGATGGGGAGAGCACGGACTCTTCACCCGACACGGACGCCAACAGCGACACGGACTCCGACACCGGCCCCGACACCGGAGAGGACTGCGAACAGGCCTACACCGGCCCCGTCTACATCGGCTTCGAGGAGACCTGCCCCCCGTTCGTGACGGACGGCACGGCAGCCATCGTCTGGAACTGCGACTCCACCGACTGGTGGTTCGACGTCTACACCGTCGACTGGACGACCGGCGGCGAGCTCTGGACCCGTCAGACCGGCTCCGAGAACCCCTGGGACGAGAACCACATGATCCCGGTCTACGACTCGGACGGCGAGTCCACCCTCTACCCCTGTGACACGCCCACTATGGACTCGCTGACCTGGCACGTGGTGATCTACGATACCGACGGCGCCGAGGCCGACTGCGCCGTGTGGGGAGATGAGCCCGAGAGCCTGGGGACCGGCTGCGAGGACTGGAACTGATGCGACACGCCCTGCGACCGCTCACCCTCTCCGCGTTCACGCTGTCGCTGATGGCCTGTATCTGCGGCGGAGGCGGCCCTTCCCCGGAGCCCGACGACTTCAGCGGCATGACCGGCCTGGACATGGACAGCGACGACTCCGCTGGCCTGGGCGACTGCGGGGACGAGTACACCGGCCCGACCTCGATCGGCATCGACGAGTGCGCGCCCGACCACGTCGACGAGGCCGTGCTCATCGACTGCGACGAGGCCGACTGGTGGTTCGACATCCACGTCACGGGCCCGGCGTCCGGCGGCGAGCTGTGGATCCATGAGACCGGCGCCGATCAGCCCTGGGACGAGCACCATGACGTCACGGTGTGGGAGGAGGACGAGAACAGCTGGTGGACGACGCTCTACCTGCAGCTCGGGATCGTGGACTCGTTCCAGGACGTCCAGGACGGCCGGACGACGCTCTACCAATGCACCACCCGCCAGCGCGACCGCCTCACATGGCACGTCGAGGTCTACGAGATGGACGGCTCGAGCGCCGACTGCATCGTGACGGGACACGATCCCGAGAGCCTGGGCACCGGCTGCGAGGTCTGGAACTGACCTCTACTGCCGGTCGTTCCGATCCCGGATGCGATCCGGCAACTCGCTGTCGTCGATGGGCGGCTCGGGCGGCGCCTCACCCGCTCCCTTGAGCCGCAGCATCAGGGGCACGTCGCAGTCTCCCGTCGAGGTCGGCAGGTCCCACAGGACCCCGCCGGCAAAGGACTCGCCCGGCCCGAGCACCGCCTCGAGCTCGGTCGTCTTCTCGGCCGTCACGAACTCGCCGTGCAGCACGATGAGCTCGGTGAAGCCCTCGCCCCTCAGCGTGTACAGGTCCCGCTGAGCACACCCCACCGTGGGCGCCCCGACCGCGCTGCCGTCCCGGACGATCAGCGGCTCGTTGCTGTCGATCGGCATCTGCGCGTCGAGCCACCCCAGCGTCTGGATGCGCATGGCCAGGTGCGGCCCGCGGGGGATCGGGATGGCGTTGCCGATGCACGCCGACCGCCCCCCCAGCGGCGCGACCCACGGCACGTCGTAGGCGACGTCCAGGTCCAGCGGCCAGCTCACCGGCGCCCAGGCCGTCGACACCGCGGTGTGCTCGACGAACGAGCCAAGCCCCAGGGCGAGCGCCCATGCCGGCCGGTTCCGGATGAGCGGGATCACCGCCAGTCCCACCAGGATGGGGAGGATCGCCCCGATCCGCGCCCAGATCGTCGGCTGCGCCAGCGGCACGAGCCAGTGCACCAGCTGCGCGGGGCCGGTCACGCCGTCGTCGTCGATCTGCCAGCGCATCTCTGGACCGAGCGCCAGCAACAGCACCGTCACCACGCCCGGGAACGCCCACCGCCCCCAGCGGAACCGCAGCGCGGCGAGCGAGGCCAGGCCCAGCACCGCGCCCAGATAGGTCCGCGGCTCGACCCCCCAGTTGGCGACCTCGCTGGCGAAGCCCCACGGCATCAGCCCGCGGATCGGCGTCCCGCCCAGGGTCTCCCGACCGACCTCGATGGCCGCCGGCGGATGCTCCATCGCCAGCACGACCCAGGGAGCCAGCGCCAGGGCCCCAGCCACCGCGACCACAGCGATGACCGCCACCCCGCGCCGGTTCCAGGCCAGCCGACGCATCAGGTGCAGCCCGACGAGCGGCTCGGCGAGCCCCAGGAAGAGCGCCGGATATCCACCCTGGAACGCCAGGAACGCGAAGCTCAGCGCGGCGCCGGCGATCCAGGCGCGGCCGTGCTTGAGCGCCGCGGCCAGCAGCCCCAGGTGCAGCGGCCAGGCGACGAGGATCATCGTCTCGGGCCGACCGACGTTCGGCAGATCCTGCAGGAACGCCGCCGAGCTGACCACCGACACCAGGAACGCCGCGACCCATGGTTCGTCGTCGAGCTGGCGTCCCAGGAGCCACGCACCACCGGCTCCGGCCAGGAACAACAGCAGCCACGCCGCGTTCCAGCCGAGCGCCAGCCCGTGCACATCGGGCATGGCCAGCCAGAACGGCCACATCAGGACCATCGTCGCCGGGCTGAGGTTCAGCGCGCGCGGCGCGATGGGGAATTCGCGCGGCGCGTGGAACAACCACGGGTTCCAGTCATCTTGCATGTGCGCGGCCATGCGAGCCAGATGATGCGGCCCCTCGGACGCGTACGACCCCAGCACCTCGAAGGGGTGAAAGACCACCGGACCGACCAGCAGAGCGGCACCCGCCAACGCGCAGAAGACGGCGAAGATCCGCGCCATTCGGTCACTCAGCACGGGTCGGCTCCGCAAGAGTTGACATCTTCCATCTCAACCGTCCTGGCCTGCGTCCAACCGCGAGGGAGACGCTCGGGATCCGGCTCGATCGCCCCGACCTGCCGAACGGCCGGTCAGAATGAACCGGTCGGTCATCCGTATCACCCACGGAGCCCCGGCTCTCGACATCGATCACCTCTCGTCTTCGCTCTCCCAGCTCCGCACTCATCGCTCCGGACCTCACGGGAGCCCGCGGAACTGAACGAGGTGTTCACTCGCAGGAGGCTCGCATGAGCAACGGTTCGACCCAGTCCATCCTCGGCATGATCGCCACGATGCAGGACGTGGAGGAATACCGCGCCTTGACCTGGGAGGGTTCGTTCGAGGACTACCTGGACCTCGTCAAGGACGACCCGTCCATCAGCCGGAACGCCTACCAGCGTCTGTACGACCTCATCATGAGCTTCGGGACCGAGGAGTACACCGAGTACAAGAAGCGCATCGTGCGCTACCGCTTCTTCGACGACCCCTTCGGCGGCGGGAAGGACGCGGTCTTCGGCATCGACGTGCACCTGATGAAGCTGGTCAACGTGCTCCGGGCCGCGGCCATGGGGTACGGCGCCGAGCGTCGCGTCATCCTGCTGCACGGCCCCGTCGGGTCGGCGAAGAGCACCATCGCCCGCCTCATCAAGAAGGGCCTCGAGTGGTACTCGAAGCAGGACGCCGGCCGGCTCTACACGTTCTCGTGGAACGACGCCGACGAGGTCATCCCCTCGCCCCTGAACGAGGACCCGCTGAAGCTCATCCCCATCGACCTGCGCGAGCAGGTGCTGAACGAGCTCAACAAGGACTCGAACGCGCGCTACCCCATCAAGCTCGAAGGCGACCTCGACCCGGTCAGCCGCTTCATGTACCAGAAGATCATGAAGGAGGTCGGTGGCGACTGGACCGAGCTGATCAAGCGAATCCGCGTCCGCCGACTCATCCTGAGCGAAAAGGACCGCATCGGAATCGGCACCTTCCAGCCCAAGGACGAGAAGAACCAGGACAGCACCGAGCTGACCGGTGACGTCAACTACCGGAAGATCGCCGAGTACGGCAGCGACTCGGACCCACGCGCCTTCAACTTCGACGGCGAGTTCTGTGTCGCGAACCGCGGCATCATCGAGTTCGTCGAGGTCCTGAAGCTGGACGTCGCGTTCCTGTACGACCTCCTCGGGGCATCCCAGGAGCACACGATCAAGCCCAAGAAGTTCCCTCAGACGCACATCGACGAGGTCATCATCGGGCACACCAACGAGCCCGAGTACCGCAAGCTCCAGAACAACGAGTTCATGGAAGCGCTTCGGGACCGGACCATCAAGATCGACGTGCCCTACATCACGAAGTGGCGCCAGGAAGCACGGATCTACACGCGCGACTACAACAAGAAGCGCGTGTCGAAGAGCATCGCGCCGCACACGCTCGAGATGGCCGCCATGTGGGCCGTGCTGACCCGGCTCGAGGAGCCCAAGAAGCACAATCTGACCATCATCCAGAAGATGAAGCTGTACGACGGAAAGATGCTTCCCGGGTACACCGAGGACAACGTCAAGGAGCTCCGAAAGGGCGCCATCCGCGAGGGCCTCGAGGGAATCAGCCCCCGCTACGTCCAGGACAAGATCTCCAACGCGCTCGTACGCGACGCCGACGCCAAGTGCATCAATCCGTTCATGGTGCTGAACGCACTGGAGTCGGGGCTGAAGGGCCACTCGCTCATCTCGGACGAGGACCTGAAGAAGCACTACAAGGACCTGCTCGGGCTCGTGAAGAAGGAGTACGAGAACATCATCAAGAACGAGGTCCAGAAGGCGATCACGGCGGACGAGAACGCCATCGCCCGTCTGTGCGCCAACTACATCGACAACATCAAGGCCTACACCCAGAAAGAACGGGTGAAGAACCCCTTCACCGGCGCCTACGAAGAGCCCGACGAGCGACTCATGCGCTCGATCGAGGAGAAGATCGAGATCCCGGACGCGCGAAAGGACGACTTCCGCCGCGAGATCATGAACTTCATCGGAGCCCTGTCCCTCGATGGAAAGACCTTCGAGTACACCACCAGTGAGCGTCTCCACAAGGCGCTCGAGCTCAAGCTCTTCGAGGACCAGAAGGACAGCATCCGCCTCACGTCGCTGGTCTCCCAGGTCGTGGACAAGGAGACGCAGGCCAAGATCGACGTCGTGAAGCAGCGCCTCATCGACCGGTTCGGGTACGACGACCAGTCTGCGACCGACGTGCTGAACTACGTCGCGTCGATCTTCGCCCGAGGCGACACGGACGAGGCGGACTGATGCCGCTGAACATCGACAACGACCTCCACCGCTTCCGCCAGATCGTCAAGGGCCGGATCCGCAAGGATCTCAAGGGCTTCATGTCCAACGGCGAGATGATCGGCAAGCAGGGGAAGAAGGTCGTGTCGATCCCCCTTCCCCAGATCCAGATCCCCCGCTTCCGCTACGGGAAGAACCAGGGCGGCGTGGGTCAGGGCGAGGGGGACGGCAAGGGCCAGGGTCCGGGCGAGGCCGGCGACAAGGCCGGGCAGCACGTGCTCGAGGTCGACGTCACCTACGAGGAGCTCGCCGAGATCCTGGGCGAGGAGCTCGAGCTCCCGAACATCGAGCCGCGTGGGGCCAAGGAGATCTCGACCAGCCGGGACAAGTACACCGGCATCAGCAAGCTGGGCCCGGAGTCGCTCCGGCACAGCCGCCGGACGTTCAAGGAGGCCCTGAAGCGCCAGGTCGCCGCCGGCAGCTACGACCCGAAGAGCCCTCGCATCATCCCCGTCAAGGAGGACAAGCGGTACCGGTCGTGGAAGGCCAAGACCGAGCCCCAGTCCGCCGCGGTCATCGTCTACATGATGGATGTGTCGGGCTCGATGGGGAAGGAACAGAAGGAGATCGTGCGCCTCGAGGCGTTCTGGATCGACACCTGGCTCCGCCATCAGTACAAGAACGTCGAGACCCGCTTCATCATCCACGACGCCGTGGCGAAGGAGGTCGACCGTCACACATTCTTCCACACCCGCGAGTCGGGTGGGACGCTGATCAGCTCGGCCTACAAGCTGGCCATGAAGATCATCGACGACGAGTACAGTCCATCCGAGTGGAACATCTACCCATTCCACTTCAGCGACGGCGACAACTGGTCGAGCTCCGACACCAAGGCCTGCATGGAGCTCCTGAAGAACGACATGTTGCCCAAGGTCAACCAGTTCTGCTACGGCCAGGTCGACAGCGAGTACGGCAGCGGTCAGTTCATCAAGGACCTGGAAGCCAACTTCACCGACACCGAGTTCATGCGCCTGTCCCGCATCCCGGACCGCGAAGGAATCATGAACAGTATCAAGGACTTCCTTGGGAAGGGCAACTGATGTCGGACAGCTTCTTCTTCCGCGCACGCCGGGGCCTCGACCCCGAACTCGAGGACGCCCGAGCGCGCATCGAAGAGCTCGCGAAGGGCTACGGCCTGGACTTCTTCGAGACCATCTTCGAGGTCTGCGACTTCGACGAGATCAACATGCTCGCCAGCTACGGAGGGTTCCCGACCCGATACCCGCACTGGCGCTGGGGCATGGAGTACCTCCAGATGCAGAAAGGGTACGAGTACGGTCTCCAGAAGATCTACGAGATGGTCATCAACACAGACCCCTCGTACGCCTACCTGCTCGACAACAACATGATGGTGGACCAGAAGCTGGTCATGGCGCATGTGTTCGGGCACGTCGACTTCTTCAAGAACAACGCCTGGTTCGGACACACGAACCGGAAGATGCTCGACCAGATGGCCAACCACGCGGTCCGTGTCCGGCGGCACGTGAACAAGATCGGCCAGGACCCGGTCGAGAGCTGGCTCGACGTGTGCCTGTCGCTCGACAACATGATCGATCCACACAGTCCCCACATCCAGCGTTCACGCGCCCGCACGGCCGCCGAGGCGCAGGATCTGGCGGTCGGCGACGGCATCCACAAGCTGCCCGCGCGCGACTACATGGACAAGTACATCAACCCGCCCGAGTTCCTGGAAGCACAGAAGGAGAAGCGGGACGAGGAGCGCCAGAAGGCCGCACAGTTCCCCGAGGAGCCCGAGCGCGACGTCCTGGGGTTCCTGCTGGCCCATGCCCACATCCCGAAGTGGAAGCGGGACTGCCTGGAGATCGTGCGGAATGAGGCGTACTACTTCGCGCCCCAGGCCCAGACCAAGATCATGAACGAGGGGTGGGCCACGTACTGGCACACCCACATGATGACGCGGGACATCCTGGATGCCTCGGAGCTCATCGACTACGCCGACCACCACTCGGGCACGGTCGCGACCCGACCGGGCCAGCTGAACCCCTACAAGCTCGGCGTCGAGCTGTGGCGGGACATCGAGCGGCGCTGGGACAAGGGCCAGTACGGCAAGGAATGGCTCGACTGCGACGACGTGCGCGAGCGCCGCGCCTGGGACCGCCAGACCGGCGAGGGCCGGGACAAGATCTTCCAGGTCCGCCGATCCCACAACGACGTCACCTTCGTCGATGAGTTCCTGACCGAGGACTTCGTGCGTCAGCAAGGCGTGTTCGCCTACGAGATCGACAAGAACACGGGCGAGTACCGCATCACCAGCCGCGAGTTCGCGCAGGTGAAGCAGCAGCTCCTGTTCATGCTCAGCAACCACGGGCAGCCGCGGCTGAAGGTGACCGACGGCAACCACGCCAACCGCGGCGAGCTGGTGCTGCAGCACACCTACGAGGGCGCCGACCTGCAGCTCGACTGGGCCCAGCGGGCGATGAAGAACCTGTCGCACGTCTGGGGCCGTCCGGTCCACGTCGAGACGTACCTCGAGGGCAAGCCCATCGTGCTGCACCACGACGGCGACACGTTCAAGCAGGAGAAGCGCGACATCGCCACGCCGTCCGAGACCGAGGACTCCGAGAAGTGAGCCTGTCCGACGCGCTGACCGACAAGCTCTCGCTGCCCGGGGTCCGCTCGGGCGAGGTCCAGGTCGAGACCGACGACGGAAAGGTCGAGCTCGACCTGGTCGAGGCCGGTCCGATCGGGGCCCGCGTCCGCCGGGTGAAGGTGTCCGTGCCGCAGGCCGGTCCGCTCCCGAAGCAGGCCGGGCAGATCTGCGAGAGCCTGCGTGGCCTGGGCGAGCGGCTCGTCCCCGTCGAGGTCGACGAGCGGCTGGGCGGCGGCGTCCTGCGCTCACGGCCCCAGGAGATGACCGGGCGGCGGTACTACGAGGTCGGCCTGGACGGCGACTCCGCCACCGTCGAGCGGTTCCGAGCGCTCGAGGACGGCGGGCGCGAGTCCGAGGACTTCAGCGTCACGCGCGAGCAGCTCGGGCGCATGGTGGACGACCTGGCCGACGCCCTGTCTTGACGGTCGAGCGGGACACCAATCGGTCCCCTGGTCACATCGCCAGGGGACCGCCCCCTCCCAGTGGAGAATCGCGGTGCGCTTGCGCACGGGGACAGTTCGCGCGATGGCGGCTCCCTGTCCATTACAAGACATTTCACGACATTTCACGGCCCGTGAAATGTCCCTGACGCCCCACGCGGATAGACTCCGATCATGACGTGGCTGACGATCTCGACAGCCTTTGCGGGCGGCTGGAACCTGGTGGATGTCGGGGCCGATGTGCCCGGCACCCAGGCGATCATCGTCGCGACGCCGGGGGTGCCTGGTGAGGCGTACCTCCCCTGGGTCGACGTCTTCGAGCAGGGTGGACTGAACGCCTGGCTGCTCGAGCTGCCGCCCCGCGACCAGTCGGTCGAGCAGGCGGTCACCGAGCTCGACGCGGCGCTGTCGCACATCGAGGGCGACTGGGTCGTCGCCGCCCACGGCTACGCCGGTGTCCTGCTGCTTCTGGCCGAGCCCCATGCCGCACGCATGGCGCTGGTCGGGACGCCGCTCGCCGCGCACGTGGCGACCCCGCGCCTGCGAGACCCCGGCTCGGTCGTCTCCGAGGGCCTGCCGTTCGACCCCGCGCTGCTCGGCGACCTGCCCGGCGAGCCGTACTCGGGCCACCTCGGCACGGCCTACGCCGTCTGGGCCACCGACTTCCCGGACTACCGCGCGCCGCAGATCCCCACGCTCGTGGTCGGCTCGAACATCGACCCGGTGGCGCCGCCGGAGATCACGCGCCTGCCCAGCCTCGACTGGACCGCTCGCGAGTGGCACCGGGCCGGAATGCTCGGGGTCGCCGAGGAAGACCTCTCGCACGCCGAGCTCCTGTCGCACCCCCGCACCGCCCGCATGGTCGGGCGGTTCCTGGCGGACGAATGATCCTCGCGCTGCTGGCCTGCACGCACGACCCGAACGAGCCGCAGGACGAGTTCGTCCCGCTCCAGCCGGTGATGCCGCCTTCGGTCCAGCACGCCGTGCCCACCGACGACGGCGCGGCCATCGTGCTGACCCGCCGCGAGGCCGACGGCCCCCCGGTTGTCATCGTCCACGGCATCTCCAGCAACCATCACTGCTGGGACCTGACCCCCGAGCGCAGCCTGGCCGTGTACCTACAGGAAGAGGGCTACGACGCCTGGCTCCTGGACCTGCGCGGACACGGGGACGCCGTGCTCGACGCGAACGGCGAGCGCCAGTGGGCGGGCTGGACCATCGACCACTACGGCCAGCACGACGTGCCCGCCGCGATCGCCTACATCCAGGAACAGACGGGGCACCAGAAGGTCACCTACGTCGGCCACTCGATGGGTGGCATGGTGGGCGCGATCTACGCGGGGACGGTCCCCGAAGCCAACGACAACCTGGCCGCGCTCATCGCCGTCGGCTCGCCGATGGACTTCACCGACCCCGATCCGGTGGTCTGGAGCGCGCTCGTCGGCGCCGGCCACACCTGGGTCCCGGTCATCCCGAGTGACTGGGGCGGGCACGTCGCCGGCGTCTTCCAGGGCGAGTCGTACACCCGCGCGGATGCCTGGGCCCAGGGCCTGCTCTTCACGGACATCGAGCCGCTGGTCGTCGGCCTCATGTACCGGACGGTGGCCTCGCCCCTGACCCGCGGCGAGCTCAAGCAGCTCTCGCGCACGATGGAGACCAAGGCGTTCGTCAGCGCCGAGGGCAACGTCGACTACCTGAAGGCGCTCGAGAACGCGACGATCCCGACCCTCGTGATCAGCGGGCGAGGCGACCAGATCGCGCCGGTCGATCGGGTGTACGCCTACTACGATGCGGTCGGCGCCCAGGAGAAGGAGTTCGTCATCGCGGGCAAGAGCACCGGGTTCTCTGCCGACTACGGGCACCTCGACCTGCCGCTGGGCAACCACGCCCGCGAGGAGATCTACCCCCTCATCGCGTCGTGGCTGCGCCGCTGATGGACCACGCCCTCTTCGTGCTCGAGGTCGGCGGAGCGACCGCCGTGAGCCTGGGACACGCCGCGCTGCTCATCGACTGCCCCGAGGGCAGCTGGGCCGCCTGGAACGACGCCGGCCTGCGGGCGACCGGGCCCGACGCCGTGGTCTTCACGACCGGGGCCCCCGCGGCCATCGCCGGGCTGTACGGCCTGCTGGCTGGGATGACCCGAGCCGGGCGGAAGGACCCCGTGCGCATGAGCCACAACATGGACGACGAGCGGGTCGGGAACCTGGTGGCCGCCTGGCTGCAGAGCGAGCCGAGCGTCTTCCCCATTGCGCTCGAGGGCGACTGGCCCGGCGCCGTGCTGATGGTCGGCGGCCTGCGGGTGTCGAGCCGCCTGGAAGCCGGTGACCTTCGCTGGACCGTCGCGGGCGGCGGACGGAGCGTGGAGCGATGAGTGATGAGTGATGAGCGATGAGTGATGAGTGATGAGTGATGAGTGATGTCGCCGTCATCGGCCTGGGGACCGCCGGCGCGGCTGTCGCGGCCCAGTGCGCTCGTCGCGGTCTGTCGGTGGTGGGCTACGACGCTCGCCCCCTGGAAGCGGCCGGTGCCCGCTGGGTGAACGGCGTCCCGGCCTGGGCCTTCGACGCCGCGGGCTTCGACCGCCCCCTGCCCCCCGAGCTGCACGGTGAGGGCCTAGAGTTCCATCTGCTCGCCGGCTGGGGACCCCACCGCGTGGTCTGTCGCGACCACGACCTGATGGAGGTGGACATGCGCCACTTCCACAGCCGACTCATCCGGCTCGCCCAGCGTCACGGCGCCCGACTGCACGGCGAGACCAAGGTCACCGAGGTGCCCGACGCCCGGTTCGTCATCGACGCGACCGGCCTGAACGGCCTGAACCTGCTGGGGCGGCCGAAGCTCGAGCCCGTCGACATCTGCGTGGCGGCCCAGGAGATGCGCGAGGTCCGGGACCAGCAGGAAGCGCGGCGGTTCTTCGAGCGCCACGAGGTCGAGCCCGGCCACACGCTGTGCTTCTCGGGCATGGCGGGCGGGTACAGCATCGTCAACCTGCGGTTCGACGGCGAACACCTCGGCATCCTGACGGGCTCGATCCCCGGCGCCGGCCATCCCAGCGGGCCCAAGCTCCTGGCTGACTGGGTCGCCGAGAACGACTGGGTCGGCGACACAATCTTCGGCGGAAGCCGCGCACTCCCTCTGGCGGCCCCACCGGTGGACCTCGTCCGCGGGAACGTCGCGAGCATCGGCGACGCCGCGTGGATGACGCACTCGGCCCACGGCTCGGGAATCGCCCAGCAGATGCTGTCCAGCCGGATCCTGGCCGAGAGCATCGTGATCGGCGACCTGGCCGAGTACGAATACCGCTGGCTACGCGACTACGGCGGGATCCTCTCGGGCATGGACCTGTTCCGCCGCTTCACCTGCAGCCTGGACGAGGGCGAGCTGGTGCGGCTCATGGAGTCCGACGCCCTGCCCGCCGGCGGCACCCGGAAGATCCTGACCCAGCGCCTCCCGCTGATGGCGCCGAGCGACCTGATGACGGCCATCAAGGGGCTCTCGCACGTGCCTCGACTGGCCGCGCGCTTCCTGCCGGTCATGGCGCGCCTGCCGCTGCTCGAGCTGCACCACCGGGCCATCCCTCGGGGCGACCGGACGGGCTGGGAGCGCCGCCGACGGGCCCTCCTCCGACTCTGACGTCGAGACGTCGAAGCGGGAGCTAGATCAGGTCGTCCACGTCGATGTCCTCGTCGGTGTCGACGATGGGGACCTCGGGCGCGACGCCCTTTCGGAAGCGCCACAGGATGAGCAGGAAACCGGCCAGGACCACACCCAGGGAGGCGACCTGGGAGGTCGAGAACAGGCCGAAGTAGCCCTCGCCACGGATGGCATCGCCTCGGTAGTGCTCGACCGGGAAGCGAAGCAGCGGGTACCAGATCATCGTCATGGCCATGATCTGGCCGTCGAACTTCCGGTAGTTCTTCCAGAACCATGACAGCACCAGGAAGCCCAGCAGCGTGCCGAGCGCCTCGTACGTCTGCGTGGGGTAGACCGCGGTCTCGTAGATCGAGCCCATCGTCTGGCCCGCGTGGTAGCTGTACGCCACGAACGGGAAGCCATCGAGCAGCAGGATCTCGCCGCCGGGGAACAGGTCACCCGTCAGGCTCGAGGTGGCCTGGGCGCCCTCGACGATTCGGCCGTGGCAGCACCCCGCGAAGAAGCAGCCCATGCGCCCGACGAACGAGCCGAGCATCATCGCGGCGCCGCCGACGTCCGCGACCTTCCAGGGGTCCATCTTGCGGTAGACGATGTACGCCGAGCCGAAGATGACGCCGGCGATCTGGCCGCCCATGACGGCCATGCCGCCCTTGCTGAACTGGAAGAGCACCAGCGGGTTGTCGAAGAACAGGATGCGGTCGGCCGGGCTGCCCAGGAAGTGCAGCAGCCGCGCACCCAGGATCGAGCTGATGATGGCCACGACCATCAGCGGCACGACCGCGTCGCCGTTCAGCCCGACCTTCTTGAAGCGCACTCCGCTGACCAGGGCCGCAGCCAGGAACGCGAGCACGAGCATCAGGCCGTACGTGCCGTATTCGACCGGTCCGGCCTCGGTGTGCTGGACCCAGAGGTAGGGATACATCGCGGCTCCTCGGCCCCTCGACTAACGCCATACGGCCGAGCCCGACCCGGGATTTCCGGGAGCCCGTCAGGCCTTGGCGACCGCCGACTCCCGAGCCGCCGAGCGGCGCGCCTGCTCGCCCAGCGTCTGGACGGCCTCCATGCACCGGTTGGTCGCCTTGCGGGCTGCGCCGATGTCGTTCGTGGCGGCGTGGAGGTCCGACAGCTCGACCAGCGGGCCGAAGTGCATGTAGATGGGGTGGTTCTCGGCGTCGAACCAGTTCCGCCGGGCCTCCTCGAGCATCGAGTTGCCGAGCCCGGTGAGGAAGATCGGGACGACCTGGGCCTCGGGCACGTCGAGCACGATGCGGGCGATGCCGAGCTTCCCCTTGTGGACCTCGAACGGGTCCTCGCTGGTGCTGCGTCGGCCCTCGGGGTGGATGCCCACGACCCGCTGGTTGTCGCGGAGTTCGGCCGCACACCGCTCGATGGCGTACAGGTTCCAGTCCTTGGCTTCCCGCTTGCGACTGATGGGCGGGAACATGCTCATCCCGCTCATCGCCATGTTGACCAGGCCGCCCAGGTCCGAGTCGTAGAAGAACTTGGCGCGCACGGGGAACAGGATCTTGCTGCGCTGGAACGACGGCTCCTGGAACAGCGCGCAGCAGACCGTGAAGAAGTCGAAGAACGTGCGGTGGTTGGCCACCAGGCAGACGCCGCGGCTGTAGTCGAGCCCGCGGACGTGCTCGAGCCCCTCGATGCGAAGCCGCCGCTTCACGGTCAGCCAGGTCAGGAACACCATGACCGTCGAGTTCCACAGCTCGGCGTGCCACCGCATCTTCCGTTGCCAGAAGTCGGCCAGCGCGTAGCCCCGCCGCTCGACCGGGGTCAAGAGGCTGAGCTGCTCTTCGGTGGGCTGCGGAATCACGACTCTGACCTTACGCGAGGATGCCCTCGATCCGCTGCATGACGCCGTCGTCGAGCTTCTCGAGTACGTCGAGGGCCTTCATGTTCTCGTGGACCTGTTCGACCCGCGAGGCGCCGGTCAGGACCGTCGAGACCTGCGGGTTCTTCGCACACCAGGCCAGCGCGAGCTGAGCGCGGGTGCAGCCCAGGTCGCCGGCCACATCGGCCAGCGCGCGGACCTTGGCGATCTTCGAGTCCTTCGTCTCACCGAACACGAACTCCTGGAGCCACTCCATGTGGGCCAGGCGGCTGTCCTCGGGCACGCCGTCGTCGTACTTGCCGGTCAGGAGCCCGCTCGCGAGCGGAGACCAGATGGTCGTGCCCAGGCCGTATTTGTCGATCAGCGGCCCCAGCTCGTCCTCGACGCGGGCGCGGTGCAGCATGTTGTATTGGGGCTGCTCCATCGTCGGCCCCTCGAGGCCCAGGCGCTCGGCGCAGTCGAAGGCCTCCTGCAGCTGCGGCGCAGTCCACTCGCTGGTGCCCCAGTACAGGATCTTCCCCTGCTGGATCAGCGTGTTCATGGTCCGGACGACCTCGTCGACGGGGGTCGTCGGGTCGTGCCGATGGCAGAAGTAGAGGTCCAGGTAGTCGAGCTGCAGTCGACGCAGCGCCCCGTGGCAGGCCTCGACGACGTGCTTGCGGTTCAGGCCGGTGTCGTTCGGGCCGTCGCCTCCCCAGAAGACCTTGCTCGAGACGACGAGTGACTCGCGACGCATGCCCTTGATGACCTTGCCGACGGTGACCTCGGCGGCCCCCTGGGCGTAGGCCTCGGCGTTGTCGATGAAGTTGACGCCCGCGTCGAGCGCTGCGTGGATGCACGCCGTGGCGACGCTGTCGTCCACCTGGCCGCCGTAGGTGACCCACGAGCCGATGGAGAAGCGGGAGACCTTCAGGCCAGATCGGCCGAGGTTGTTGGTGATCATCGGGCGAAGACCTCTTCGAAGCGGACCACGACGTGCTCGGACGTCGCGCGGGTGGACAGCGTCAGGGGGCCGTAACGGGTGGGCTCGTCGAAGGTGAACGAGCCCTCGCTGCCGGACTCCAGCGTGTAGTCCCAGGCGGTGATGTGGCCCGCGTCGTCCGCGTGCAGCCAGTACCGGTCGCCGCTCGTCACGCCGGTCCCATCCGTGAACGACAGGGCCAGGCGGTCGCCGTCCATCGCCAGCTCGACGCCGTCGTCGAGCACCTTGCACGGGAACAGCAGCCAGTAGCTGTCGTTGACGAACTGCTTGTAGACCTCGAGCGCCGCCTCGGCAGGGGCCTCGCTCGCGATGAAGGGCTGGATCTGTTCCAGGTGGACGACGTCCTCTCCGGCCGTGACCGTCACGGATCCCTCGGATGGCTTCCACGCATGCGTCCGGCGCACCTGCTCCACCCCGTCGACCTCGACGACGAACGTGAACCCGACCTCGGCGAGGAGGTACGGGTTTCCGCACGCTGTCGCGATCTGTGCGGCGAGCAGGTACTCCGGGAGCACCTACTCCTTCACGCAGATCAGGCCGACATCCGACTGGGTGCTGCCCGACCAGCCGCCGCCACCCGTGGGGTACTGCACCGTGAGGATCGTGCCTGCGGGCGAGCTGGTCGCGACCTTGTTCAGGCCATCCGCGGTGTTGGTCGCGCCCTTCCAGCCCATCGCTTCCTTCACGTCGGGGAGCCGGTCGACGACGTAGCAGCCCCAGAGACCCGCCTCGGCCTGCGCCGTGGGGATGTTCAAGCCGAGGCCGAGACCGAGGCCGAGGCAGATGGCGCCGAGGCCGACGAGGGTGATGATCTTCTTCATGTGTCGCTCCAGGTGTTCGAGTTCGCTTCGCTCAGGTGTCACAAGGACGGAGGTAGCCTACGCCCATGCTCTTGTTCACCGTTGCCACGGCGCTCGCTTCGCCCTGTGATTCCCTGCTCCTGAACGTCGAGATCGCCGAGAGCGGCTTCAAGATCCAGGGCGCCGACGACATCCTGTACCCGGACGGGCGCATCGCCACGGCCGACAACCCACGGCTTCGCTGCACCGTCGACACCTGCGCCGAGGTCGGCGACTACCACTGGGCCGGGCTCGCCCAGGAGCTGGCGACCGTGAAGAACAAGTGCCCCGACGCCGACCGGGTGCACATCGTCCCGCACGCCGGGACCCGCCACGACGTGCTGCTCAGCACCATCGACGTCGCGAACGACCGGTTCCCGACCGCGCACCTGGGCGGAGGCGCGCAGGGCTACCCCGAAGAGGGCAGCGTCCCCAAGGCCGCCAGCGTCCTGGTGCGTCCCGGGCAGATCCAGGTCGGCGCGACCGCGATGACCATCGGCACGAACGTCGGCGATCCGCTGAAGCAGGCGCTCCGCACCGAGGGCACGATCACCAAGGACGAGCTGACGCTCGAGGTCGCAGACTCGGTCCCGTTCTCGGACGTGCGCGAGGTCATGCGCGCAGCGGGCCAGGTCGGGTACACGACGTTCCACCACAGCGCGCCGGACGCCAAGAAGCGGGTCACCACCTACGCGCCGGGTGGCGGCGAGTGGGTCATCGAAGAGGAGCCGAAGCCGACGCTCGGCGAGCTCAGCCAGAACGAGGTGCTCGTGGGCATCAACAAGGCCGCTCCCGGTGTGCTCAGCTGCTACAACCAGGCCCTGGGACGGGACGCCACGCTGTCCGGCCAGGTCGTCACGCGCTTCACGATCGACGTGGACGGGACAGTGGCCGAGGTCGCCGTGACCGAGGGGATGGAGGACACGCTGGACGCCTGCGTGGCCGAGGCCGTGAAGGGCGCGACGTTCCCGAAGCCGCGCGGCGGTCAGGCGATCGCGACGTTCCCGTTCAAGCTGTCGCCAGGCTGAGCAGCACGTCGACGAGCGGGCCCCGCCGGACGTACCCGGCGACGTGCCCTCCGGAGACCCAGCTGACCGGGGCGTCGTACAGCGCCGCCAGCGCCTCGACCTCGGCGCGCGGCACGTAGGCGTCGTCCCGGCACCCAACCACGTGAATAGGCCCCGCAGGCCGGTCGAACCGGTCCAGATCGGCGCGCGCGATCTGCTCGGCGATGCCCGCCCGGACGCTCGGGTGGACGTTCCGGCTCAGCACGCCAGTGGTGAAGATCGGCACAGCGGAGCGCCCGGTCGCCATCGGCACCAGCGGGAGCGGGTCCGAGTGCGCCGCCGCGAGCGCCGCCAGGGTGCCGCCCATCGAGAAGCCGGTCAGGCCGACGCGGTGCCCTCGTCGCTCGAGCCACCGGATCAGCGCGCGGGCCTCGACCACCGACCCTCGGGTCAGCCGCAACAGATCCTCGACGGTCCGCAGCAGCGCGCCGCGCTGCCCGGGCGGGGTGCGCTGGCCGTAGAACGGACCCTCGAGGATGCAGGCGCCGACGCCCTGATCGAGCATGGGTCGCGCCAGCCTCGAGCGCCGGCCGGGCCCCATGTCCCCCGTCGCCGGGAGGTGGATCCAGACGAACGGCTGCTCGACCAGCCAGAACACGGCCTCGTCGCCGTCGAACGCGGGCTCGGGCGGCACGAACCGACCCTCGCGCAGGGTGTGGGCGCCGACACGCCGCTCGCCCGTCCAACGAACCTCGATGTCCGGGACCTCGGCGTGCTCGTCCCCGACGGCGGTCACGTCCCCGAGCCCGTCTACGAACAGCGGCCCGGGCAGCCGCGCGAGCTGACCGAATGCATGGTCCATCCAGCTCCCCTGCAGCCAGCTCATCCCGTCACCGCCGCATCTTGTCGGCCGTCTGGACGAAGCTCCGCTCGTCGACCTTCAGGTGCTCGAAGTCCCCCGGCTCGTCGCCGAGCCAGATGATGGCGCGCAGCGACGGCTTCCGGTCCTTCCAGCGCTCGGGCCGCGCGAGCTCCGCACGGATCGCGTCCCGCTCCAGCCGCACCCACCAGTCGACCTCCTCGGCCCCGTCGTTGTACCAGTCCGCGAACAGCTCCAGATCCGAGTCGTCCCCGAAGCTGTCGAAGCCCTTGGAGTCCATCAGCTCGGCGCCGATCCTCCGGGCCAGCTCGTGGCAGGCGAGATCGAGCGCGATGCGCACCCACTGACCGTGGTTGGACACGCCGTACGCATCGAAGGCGACCAGGCGGTTCTTCTGGAGACCGATCAGGCGCCGACCGCGCAGCTTGCCGCTCTTGTCCTCCAGGTAGAGGACGCGCTTGTTCGCCTCGACGGCGTTCGCGATGGTCGCGTGCTGGTTGCAGCCGCCCTGGGCCAGACAGGTCGCGAAGCGGTTGCCCATCTGCAGGACCTCGAGCGCGTCCTGGGCGAAGCGCACCCTCCAGCCCGACCGTGGCTCGGTCCATGCGAAGCGGCCCAGCCACGCCTCGACGTCGATGCCCTGCTCGACGAAACGAGCGAGCACCTTGCGGTTCTGGGGGTGGGTCCGGCGCAGGTCGATGCCGTGCGCCTCGGCACGCAGCAGGCGACGCAGGAGCCGACGGTTCTGGGGCGTCGAGCGAAGCAGCCGCTCGGCGTTGTCCCAGTCCGCGCCCAGGCGAGGCCGTCCCTTCCAGTGCTCGAGGAAGACCCGGCGCACGGCCTCTTCGATCAGGCGCAAGTGCGCCAGCCGCAGGTGCTTCTCCACCTGACGCTCCGCCTCGACCGCATAGCTCCGCTCGAGCGTGGGGCTCTCGAGTCGATCACGGATGTAGGCGAGCCGCTCGGGCGCACGTCCGGTGGCCTCGAGCGCCGCGACCTCGCGCTGGAGACGCTCGATGCCGGTCTGCGCCAGCACCACGCTCTTGGGCAGCGCCCTGGACAGCTGCGCCAGGCGATGCACGGGCTCGCCGGGGTAGCCGAGCACGCTCTCGACCGCGTTCAGGACGTCGCGGAACGCCGGATAGCGCTCGACCAGCGTGACGCGCGCGAGCACCGTGACGACCCGAGGGATGTCCTCGGGCCGAACGCAGGCGGACTGCAGCGCGTAGCGAACCCGCGGCATCGGCTGGAGCGCCAGGAGTCCCTTCAGCGGGTGGTGCTTCACATCGGTGTTCGCCGGGATCGCCGTCAGCAGCGGCCGGACGCGCCCCGGACGGTCGCCGGCCAGCCAGACGACCAGCCGGCACTGCCACGCATCCAGGTTGGCGTTGCCATCCCAGGAGAAGGACGCACGAAGCAGCCGGTCGTGGTCCAAGCCGGCATCGAGGGCCT
Organism: Pseudomonadota bacterium; assembly: GCA_024228935.1. Lineage (GTDB taxonomy): Bacteria > Myxococcota_A > UBA796 > UBA796 > CAJQPC01 > JAAESX01. The sequence continues at coordinate 49,982 of JAAESX010000088.1, forward strand.
CGATCGCGAGACGCACGCGCTTCACGCGCTTCAACAGATCCGGGTCGTCGCACGCCAGCAGCGTGTCCACGATCCCAGCGTCCAACAGCCGCGTGACCTGATCATCCGCGCGAGCCGACGGCTTCCAGACGCCGTCGATGCCGTCGAGGAACGCCCCGAGCGCCCGAGCGCGCGTCGACGGTGGCATCCGCCTACGGGCAAAGCGGTCGAGCAGTCGCGCGACCACGGAAGGCGAGAGCAGCGAGAAGGCGCGGGCCAGCCAGCGCGCCCGGCCCACCTCGCGGAAGCGGTCCGCGATGACCTCGTGGAGGTACGGACCGAGCGCCGCCGGGCGGTTCATCGCGATGCACTCGAGCGTGTCGTACCGACAGATCTCGACCGCCGCGAGCCGCTCGAACGCGTCGAGATCACCCAGCTGCCCGAGCACGTGCGCCGGCGAGCCCAGGGCCCGCGAGCACAGCTCGTACGCATCGTGCGTCCGCTGGCGCAGGAGCGTGTCCCCGCTCAGCGCCAGCACCTCGATCAGGGCCTGGGCATCGGACGCACGACGGCCTCCCCGCGCCAGGGCGGTCTCCAGGACCTCGAGCGCGAGCCCATCGCTCGACGCATGGCGGAACCACGGCACCAGGCCGGTGAAGTCGGTCACACCCCAGCCCGCGAGGTGACCCACGAGCCGAGCGACGTCGGGTCCGCGGACCCCATGGATGGCCAGGCTCGCGACCGCCTCGAGCACCGGCCAGGGCGAGGCCGTCGGACGCAACAGGTGGAGCTCGTCCAGGGCGACGTCGCCGTGCTCGACCAGCGCCGGTCGACCCAGGAGCCACCGGATGCGGCCCGGGGCCTCGGGCAGTCGCGCGACGGCCCCGGTGTGCCAGCCGAGGACCCGGTGCAGATCGCGACGGGACTCCCCGAGCGGGGCCTCGGGCGCCACCACACAGATGGCCTGGCGCACGCGCGGACAGGTCAGCGCCTTCTCGACCGACCCGACCCGACGGCCCAGGTCTCGCCGCCACTGCTCGACGTCGAACTCGAGCTCCTCACGCACACGCGCCGAGCGGATGAGCCCGTCGATGGCCTGACGCACCTCACGCGACCCGATCCGCCACGCGCTCTCGACGCGCACCCCCAGGTGCCGCCCCTGCGTCCGGTGGACCGCCGAGCTCGGCATCGCATCGGCCAGCCCGACCTTCAACGCATACAGCCCCTCGGGCCGTCCGGACAGCGCCCGACGCACGCTCTCGGGGCCGCTCGGCAGGCCGATGGCCTCGAAGTCGCAGCCGTGCACCCCACCTGGCCACCAGACCAGGGGAAGCGAGCACCAGGCGACCTTGGCGCGCACGGCACGCGCCTCCTGACGCCGCAGGACGCGACGCGGAGGGCGAGCCGAGCGACGAGAGCGCTCACGGGAGTTCGGGTTCACGGCCGCAAGGGTGCGCACGCCGACACCCCGGGCAAGCGGTACAGTCAGGCATGGCGCGCGTCCTGCTCATCGACGACCAGAACCTGTGGCTCCGCTCGATGGAGCGGGTGCTCAAGCGCATGGGGTACGACGTCCTCACGACCGAGAGCGAGGACGCGGGCGTCGAGACCTGGACCGCCGAGCGCCCCGACATCGCGGTCGTCGACATGGATCTCGCCGACGGCGGCGACGGCATCACGGCCATCCGCCGCATCCAGGCCATCGACCCGAACGCGCGCGTCGTGCTCACGAGCGGCTCGACGCCACCAGCCAGCGCCTCGGACCTGCCGTTCATCACGAAGCCTTGGGGTCGCGAGGGCTTCGCCACGCTGAGCGTGCTCCTGGGCGGTTAGTCGGGCTCCATGAGCGAGACCTCCTGCGGCCAGTGCCAGACCCCCATCTCGGCCGGCGAGCCGTCGATGCAGACCGACGCCGGCGTGCTGTGCATGCCCTGCTACGACGCGCTGCGGGCCGAGGTCCAGCGGCAGATCGAGGCGCTGTCTTCGAACATCAACTACCCGTTGGCGCTGGCCGGCAACGCGGCTGGAGCGGCCGTCGGCGCCGGCATCTATGCGGCGAGCGTCGCGCTCTCAGGCTGGGACATCGCCCTGGTCGCCATCGCCATCCCCTGGCTCGGCGTGCGCGCCCAGGCCATGCTCATCGGTCCGAAGCGCAGCCAGGCGCTGCAGGTCATGACCATCGCCATCAGCCTGGGCTTCTTCGCGGTGAGCCGGGTCCTGACCGCCTGGATGGTCTTCAACGACATGGCCGTCGAACAGGGCCTGGAAGAGATCCCCTTGGCGCTGCTGCCTTTGGCGAGCATCGATCTGTTGTTCGCCATCGCCCAGCCCCTCGACCTTCTCTGGGTCGGAATCGTGGCCTACGAGGCCTGGCGACTCTCCAAGCCCTACCAGATCCGATGACCGACGAGCCCTCCCAGCCGAACACGCCCGAGCCCGACCCGCATGCGCGCACCCAGGAGAACCTGAACGCCGTCGCGCGTCAGATGCTCGGCGCGCCCAGCGAGGAAGAGAAGGCGAAGAAGGCCGCCGAGACGCCCGAGTGGCAGAAGAAGCTCAAGAAGTTCGGACCCATCGGCGCGGCCGCGGTCTTCATGTTCGGCAAGGTGAAGTGGGTCTTCGCGGCGCTGAAGTTCGCCAAGTTCGGCTCGCTCCTGTCGATGCTGCTGGCCGTCTGGGTCTACGCCCAGTTCTTCGGCATGCCCTACGCCATCGGCTTCGTGCTGCTGATCTTCGTCCACGAGATGGGCCACGCCATCGCGCTGCGGCAGCAGGGAATCCCGGCCGGCGTCCCGGTCTTCATCCCGTTCGTCGGCGCCTTCATCCAGATGAAGGGCATGCCGCGGAACGCCTGGGTCGAGGCCGTCGTCGGCATCGGCGGCCCCCTGCTCGGCACGGTCGGCGCCTTCGCCTGCCTGGCCGTGGCGTACACCACCGAATCCCAGCTCTGGTTCGCGCTGGCCAACGTCGGCTTCCTGATCAACCTGTTCAACATGATCCCCATCAGCCCACTGGACGGCGGCCGCATCGTCGGCGTCTTCGGTCGCTGGCTGTGGGTCGTCGGCTACCTGATCGCCGGCATCGTGCTGGTCGTCACCTGGTCGCCGATCCTCATCCTCATCCTGCTGATGGGGCTGTTCAACCTGAAGCGCATCCTGAACCCGCCCGAGGGGTACAACGTCGTCGCCAAGGAACGGCGAGCCGTCATGGCGCTCGCCTACTTCGGCGGCATCGGCGTGATGGTCCTGGGCATGATCTCCACCGAGCCGGCGCTCGCGGATCTGGCCCCGCCCGAGGTGATGGTGCTCTACGGAGGCGCCGCGCTGCACGCGCTCGGCGGCCTGTGGAGCAAGAGCTAGAACGGCTCCCGCTCGAGCTCGAAGCCCGTCGTCGTCGCGGTCACCTGCAAGGGCGGCGCGTCGTCCCCCGCCTCGACCTGGATCCGGCGCACATCGGGGGCGGTCTCGTACGGCTGGTCGTCCTTCCAGCTGTGGCCGTCGGCATGGATGACCAGGACCGGCCCCTCGAACGCCGCCAGGTCCTCGAGCGCGGGCTCGCTGAACGGCTCGTGCCGCTCGTTCAGGCTCGCGTGCAACAGGACGACGAGCGAGGTGGCGTCGGTGTTCGCGGCCAACTGCTCGTCGACCCACGTCGTCGCGAACGACAGCATCTCGGCCCACTCGTCCTCGTCGTGCACGCCCCCACCCGAGACCGTCAGCGCCAGCACGAGCACGCCGTCCTCACGCCACGCGACGTTCAGCGGCCAGGCCTCCTGCACCACGAAGCCGGGTCGCTCGGGCCAGGCCGACCAGAACGTCCCGTAGGTGTCCTTCCAGAAGCCCCAGGCCTCGGTCGGGTCGCCGCAGTCGTTCCACTCGTTGTCGCCGGGCAGCACGACCGTCGGCACATCGAGCTCGGCCAGGATGTCGGCGGTCGTGGTGTAGACGCTCAGCGGGCAGTCGGTCGACTGGGCCTGGATGTCACCCAGATGCACCATGAACACCGACGGGCTCGAGGCGTTGTGGTCCGCGACCTGGTCGACCAGCGTCGCGACGTCGTCGTCGCTGTAGGGCATGTCGCCCATGACCGAGAACGTGACGATGTCGGCGTCCGCATCCGAGTCGGCGTCGCTGTCCGCGTCGGCGTCCGAGTCGGCGTCGGTGTCCGTGTCGCTGTCGGTGTCCGAGTCGGCGTCCGTGTCCGCGTCGGACTCGACCGCCGAGTCCAGCACCGGGGGTATGCAAGCCAGCCAGAACAGGATCACGTCGACCCCATCGGGCACTGGTCGTCGCCGCTCTCCCAGCGCGTACAGGCGTTGCCGTCCCCCTCATCGCAGGCGGCCGCGGCGTTCCGCGCCTTCTCGTTGGCGGACTCGGGCAGGACGGCGAGCTCGGACACGTCCCCGGTGCCCTCGGTCGCTTGCGTGGACGAGGTGATGAAGCGGTGGCCGAGCCAGGCGACGGCGATGACGGTCCCAGCCAGGATCACAGCTCGAAGGGATCCCGACATCGCCTACTCCAGCGTGAATGCGGTGCTGTGATAGCACCCGGCGAAGCTCGACAGATCCATCCCGAGCTCGGTCTCGACGCCCGAGACGAGCTGGCTCGTGTCACAGCCTCCACCCGCGTACGGCCAGCTGTAGCCACACCAGTTCCCGTAGTAGCTCCCGGTCTGGTCGTAGCTGCGGATGCTCACGGGCACCCCGCTCGGCGCCGTCACAGCCTGCTCGTGGTACCCGGTCACGTAGATGGCGTTGAGCGTGGTCCCCGGCGCGACTGTCACCGTCCAGTCGACGTTCTCGTAGCTCGCGAGCACCAGCGTCATCTCGGTCTCGCGGTCGATGGTGATGGCGATGTTCCCCGCCGGCCCGCCATGCCCGCCGTCGGCCTCGTATGCGCTCAGGATGTGGAGCTCGGGGTCTCCGGGCTCCTCGTCGGCCCAGGTGTAGAGCGTGCCGGTGCACGTCCCGGTGTGGATGGCCGGGTCCTCGGTGCAGGACTCGTTCAGCTCGGCGTCCCCGTCATCGCAGTCGTCTGCGTTGTCCGCGAAGCCATCGGGCTGCTCACACGCCAGCGCGGTGTCGTCGTCCACGCCCCAGTCGTCGCCGTCCGCGTCCTGGTACCAGGTCAGCGCATCGACGGCGTCGTCGTCCACACCCCCATCGCAGTCGTCGTCGATCCCGTTGCAGATCTCGGTCGCCGCCGGGTTCACCTCGGCGTCCTCGTCGTCGCAGTCCAGCTCGTTGGTCACGGCGTCGTCGGGGGGCTCACACGCCACGATGGGGCTGTCGGGGTCGCCGAACACGTCCCCGTCGGCGTCGGCCCAGTACGTCTCGGCGTCGTCCGCGTCGTCGTCGATCTCGCCGTTGCAGTCGTCGTCGATCTCGTTGCAGACCTCGAAGCCGTCCGGATGCACGTCCGGGTCGGCGTCGTCACAGTCGCCGCCGGCGGTGACCCCGTCGTCCGGGGCCTCGCAGGACGCCACGGCCTCGTCGGCACCGAACCCGTCACCGTCGGAATCGATGTACCAGACGAGCGGATCGCAGTTGTCGTTCTGTCCGACCAGTGTGGTGTCGAACGTCGAGCAGGCCAGGAGCGAGAGGAGCATGACGAAGAGGTTAGCCCATGGAGAATGGAGCTCGTCGCCGCAGTCATCGGATGGGTCGTGGCGCTGGGCGCTGGCGGCTTCGCCCTGTCGCTCTCCCACCGACGCGAGGAGCTCGCCGGACTGCTGTCCGATGCACGCCGTCGCGGCGAGGCGCTGGAGCAGAGTGTCCGCAAGGCCGTCGACGACCGCGACACGACCGTGAAGCGCGTCCGGGATCAGGCCAGCGACGAGAAGCGGTTCGCCCACGAAGCGCTGGCGCGCGACGTCCTCGACGTGCTCGACAACTTCGAGCGAGCGCTCGAGCAGCTGCCCGACGACATCGAGGAGGACCCCGTCCTGGACGGCGTGCGCATGACGCAGACCCAGCTGCTGGCGACGCTGGCCCGCCACGGCGTCGAGCCCGTCCCGGCGCTGGGCGAGCCCTTCGACCCCGCCATCCACGAGGCCATCGGGACCCAGCCTTCGCTCGAGCCACCGAACACCGTCGTGACGGTCTGGCAGGGCGGGTACCGGCTGCACGGTCGGCTGCTCCGCGCCGCCAAGGTCGTGCTCGCGGTCGAGCCCGAGGTGACCGACGTGGACGAGGTCACCGAAGAGGTGCCGGCCAGCGGAGCCGAGGAGTGATCCTCCTGGCCGTCCTCCCCCTGCAGCAGGGGCCGACCAGCGACGCCTACGTCGGCCTCGGCGCACCGCTCGCCGGCATGCTCGTCGCCGACCTGTCCCAGGTCGAGGGCATCACGCTGGTCGAGCGCACCCAGCTCGACGCGCTCCAGGCGGAGATCCAGCTCGGGACCACCGGAGCGATCGATCCCACGACCGCCATCGAGGCCGGCCGGTTGCTGGGCGCCGACCACGTCGTGATCGGCAGCTACAGCGTCGTCGTCGACACCCTGGCGCTCGAGGCGCGCATCGTCGAGGTCGCGACGGGGACCATCCGCGAGGCGGCCGAGGCCAGCGGGCCCGTGAACGAGTTCATCACCGTCGAGGACCGGCTGGCCGAGCAGCTCGTCCCGGACCTCGGCGGCACCTGGTCGCAGCCCGCGCCCATCCCGACCGAGAGCTTCGGCGCGTTCGCGGCGTACGGAAAGGGCCTGGCCCAGCTCGAGGCCGGAGAGAAGGATGCGGCGGCGGAGAGCTGGTCCCACGCCGTGACGCTGGACCCGGACTACCAGGAGGCGCGCTCCGCCCTCGTCCATCTCCGCATCGACCTCGCGACCCGCCAGGAGGCCCGCGTCGATGACGCGAAGACGGCCTGGACCGCAAACCGCGAGCGCGTCGTCGCCGAGGTGCCGTCCGAGCTCGAGGACCACAGGAAGCACGGCGTCGAGGACCTGGCCGCGTTCGGGGTGCGGCTCCATGCGCTCAAGCAGCTCGACCGGCACTGCGAGCGGTACGCCGAGATGGTCGCCTACGTCGAGAAGCACGGCCTGCCGAAGGAGCCGTCGAACAGCCAGGACGAGGACCTGAGGCTCGCGACCGAGGCCTTGTGGGTCGGGTGGGGCATCGTCGACAGCGAGGTGAAGGCCCATCGGTCCGCATGGAAGACGACGCCGACCCTTTGGCGCAGCCCGACGCACTACCTGTTCGACCTGTCCGACTGGGCCACGGACGAGGACATCGCCGGCGGGGATGGCCTGTTGTCCAGCCTGCACGCCTGCTTCCCCGATGACCAACGCCTGGACGAGGTCGACCGCATCCGCGATCTCGTCGCCGACCCCGACCTGGACTTCGACAGCAAGGGCCTGCCGCTGGACGACGCGATGCAGCTGCACGCCGCGTGGACCGCCGCTGACACCGGTCGCCTCGACCCCGCCCGGTCGCTCCCCCTCGACACGCTGGTGAAGAAGCACGCGTTCGACCCGAAGCTCGCGAAGTGGGTGGACAGCCGGATCGGCGACGTCCTGACCACCGCGGACTGGTACGAGCGCGACACGCTGGCTCGCCTGGGCCTGTCCGACGACGTGCTCTGGGGACTCACCCACGCCATCGCGGCACAGGACGCCGAGCTGCTCGTCACGGACACGCCGACGTGCGCCGAGGTGATGCGCCAGAAGCAGCCGATGGCCCAGACCCGCGTCGACCAGCTGGCCGAAGGGCACATCGACAGCTCGGACAGCGACCTCCTCTGGACGGCGGTGGGCGCAACCCGCGAGCTGGGCTGCGTCCGCGGTGTCCCCGCCCGCTTCGAGAGCGGCACCCAGGTCTACGCGTACGTGCGGGACGCTCCCAGCCGGGCGCGCCTGGACCAGGTGGACCGCTGCGCGGCGACCCTCAAGGAGTTCGACGACAAGTACGCCCCCGACAAGCTGCGTGCCGACTCGACCTACGAAGGGATGGACGCACTCCAGGCCGTCGTCGCCTGGGACGACTACTACCGCGCGCTGGTGCTGCCGCTCTGCGTGAACGAGCAGGCGTGAACGAGCCGACCTACTTCGTGGGGTCGCAGATCTTGAAGCCGTCGTCCGGGTAGTAGATGCCCACCATCATGCACATCTCGTCGGTGCTCTCGGCGCCGTAGCCCGATGCGAGAGGCTCTGGATCAGCGTGCCCCAGGGCGCGTCGATCTTCGTGATCTTGCAGTAGTAGAGCTCCTCGTAGGGCTGGACCACGAAGGGACCGACGTGGAGCTGGAAACCCTCCGGCGGCGCCTCGAGCTCGACCCGACCGGCGTCACCGTCGGGCTCGGTGGGGGAGCACCGGCTCGGTGTCACACGACGCGAGAAGAACGATCCACATGGCCTGGACCATAGCGACAGCTCAGCTCGAGCGGAACCCTTGCAGTCGCTCCGGCGCCTTCAGGCAGACGATGAACCGGACACCCCAGGGCGAGGGCTGACAGGTCATGGAGCCCTGGTCGCCTTCGACCCGCTCCTTCAGCGCGCGGTAGGTCAGGACGGTCTTGTGCTGGCTCGGCGTCCCGGCGACGAGCGCACGCTGGGCTTCCTCGTCCAGGCGACCGCTGCGGTCCTCGACGACCAGCCACAGCCCGCTGTCCCCCTGGGAGAGGAAGACGTGCACGCAGGAGAGCTCCTGGCGCTTCCGAGCGCTCTCGAGCGCCGTGTTCAGAAGGATCTGCAGCACGTCGGAGAGCGTCTGGCCGTCCCCCTCGACCCGGCCGTCCCGGATGTCGAGCACGATCGGGATGGCCTCCTTGCGGTAGGTCTTCATCGCGTCCCGCATGGTGGCCATGGCGAGCTCGCGGGCATCGACGCTGCCCTTCCGGGGCGTGGCGCGGACAGGCGGAGCGACATCGGCGATCAGGATGCCGGTGATGTCGTCGTCTTCCTGGACGACCAGAGGCCGATGGACCGGCAGGTGATGAGCCTTCGTGGTCGCAGCCACGACCAGGCCATCGCTCCCACCAGGCAGCATGTCGAGCATCAGGTCCGGGTCGGCCCGGAGGACCTGACTGGACCGGAAGACACGGGCTCGGTCGCCGGCGCCTCCCCGAACGACGAGGTGACAGATGACACCGGACAGTCGCGGCATGACGTCGCGGACGGTCTCGGCTCCCCAGGCGCAGACGACTTCCCCGAGGGGGAGGTGCGCGATTGTGACTTCGGCGGCTTCCACGTCGAAGGAGGCGGATCGATAGCGTCACAACATGAGCGAAGGCGCGGTGTGCCGTATGCTACAGGCATGAATCTCGGGTTCTATTGCGAGGCCTGCTCCCACCGCGCTGACGCAGGCGGGGACTGCCCCAACTGCGAAGACGAGGTGCTCCTGGATCTGGCGGATCCCGACGTCCGGATGATGCTGCAGGAGATGGACGCCGCGGCGATCCGACGGCGATCCGTTCAGCTCGGCGCGGGCGCTGCGGTGGCGGCCGCGCTGCCCGCGCTCGTCTTCGGTATCTGGGTCCAGGACAGCCGCGGAATCATCCTCCTCTGGCTCGTCCTGGCTGTGGGCGGCGGCTTCGTCCTGACGAAGCTGTTCGGCCTGAAGCCTCGCCACGCAGATGTCTGACCCGAGACATCAACAGGGTGCTTGACTTGTCAATAGAGTCGTCCACACCTGTGGGCAACTCTGGAAACCCAGGAACGAGCTGGACATCCGCCCGAGATCAGACGGTGTTCTTCACCGACAGCTCGGCCAGCTGCTCGCCATCGACCACGTTCGGGGCCTCGGCCATCAGGTCCTGGGCCTTGGTCGTCTTCGGGAACGCGATCACGTCGCGGATGTTGTCCGTCTCGGTCATCAGCATCACGCAGCGGTCGAAGCCGAAGGCGATGCCGCCGTGGGGAGGCGCGCCGTGGCGCAGGGCCGACAGCAGGAAGCCGAAGCGCTGCTCGGCCTCTTCCGGGTCGATGCCCAGCGCCGTGAAGACCTTGCCCTGGATCTCGGGGTCGTGGATTCGGATGCTGCCACCGGCAATCTCGTAGCCATTGCAGACCAGGTCGTAGGCGTCGCTCATGATCTCGGACTCACGGCCCGTGCCGAACAGCTCGACGTGCTCGGCCACCGGCGAGGTGAACGGGTGGTGCGTGCTGCTCCACCGCTCGTTGTCCTCGTCCCACTCGAAGTTGGGGAACGTGTGGATCCAGACGAAGCCGAAGTCGGTGCTCTTGACCAGGTCGTGCTCGATGGCGATGTGCCGACGCAGGCGCCCCAGTCCGGGGTTCACCTTGCCGGGCTGACCCAGGCCGATCAGCACGCTGTCGCCGGCCTCGGCGCCCACCTCGGCGCCCACCGCGGCCTGCTCGTCGGCGCTCAGCAGCTTGCTGCCGGGACCGGTCCAGCCACCGTCGGTGACCTTGGCCCACAACAGCCCGCCCATGCCGTAGCGGCGGACGAACTCGGTCCACTTGTCGAAACCCTTGCGGCTGGGCTGGATGCCCTTGACGCACATGGCCTTGGCGATGCCGCCGCCCTCGAGGCCGCGCTGGACGACGTTGGACTCGCTCTCGGCCAGGATCCCCGTGATGGTGCTGTGGTGCATCTCGAAGCGGACGTCGGGGTTGTCGACGCCGTACCGCGCGATGGCCTCGGCGTACGAGAGCCGCGGCACCTCGCCGATGTCCTCGCCGCGAACAGCCTGCCACATGCTGTTGGCGACGCCCTCGGCCATCTCCATGACGGTGTCCGCGGTGGGGAAGCTCATCTCGAGGTCGATCTGGGTGAACTCGGGCTGCCGGTCGGCGCGCAGGTCCTCGTCCCGGAAGCACTTGGTGATCTGGCTGTACCGGTCCATGCCGGCCACCATCAGGATCTGCTTGAAGATCTGCGGCGACTGCGGGAGCGCGTACCACATGCCCGGATGCACGCGGCTGGGGACGAGGTAGTCGCGAGCGCCCTCGGGGGTCGAGCGGTTCAGGATGGGCGTCTCGACGTCGATGAAGCCGATGCTGTCCAGGTAGGTCCGCGCGGCCATGCCGGCCTTGTGGCGAGCGATGAGGCGGGTCTGCAGGTGCTGCCGGCGAAGGTCGAGGAAGCGGTACTTGAGCCGGGTCTCCTCGTGGGCCTCGCCGCCCTCGATGGCGAACGGCAGCGGCTCGGTCTTCGTGATGGTCGTGACCTTGGTCGCGATGACCTCGATGGCGCCGGTCGCGATCTTCTTGTTCGGGCGCTCGCGCAGCGCGACGGTGCCCTCGACCTCGACGACGTACTCCTGGCGGACGCGGCCGGCGCTGTCGCGAGCATCCTGGGGGCTGCGCTGATCGACCGTGATCTGGGTGATGCCGTAGCGGTCGCGGACATCGAGGAAGCAGACGCCTCCCATGTCGCGGACGGACTGGGCCCAGCCCTGGAGGATGACGGTCTGGCCGACGTGGTCGGCCGAGAGCTCGCCGCAGGTGTTGGTGCGGCGGACGTTCTTCAGCATGCGTGCTCCAGAAAGCCCCGGATCATCGAGGCCGGAGCGGTCTATTCACGCCGTCGGAGCAGGGCCAGCGCCAGGAGCCAGGGACCGACGATCCAACCGCCTCGTGAGACCGAGCTGCAGGCACACATCCGGGGTCCTTCGCGGTCGAACGGCCGGGGTGCGCCGATGTCCTCGGGGCCGGTGTCGACCGTGTCGACCGGCTCGATCCAGTCGCCGAGGGTCAGCGTATAGGTCGCGGCGTCCTCGTCGAATCCGGTCACGCCGACGACGTCTCCCTCCTCGACGTTGATCTCCGTCCCGGTGCCCAGGGGCCCCGACAGCTCGACGCTCCCGGTCACCGAGACCGAGCCCCGGCCGCTGGCCTCGTAGAAGTCCGTGCCCAGGAACGCGACCTCGCCCGAGCCGTCCTTCAGCACGCCGTCGACCAGGACCGGCTCGTAGATGCCGGACTCGCGCAGGCCCTCGTTGCCGACCTTGGCCGCGAAGTCGGGCCACAGCTCGTCGAGAGGGCCGACGTCGCCCAGCAGGTCGATCCAGGCGGTGCCATCCCCGCTGGCGTTCCACAGGTCCCGAAGCCCGGTGTCGCCCCAGACGAACTCGTCGAGGTACCCGACGAACACGCCCATCCCGTACTGGTGCTGGTTGTCGAGGCTGTCGTACCGGTACCAGGGGTAGCGGCTGTACCAGCTGACCTGCCAGGCGTAGACGTCGACGTCGGGCAGCGCCTGCTCGACCATCCACTCGCCGCTGGCCTCCCAGAACCAGGCCTCCTCGGCGGACCAGGTCCACTCGTCGCGCGCGGCGTACTGGAGCGTGTGCGCGAACTCGTGCGCGGCCAGGTGGGTCCAGAAGTCGGCGTCGTTGGCGTACGCCGGGTTCAGGTAGATGACCGGGTAGCCCTGCGGGAAGTCGTTGCTCTCGTACTCGGTCGTCAGGCCGGTCCCGGACATGCCGGTGTCGAAGATGACCCACACCAGGTAGTTGTCGCTGCTGACCGGCGGGGTCCAGCCCTGCTCCTCGATCAGCGCGGTCCAGGCGGCCTCAAGGGCCTCGCCGGCACGCTGGGCCTTCGACGTGCTGGCTGTCCCGTGCACGATCACGAAGTTGTCGGTGGTGATGTAGTCGGACTGCGGCGTGCCGTAGGTCGCCTTGCCGTCGAGGCTCGCCGACGGGTGCACCTGCGGCGGCGCCATCGTCAGGGCGCCACTGAGCGCGAGAGGTGTGAGGCACTCCATCAGTCAGCCCAGGTGTGGAGACATCATGGTTGCCACGACATCGGTGCAGTCGCGACCCTGGAGCCCGGCGAGCCGGGTGATGTCCAGGACGATGTGGTCGGTCGCCATGGTGACGAGCGACGGGTTGGTGGTCAGCACGGCTTGGTTGTCGGCGTCGGGCTCGTTGCCTCCGATGAGGGCCTGCTTCCGATCCACGACCACGATGCCGCGATGACTCCACGCGGCCTTGGGCGGGTCCCCGACGACGTCGTCCACCCAGGAGGAGAACGCCGCGGGTGGACCAGGCACCTGGTCCGGGCTGTAGAGGACGCAGTGGAGACCTCGGTCCTCCAGGGTCCGCAGCGCCGGCGCGAGGACCAGCAGCTCGCGGTTCCAGAGCGACAGGTAGACCCGCTCGCGGGCATCCCGGATCATGGTGTCGATGCGGGCAAGCACCTGGTTGTAGTCGTGGAGGATCCAGACGGGCTCGGGTCGAGCGAGCTTCGGGAGGTTGCTCAGCGCCTCGTCCAGGCGGGCGACCTTCGCCGCGTGCTGGGACCGCAGCTCCGCCAGGAACCGACTGGCATCGGTGGGCACGTACCGGGCAGGTGACTCGCCGGTGGAGAACGCTGCGCCCGAGCTCTCCAGGCTGCGCATCACGTTGTAGACGGCGCTGCGCGGGATGCCGCCGCTGGCCGCGACCTCGTACCCGGTCAGGCCCTCCTGGCCGGCCTCGCGCAGGAGCGTGAGCCAGGCGAGGGCAGCGTTGCGGGTGAGCCCGAGCTCGGTGAGCTGGGCGATGAGCTCGGTCATGCCCCGGGGCGTATCAGTCCACGCACGTGGGCACGAGGTCGAACCAGCTGCCCTCGATGGCGTTGCTGACCCGGGCAGCGATGATGTTGTCGCCATCGACCAGGTACGGCGTGATGTCGATCGGGTCGACGGTCACGTACTCGAGGCAGTTGGCCTCGTCGTTCACACAGCCCTCGGTCTGCCAGTCGCCGCCCCAGTGACCGACCTCCTCGCCGTTGACCCACAGCCACAGGCCGTCGTCGGACTGGATGTCGACGAGGACGCCGGGGACGGCCTCGATCGGAACGACCGCGCGGTAGGCCCGATCGGCGCCGGGCGGCACCTGGTGGGCATCGGGCAGGGAGATCGAGCCGAGCGCGTCCGCGTAGTCCACGTCGTAGAAGGCGACCCCGTCGGCGTCGGCGGGGTCGTCCGACTCCCAGAGCGCGTCGCTAGCGGCCCACGTCCAGCCGCTGTCGAAGGTCTCGCAGCCGGCGGTGGGCTCGTAGGGGTCGGGCTCGAAGCCGGCGTCCTCGCCCGGAGTCAGGACATCCTGGTCGGGGACGAACCCGTACTCGGAACACGCGAGCGTGAGAAGCAGCACCATCACGACCTCCTTTGGCAGTGACTCTGTCTTGAGTCACTCATCGGATCGAGCGGATTCGTGGGTAGCTCCTCACACCTGGATCTCCGGCCATCGCGGTCACCTGGGCGAACGTCGGGAACCGCGCTCTGCCGGGATAGCTCCTGCCTCGGCTCAGCAGCCCTCGTCGATGGCGAGATCGCAGTCGTCGTCGATCTCGTTGCAGATCTCGGTCGCGTCCGGGTTCACCTCGGGCGCGCTGTCGTCGCAGTCCGTGATGGCCTCGGCCTCGATGGCGTTGTCGGGCTGCTCGCACGAGAACGCCCAGTCACCGGCGTGTCCGTCGCCGTCCTCGTCCAGGTAGTAGAACTCCCGGTCGCTGGCGTACTCGTCGACCTCGCCGTCGCAGTCCTGGTCGACCTCGTCGCAGGTCTCGTCGGCGTCCGGGTTCACGCCGTCGTCGGCGTCATTGCAGTCCTGGCCGACGACCGCGTACCCGCTCGTGCCCTCGCAGACGTGCTCGAAGTCGGCTTCGGGGTCGCCGAAGCCGTCCCCATCGGCGTCGACGTAGTGCAGGCGCTCGTCGCACGAGCTGTCGAGCCGGAAGAACGAGTCGTCGCCGCGCGGGTTCGTGGAGATGCAGGCCAGGGTCAGCAGGATCATGGTCACTCGATGAAGGGCTCGAACCCCTCCGGCAAGCTCGGCGCGGAGGAGAGAGAGAACTGCTGCCCTGTCACTCCTTCATACGTCACGGTGACGAACCCCGCAGATCCTTCTGGCACCGACCACGACAAGTCACTGACATCCCTGGACTCCTCCGTCTCGAATCCATCACCGGACCAGGTCGCGACGACGCTGGCGACGTCGTAGCCGTGCTCACCGAGGTCGATCGCCCCGCCCGCCAGGACCGGCATCGGGGGCACCTCGTAGACCGTGAAGTCCCGCTCCCACCGACCCTTGGCCCAGACGTTCCGCGCGTCGTCCGAGAGCAGTCGAGCGTCGGAAAGGCCCTCCAGCGTCGCCGCGACGCCATCCAGCGGGAAGTACGGATCCGCCGGCGAGCTCACCAGCAGCGTGGCCGCGGAGGTGTTCGACAGCGCATCTGCCGGGTCGAGGTAGCGGTCGAAGCGGACCCACACCGAGCTGTCCCAGCTCTTGCCGAGCGACTCCAGCCAGTCGATCTGACGGGCGTTCGCCGCCTCGGCGTACTCGAAGTGGGCCGAGGCATCGACCGGGACGCTCACCGAGATGCGCTCGTCGACGGCGCTCGCACCCAGCGCCGCGACCCCGCCGTAGCCGATGCCCGAGACGCCGATGCGCTCGCGGTCCACGCCCGGCCAGGTGTCGAACGGGGTGACGGCGCGGACCGTGGCCGCGGTGTGCTCCCAGAGCCAGCTGTCGCGGGGATCGTCGAGGTCCTGGACCAGGACCAGCCCCCGCGCGGACGTCTCGCCCTGGGCGATGAACGCCTCGAGCCGGACCTCGGAGATCTCGCACTTGTGCGACTGGTAGCTCGTGAACTCGACCTCGCTGACCTCGACGAACTCGTCGCCGATCCAGACGGTGTCCGTGTCCACGATCTCGATGGCGAGCGTGTCGGGGTCGCCCAGGAGCTCCAGGTCGTACAGCTCGTCGACCACGCCGGAGAACGTCTCGTTCTCGCAGCTCCCATCGAGCTCATCGCACCAGTCGGTGGTGCAGGCCGAGCCATCGTCGCAGTCGACGGCAGCTCCCACGCAGACCCCGTCGGCGTCGCAGGCGTCGTCCGTGGTGCACAGGTTCCCGTCGTCACAGGCCGTGCCTTCCTCGCACACGACGGCGCTGTCGCCGGTGTCCAGCAGCTCGGAGTCGGGCGTGATCACCACGCCCGGCTGCGTCGGGGTCCCCGGGGTCGACGAGCGTGGACCGACACAACCGAGGATCAAGGCGACGAAGAGAAGGACGAGCCAGCGCCCGACGACAGTCTAGACCCAGACGGGCACCTCGAGCTCTCCCTCGTACGGCGTGTCGATGAGACGCCGGACCTCGCCGGTGACGCCTCCGAGCTGCTCGACCATGCCCGAGTTGGCCGTGAAGCGGACCTCGCCGACCAGCCGGGGCCGCTCGATCGTCGCGCCCTCGACCAGCGTCTCCCGGTCGATTCCCGTCATCCAGGGCGGGATCGCCTGACCGCGCAGCACGTCCAGCACCGACTCCATGACCAGGACCGCTCCGTCGTTGAAGTCCATGTCCCGAGGAAGCTCGACACCGGCCATCAGCGGGATCAGGTCAGCCGCCAGGACTCGGGACGAGGCCTCGATGGCCAGCTCG
Source organism: Pseudomonadota bacterium (assembly GCA_024228935.1). GTDB lineage: Bacteria > Myxococcota_A > UBA796 > UBA796 > CAJQPC01 > JAAESX01. Next base: position 66,288 of record JAAESX010000088.1, read on the forward strand.
CGGTGTCCCTGGACGGGCCCCTGCTCGGGCAGCACGGCGGCGAGCACGTCGAGGACCGCGGGCGCCTGCTCCGCCTCCTCACCCGCCTGGAGCTCCACGCGAACCGACCGCGCCAGCGACACGAGACCGGACTGCTCCAGCGCGACGTCGGCCGAGGTCACGGACCCGCGCTGACCCAGCGAAAGCACCGCCTCGAGCAGCGACGAGAACACCATCTCGGTGGACTCCTCGCACCCCGGCGTCGCGGTCTCCCGAACCTCGACCCGGACCTCGCCGGTCTTGAAGACCGGGCCGTCCTCGGTGCTCTCCTGGCCCAGCTGGACGACCGCGGTGGCGCCCATCCCATAGACGGCCAGCGCGTCGGAGAGCGGCCCCAGCGCATCCAAGCCGTAGGGCCCCGCCGAGAAGTCCACGCCGCCGGACACCTCGACCTCCTGCCAGCTGCCATCGGTCCCCATGTGCACCCGCTGCTCGAGGCCCAGGTCCGCCGAGACACCGGCGATCAGGCCGATGCCGTCCAGGTGCTCGCCGATCACCGACCCGAACAGGAACGTCGGCTCGGCGGCGACGTCGATGAGCATGAAGTCGGACTCCACCTCGGCGAGCGAGCTCACCTCGAGCGACTCCTGGAACGCCCCGGACTCGTCGTCGATGAGCCGAACGAGGCGCCCCAGCGCCTCCGGGGGAACCGAGCTGCCCAGCACGGCGCCGACCCCAAGCAGCTCGAGGACGACCCCGGGCTCGAGCGGCACCCGACTCGAGACGGTGTGCTCGACCTCGAACCCGGCGCGGAGCCCCTCGGTCCCGAGCTGGATCCGGCCACACCGCCGCGCCTCGAGGCCGAACGACTCCTCGGTCTCCCGCAGCAGGTCCGCCGAGGCCTCGGCGGCGAGCGGCACACCCTCGAGGTCGGCCTGGACGAGCGCGGTCACCCCGAGCCCGGTGCCCGGAGCCAGCAGTCGGTCCACCAGGCTCCACGCGAACTCCGGGTCCGCACCGGCGATCGCCCGCCCGCTGAACGACGCGAGCTCCGGGATGGCCTCGGGGTACGCCTTCGCCAGCTCGATGGCGGCCGAGACCGGCATGCCGCCGACCATGCCGACCAGGAGCTCCATCGCGCTGAAGTTCTCGGCGGGGGACTCGATGCCCAGACGGGTGTTCTCGGCCGAGTTCGACTCGGGCAACGTGACCTCGGGCGACGCCATCTCGGGCGACGAGGCGTTGTGCGCGACCTCGGTCTCGGGCTTCGTGATCTGGGGAGCGAGGGACTTCTGCGACATGGGGACCTCCGTGGTCCCCATCGGGAATGCAGGCCGCACGCCAGCCCGGCTGGAACACGATTCCAGCCACTTGCGCAGGCGGGTGTTCGGCGGTTCGCCACCCCCCTGTCGAAAACCCGAACAGCCTCAGCGGACGGGCGCGCCTCGCACGATGGGCAGGGCGCCCGGCTCGGTGGCCCACTCGGTCGTCGTGCTGTCTGCCTGGACCCGATGGACGCCACGCGTCGCGCTGAACATCAGGATCTCGTCCGTCGCTTCGTCGTACCCGCAGTCCACGACGTCGGTCAGCGAGCCCTGGGCCAGCCGGGACGGGGTGGTCAGGCCAGCGGCGATGTCGTCGACCGACCAGGCACCGCCTCCCTCGCTGCAGGTCCAGATGGTGTCGCCCGGGCCCAGGAACGCGGCGCGTGAGCGGCCGGTGATGGTGTCGTAGTCGGCGAGCACGACCGAGGTGCTGCCCCCGCTGATCAGCAGGAGCGTGGGCGCGTTGCCGGCGACCTCGATGACGTAGACGCCATCCGGGGACTCGACCAGGTGCCGAGCATCGGCGAACTCGGCGACGAGCACCGAGGTGCCCTCCTCGTACGCATACACGTCCGAGCCCGACAGCACGTAGAGCAGGTCGTCGTGGAACGCGAGGTCGCGGACCGGGGACTCGACCGTGTCGAACTGCGTGACGGCGGCTTCGGTCACCTCGTACAGGTCGGAGCCGCTCGCGGCGGCGCCGACACGCAGCGACTCCACCCAGACGACGGGGCCGTAGGTGGCGTCCGTGCCCGTCAGCTCGACGTCGACCGCTCCGTCGGGACGGAACGTCGTGATGCCCCAGCTCGAGCCGTTCGAGGCCGTGACGATCGCCCCGGTGACCGGGTCCGCGTCGGTGTCGGCGTCCGCGTCGGCATCCGAGTCCGTGTCGGTGTCGGCGTCCGCATCGGTGTCCGTGTCCGCCTCCGAGTCGCACGGCTCGTCTTCGGTGCACGGGATCGCGCCGCTGGAGAACAGGTGGCAGGCAGACAGCAGAAGCAGCATCAGCGACCCCTCCGGCGGGTCCAACCCCAAGGTAAGACGAACACCGCACCCAGCCAAACCCCGCGCCCCAGGCAACCGGGCAGCTCCCCATCCGGGTCGGGGAGTCGCAGCCGCCCGGCCCCCTCGGCGTTGTCGACCTGCTGCCACGAGGTCCGGTCGCTGGTCGCCCACCCTTCGACGCGATCGGCGGCCTGACGCGCGGTCAGGGACGGATCCGAGCTCATCACCACAGCCAGCGCAGCGGCCGCGGACGGCGAGGCCGCGCTCGTCCCGAAGAAGCCCGTCGGACCGTACGCACCGGTGGTGATTCCGTCGGGGGCCGCGATGTTCGGCTTCGGGTCACCTGCGAAGTTCGGGCCCTGGCTGCTGAAGCCCTCGAGCGGGTTCACGAGGTAGCCCGTGGCGTTCACCGCTCCGACCGTCCAGGCGAGCGGGTGCGTGCCGGGGTCCGTCACCGAGTGCTCGGGCATGGAGCGCTCGATCTTCCCGCTGCTGGTGATGAGGTTGATCATCACGGCCGGGTCGCCCGCGGCACGACGGATCTCGACCTCGGCCCACTGGTCCCGCGAGAGCGTCGGCGCGACCCGCTCGACCGGACTGCACTGGTCGGCGTCGGGCTCCTGGACAGCCTCGCCGGCGTCGAGGACCGTGCCGTCCGCGCTGTAGACGACGATGTCCAGGTCCGTGTCGCCGCAGCGCCGATAGTTGTCCCACTGCATGGCGATGCCGCGCTTCTTGCCCGCTCGGAAGTAGACGCGCAGCCGCTCGCTGCCGTCGTCGAACTCGTGCAGCCCGTCCCCGTCGGTGTCGGTGAACGGACCCGACCAGTGGCCGTCGGCGTAGTTCCCCGCGCTCGTGACCAGCAGGACGCCGCCCTCGGACATCTCCTCGACGATGGCAGAGACGCCGCCCGTGCCGTCGTAGAAGCTGTTGTTCATGTACGACATCGACAGCGTGACGATGTCTATCTCCTCTCGGACGGCCCAGGCCGCGGCGTTCTCGAAGGCCGTGACCCCGTTGCTCCGGACCAGGTGCAGCTCGGCGTCCGGGGCGACCTCGCGCACGATCTCGGCGCAGGCGGTGCCGTGCACGCCGGTCTCGTACGAGAAGCGAGGCCGCAGCGTGTCGATCTCGGGGGTGCAGCCCTCGTGGGCCCAGCAGTCCCAGGTCTCGTACGACCCGAGCTCGGCGTCGGAGAGCTCGGCCCCGAACCACTGCAGGTCGAACACGGCGACCGAGACCCCCTCGCCCGTGAACCCAGCGTCGTGCCACGGCTGCACGTTCATGGCGTCGATGGCCTCGCCCGAGCTGATCTGGCCGACCTGATCGACGACGCCCATCTCCTCGATCCGCCAGGCGGTGCCGGCCTCGGGAGGGGCCTCGAGCACGCTCCCGAGATGGCTACGGGAGATGGCGTCCGGGTGGTTCGGATCGTCCACTCGGATCAGCGCCCAGGGGTCGTCCTGGGCGACTGCAACAGCCGTGAGAAACCACATGGCCTGCCAGTGTAGGGGGCCGTTACGCTCCTCGCCCCTTTCCCGCCTGGAGCAGCCGCCATGAGCAGCAAGGACGCCATCGAGCTCGCCGAGAAGTTCGGCGCGCACAACTACCACCCCCTCCCCATCGTCATCTCCGGCGCAGAAGGCGTCTGGGTCGAGGACCCCGAGGGTCGGAAGTTCATGGACATGCTGAGCGCGTACTCGGCGCTCAACCAGGGCCATCGGCACCCGAAGATCATCCAGGCGCTGATCGACCAGGCGAACAAGGTCACGCTGACCAGCCGCGCGTTCCACAACGACCAGCTCGGCGTCTTCCTGAAGCTGCTGTGCGAGGTCACCGGCTTCGAGTCGGCGCTCCCGATGAACACCGGCGCCGAGGCGGTCGAGACCGCCATCAAGGCCATCCGGAAGTGGGGCTACAAGAAGAAGGGCGTGGCCGCCGGCAAGGCCGAGATCATCGTCTGCACCGACAACTTCCACGGCCGCACCACGACCATCGTCGGGTTCTCGACCGAGGACCAGTACAAGGACGGCTTCGGCCCCTTCACCCCCGGCTTCGTGGTCGTCCCGTTCGGTGACACCGCGGCACTCGAGGCGGCGTTCAACGAGAACACCGTCGGCTTCCTGGTCGAGCCGATCCAGGGCGAGGCCGGCATCAACGTGCCCCCCGCCGGGTACATGAAGCGCGCTCGCGAGCTGTGCGACGAGTACAAGGCGCTCCTGTGCTGCGACGAGATCCAGACCGGGTTCGGCCGCACCGGCAAGATGTTCGCGTTCGAGCACGAGGGCATCCGTCCCGACTGCGTGACCGTCGGCAAGGCCCTGGGCGGCGGCGTCTTCCCCGTCAGCGGCTTCCTCGCGAGCTGGGATGTGATGGACGTCTTCAGCCCCGGCGATCACGGCTCGACCTTCGGCGGCAACCCGCTGGGCGCCGCCGTCGGCATGGCCAGCCTCGAGGTCCTGATCGAGGACGACCTGTGCGCCGCCAGCGATGCGATGGGCGCCTACCTGGTGGCCGCGCTCGAGGCCATCGACAGCGACCACGTGAAGGAGGTCCGCGGTCGCGGGCTCCTGATCGGCGTCGAGATCAAGGAGGAGGTCGGCACCGCCCGTCCCTTCTGCGAGGCGCTGATGCTGCGCGGAATCCTGGCCAAGGAGACCCACCACCAGGTCATCCGCTTCGCCCCGCCGCTGACCATCACCAAGGAAGAGATCGACTGGGCCCTGGTCCACATCGGTCAGGTCCTGAACGGCGAGCTGGTCGACGGCGAGGTCGTCACGAAGGAAGGATGAGCTACCCCTGGCGACTGCGACTGACCCACCAGGGTCACTCCGCCGTGACCCTGGAGCGTGACGGCCGGACCTTCCGGTTCGACCCGTTCGACCAGCCGGACGAGGACGACCAGATCGTCCTCACCTGGCACGAGTGCGAGCGCGCCGAGGGGACCCTGAGGGCCATCCGCGCCGGCGCCAACCCGCGCGTCATCGCAGTGCCCAAGCTCCGCATGTGGCTGCACGAGGCCGGCGAGTGCCTGGACTCGATGCCCGGCGGCGTGATCGACAAGGAAGTCCAGGTCGAGGCGATGGAGTACCAGCCCATCCCCTACGCCACGCCCATCGAGTTCGTCCGCAAGACGAAGGCGGCGCTGTTGAGCCCGCTCATGGCTGCGAAGCGGCTCAAGGGCCGGGCCGGCCTGCCCGAGGTGAACCCGATGATCGTGCAGCTCACGCTGCCGGACGGCGGGCGCTTCCTGCACCTGAACTGCTCGCTCCACCGCGACACGCCCAGCGACTGGCTCGACAAGGCCGCCGAGCGCTTCGGCGGAGCGGACTGGATCGTGGTGGGCATCGACTACGGCGAGGACGACGCGGTGCTCCAGCGCATCGGCCGGTTCGCCCCGAAGCACCTGCTCGTGACCGATCTGGTGAACGAGACCCGCACGGAGATCGGCCTGCCGGTCAGCATCCTGACCCCGACCGTGGATGCGCTCTGCGACCAGGGTCTGGACGCGGTGCCGTTCGTGGCGGGCGCCAGCTACCGCTACGAGTAGGGCTGGTCGGTCCGCCTGGCGCGGAACGGCAGCCCGGTCACGACCCCGGACGCCTCGCCGCAGGTGACGGGACCCGAGCGCGGCTCGTCGCGGCCGACCCGCGCGATGCACAGCGTCTCGTCCGATGCAGGTGAGTACGCGGCCGAGGTGATCAGGCCGGCGTCCTCGCCCGAGCGCTGGATGGCGTCGCCCCGCGTGATGACGTGCTCGCCGGCACAGCGCACCCCGACCAGGCGGTGCTTCGCCTGACCTCGACCGCGCTCGACCGCCTCGCGACCGGTGAAGTCGGCCTCCTTGCCCCGGACGAGCCAGCCCAGACCGGCATCCCAGATCGAGCCGACGAGCCCCAGGTCCGTCGGGTGCAGGAGGAAGCCCGCCTCGATGCGCAGGAGATCGACGCAGCGGTAGCCGTAGGGGACGAGCCCCTCGGCGAGCAGCATCCGCCAGATGGGGAGCACGTCGGCGGACGAGCAGAAGACCTCGAACCCGAGCTCGCCGGTGAACCCGGTGAACCCGGTGCGGGACAGCCGAACGGGGTGGCCCCCCAGGACGGCCGGGCGATGGCCCAGGAACGCCAGCTCGAGCGACCGGTCCAGCAGCGGGGCCAGGGCTCGGGCGCTGTCCGGCCCCTGGAGCGCCAGCACATGCAGGTCCTCGAGCGGCTCGGCGTCCACACCGAGCTTGGCGAGCGACTTCTTCGTCCCGCCGGATCCGTGACAGATCCAGAAGGTCTCGGCATCGAGCCGCATCACGAGCGCCTCGTCGTAGACCCGCCCGAACCGCGAGAGCACGACGCTGAACCGGCTGGTCCCCGGGAGCATGTCGTCGACCCGTCGGGGCAGGAGCCGCTCCAGACCGGCCACGGCCTGCGGACCACACACAGACACCACCTGGAGCTGCGAGGTGTCCACCAGACCGGCTCGCTCCCGGACCGCGGTCTGTTCCTCGTACAGAGCGGTCCGGCGCACTCAGTCCAGCATCGAACGGAAGTGGTAGAAGACGATGTCCATCCGCTCCCGCAGGTAGAAGCGATGGGCCGAGTGGCGCTGCACGCCCGAGTCCAGGTGCAGGCTGGTGCAGCCCCGGTCCTTTCCGTACTGACCGACCCAGGCCATGAGCTTCCCGCCGAAGCCCTCGGACCGTGCGGTGTCGTCGGTCACCAGGTCGTCGATGTAGACGTAGTGCCCGAGCGCCAGCCCGGTGGCCAGCCGGAACCCCGCGACCGCGCGGATCTCGCCGTCGTGGAACAGCGCCGCGACCGTGTAGTTGTCGTGCTGCTGCTGATGGGCGACCTGTGTGACGTAGGTGTCCTCGTCCAGGTGACCCCGCAGTCGGTGGCATCCGCGACATAGCCGCTGGGCGCCTCACAGGTCCGCGTGGTGGTACCCGCGTCGCCGAATCCGTCGACGTCCATGTCCGCACCAGTCGGTCTGGGTGGCCACATCCACGCTGTCGTCGGCGTCGTCGACCAGGTCGTCGCAGTCGTTGTCGATGCCGTCGCAGACCTCGGTGGCCAGGGGATGGATCGAGGCGTCGGCGTCGTCGCAGTCCCCCGCTTGTCCAACCGTGTCGTCCGGCAGCTCGCAGGCCTCGACGACCGCGGCTCCAGCCCCATCGCCAGCGCCGTCCTCGAAGCCCGAGGCGCGCGTCGAGACGTCCAGGCTGTCGTCCGCGTCGTCGACCAGGTCGTCGCAGTCGTTGTCGATGCCGTCGCGGACCTCGGACGCGTCCGGGTGGACCTCGGGATCCAGGTCGTTGCAGTCCAGCGAGGCGTCGAAGCCGTCCTCGTCCCGGTCGACGAGCCCGGAGTCCCCCGAGTCGCCAGGGGTCTTGGTGCATGCGAACAGGGCGAGCGTGAGTAGAGTCATGTCCGGTAGGACACGCTGCTGCCGTCAACGGGCAGCCGGCTCGCCGATCAGATCCGGCGGGACTCGACCTCGGCGGCGAACGCAGCCGCTTCGGACTCGGAGGCGAAGACGAAGGTGCTGTCCTCCCAGCCCATGTCCTCGTCGTTCGGGTCCGCCACGGCGCGAAGCCGCAGCGACGTGCCGCTGTGCTCGACGTTCGTGAGCTGCGCCAGGTGGAACTCCTGGATGGTCGGCAGCTTGAAGAAGAACAGCATCGTGGTCTGCCACAGCGCGAGCACGCGGCGCTGGGTCAGGAAGATGGCGGTCGGGGCGTCGCCGACTGTGACCGAGGCCACGGACCACACGGCCTCGTCGGGCAGCAGCTCGTCGCGGCCGATGTCAGCCACCTTGGGCGGGAGCTCAGCCAGGAAGGGGTACTTCTCGGTCAGGACAGACCAGGCGGCGGCGTCGATCACTCTCCCTCCACGGTGACGTCCAGGTACGCCTTCTGGCTCCCGGACTGGACCATCAGCTCGTGGGTGCCGGCCAGCTCCCAGGTGACCTCGCCCTCGCTGACGCTCGCGCCCTCGCTGGGCTCGACCCGGACGACCATCGCGCCCATCACGAAGCTGCCGTCGCAGATTGGCCAGACGGTCCACATGTCGCCCACGCTCGGGGGATCCTGGCCGTCGAACCCGACCTCGAGCACGTCACAGCCGGTCGGACCAGGGTCGTCCTCGACCGCGGTGTCCTGGAGCTCGGGGGCGGAGTCCTCGGTCGAGCCGGTGCAGGCGATGGCGAGGACGACGAGCAAGGCGAGGGCAGGACGCATGTCTCGCGTCTAACGGGTCCGCCTGGGGCGCAAAGGTCGCAGGCTGACCGGCAGCCTCGGGGTTGTGCGCACCTCACGACGCAAAGGTCGCAGGCTGACCGGCAGCATCGCGCTTCCGTCCAAACGACCGGCTTCGTCCAGGCCGAGCCCGAGAACAACGCCGCCGCGAGGATCGGCGCGATCAACGCGACCGTGGCCAGCCGCACACCGACGACGAGCCCGGTCAGCTGGTCGCTGCCCAGGATGAAGCAGACAGCGGCCACAGCACAGGCAGTAGCGAGGACGAGGGCGGCGTTGGCCGCGCGGCGAAAGAAGGTGTGGAGTCGCATGCCCCTTCAGGGAGCACGCGGCGTGCCAAGCACCGGGGCCCGTATTTCCAGGCACTTACGAGTCGAGGTGTCCGGCTCGGCGACACTGGTCGTCGCCGATGGGCGTCACATCTGGCTGTCCAGCCAGGCCGTTCGGAGCATCAGCCAGTCGGTCATGTACTGGACCTCCTCGGCGTGGGTCGAGCGGTCCTCGCTCCCTTCGTCGTTGGGCCAGACGTACTCACCCAGCACCGGCCAGCGCTCGAAGTTCCGGTCGGCGGCGGGACCGAGGAGCTCGACCGCCGCGTCGATGTCGGCCTTCAGCTCGGGGTCGGACCAGCCGCTCGCCCGATGCTCCCGCCAGCGCTCGGCCCGACGGGAGATGAACGCGTCGTCCTCGAGCAGCGCCTCGTACCAGCAGAACCCGCGGGGGTTGTCCGCAGGGAACTCGGGGTTGGAGTAGTGCCAGCCCTCGGGCTCCCAGGCCTCGAAGTAGTCGGCGTTCCCGAGCGCACCGTTGTAGTCCCAGACCGGACCCATCCGGAGCACGCCGTCCTCGAGCACGATCCAGGTGCTCAGGACGTAGCCGTCGACGTTCCGGCCCAGCTCGACCAGCAGCATGTGGTCGATGAAGCTGTCGATGTCGACGTGGGTGTAGTCGCCGGCCAGCAGCTCCGACTCGATGGTGGAGACCTCCTCCTCGATCGACCCGACGCCCGTCTCCGACCACTTCACGAGCAGCTCGTCGCCGCAGGTGGCGGTCTCGATGACGACCTCGCCGTCCTCGATCCAGTCCCGCTTCAGCAGCGCGTCGCCGGTGTCGAGGTCGATCCGCTCGCTGTCCTGCTTGATCTTCTCCATCGCGACGTAGACGCCGCGGTAGTCGCCCATCATCTCGAGCTCGACCAGCCGGATGCGCGAGGCGTAGCGGTCGATCACGTGCGACCAGCCGTAGATCAGGTGGTTCCGGACCAGCGTCTTGTCCGAGTACGGGCCCTGCAGGACCCAGTCCTCCTCGGCGGGGAGGCCGACCAGGGCGACGTCCAGGTCCTCGTCCGAGCTGTCCCAGGTCTCGAGCGCGTAGCTCTTCTTGTCGTACTCGGTGCTGCTGTTGCCGCGGGTGTGCAGTCCGGCCCGACCCGAGTGGGTCACGACGCCGTTCTCGGTCACCTCGAGCGACGCGGGGAACCAGTCGCGGTCGTCCGGGTGGTCACCGGGGTCCTCGCCGCCGTCCATCGTCACGGAGACCCAGGGGATGCCCTCGACGGCGTCCTCCACCGTGGGTTGAGGGACGCTCGCCTTGCACGCCAGGAGCCAGATCACGCCTACAAGATGCCCCGTTTCTCGCAGTAGCGCCCGTGCTGCCCGCCGGCCGTCGCGCGGACCTTGTTCCGGAGGAAGCCCGTCCAGCCCAGGAGCAGCCCCGTGACGCCCAGCGCCTGCTTCGCCCAGGCGTGGAAGTCGAACACGTCGGTGTGCTCGATGATCAGGCCATCCTTGAACGAGAACGTCGCGTCGATGACGTTGTGGACTAGGTTTCCGGTGGTGGAGAACGTGTAGTCCGCCTCCCAGTGGGCTCGCCCCGAGCTGTCGTCCGCGTGGATGTCGCTCGCGACGACGACCAGGTCCTCGGCCCGCTCGGTCAGCATCTGCCACATCGCCCCGGCCCGAGCGCCCCGCAGGTCGGGGAAGACCGGGTCGGAGAAGCGCACCTCGGCGTGGTAGCAGGCGGCCATCGCGTCGCCGTCACAGCGGGAGAACGCGTCGTAGAAACGGGTGATCAGTTCGGCGTGGGGGTGCATCCCGCGCATGCTGCCACGGGCCGGGTCGCGAGCAGGACGTCCCAGGCGATCTCCTCGACGGCCTGGGTCCGCACCACGCCACCCGGCTCGGCGTGCAGCACCTGGCCGTCCCCCGCCCACAACCCCATGTGCCAGGGCCAGTAGTCGACGCCATCGGCCGAGTACATCGGGTCGTCCGGGATCTCCGTCGTCGTGAGGAAGAACACGACGTCGCCGGGCTCGAGGCCCTCGACGGGGATCCCGACCGGGATCGCGGCGACCGCGGTGCCCAGGCGCTCGGACGCCAGCAGCTCGCTGGGGTTCACGGGGTAGCGCGAGCGAGGCGTGCCGGTGGCGTGGCTGTAGCTCCGGTAGACGAGCGACATGCACCCGAGGCCGGGGTTCTTCGTGGTGGCCTGGCCGTTCCAGGCCCAGGGCGTGTCGAGGTGCGTGCGCGCGTGTTCCAGCGCCGCGTCGTTGACGTCGGCGGCCAGCGCCACGGAGAGGAGGAACATGCACCTGTGGACAGCGTGTGCGGAGGCCGGTTCCCGTTGGCGATCGCCCGGACAGTTTTTGTCCGATGGCCGAGGGAAGGTGCGGTTAGGGACAGGGACCAACGCAAGGAATCCACTCATGATCAACAAGGTCATCCTGGTCGGCAACCTCGGCGCCGACCCCGAAATGCGCACCACCGGCGGCGGCATGCCCATCGCCAACCTGCGCCTCGCCACCACCGAGCGCCGCAAGGACCGCGACGGCAACTGGGGCGAACACACCGAGTGGCACCGCGTCACAGCCTTCGGCAAGACCGCCGAGAACGCCGGGCGCTACCTCAAGAAGGGCCGTCAGGTCTACGTCGAGGGCAAGATCCGGACGAACAAGTACCAGGATCGCGACGGGAACGACCGTTGGTCGACCGAGGTCATCTGCGACACGCTGAAGTTCCTCGGTCGCGGTGACGGCGGCGGCGGTGGTGGCGGCGGCCGACAGGGCGGCGGCTACGGCGGTGGCGGTGGCGGCGGCTACGGTGGCGGCAACCAGGGCGGCGGCTACGGCGGCGGCGGCGGTAGCTACGGTGGCGGCAACCAGGGCGACGGCGGAGGCGGCGGCATGCCGTACGACGGCGGCAACCAGGGCGGCGGCGGCGGAAACGGCGGCGGAAACGGCGGAAACGGCGGAAACGGCGGCGACGACGAGATCCCGTTCTAGATGTGGTGGCTCCTGGCGTGCACCGGGCCCAGCCCGGACTCGGGCACGCGAGAGAGCCCCACGGACTCGCCGGTCGAGAGCCCGAGCGAGTCGCCGGTCGACAGCGACTCCGGGTTCCTGTGGGACCCGCTTCCGGGCGAAGTCACGCTGACCTGGACCCCGGAGGTCGACCGCAGCGCGACGCTCGGCAACCCCTGGTCGGGCTTCGTGCCCAACTACGGCTGGGGCGACCCGTCCAACGACCTCGAGCACAGCCTCGAGTACGTGCCCATCTCGATGGCCGAGCTGTACGACGACGCCGAGCTCGACTGGACGGCGCTCGAGGACAAGCTCATCGAGTCCGAGGCCCGCGGCAACCACGCCATCGTGCGCATCTGGATCGACTGGCCGGCGTACCCGGCGGGGCTACCCGACTGGATCGACGTCGAGACCACTCCCTACGAGGACCACGGCGGGGGGAACGCACCCGACTGGGACGACCCGGACCTGCAGGACGCCATGGTCGAGCTGGTCGAGTCCTTCGGCCAGACCTACGACGGCGACGTGCGCCTGGCCGTGGTGCAGGCCGGGCTCATCGGATTCTGGGGCGAGTGGCACACGTACCCCTACGACTGGATGCCGGACGACACCTTCCAGGAGCGCCTGCTGACGGCGTACGCGGACAGCTTCCCAGGCACCGCGCTCCAGGTCCGCCTGCCGTATGCGAACGCGGTCGAGGCCGGCATCGGCTTCCACGACGACTCGTTCGCCTACTCGACGGTGGGCGAGACCGGCTGGTTCTTCGTGCCGACGCTCGAGTCCCGCGGCGCCGACGAGCAGTGGCGGGTGGCGCCCATCGGCGGCGAGCTGCGACCCGAGCTCCAGCAGGTGATCTTCACCGACGCCTACACGACAGGCGAGTACGCGCAGGACTTCGCCGAGTGCGTCGAGGCCACCCACGTCTCCTGGCTGATCGACCACTACGGCTTCCACAGCAGCGGCGACGAGCTGGCCGTCACGCGCGAAGCGGCCGCGAGCATGGGCGCCGCGTATGTCGTCGAAGGGGTCGAGCTGGACCTGTCGGAGTTCGATGGGGTCGAGGCCCTGGCCGAGCTCAGGATCTCGGTCCGGAACGTCGGCGTCGCGCCCTACTACGACGCCCACAACCTGGAGTGGGCCTGGGGCGAGCTGGCGGCGGACCAGACCTTCGTCACGGGTCAGCCCGACCAGGCCCTGGCCTTCACGCACAGCCGTCGCGTGCCGGTGGACGCATCCACGATGACCATCGGCCTCACCTCCGACCAGCTGCTGGGCGGACAAACGCTCAGCCTGGCGCACCCGGGCGGCGCGCTGTCCCTCCCCGTCGAGCTCGGCTGCGGGGACTCGGCGGTGGGGGACGTCGTCGACGACTGCATGTGCGACGTGGACGGGGTCTTCCGCGACCCCGACGGAGAGGGTTGCTAGGCGACCTCGACCCGGACCTCGGCCCATCGAGCGGCGCCGAGCAAGGCGCGCGCGTGCATCCGTCCCACCTGCACGACCCCAGCCGGCAGCTCGCCGATGCGGAGGGAGCACGGCTGTCGTCCGAGCTCAGTGACCACGTGGACATGGGTGGACTCGGACAGACCCAGGCGCGCTGCGTCGGCGTGGCCCACGTGGACGAGGCCCGCCGGGATGCCCTTCTTCGCGGTGACCACGAACCCCTCGGCGACCGGCGCGTCCACCGTCGAGAGCACCGCCAGCCCGCGCGGCAGCGCATAGGCCCCGTCGGCACAGGGACGCCCAGGGATGGCCGGAACGGCGATGTCCAGGTCGAGCGGATCGGCCTGACCGACCAGCAGCGCCGAGATGTCGCCGGCCGGACGCGACTCGGCGAGCGCGGGGATGAGCTCCGGAGAGCCGCGCCGCAGCCCCAGCGCTGAAGTGAACGTGCCCGCCTGCTCGTGTCGGCCCGACGCCGGGAGCACCACGAGCAGCTCATCGACGCCGCGCAGGGCCCACGGCGTGAGGTGCGTGTCGACGACGACACGCACCCTCGAGGGGCCCGGACTCTTCGCGGCGAACACCACGTGCAGGTCCCCGCCAGGCGCCTCGCTCGCCGGTCCCCAGGTGGCGCGCATCCGGGCGCTTCCGAGCGCTTCGTGCAGGTCCAGCGCATCCCGTGGGGCGCCGGTCAGGGGGATGATCCCGCAGCCATCGCGGGCCACGGCGTCACGCGCCAGGTGCAGGTTGACGAGCCCCCGCACCGCGGCCTCGTCCCGGCTGATGCCCGAGCCGAAGATCGACACCATCGACCCCGCGCGGGCGATCAGGGTCGCGAGCCAGTCGACGTCGCGGGCCGGCACGCCGCACTCCGTGGAGCCGAGCTCGGGGAGGCCCGTGGTGGTGGCATCGAGCTCGGCCACCGCGTCCCAGTCGATCAGCCGCTGGAGCACGGCGTTCGTGAGCGCGGCGTCCGCACCGGGGCGCACACAGATCACGTCGTCGGCGACGCGGTGACCGAACGGGGAGAGGCCCCAGGTGCGCTCGAGTCCGGGCTCGACGACCGCGTTCACCACCACGACGCGAGCTCCACGCGTCTTCGCCTGCGCCAGCCATCCGGCCACGGTCGGGTTGCTGACCGCCAGATTGCTGCCCCACACCAGGACCAGATCGCTCGACACGACGTCCCGGGCTCGGGCGGTCGCGCGCGTCGTCCCCAGCGTCTCGGACATCGCCCGCCGCCAGGCCGCGTGCGTCGAGGGCAGGAGTGACAGGTCCGTGGTGACGCTGCGAGCCGCGCGCACGATGGCGCCCAGCTCCTCGCGCGAGCCTCCTCGCGCCCGCCAGCTCGAAGGCCCCCAGGTCTCCCGCACGGCGGAGAGCGCCTCGTCCCAGCTGACCCGGTCGAGGCCCCGCTCGCCCCGTCGCCAAAGGAACGGGTACGGGATCCGCCCGAGCGCCTCGAGGGCCACCCGGTCCATGCCGCGGAGTCGCTCGATGTCGAGCAGATCGGCCGGAACCAGGTGGCCCCGGGTGTGCTCGGAGAGGCGACGCAGCCGGTCGGGGCACAGATGCAGCCCGACCTCGTCGTACATCCCTTGCGAGCCGATGGCGCAGGCGTCGCACACGCCCTCGCGCAGGACGGTCCGCGCGAGCCCGAGCGCGTGCCGGTTCTCCGAGACCGCCTGGGCCAGCGCCACCAGCCGACTCGGCGAGCCGAACGGCACCGCGCCCGCGACGCCGGTGGCCCCACGAATCGGTCCGCCCTGTGTGCGCGCCAGCGAGGTAGACATCCCCTCGTTCCTATCACGCCACTCCTCTCCGACCGGAGCCACATGGGTCAGCACGTCGTCATCACAGGCGCCAGCTCGGGCATCGGCGCCGCGCTGGCTCGCGAGCTGGGGCAGCGCGGCTACAGCGTCGGGCTCCTGGCACGCCGCGCGGACAAGCTGGCCGAGCTGGCCGAGTCCATGCGAAGTGCCGGCGCCGAGGTCGCCACAGCGAGCGCGGACGTCTGCGACCGGGACGGCCTGCTGGTCGGCATCCGTCAGCTCGAGCAGACCCTCGGCCCCTGCACGGTCCTGGTCGCGAACGCCGGGATCGGGGGGCGACTCGACCCGACCGACTGGGACCCGGAGCCGAACCGCAAGGTCTTCGAGGTGAACTACTTCGGCGCCCTGAACGCCGTCGAGGTCGTCATCGGCGGCATGCTCGAGCGCGGCGCGGGGCAGCTCGTCGTCATCAGCTCGGTCGCCGCCACCCGCGGCCTCCCACCGGCCGGCCCCTACTCGGCCAGCAAGGCGGCCATCTCGACCATGTGGGAGGCGCTGCGTGTGCAGCTCGCTCCCAAGGGCATCCACTGCCTGACCGTGCACCCGGGCTTCGTGAAGACCCCGCTCACGGCCGGCAACGACTTCGAGATGCCGTTCCTCGTGCCCGCCGAGACGGCCGCCGGCTGGATCGCCGATGCCATGGCGAACAAGCGGCGCGAGCTGACGTTCCCGTGGCAGATGGCGCTGGTCCGATGGTTCATGAAGCGCGTGCCCGAGTGGCTCTTCGACCGGGTCATCGGGCGCCGCGGCTGAGCGAGCTACTATCCGCCGAGGCTGCTCCTGCTCGCCGCCTGCTCGACCCCGGAACCCGAGCCGAGCCCACCCGACGTCCTCATCATCGTGATGGACACCGTCCGGCGCGACCGACTGAGCACCTATGGCTACGAGCGGCACACCAGCAATCAGCTGACCGCCGTCGCCGAGGCCGGCGTCCTGTTCCGGGACACCACCGTGAGCGGGAGCTGGACATGGCCGGGCCACGCCGCCCTGTTCACGGGGGAGCCCCCGTGGGTCAGCGGCGCTCGCTACAACGAGGCCCCAGCCAGGCCCCCCATCGGGCAGATGCGGACCGACCTCCCGACGCTCGCCGAGCGGTTCTCCGAGGCGGGCTACCGGACCGCGTCGGTCGCGACGAACCACCTGCTGGCCGAGGACCTCGGGCTGACGCGCGGCTTCGAGAGCATCCACGCGGGCGGCAACGACACCTCGACCATCGCGAAGTTCCGCGAGACCGCTCCGAGCCCGGACGACCGCCCGACCCTGATGCTCCTGAACCTGCTCTCCGCCCACGCGCCGTACGAGGCGGTGCCGGGCATCCCGTTTGCGGACGAGCACATCGCCACCATCCGCGACGCCCCCGAAGGCTCGACGCTCGCGGCCATGCGGATCGACAACGAGGGGTCGCTGAGCCTGGACCCGGGCGAGCAGTGCGGGGACTTCCGCTGCGACCTGAAGTGGACCGGCGGCGCGATGGAGCTCACACCGTCGGAGCTCGACGCCATCAGCGATCTCTACGACGCGAACCTGGTGCTGCTCGACTCGACCATGCCCGACGCCATCGAGATCTGGACGACGCACCACCCCGGCGGCATCGTGGTCGTGACCTCGGACCACGGCGAGCTCCTGGGCGAGCACCGCATGCTCCAACACCGCTTCGCCATCTGGCCCGAGCTGGTCGAGATTCCGCTCGCCATCGTCGGTCCTGGCTTTCCGGCCGGCACGAAGACCGACGTCCCGGTCCAGGTCCGGGATCTCTACCCGACGCTCCTCGAGGAGGCCGGGATCGCCGAGTTCGACTGGACGCTGCGCGATGCGATGGCGGGGACGCCTCGACCCGGACCGATCCAGGCCGCGGCCTGGCCGGACCCCGCGAACGCTCAGCTCGAGGCGCTCAGCAAGCCCTGGGCCCTGCACCGCGAAGGCGATGTCGGCGTCATCGTGACCGGCGACCACGTGTTCCAGTTGACGCCAGCCGAGGCCCCGGCGTCGATGGTCGAGGCCGCGCGCGCCCTGCTCGTGGACCCGGCGACAACGTCGCTGCGCTCGAGGCGCTCGGGTACATGAACTAGGGCGCCCCGTCCTCGGACGAGAGCCAGTCGACGACGTCCTGGGCGACGGCCTCCCAGCCCGGCTGCATCACAGTCGAATGGGTCCGGTCGGAGTAGTCGAGCACGGTGACCAGAACGCCCGCCGAGGCGTAGGCGTCCGCGTTGCCGTGGACCAGCTCGCCGGAGACCACGCGATCCTCACCTCCGGCCAGGAGGAGCACCGGGACCGTGATCGCAGAATGTTCCAGGGCTCCGTCAGGCGCGCCAGGCGGCTTCCCGGGGGCGAGCACCAGCGCCTCGGTCTTCCTACCGAACAGCGGCCTGGTCACCTTCAGGAACGACATCGAGGCCGTCGAGATGCCATGGGGCGGGACGGCATGGATCGCGACCACCTGGTCGCCCACGCCGCGCGCTGCGAGCTGCTGGACGACGAGGCCACCCATCGAGTGTCCGACGAGGACGACCGGGCCGTTGCAGGTCTCAGCGAGCGCCGCGTAGTGCTCGACGACCTGGGGCAGCGAGAGCGAAGCCGGCTCGCGCGACGGGGTCGGCTGGCCGTCGAGGTGGGGCCAGTCCGGGGCCATCGAGTCGTAGCCGGCGTCGACGAAGAAGCGCTCCCACGCGCTCCAGCTGCCGCCGTCGAAGTCGAGGTCGTGCACGAACATCACCGTGGGTCCGTACAAGACGCCCTCGACGTCCGGGACGTCGGGGAAGTGGTACTCGACCCGCTCAGGTTCCTGGGCGAGAGCGAGTGGGGTGAGCCAGAACATGGCCCACCGTACAATGTGGGGGTTTGATGGGCCCTGAGACTACGGGCCTGTCGCGACGGGTCCTTTGAAGGGGTACCGCCGAGCGAGCCGGGCGTTTCCTTCGTGTCCACACAGTCTCCTGTGATTCCCATCCAAGCCGCCTGGATTCCCGGTCTCCCGGAAGGGGGGGGGGCGATCCCCTTGTCGTCTGGCACCGTCGACCTTCCGCGTCTGTCCTGGGATGGCCGTCCCAGGGTCTTCAGCTTTCGATCAAGAAGGGTCGAGCTTGCGGCTCGTCCCCTCGCTCACTTCCTTCGAGAAGGGTGAGCCTTGGGCTTGTTCTGGTGTCCAGACCGGCAGGGTCTTTGCATCTTGAATAGACGGGGTTTGAACCCGCTACCTCTGGAGTGAGATTCCAGCGCTCTGACCAAGTGAGCTACTTTTCTTTTACACAGGGACGCGCCCTGCCAGTCGATCCATGGGCTCTTGACCCACAGAATGCGACGCGCCCGATGGCCTTCCCCGGTGGCCGGGTTTGCCATGCCTTCACGACTCGAGGCCGCAGCCTTTCACCGTTCCTCATGCCGCCGCGCCCTCGTCTGCCAGACTCGGACTGTGTGCCATGCGAACACGACACCAGTGGCTACCGCTTCGACTTTCCTTGTCGTTGATCTGGATGCGCCGGGCGCAGGATGTCCCCATCCCGCGTTCACACACCGCCTCACGCGACCCCGAAGGGCCACCTGTTTGGCATGATTGTCGAACCCGACCGATCGACTTCCGAGTGACCACCGCCTTGGTGGACGATGGCCTCCCCGCAGGGAGGAGTCTACGGCTTGCATGGATGGATCCCCTCTCGAGGACGGGAGCTTGTGAGCACCCCCTTCCGCCGGGTCATCCCGACGTCTCCTGCGACCCCATGCGGCCGGTCGCCGCGTGCGACCCGAAGGCCACACCGTGCAACGCCGCGTAGATTGAACACCGTTCTGCGAAGGGCAAGCGGATCGGCAAGAATAGAAGCGGAGGCCACCATGACCCTGCTCCTCATCGGCTGCATCGGAACGAACCCGGACAGCTCCATCGACAGCCCCACGGACAGCCCCGTCGACAGCGATCCCGGCGAGGGTCCTGACCTGAGCACGCTGACCCGAAACGGCGGCTGCTCGGACCTGGTCCTGACCCAGGGCTCCGAGGACGACAGCCTGATCCTGATCTTCGCCTACACCGAAGGCCTGGCCCAGCAGGCGTTCGAGGCCGAGGACAAGACCGCCTCGGCCACGCTGGACCTGGCGAGCGAGGGCTCGCTGGAGCTCTGGCAGGGAAACCGGGTGACCGCCATCGTCTGCAACGACGCGCTCGACGGGAGCGAGGTGGTCGAGACCGCCTGGACCGTCGCCTCGGGCACAGCGGCGATCTCGGTGGTCTCGGACGGCACCAGCGAGCCCTGGGGCGAGTACCCGGGCGACGCCACGGTGACCCTCACCGACGTGGTCCTGGAGAGCCCGGACGCGCCGGACATCTCGATCCCCAGCCGCACGTGGTCGGCCGGCGTGGGTTGGCTGCCCGGGTGACCCCGCTCAGTCCTGGCGGGTGACCAGGTCGACGTCCAGGCGGTAGACGCCGTCGACGCAGACGAGGACGTCCTTCAGCCCGAGCTTCCGCAACAGCGAGAGCGTCACGTGGAGCCGGTTCTTGGCGGCCTGCCAGCGGATGCGCTCACCCGGCCAGCCGGCCTCGATGAGGGCGTCGGCGTCACCCGGCCCGTCGAGCGCCAGTCGCCACAGGATGCGCCGAGCCGGCCCGCGTCGTGACAGATCGACCCGCACACCCAGGTGGCTGAAGCCGTCCGGATCGACCTCCAGACGTTTGCGGCGACTGCGTCGCAGCAGCGCGACGTCCCTCTGTTCGAACAGGTCGCCCTGCTGCGGCTCCTTGCACTCGACCGTCGGGTCCCAGTGCGCCTGGAGCCACCCATCCTCGACGGGATCCTCGGCATCCTCGCGCCATGCCTCGTGGTGGCGGCGAGCAGCGTGCAGGTCGCCCCGGAGAGCCGCAACCTGGACGCGATGGGTGAGGATGCGCAGCCGGTGGCGGGCGAAGGTGACGATCTCCGCCGCCCGATCCAGCGCTCGCTCGGCCGCATCCAGGTCCCCCTCGACCAGGATGCCGCACTGCGTGATGTGGGCGTCGCGCTCCATCATCCGGTCGCTTCCGGTCCCGGCGCGGACCAGCAGATCGGGCACATGCGGCGGGATCTCGCCGCCGAGCATGACCTGGACCTGGATGCGCCGCAGCTCCAGGTACGCGGCGAACTGGGGCAGCGTGGCGGCCTCGGCCAGCTCCATGCCCCGTGTCAGATACTCGGGAGCGCCCTCACCGAGCCGGGTCGTCGTCGCGGTCTGGGCCAGGTTGGCGAGCGTGCGGATGTGACGGAGCGAGCCCGTGCGTTCCGGTCCGATGGCCAGGAGCTGCTCCCAGAGCTGGATCGCGCCGTGTCGGTCACCCGACGCCCCGACGGCGAAGCCCAGGTTGCCGAGCACCCTCTGGGCGAGCGGTGATCGGGCCGGCTCAGGCAGCGACGCCAGGGCCTCACGCAGAATCGGCGCGGCCTGCGCATACCGGGCGGAGAGCAGGCTGATCACGCCGTCCATGCTGAGCAGGCGCCCCCGGGTCGCCGCATCCGGATCCTGGAGCAGCGCTCGGGCCTCGGCGAGCCAGCCCGGGACAGACGCCGGCTCTCGGGTGAACCGCTCGGCACGCAGGAGCAGCAGCTCGCCCCGCAGGTCGGCGGGCAGGTCCATCTCGAGCGCCTGCGCCAGCAGGCCCACCGCCTGGTCCCGCTGGTCGTCGAAGCCACCGACGCGGTCCGACAGCATCACGCACACGGCGCGCGCGAAGTCCTCGCCCGATGCGTGGTGGACGAGCACCTGGACGTCATCGGCGTGGAGCGGGAAGCCCCCGACCGGGGAGCTGGAGAGGAGTTTCCCCGACCGGGCCGCAGCGGCGGCAGCCAGACAGGCCGAGACCCAGGCGGCGCGTCGGTCCTCGGCCCCCTGGCGGCGCGCGAACTCCCGGGCCGCGAACGGCATCCTCAGCCCGTCGGCGCTGCGGACCAGCCAGGCCTGTTCATGCAGCACCTCGAGCTGATCGAGCGTCGCGTCTCCGAGGAGCGCCATCGCCGCCTCGATCGAGATGGGTCCGTCGAACAGGCTCAGGCGGAGCGCGGCCTCCTGGTGCGGGGGCTCGAGCGCACCCCAGCTCCAGGCCAGCGCCGCCGCCATCGAGCGCGTCGGATCCAGGCGATCCGCCAGGAGCTCGAGGCTCAGGTGTCGCCGGACGCCTTCGGCGCCGAGCAGTCGGGCCCGAGCCGCCGCCAGCTCCACCGCGAGCGGCACGCAGGCCAGCTCGTCGACCAGATGGCGCGCCGCCGGGTCCGCAGGACGACCCGACCGAGCGCAGAACAAGGCCAGGGCATCAGGGGGCTCGAGCGGCTCGACCAGGAACTCGTCCCAGCCCGCGCGCGGCGGCGGAACCCGGGTGGCGAGCACCAGCCGCAGGCCCTCGACGTCCCGGACCCACTCGGCCAGGACCATCCAGCCGCCATCGGACAGCTCGACGGCGTCCAGCCCGATGGTCCGCCCACGCAGCGCCAGCGGGACGCGCTCGGCCACGTCCGCCCCGGGTGCGACGCCGAGCGCCGCCGCGACACGGGCCTCCAGGTCATCGGCTCGCTCGGGCACGTCGACACGCACGCTCTCGGGGCCCAGCGCCTCGACCAGCAGGCGCGACTTCCCTACGCCCGGCCCACCGAAGAGCCCCACGGCACAGCGGGTCCGCTCCAGCCGCTCGCGCAGCCAGGCGAGCTCGCGGTCGCGACCGAAGAACGACGTCACGACGGCTCGCCCAGCTCGACACGACCGTCCAGCTGGTACCGGCCGTCCACACACACCACGACGTCCTTCAGCCCCAGCTTGCGAAGCAGCGAGAGCGTCACGTGGAGCCGGTTCTTCGCAGCCTCCCATTGGATCTGCTCGCCGGGCCAGCCGGCCTGGATCAGCCCGTCGGCATCCGCCTCGCCGACCGACGCCAGGTGCCACAGGATCCGACGCGCCGGCCCTCGACGGGACAGGTCGACGACCCGGCCGCCGAGCTCGAACGCGTTCGGTCGGACGACCAGCTGGCGTGCTCGACTCTGGAGGATCTGTCGGATGTTCTTCGCATCGAACAGGTTGCCGGGCCGGGGCTCGGGCACGGGCGCGGTGGGATCCACGAAGGCCGTCAGGACCGAGCGGTCGAAGTCGCTGACGGGCCCGGCCTCCAGGCGATCTCGCAGCGCCTCGCCCGCGGCAGCGAAGTCCCCACGCAGGGCGCTGACGACGATGCGTGCCTCCATGACCCCCAGGGTCACGCCCGGCCGGGGGGTGTCCAGTCCCAGCGCCACTTCGCAGGCCGCTGCGGCGGCGTCGAGCTGACCCGCGTCGAGGTAGATCCAGGGAGGCAGCAGCGCCGCCGTGGCGTGAAGCTGCTGTTCGGGTCCAGCGAGCACACGCACGAGCGCCCGGCGGGTCCGACCCACGTCGACGGGCTCGCCGAGCAGCGTCTTCGCCTCCTGCTCGCGCAGCAGCATGTACGCCTCCCACTGCGGCACGGTGTGCCGGCGGGCGAGCTCCATGGCCTCGGCGATGTACGCGAGCGAGCCCCTGCCCGAGCGCACGTTCAGCAGGGCCTGCGCCATGTTTCGAAGGGTCCGCACACGGGTCAGCGGGTGTCCCCGTCCTTCGTCCCGGCGCAGCAGCTCCTCCCAGACGACCAGCGCCTCGCTCGCGCGGTCGCCCGACGCCAGCGCCGAGCCGAGGTTCCCCAGGGCACGCTGCGTGGACGGCGACCAGGCCGCGCCGTCGAGCGCCTGGTGGGCAGACTCGAGCAGGGCGGTGGCCTCGGTCACGCGGCGCCGCACCAGCAGCCCGATGGCCTCGGCATGATCGACGCGCGCCTGGCTCAGCGGGTCCGATGGGAGCCCGGGGCGCGCGGCCTGGGCGTGCTCGAGCATCTTCATGGGGCCCGAGCCGCGGAACTCGGCCCGGACGAGCTCCAGCTCGAACCACGCCGGAGAATCGACCGCACACGCCGCCTGGGCGCGATCCAGCAGCCGGCCGCGGAGCGCACCTTCCGGGCCGGTGAACCGATCCCCGAGAACCAGGCACGCCGCCCGAGGCAGCTCGTCGTCGTCGACGTGATCGAGCAGCTCGAGCAGGTCCGGCTCGGCGACGGGACAGGCGCCGCGGGGGGCGCTGATCCACATCGCGCCGCTTCGGGCCCCGTCCATGGCCGCGAGGCACCCGCGCACCCACGCCGGCCGCTCACGCTCGGCGTCCTGCAAGGTGACGAACCCGCGCACCGCCACGGGCACGCGCAGCGCAGCGTCCTCGCGAACGAGCCACGCCTGTTCCTGGAGCGCCGAGAGCAGGTCCAGTGCCGCGGGACCGAGCGTCGTCCGGGCCACCTCGACCGAGAACGCCCCGGCGAACAGGGCGAGTCGGCGAGCGGCCTGGCGCTCGCTCTCGGTCAAGGCGCTCCAGCTCCAGGACAGCGCCGCCCACATCGAACGCGACGGGTCTCGGCGGTCGGCAAGGAGCTCGACAGAGAGGCGCTCCCGGACGCCCTCGACGCCCAGCAACCTCGCTCGGGCAGCCGCCAGCTCGATGGCCAACGGAACCCCGGCCAGGTCCGCGACGAGGGCCTCGACGTGGGGGCTCGACCGGGTCGACCGCGCCCGGAACAAGCCCGCCGCGTCCCGGGCCGGGAGCGGACCGACCAGCAGCTCGTCCCAACCGACCGGCGGGGCGCCGCGGCCCGCGACGACCAGGCGCAACCCTTCGATGCGGGACCACCCGCCCAGGAGCTCCCAGTCTGCGGGAGAGACCGAGACCGTGTCGACCCCGACGATCCGCCCGGCCAGCGCCAACGGCACCCGCTCGGCCCGGTCCGGTCCGGGGGCGACGGCCAAGGCGTCGGCGACCCGCTCGCACAGGTCTGCGGTCGGATCCACCGCCACATGCACGGCGTCGGCCGGCAGCGCCTGGGCCAGGAGCCGGGACTTGCCCATTCCGGGGCCACCGAACACCACGACCGAGCACCGGGGCGCCCGGAGCCGCTCGTGCAGCCACCCCAGCTCCTGCTCTCGACCGATGAACGACGCCGACATCCCGGCATCACCCTATCCGAGCTACTCGGCCTCGACCCGGAACGTGAAGTCCAGCGGCAGCTCGCGGGCATTGGTCTGCACGTAGACCCGCCCGAACTCGCCCTCGAAGTCCCCCTCGGAGTCGCCCTGCTTCCAGGTGATGTAGAGCGTCCCGAAGCCATCGACGGGGATGGGGTCGGCGTCGTGGGTCACCTCGACGCTGTCGAGATCGGACCACGCGTCTTCGATGATCAGCGGGCGACATCCGGTGCTGTGCAGCTCCATGAAGTCCCAGGCCTCGGCCCCGTGCGCCTGGACCCCGAGGTCGAACCCGGTCCGTGCGACCTCGACGTCGGCCAGACAGTCGTCCTCGAAGCCGGTGTCGTAGTACTCGGGCTCGGGGAAGCAGGCGACGATGAGCAGCAGCATGGATACCTCGGGGCCCGACCTCTAGACCGTACCCGTCTGATCGGCGGGCCTGGAGCCTTCCATGAGCATGTACAACGCAACCGTCCCCCAGTTCACGCAGCTGCTCGACAACCTGAGCGGCTGGCTGGTCGAGGCCGAGGCGTATGCCGAAGCGCGCGGCTTCGACGTCGCCGTGCTGCTGGACCAGCGGCTGTACCCGGACATGTTCAGCCTGCGGCGTCAGATCCAGTCCAGCTGCGACAACGTGAAGCTGTGCTGCACCCGGCTGGGTGACGTCGAGGCTCCGAAGCACGAGGACGGAGAGCAGACCTGGGACGAGCTAAAGGCCCGGCTCGCCGAGGTCCGCGCCTTCATCCAGGGGCTCGACCCCGAGGGCTTCTCGGACGCCGCCAAGCGCGAACTCACCCCGGGCTTCCTTCGTGGCCGAGCAGTCCTGGGCCACCACTACCTGAACCAGTTCGCGCTCCCGAACCTCTACTTCCACCTGTCGATGACGTACGCCATCCTGCGCTCGAACGGCGTGCAGCTGGGCAAGATGAAGTTCATCGGCAACCTGACGACCTACGAGCCCACCGCATAGTCGATGAAGGCCCGGGCGGGCAGGGCGGGGTGGCGGGTGCGCACCCGAGCTCGCGGAGGTTTGTTCGCGTTCACGCAACAACAGCCTGCGGAAGAACATGATTGTCCTGCTGAAGCCAAGCCTCAGCTTCGAGACATCCCCGCAACGGAGAACCCATGTTCCTCAGCCTCCTCGGACTCGCCCTGGCCGGCGACATCGACACCGACAAGTCCTCGATCACCGCGGTCGGCGCCAAGGTGACCGGCAGCCACGACATCGCCTTCGACGACTGGAGCGGCTCGCTCGAGCTGAAGGACGACAAGCTGTCCGGCGTCTCGGTCACCATCCAGACGGCGTCGATCCGAGCGGACCACCCCAAGCTGACGGGCCACCTGCAGTCCCCGGACTTCTTCGGCGTCAAGGAGTTCCCGACCGCCACGTTCATCTCGACGGCCGTGCAGGAGAAGGCCGGAGAGAACGGCGCCACCCACATGCTGAGCGGCGACCTGACGATACACGGCGTCACCAAGGGCATCGCGGTGCCGGCCAAGGTCGAGGGCGGCACGGTGACGACGAACTTCGTCATCGACCGGCAGGACCAGAGTTGAGACCGTCAGGGCAGTCTCAACTCGCCTTCTGGCCGCCACAATCGGACCTGAGACCGTCAGTTCGGACATGGCAGGACATCAGGTGTGGGGCGGCTTCGACCATCGAATGCGTCAACAGACGCATTCCTGAATGCCGGCCGCGCGCGTTAGTTCCGAGCCATGCTCGCCGTCGAGACCAACGACCTGTCCCGCCGCTATGGGCCTCGATGGGCATTGGTCCGGGCGAACCTGCGGATCGAGGAAGGTGAGCGCTTCCTCATCGTGGGCGCCAACGGCTCGGGCAAGACCACCCTGTTGCGCGTGCTGTCGACGGCGCTGCCTCGAACCCGCGGTGACCTGAAGATCTTCGGCCGAGACCCGGACGAGGAGCGCCGCGCGGTCCGCCACGACCTGGCGCTCCTGAGCCACCTGCCGGCCATCTACGAGGAGCTGTCGGGCGTCGAGAACCTGCGCATCTTCCTCGACCTGATGGGCCGCACCGACGAGGCCCCGGAGCCCTGGCTCGAGCGCGTCGGCCTCGAGGTCCGCCCCGACCCCATCTGGTCGTACTCGGCGGGCATGAAGAAGCGGCTGTCGTTCGCGCGCATGCTCAGCCAGAAGCCGCGGCTGGCCTTGATCGACGAGCCCTATGGCCAGCTCGATCCAGCGGGCTTCGGCTTCGTCGACGACCTGCTGACGAGCCTCTCGGACGAGGGCACCACGGTCATCGTCGCGAGCCACCAGGTGAACCGGGCGCGGCACCTGTGCCACAACGCGATGCTGCTGCACTCGGGCCAGACCCGCTGGACCGGGCCCGCCGAGCGCATCGACGAGGCCTGGGACGTCCTGCACACCGGGAAGGCCTCGTGAGCTGGGTCGGCCAGGCGGTTCGCATCCTGCGGAAGGACCTGCAGATCGAGTGGCGGGGCAAGGCCCGGGCCTTCGCGCTGGCGACGTTCGCCGGCATCCTGCTGCTGCTGTTCTCGTTCGCCATCGGGCCGGACACGAAGATGCTGCAGAAGCACGCCGCGGCCTACATCTGGCTGGCTGTCCTGACCGCGTCGACACTGAGTCTCGCGCAGTCGTTCCGGACCGAGACCGAGCACGGCGCGCTGGAAGGCCTGCGGCTGCTGCCCATCGACTCCCGCGGCCTCTACTACGGCAAGGCGCTGGCGAACTGGCTCGTGCTGGTGGGGCTCACCGGCCTGCTGATGCCGCTGTCGTTCATCCTCTTCGACCTGTCGCTGAGCGAGTCCCCTCTGAAGCTCGTCGCCGTGCTGCTGCTGGGCTGTGGAGGCATCGCTGCGCCGGGCACGATGTACTCGGCGCTCACGGCGCGTACGGGGGCCCAACAGCTTATGTTGCCGGTCCTGCTCTTTCCGCTCCTCGTGCCGGCACTCCTGGCTGCGGTGAAGGCCCTCGGCTTCGTCCTGTTGGGCGATCCGATGGACCAGATCGGCAGCTGGCTGACGCTGCTGCTGTGCTTCGACCTCGTGTTCTGGAGCCTCGGCGGCGTGCTCTTCGGCTACCTCATCGAGCAATAGATGGACCCCACGAAAAACAAGGCTGCACTCGGCTTCACGCTCCTGGGCTTCCTGCTCGTCGCGTCAGGCCACGCCGCGGGCCTGTTCTGGGCGCCTCGCGAAGCCATGATGGGCGACGTCGGACGCATCCTGTACTGCCACGTTCCGACGGCCTGGGTGGCCCTCGTCACCTACCTGATCGCGTTCATCGCGGCGTGCGGCGCCCTGGTCACGACCAAGGACAAGTGGGACGCGACCACGCACGCCGCCGTCGAGGTCGGGCTGGTCCTGAACACGCTGCTCGTGTTCCAGGGGAGCGTCTGGGCCAAGCCGACGTGGGGCACGTTCTGGACGTTCGACCCACGCCTCACGACGACGGCCATCATGGCCATCAGCTTCGCCGGCATCCTGGTCCTGAGGCACCTGGTCCACGACCACGACCGACGTCGCGTCGTCACCAGCGTCGCGGCCATCCTGGCGTTCGTGAACGTGCCCATCGTCTACATGTCGGTGAAGTGGTGGAAGTCGCTCCACCAGACGCAGTCGAGCCCCGACACCGTCAGCGACCCCATGGTGTGGGTCCTGCGCACGGCGGCGTTCGGCATGCTGTTCCTGTCCATCGGCTTCATCCTGTACCGGCGCGACATCGCGCTCAGGCAGATGAAGGCCGACCACGGCGAGACCGAGCTCCCGCCCGAGCAGGACCGCATCGAGCTGGGCCTCAAGCAGAAGGAGACCTCCTGATGGACGGCGTGATCACCGGTGGCTGGGAGTACGTCTGGACCGTCTACGGAGCGACCTGGTTCGTCCTGACGGGCTACTTCGCGTACCTGATGACGGGGACCCGATGAGCAGCAAGAAGCAGGAAGGAGTCGTCTTCCTCGTCGGCGCGCTCGCCGTCGCCGGGGCCGCGCTCGGGCTCGTCTGGTTCGCCAGCGACGAGATGGGCGAGAACCTCGTCTACTACTGGACGCCGGCCGAGGTCCACGCCGCGGGCGCCGAGGCCTACGGGCCCACCATCCGCCTGGGCGGCCTCGTGAAGGAAGGCACGCTCGACTGGAACCCCGAGGCCCAGACCGTCGACCTGGTCGTGACCGACACCACCGGCGCCGAGCTGCCGATCCACGCCCAGGGCGCCCCCCCGCAGATGCTGCGCGAAGGCATCGGCGTCGTGGTCGAGGGCACGCTGCGAGCCGACGGCACGTTCGAGACCGACCGGCTGATGGTCAAGCACAGCAACGAGTACAAGTCGGACTTCGAGGACATGTCTCCCGCCGAACGCGCCGCCATGTACGAGACCATCTCGGACGACATTTGATCTCCATCATCGGACGAGGTCTGGTGCTCCTGGCGCTGGCGGCCTGCACCATCGGTGCGGTCGGCGGCATCATCGGCGGCTACCGGAAGCAGCCCGTCGCCTGGCAGTTCAGCCGCTGGATGGCGTACCTGTTCGGCGGCGCGATGGTGGCCGCCACGCTCCTGATGGAGTTCGCGCTCCTGAGCCACGACTTCAGCGTCGGCTACGTCGCGCAGGTCGGGAGCCTGGACACCCCCTGGCACATCACCATCGTGTCGCTGTGGTCCTCGCTCGAGGGCTCGATCCTGTTCTGGGCCTTCGTCCTGGGCGTCTCGACCGCGGTCTTCACGTACGCGGTCAGGAATCGGGACCCCGAGCACGGCTCGTACGCGGTCGGCGTCCTGCTCGCGATCGGCGTCTTCTTCTGCTTCCTGGTGGCCGGTGTCGCGAACCCGTTCACCGAGGTCTCGCCGGCGCCACTGGACGGCCCCGGACCGAACGCGCTGCTGCAGAACCACCTGCTGATGATCCTCCATCCGCCCGCGCTGTACCTGGGGTACGTCACGATGGCGGTGCCCTTCGCCATGGCGTGCTCGGCCCTGCTCGCCGGACGGCTGGAGTCCAGCTGGATGCGAAGCCTGCGGCGCTGGACGCTGTGGGCCTGGGCCTGGCTGACGCTGGGCATCCTGCTCGGCGGCTGGTGGTCGTACGAGGTGCTGGGCTGGGGCGGCTACTGGGCCTGGGACCCGGTCGAGAACGCCTCGTTCATGCCCTGGCTGACGGCGACGGCGTTCGTCCACAGCGCACAGGTCATGGAGCGACGCGGCCTGTTCAAGGGCTGGACCATCGCGCTGGCGCTCTCGACGTTCCTGCTGACGATGCTCGGTACGTTCATGACCCGCTCGGGCGTGTTCAACAGCGTGCACAGCTTCACGCAGTCCGAGGTCGGGCCCATCTTCCTGGGCTTCATCGCGATCTGCTCGCTGGTGAGCCTGGTGCTCCTGACGCTGCGGCTGCACCTGCTGTCGCCGCCGAAGGAGGGCATCCCCGGCCCGATCTCGCGCGAGGTCGGCTTCCTGCTGAACAACCTGGCGTTCTGCATCTTCACGCTGACCGTGCTGCTCGGGACCACGTTCCCGCTCATCATGGAGGCGACCACCGAGGAGCGCTTCTCCGTCGGCGAGCCCTACTTCAACACGATGACGCTGCCCGTCTGCGTCGTCATCCTGTTCCTGATGGGCGTCGGACCGGCGCTGCCCTGGGGCGAGGCCGACGTCGGCCGCGTCTTCAAGCGGCTGCTCGGTCCCCTGGTGACCGGCGGTCTGATCGGCGCCATCTTCCTGTTCTTCGACGGATTCACCTGGGCCACGCTCACGTTCGCGCTCTCGGGCTTCGCCGGCTGGGTCACCCTGGCCGAGCTTTTCAGCCCTGCGCTGGGTCGTGCGAGGAAGAAGAACGAGTCGCTGCCTGTCGCGTTCGCGAAGTACGCGGCGAAGTCCCGGCCTCGCATCGCGGCCTACGTGGTGCACTTCGGCGTGGTGCTCTGCGCGGTCGGCATCGCGGCGAGCGGCTCGTACAAGCAGACGACCAACGTCCTGCTGAAGCCCAACGTGAAGACCGAGGTTCTCGGCTACGACCTGATGTTCACCAGCACCGAGAAGGAGCCCGAGTCCAACCGGATCTCCGAGGTCGCCTGGGTCGACGTCTACTCGGGCGACCGGATGCTCGGCACGCTCGACCCCCGGATGAACGCGTACATGTCGGGCATGGACATCGGCGCCCCGTCGGTCATGTCGCGGGTCCACGAGGACCTGTACCTGTCGCTCGTCCGCGTCGACGACAGCGGCGTCTCGGTCACGGTCATCGTCGAGCCGTTCGTCTACTGGGTCTGGATCGGCGGGCTCGTGATGTTCGGTGGCGGGCTGTACGGCTTCTGGCCGCGCCTGGTCCGGCGTCGGGAGACCGAGCCGAAGCAGACACCCCTGGCGGCCAAGTGAGCGAGCCGGCCAGCGGACCGCGCCTGTGGATCCTGGGTCTGGGGCTCGTGCTGCTGATCCCGATGGTCTGGGTGCTGGCGAGCGGCTTCGGAAAGGACCCTCACGCCGTGCCCGACGCCATGACCGGCGAGGTCGCGCCGCCGTTCTCGCTGCACACGATGGACGGCGAGCTCGTCACGCTGAAGGAGCTCGAAGGGCGCCCCGTCGTCCTGAACTTCTGGTCGACCTGGTGCGTGCCCTGCAAGATCGAGCACCCCGTCCTGCAGAACGGGGCCTCGACGTACGGGCCGCGCGGGGTGGTCTTCCTGGGCGTGCTCTACGGCGACACCGAGGCCGCTGCCCGGCCCTTCCTGAAGAAGAACGGCAGCACCTACCCGACGCTCCTGGACCCCGACGGCGCCACCGCCGTGGACTACGGCGTGGCCGGCGTCCCGGAGACATTCTTCATCGACGGCGACGGCATGATCGTCCGCAAGGTCGCGGGCCCCGTCTCGGCCGATGTCCTCATCACCACACTCGAGGGGATGCTGTGATCGCACTCTGGATCGCGCTCTCACTGGGCCCGGCCTCCGCGGGCGACGAGGACTTCGACCTGTCCCGCATGGACGAGGTCGTCGGACAGGAGCCGTGGGGCTCGCCCGTCACCGGAGTCGAAGCGGAAGAGCGGACCGCGAACCTGGCCGCCGGCCTTCGCTGCCCCGTCTGCCAGGGCATGTCGGTCAACGACAGCTCCACCGAAGCCGCCGTCTCGATGAAGACCCGCATCCAGGAGCTGGTCGAGCAGGGCTACACCGACGACCAGATCACGGACTACTTCGTGGCCCGGTACGGCGTCTGGATCCTGCTGGCTCCGCCCAAGGACGGCGTGAACTGGCTGCTGTACACCATCCCCGGTCTCATCGCGCTGATGGGCATCCCGCTCGTGTACGCCATGCAGGGCGGGCGCGAAGAGAAGGCCGAGGCCGAGACCACCGAGGAGCCCGTGGACGACTACACCAAGCGCGTTCTCGCTGAGCTGGACGACTGATGGACTGGTCCGTCTGGGGTCCCCCGCTCGTCGTTCTCGGCCTGGCTGCTGTCGGTGGCGGCGCCTTCGCCATCACCGGCACGCGACGCTGGGCCCACGACCCGATCCGCGCCGATCTCCAGGCCCGGCACGAGGTCGTCATGACCCGCCTGCGTGACCTGGACGCCGACCGCGACAAGATCGACGACCACGACTACCACCACACCCGGCGCGACCTGATCCAGGAGGCGGCGGACATCCTGCGGCAGCTGGACGAGGGCCCCAACGAGACCGCCGGGGCCGAGCAGGCCGCGACGCCGGCACCCAAGGCCTCGCGCGGAGCCGGCTGGTACCTGGCCGGACTCGTCGTGTTCTTCACGGTCGCCGGGCTGGTGCTCCAGAACGCGCTGGCCCCACGGACCGACGGCTCGATGACCGGAAACGCCCAGTCGGGCAGCTCGGCCGACCCCATCGGGGAGGCCCAGGCCGCGCTCGAGGCGAACCCCGAGGACCTCGAGGCGCTCAACACGCTGACGAAGTGGGCGCTGTACACCCAGGACCTCGACCAGGCGATGCAGCTGATGGACCGCAGCCGCGCCATCGACGAGAACGACCCGGGCGTCATCGTGCACCTGGCCGCCCTGCGCGCGCTCATCGGACGCCACGACGAGTCCCTCGTCACGCTGGCGACGCAGGAGGACGCGCTGCCGGCCGAGGTCGGCATCTGGCGCGGGATCATCGCGATGCAGCAGGGCGACGACGCGACGGCGGCGACCGAGCTACGCGCCGCGGTGATGGCCTCGAGCGACCCGCTGGACCGCGAGTTCGCGGCGTTTCTGCTGTCGGACCTGATGCGGGCCACCCAGGCCAGCGCGACCACCGAGGGAGAGGGCGACCCATCCGCCGCCGTCATGACGACGACCGTCTCCTCAGCCAGCGCCGTCGAGCCCGGCGGCGTCCTGTACGTCTACGTGCGGGCCTCGCCCGTCCCGGCCGGTCCGCCCATGCTCGCCAAGCGCATCGAGACCTGGGAGCTCCCTCTTGAGGTCTCGCTCTCGAACGCAGACCTGTTGCCGTTCGCCGGGGGCGTGTTCCCCAGCCCGGCGTACGTGCAGGCCAAGATCGCCCGGTCGGGTGACCCCCGCCAGCCCATGGACGGCGACATGAAGTCGGTGGTCATCGGACCGATCGAGGACTTCAGCGCGCCGGTCGAGCTCGTGCTCGAATAGGGCATGGCCAAGGCCTTCGACTTCCACGACGTCCCTGAAGACCAGAAGCTCGCCTTCTACGGGACGCTGTTCGCGATGGCGGCCGCCGACGGGCACACCGCGCACGAGGAGCTCGAGCTCATCTTCGAGTCCATCGACACGCGCGAGCTGTCGGACAGCAGCGTGAGCGAGCTCCGCGCCTTCATGGAGACCCCGCCGGACCTGGACCCGCTCCTCGAGAAGCTGGCCGAAGGCTCGGACGACCTGCGCTTCGGCGTGCTCATGCACCTGACCGACGTCGCCCTGGCCGACGAGCGCTTCAAGCTGGGCGAGAAGCGCGCGCTGCGGCGAGCCCGCCAGGTGCTGCACATCAGCCGCGAGCAGGGCCTGGCCATCGAGGAGTTCGTCTGGGAGGTCCGTGAGATCCGCGAGCAGGGCCTGGACGAGCAGGCCACGGCCCAGGCGCTGGCGAAGGCCAGCGACGACCTGTGGAGCCACGGCGTCCCGAAGAGCGCGGTCGGCTTCTCCGGCAGCGTCGTGGGTCTGTCAGCGACGGGGGCGCTCGCGGGCGCAGCGGCCATCGGACTCGGGCTCGGGCTGATCCCCGGTCTGGGCGTCGCGGTGGCCATCGGGACCGCCACGTTCGTCGCCCTGAACTGGGTGTTCAACAGCGGCAAGGACGACGAGCGCGTCCAGGACATGCTGAAGACGCAGAAGCAACGCGCCGAGCGACTCAAGGAGAACCTGGGCCGCCTGGGCGAGATCCTGGAAAAGCACCACTAGGCGACCCCACAGGAGACCGCGCGGATGCGGTGGGCCGACCGGCTGCGGTTCTAGCGGAAGGTTGCCGGCACTGGCTGGTGCGTGATGAGCCCGGCGTCGAGCCACTCGCTCACCGGGTCGTCCAGACCGACCTTGCCCACGAACAGGTCCTTCACGGGCTTCCCCGCCTCGAGGTAGGCCTTCACGCGGCGATGGCCTCGGTAGTAGACGACGTCCTTGGCGTAGACGCCGGGCGCTCCGGGGTCAGCCAGCCCGCGCTTGAGCCGCTCGGACACCCCCCAAGCCAGCCCCGGCCCGGCGTTCTCGGCGATGGTGTCGTGCAGCTCGCGGAAGCCCATCCGACGAGCCCAGTCGACGGCCTGCACGACCACACCCTGGCGCCAGGCGGTGCCCGGACTCGCGCTGCCGGACAGCTCCTCGGCGTACAGCGCGAGCCCCTCCTCGGTCTCCAGCGAGCCGGGCAGGCCCGTGCTGAAGATGCGCAGCGGCTGGGCGCGACCGTTGGCGCTGCGGATGGCGTGGACCTCGACCTCGTGCACGACGAGGCGCCTGACGTCGCGCGACCGGAACGTCGCCCGAGGCGAGACGCGCAGCAGCCGCTTGGCTCCGTCCACCAGCACGCGCGCGGACATCACGGGGTCCAGCTCGATGCGCCAGTCGCCTAGGCCTCGGTCCCGGAGTGCGTCCTCGAGCGCCTCGACCATGACCGCCGCCGACAAGGAGAACGGCGTCGTGTCGCGGTCGCGGACCTCGCCGCGGGCGCTCTCGAGGGTCTCTTCGTCCGGGTACCAGTTCGAGTTCCGGGCGAGCCGGTCGAACGCCTCGGGGGTCCGATCCCTCAGGGCGAGGATGAACAGCCGTGTCCCGTGGATCCCTCTCGCCAGCATCTGACCCAGCGGGTGGTCCTCGGGCGGCTCCAGCCGATCGAGTCGTCCGAGCTCGGCGTCCGCCCACGTCGCCGTATGGTAGCGGAGCGGTGGGACGTCCCGACCCGCACGGAACGCCTGGCGTGCCTCGCGGGCGTTCACCGGGTTCAGGTACCGAGAGAACGGAACGCGCTCGAACAGGGTGTGGAGCTCGCGATCGACCTGCAGGACCGCGGGAGGGATGGACATCGTCGCGAGGGTATCCGGTTACGCATCGGTCATGGATCTGGATGCCCTGTCCGCCCTCGATCCGGCCGCTCTGCGCCGCCTCGTCCCGGGCTTCGTCAACAGCTACTTCCGCGACGACGCCGCCATCGCGACCGCCGCCGAGGCCCGCGTGCGTGAGGTCGTCGAGCAGGCCACCGACGACGAACTGCGGGAGACCATGGCCATCTTCGGCTCGGTCGGAGGCGAGTACCGCCCGTACGAGGCCGCGCCCGTGCTGCGCCGCATCTCGCGCGCCTACATCCCGGTGCCGTGCGGAGACGCGCGAGCCGAGGGGCTCGAACACCTGGAGTCGGTGCGCGGCCGGAACCAGCTGTGGATCTGCAACCACCTGAGCTACGTCGACACCCAGGTGACCGACGCGCTGATCGCCAAGGGCGGCTGCGACATCATCGATGACGTGCTCGTCGTCGCCGGGCCCAAGGTCTACACCGAGCCGTTCCGACGCCTGGCGGCCGTGGCCCTGAACACGCTGATGACCGCGCAGTCCTCGCAGCTGCAGCACAACGCGTCCGGCCTGTCCCCGCGCGAGATCGCCAGCATCGCCGTCACGTCGATGAAGCAGGCCCGGACCTGGCGCGCCGAGCGCGGGCCCGTCCTGCTCTACCCCGAGGGCTCGCGGAGCCGGTCCGGCCGACTCGGCTCGTTCCTTCGCGCGGCCGCCCGGTACGCGCGCGGCGCCGAGGTCATCGTGCCGGTCGCCATCACCGGCAGCGAGAACCTGTTCGGGTACGACGAGCGGATGCGACCGGCCGAGGTGACGCTCACCATCGGCGAGCCGTTCACGCCCAAGCCGGGCAAGACCGCGGCGATCGAGGAGGCCCGCGAGCGAATCGCCGGGCTGCTCCCTGAGGCGTACAAACCGGATCCGGCCACCCCGGTGCTGCGCTGAGTCTGCGGCGAGCCGCGCTCGTCGTGGGGGGCCTGGCGATGTCGGCCGTCGCGCTCGAAGGCACTCTGCGCCTGACCCACGACCGGCTCCCCAGCCTGGCGGCGCTCCCGGACGATCTCGATCTCCCCAGCCGCACGAAGGGCTGCGTCCAGCCCCCGGGCACGGCTCCCTCGACGGAAGCCACCGACCAGATCTGGGTGTTCGGGGACTCGATCGTGGCGGGACGGGACATCCTGGAGGAGGACCAGCTCGCCTCGGTCCTGGCCGTCCGCGGCACGAACCACCTGGCGCGGCGGATTCGGGCCATGAACCACGGCCAGCCCGCGGGGGACATCTGCACCACGCTCGACGCAGCGCTGACCGAGCGCGCCGAGGCTCGCCCCGCCGGAGCGGTGATCGCCCTGTTCCAGAACGACCTGATGATGCAGTCACTGGTCCGATCGGGCGGCGGGTTCGCGATGGTCCCGACCCATCGGTCCACAGGCATCCGCAGCGTCCTGGAGACCTCGTACGCGGCGAACTACCTGTGGTTCCACCACCGGGCGCGGACGGCCTCGCCGAGCGAGCCGCTGACGACGCCGGACGCGATGGCCAACATCCGGGCCGCCCTGGCGCAGACGGCAGCGGCCTACGCCGACGTGCCCACCGTCTGGATCGTCCTGGACGCTGTGGGCACCCATCGCTGCCCGATCCCGGGACACGAGCAGGACTGCGGACAAGCCGTGTTCGCCACGCAGGTGATGGCGGACGAACTCACCGCCGCCGGCATCCCGTTCGTGGACTTCCGCGGAGGATGGCAGGAGGCCGAGACGCTCGTCCTGTCCCGCGAGCGGAAATGGGCCCTGCCGGTCCATCCGAACCCCGCTGGGGTCGAACAGATGGCGGACGCGGTCTGGCCCGAGCTGGAGCCGCAGCTCCAGCGCAGTCCCTGAGCTACCTCGGCGTGCCGAAGCTCCGCTCGAAGAGGCCGGCGATCGCGCGCTGACCGTTCTCGTTCAGCTGACGGGTGCCGGTGCCACAGAAGTGCGGGCTCTCGATGACCGGGACGCCCGCGACCCACCGGTCCTTGTGCCAGTGGAACCAGCTCGTCTGGACCTGATCGTAGACCCACAGGTCCTTGTGCCACATGCGAGCGAGCTCGACGCTCCAGCCCGTACCGCCGGTGACGGTGCCGTCGCTGTTGATCGAGCCGACCACGAAGACCTGCTGCGCGCGGCTGACCTGGTGCCACAGCGACTGCAGGACGCGGCGGATGAGGCTGCCCTCGGAGTAGGTGCGGTGCAGGCGCTTGCTGACGTACACGAGCGAGACGTCACCGGCCGCGAGCTCCCGGTCCGACAGCAGCTTGCTGCCGACGGTGCGCTCCTGGCGGTGGCCGTCGAACGTGAAGTTCAGCTCGCTGAGACCGAACTGCTCGGCCAGCTTGCCGAACGCGGCCTCGGAGCCGGTCGCGCCGCCGCTGTACAGCGTGCAGTCGATGGCCCGGGGGCTCGGGGGCGCCGACATCGGGTCCCAGCCGTCCTCGCCGGTCACCAGCATGGTGGTCGGGTCGAGCTGCAGGCCCATCTTGTCGTTGAGGTCGGTGCCGTGCACCCGGCTGGCTGTGAGCTCGACGACGGTGTCGACGGGCTCCAGCATGACCGTGGTGCTCCAGGCGCCAGCGAACGGAACCACGCCGGGCTGCTCGCGATGGCTGCGCAGCGACGTCCAGAGGGCGAAGCCCTTCTCGGCCGCGAGCGACTTCAGCTTGCCCAGCTCGTCCTCGCTCGTCGGCGCGAGGCCGTCGATGAGCACGACGCTCGGGACGAAGCCGAGCACCTCGTCGGCGGTAGCCATGGCCCGGACGAAGTCGTCGTAGCCGAAGTCACTGTCGAGGTAGCAGAGGATCTGACGGTTCTGCTCGACAGCGAGGCGGGCTTCGGCCTTGGCCTTGCCCTTCACGCGAGCGGCCTTCGCGACGCCGTCGAAGATGGCGCCGTAGAAGCTGCGAACGTGCTCGGCGTTGTCGCGGAGCGACAGGTGCAGGACCTTCTGATCCCGCAGCAGCCGATCAAGCGCCAGGTGCACGAGCAGGGCGCTCTTGCCGGTACCGGCGCGACCCACGACCGCTCCCAGCTCACCGGCCGCGAGGCCACCGTGCAGGGACTCTTCGAAGACGCGCATTGGGCTGCGCTCGAAAATCTGTGCGTACATTTCGGAACTCCTGCGCGTCCTAGGACGCGGCCTTCTGGGCGTCCTGGTAGGCCTTGATCAGGTCCTCGGTGACGCCCTGGGGTGCCTGGGCGTACCGGGAGAACTCCATCGTGAACTCCGCCTTGCCCTGCGTCGCGGAACGGATGACCGTCGCGTAGCCGAACATCTCGGCGAGGGGCACCTCGGACTCGACCTGCGAGAACCCATCTGACTCGGTCGAACCGAGGATCATGCCGCGGCGCTGCATCAGCGTGCCGACCATCGAGCCGTGGAACTCGGCGGGGCCCTCGAGCGCCACCTTCATGATGGGCTCGAGCACCACCGGGCGGGCCCGGTCGTACGCCTGACGGAACGCGCCACGAGCGGCGGCCCGGAAGGCGTTGTCGCTGGAGTCGACCGCGTGGGCCTTTCCATCGTTGATGGTGACCTTGACGCCGACTACCGTCGCGCCGATGAGGCGGCCCTTGACCAACTGGTCCTGGAAGCCCTTGTCACAGCTGCCGATGAACTCCTTCGGGATGGACCCTCCGGTGATCTTGTCGACGAACTCGTAGTTGCCGTCTTCGAGGGGCTCCATGACGCCCATGATGCGACCGAACTGGCCGGAGCCACCCGTCTGCTTCTTGTGCGTGTAGTCGAACTCCGTCAGCTTGCTGACGGTCTCGCGGTACGAGACGCGCGGCGGCGAGACGGCGACGGGCGCGTTGTACTCACGACGCATGCGCTCGACGTACACCTCGAGGTGCAGCTCGCCCATGCCCGAGATGATGGTCTCGTTGGTCTCGGGGTCCTGGCTCACGCGGAAGGTGGGGTCTTCCTTCGTGAAGCGCTGGAGCGCCTTCGACATGTTGACCTGGGACTTGTTGTCCGAGGGCGTGATCGTCAGCGAGATGACCGGGTTCGGCACGTGGATCGACGTCATGGCGATCGGAACGGTGCCGTCGGTGAACGTGTCGCCCGAGTAGCAGTCGACGCCGAACAGCGCGACGATGTCGCCCGCGGTGGCCGAGTCGATGTCTTCCATCTCGTCCGAGTGCATGCGCACGAGACGACCGACCTTGACCTTCTTGCCGTTGCGGCTGTTGAAGATGAAGTCGCCCTTCGTGAGCGTGCCCTGGTAGATGCGCACGTAGGTCAGCTGACCGTAGCGGCCGTCCTCGAGCTTGAACGCGAGGCTGATCATCGGGCCTTCGGGCGACGACGGAACGACGACCTCGGCTTCGTCGTTCTCGATGTCCAGGCCGACATTCTCGACGTCGGTCGGACACGGCAGGTAGTCGATGACGCCATCGAGCATCCGCTGGACGCCGCGGTTCTTGTAGGCGCTGCCCAGGAAGACCGGGGTCATCTGGAGGCTCAGCGTGGCCTTGCGAACGGCGGCCTTGATGACCTCGTCGCTGGGCTCCTCCTCTTCGAGAAGGACCTCCATCAGCTCGTCGCTGAACATGGACGCCGCGTCGAGCAGGATCTCGCGGTACTCGGCGACCTCGTCGACCATGTCGTCCGGGATCGGGACTTCGTCGATCTGCTCGCCGTTGTCGCCGTTGAACTGGAAGGCCTTCTGCTCGATGAGGTCGATGACCCCGACGTGCTTGTCTTCGAGTCCGAGCGGCAGCTGCATCATCACGGCGTTGTGGTTCAGCTTCTCGATGAGCTGATCCTTCACGCGGACGGGGTTCGCACCCTGGCGGTCGCACTTGTTGACGAACGCGATGCGCGGCACGTCGTACCGCTTCATCTGACGATCGACCGTCAGCGACTGCGACTGCACACCGGCGACGGAGCAGAGCACGAGGCACGCGCCGTCGAGGACGCGGAGCGCACGCTCCACCTCGATGGTGAAGTCGACGTGCCCGGGGGTGTCGATGATGTTGACGTGATGTCCGTCCCACTCGGCGAACGTCGCGGCCGACTGGATGGTGATTCCACGCTCGCGCTCGAGCTCCATGGAGTCCATCTTGGCCCCGACGCCATCCTTGCCCTTCACATCGTGAATGGCGTGGATGCGGTCGGTGTAGAACAGGATTCGCTCGGTAAGAGTGGTCTTACCCGAGTCGATGTGGGCCGAGATTCCGATGTTGCGAATCTTGGAGAGGTCGGTGATCACCGCGTCCTCCTGGGTGCTGGGAAGGGGATGCAATTGGCGCGCTACTACTCGCGCCAGACCCCCTTCGCAAGTGGAAGGACCGGGATCGCCGCGCAAAGTTCATGCCGACGTAACGAGAGGCTCGGGTTGCCCGGTAATCCCGAGCAGAGGTAGAACCCCTCGGATCAACACCGTCTCCTTACCGGAAGGACTCCTACATGAAGCGCATCGTTCTCCCTGCTGTCATCGGTCTCATCGCCGCATTCTCCATCGCCTGCGGCGGCGAGGAAGAGCCCGAGGTCGTCGTGATCCCGGTCCCCGAGGAGGCCGCTCCCGCCGTCGAGAAGACGCCCACGCCCCCTGAGAAGCCCGAAAAGGCCGCCGAGGCCGAGGAAGAGGCCGAGGAAGAGGCCCCGGTGAAGATCGACGCCACCGCGCTGCCGACCAAGAAGCAGCCGGCCAGCCTGGGCGGCGCCGGTGGCGGCACCGCGGGCGCGAAGAAGTCCAGCAGCGGCTCGGCCACCTCTTCGGGGACCAGCGGCTCGAAGAAGACCAGCAGCGGCAGCAGCTCCAGCAGCGGCGGCAGCGCCGGCACGGCTGGCAAGAAGAAGTAGCTGGGCTCGGGGCTAGCCCCGAAGCTCCTGCAGTGCGCGGCGGGTGAAGACCCCGCTCATCATCCGCCGCCACGCCACGTCGCCCTGAACGGCCTCGTTCGGGCGCGTGCCTTTGCGTACGAGCTCGGCGATCGCGTCGATGCGCTCGTCCGTGAGCTCGCCGCCCAGGAAGCGATCGAGCTTCTTGATCGGCTTGGGCGTCGGCCCCGCCGCTCCGACCACGATGTCGAGAGCGAGCAGCGCGGTCCCGTCCCAGCGACTCGACACCGCCAGCCCGAGCTGGGGGAAGTCGATGCTGTCGCGGACGCGCAGCTTCTTGTAGACGCCCCGGAAGCCCGGCCCCGGCTTCGGCACCCGGACCTCGGTCAGCAGCTCGCCCCGCTCGAGCTTCAGGTGATCGAAGCCGTTGAAGCGGTAGAGATCACGCAGGCCGAGCTCGCGCTCGCCGCCCGGAGACAGCAGCACGATGCTCGCGTCCAGGCCCAGGAGGACGGGGACCGTGTCGCTCGACTGCGCCGCGACGCAGGTCTTGGGCCCGCCGATGACGTGGCACCAGTCGCCCTCGGCCTTCAGGCAGCGGCCCAGGGCCTTCCGCCAGAACGCCGACTGGTTGTAGTAGAGGCAGCGCGTGTCGAGCAGCACGTTGCCGCCGATCGTGCCCATGTTCCGGATCTGGGGACCGGCCACGAGCGACGCGGCCTGGGCCAGATGGGGGGCGTGCTCGCGGACGAGCGGGTTCCGAGCCAGCGCCGAGAGCTTCGTCTGCCCATCGATCACCAGGTGCGTGTCCGTCTCGACGATGCCGGTCTTCGGCAGTCCCGTCAGGTTCACCAGGTGCTTCGGCGAGAACAGCTTGTGCTTCAGGTTCGGCAGCAGGTCCGTGCCGCCGGCCACGTACATGGCGGACCAGTCGACGTTCGGGCCGTCGCCCTGCGCGCCGCCGAGCTCGTTCCACATCGCGACGGCGTCGGCGTTCGTCTTCGGGTTGTGGACCCGGAATGGAGGCATCCTGAGCATTACTTGGCCGCCTTCTGGTCGGCGTCGCGCTCGGCCAGGGCCGCGAGGACCCGCTCGGGAGTGAACGGGATGCGCCGCAGCCGGATGCCGCACGCGTCCCAGATGGCGTTCGCGATCGCCGGGATGATCGGGTGCAGCGGACCCTCGCCCGCTTCCTTGGCGCCATAGGGGCCGCCCGGGTCGATCGTCTCGATGATGTCCGCGAAGAAGTCGGGACACTCGTTGCTGGTCGGGATCCGGTAGTCGAGCAGGTTCGGGCGCTCGTGCAGCCCGTCCGCCGTGTAGGTCTGGGCCTCCATGATGGCTTCGGCGTAGCCCATGTAGACGCTGCCCTCGATCTGGCCCTCGACCAGCTGCGGGTTCAGAGCCCGGCCGCAGTCGTGCGCCGCCCAGACACGCTCGACGCGGACGATGCCCGTCTCCTCGTCGACGTGGACCTCGGCGACGTGCGCGGTGGTCGAGTACGCCGGCGACGCCCCGATGGTGCCGCCTCGGTAGTCACCGCCGACCGCGCGGGTCTGGTAGCCACCGGTCGCTCCCAGCGTGCCGAACTTCGACTCGGCCAGGACCAGCGCGTCGCGGATCTCGAGCTGCCGGCCCCGGTCCTCCTTGTCGTAGACGAATCCGAGCGCGACGCCGACCCGGGTGTCCTCGACCTCCCAGCTCATGGCCACGGCGTCCACGATCTTCTGTCGCAGCTTTCCGGCGGCTTCCTGGCACGCGATACCGCACATGAACGTGACGCGGCTGGAGTAGGCCCCCAGATCCACAGGGCACAGGTCCGTGTCGCTGCTGATGACGACGATGTCATCGGGAGGCACCCCGGTCTCCTCGGCGACGATGTACGCCAGCATCCCGTCGCTGCCCTGGCCGATGTCGCTGGCGCCACAGAACACCGTGATCTTCCCGGACCGGTCGGCCTGGAGCTGCACGCCCGACTGCGGCATCTCGTTCGGGTACACCGGGTACGCCGTGCCGGAGATGTACATCGAGCAGGCCACGCCCAGGCCCTGGCCCTGCGGCAGGCTGCCCCAGCGGTCGTCCCAGCCCGAGTTCCGGGCGACGGACTCCAGGCACTCGGCCAGGCCCGTCGAGGGCATGTGCATGCCGTTCACGGTGGTCTGACCGTCGGTCATCGCGTTGACCCGGCGGATCTGCATCGGGTCCATGGCGAGCTGCTCGGCGACCTCGTCGATCGCGCACTCGAAGGCGAAGCGGGGCTGGACCGAGCCATGGCCACGCTTGGGGCCGCAGCAGGGCTTGTTCGTGTACACCCGCTTGGACTTGAAGCGGTAGCTCCCGAAGTTCACCGGGCCCGTCAGCAGCTGGCCCGAGTAGTACGCCGTGATCATGCCGAACGAGTGGTAGGCGCCCCCGTCGATCGTGATGTCGGACTCGACCGCGGTGATCTTCCCGTCGGCGTCCGCGGCGACGGTCATCGCCATCTCCATCGGGTGCCGACCGCGGTGGGCGT
This sequence comes from Pseudomonadota bacterium, assembly GCA_024228935.1. Lineage (GTDB taxonomy): Bacteria > Myxococcota_A > UBA796 > UBA796 > CAJQPC01 > JAAESX01. The sequence continues at coordinate 109,214 of JAAESX010000088.1, forward strand.
AGAACACCTCCTCTCGCGTGTAGAGGATCTTCACGGGCCGGGCGGCCTTCCTGGAGAGCACCGCCGCGCAGAACTCCAGGTCGAAGGGCTCGGACTTGCCGCCGAAGGCGCCCCCGAGCGCCGGCTGGATGACCCGGATCTTCGTCTGTGGGATGCCGAGGACCCGCGACAGCTCGCGGTGGAGGTAGTGCGGGACCTGCGTGGCGCTCGTCAGGGTGAGCTGACCGTCCGGGCTCCACTGGGCGACGGCGCAGTGCGGCTCGATGGGCGCGTGCGTGTTGCCCTCGTAGAACCAGGTGTTCGACGCCGTGGCGCTCGCGGCCTCGAGCCCCGCGTCGACGTCGCCGAACTCCAGCGCGACCCGCTTGCAGACGTTGCTCTTGCGCGGCGTGCCCTTCCAGTGGAGCTCGTGGACCAGCGGCGCGTCCTCGGCCAGCGCCTGGGCGGGCTCGACGACTGCGGGCAGGACCTCGTAGACGACCTCGATCAGATCCAGGGCGGCGTTCGCCGTGTCCTCGTCCCGCGCGGCCACGGCGGCCACGCCATCGCCCACGTACCGGACCTTGTCCGTACACAGGGCGGTCTCGTCGGGGGTCCAGCCGATGACGCAGTAGGGGATCGGCGTCTCCTGGCCCGTCATCACCGAGAACACGCCGGGCAGCGCCTCGGCCTTGGACGTGTCGATCGAGACGATTCGCGCATGGGCGTGCGGCGAGCGGAGGATCTTCCCGTGGGCCATCCGCGGCAGGGAGACGTCGTCGGTGTAGATCGCGTCGCCGGTGGCCTTGAGGATCGAGTCGGCCTTGCGTCCGCGGCTGCCGAGCACGATGAAGTCCTCGGCGGGCTCGCCGTACGCCATCTCGACCATGCGCTCGACGTTGGAGGCGAGCTTCACGGCCTCGAAGATCTTCGTGTACCCGGTGCAGCGACACAGGTTGCCGGACAAGGCCTCGCGGATCTCGGCGTCGGTGGGCTCGGGGGTCTCGTCGAGCAGGGCCTTGGCGCTCAGCATCATGCCGGGCTGGCAGAAGCCACACTGCAGGGCGCCGGTGACGTCGAAGGCGCGCTGGATGGGGTCTGGCCCCTGGGCGGTGGCCAGGCCCTCGATGGTCTGGATCTCGGCCCCCTGGACGGCCGCGGCGAGCGTGCAGCAGGCGAGCGTGGGGGCGCCGTCGACGAGCACCGTGCAGGCACCACAGTCGCCCTTGTCGCAGCCCTGCTTGCTCCCGGTGAGACCGAGCTCGTAGCGCAGGACCTCGAGCAGGGACCAGTGCTCTTCGGCCGCGACGTCGTGCCGCTCCCCGTTGATGTTCAGGCTCAGGATGGACTTCATCGGGGGCCTCCAGCGCGCGGACACTAACGCACCGTTGCCGGGTGTAGGCTGCGTCCATGCTGCTCGTCGCGCTGATGGCCTCGCGGTGTGGGGATCCGACGCCGGACACCGGCCCGACGGACTCGACGGCCGAAGAGATCCACTGGTGTCCCGAGCGCGACGTGCCGGACCTGGAAGACCGGTGGAGCCACGCCGACATCGCGCCGGGCGGGGACCTGTTCCACGTCGTCGCAGCGGGCGATGTCGTGTACGCGGCGTCCACGATGAACGGCCTGTACCGGTCGGACGACGGGGGCACGAGCTGGTCCAAGAAGCGCACCGATGTGACCCATCTCCAGGCCCAGGTGGCGGTCGACCCGGAGGATCCGGACGTGGTGGCGTACGCGACGAACCAGCTGGTGTGGTCGCTGGACGGCGGCGAGACCTCGACGGGCGCGGGCTGGCCCGATCTCAGCTCGTCGGTGGTCCGCGGCCTGCTCCACACGGACGGCCACTTCCTGGCGCTGCTGGACCGGGGCGAGGTCTACATCGTCGCCCCCGGCCAGGAGCCCGACTGGATCGGCACCATCGACCACCCGCCGCCACCGCCGCACGGCTTCGGGAGCTCGATGTTCGAGCCGGACGAGACCTGGTGGTTCCTGGCCGAGGCCGACGGTGCACTCCTGGCAGCGCACCAGGGGGGCGGGGTGTACCGCTCGACCGACGGCGGGGTGAGCTGGTCGAACGTGGTGGAGGGGGACGTCCAGATCACGACGCTCGGCGCCGACGGCGAGCGGGCGTGGTTCGCGGCCGAGGAGCACCTGTTCACCTCCGAGGACGCCGGCAAGATCTGGCTCTCCTTCGAGCTGGGGTTCGACGCGCGCGGTGCCATCTGGACCGGCGAGGGCTGGGTCGTCGCCGGGACCGAGGACCTGTTCACGTTCGAGGACGGTGAGCCCATCTCGAGCGGCGAGCTGCCCGGCGTGCACGACCTGCGCTTCGTCACGAGGCTCGACGACGACACCCTGCTCGCGGTCCACCGCGACGGGGCCTACCGCTCGACGGACCACGGCCAGAGCTGGTCGACCGCGAACGGCGGCCTCGAGGTCACGGACCTGGGCCCGCTGCTGGCCCACCCGACGTGTCCCTCGGTCATGTGGGTCGGCACCCAGTGCGAGCGCGGCCTGTACGAGAGCCTGGACGGCTGGGGCGAGGGCCTGCGGTACGTCGACGAGTACCTGCACTACGTGATGGTCGCCCGCGCCCGGGGCACCGAGCTGTGGATCACGACCGACAACACCCTGAAGAGGAGCCCGGACCTGGGGGCGACCTGGGAGACCGTCGCGCCCGAGGTGATCGACGTGCACGTCCACGGCCTGGCCCTGCACCCCACCGACGAGGACGTCGTCCTGGTGGGCTCGGTCGGATCTGGACCGGTCGACGATGGTGACGAGGTCGCGCGCATCCTGAGGACCGCGGACGGCGGCGTGACCTGGACGGCAGCCAGCGGCGTGCCCGACAGCGACACCTCGATCCACGCGCTGCACTTCGTCGACGACGACATCGCGCTGGCCGGGACGTATGCGGGCGGCGACTACGTCCACCAGAACGGCCAGCCGGGCATCGGCATCCTGCGCAGCACGGACAGTGGCGTCAGCTGGGCCCTCGACGGGGACGGTCCGCGAACGGTCCCGGTCTTCGACCAGTGCGGCGACCGGGTCTTCGCCGCCTCGGACGAGGGGCTGCTGTTCAGCGACGACGCCGGCCTCAGCTGGTCGACGGGGCACGAGAGCGGGCGCGCCTACCTGTCGGTCGCCTGCCGCGAAGACCTGGTGCTGGCGCTCGACACGCAGGAGCTCTGGCGCTCGGACGACGCCGGCGAGACCTGGGTGAGCTGGAGCGAGGGCCTCTCGAGCGAGCTGTGGGCCCCTCGCCAGATGCCGCAGGTGGACATCAACGCCGACGGCACGATGGGCTACACCGCCATCCCCGGAGAAGGACTGCTGCGACGCCCGCTGTGACACTCGAACGATGAACCCCTCGCTGCGACGGCGGCTCCTGTTCGGGCTGCGGCTGGTCATCACGGTCGCGGTCGCGGCGTGGCTCGTCTCGGGCCTGGACCTGGACATCGCGCGGCAGGCCTTGCGGGAGGCGCCGGCCTGGGTCTTCGTCGTCCCGCCCGCGTTCATGACCTTCAACGCCCTGATCCACGCGGTCCGCCTGCGGCTCCTGACCCAGGCCATCGGGGCGCCGGTCTCGATCGGGACCGCGCTGTCGGCGCTGTTCCGAGCCTCGTTCGCGGGGCTGGCCCTTCCGACGGGCGGGTCCGAGCTGGCCAAGATCGGATTCCTGGCCCAGGACATCCCGAGCGAGAAGGCGGTCGTGGCGCTGACCGTGGGCCGCCTCCAGGACATGCTGCCGTGGGCGGCGCTGCTGCTCTATGGGCTCACCACGGAGCTCCGGCACGAGGACCCGGCCCTGGCGGGCGTCGCGGTGTTCTTCGCGCTCGCGTTCCTGGGGGCGACGAGCGTCGTCTGGCTGGCCGCGGGACGCAGCTGGCGCCTGGGGGCCTGGGTCGAGCGGGCGTCGCACGCACTCCTGCAGCTTCGGGGTCAGCCCCGGGTGCTGGCGCTGTCCCTGGGGCTGTGCCTGCCGTTCGCGCTGGTCAACGTGACCTGTTCCTGGCTGGTCGTTCGCGGGTTCGGCGTGGACATGGCGTGGCTCGACGCGCTGGCGAGGATCCCCGCTGCCGACTGCCTGATCTCGCTGCCCATCACGATCTCGGGCGTGGGGGTGCGCGAGGGGGTGTTCGCGCACCTGCTCTCACCCTGGGGGGTCGCGGCAACCACGGCGGCGCTGATCGGAACGGTCCGGTGGACGGGCGAGCTGTTCCGGGCCGCGCTGGGCGGCGTGCTGTTCGTGCTGCGCTAGCCCCTCAGTCCGTCCAGATCGCGCCGCTCTGCAGCTCGACGTCGGACTCGCCGAGCCGAGGCACCAGCAACGGACGCAGGTGCTCGACGTCCTCGGGCCGGACCACGAGCGACCCCACGAGCGGCTCGTCGGGCGGAGGGCCCTCGGGCCGCATCAGCCACCTCGCCCAGGCACCACCGCCGCCGTAGCCCGGCATGTTCGGCGTGATCGCGAGCGGCTCGCCATGGGCACGCTGGGCGTACAGCGGCGCCTGGAAGTGCACGCCCGGACCGGCCGCGGGCACCGGGTAGACCGGACCGACCTCGACCTCTTCCCAGATCCTGGCGACCTCACTCCGCGCGGTTGGCAGCGGGGCCGGCGACGGCGCCAGGAGAAGCAGCTCCAGTCCGATGAGGCCTGCCATCAGCTCGCCCCGGCCGAGCCTCTGGGCGCCTCGGGCAGCCAGCACCGCGAGCGCCACCTGGCCGATCAGCAGGAAGCGCGCGTGGTGGTGGAACGAGCCGCCGAACGGGAGCTGGTCGAGCAGCCATGCGAACGGGTTCGCGACCCCGAGCGGCTCGCCGAACGCCCGCAGCGTCTCCCCGGGAGCCAGGAGCACCGACGCGAGCAGCACGAACCACCAGCGCGAGCGGCCGCCGTAGATGGCCAGGCCCAGCGCGATGAGGCCGAGGTACCCGGGATGGATGCGGATGAGCGCGTCACCGGGGTCCTGAGGGCCCGGCGTGACCAGCGAGCCCAGGTCCGCGCCGCGCCAGGGATTCAGCTTCCACAGCGGCTCGGACTGCTCGACCGTGACGCCCGACTGCCCGGACCGGTCCTCCTGGCTCAGTGCGGCGGGCAGCGCGATCACGAGAGCCAGCACGCCCGCGACGAGCCAGCGCCTCCAGTCCGTCCGATCCCGGACCAGCGCGTGGACGCCGAGTCCCAGCGCACACACGCCCCCCATCCAGGCCAGGTAGGGCCCACACCAGGCCAGGAGCCCGAGCAGGAGCCCGCCCACGACGGCCATCACCAGCCCCGGCGCCGCGAGGCACGCCAGTGCCGCCGCGAGCAGCCCGAGCGCCGCGTCCTCGGTCAGCCCCGACGCCAGCGAGCCCATGAAGATGGGGGCCAGCGCCAGCACGACGCCACCCACCAGCGGGTGTCCGCCCTCGCGCTTCGCCAGGAAAGCGCCACCCAGGAACGCACCGACGACGGCCAGGAAGACCGTCAGGTTCCAGCCGGCCGTGTACCCGAACAAGCGGCCCAGGACCGCGCCCAGGCCGGTGGTGACGGGGTCGATGACGGGCCAGGGATCGGCCCCCGCAGCCAGCTCGGTCCCCGCAGGCCAGCCCGGCAGCGCCTCGCCGTGCCACCACTGGACCCAGGCGTGCCCGTAGACCTCGGCGCCCGCGAACCCCAGCAGGTCCCCGCTGCCCGCGCGCCAGCAGACGATGCAGGCGACCACGAGCGCCGCGACCACGATCGGTGTCCAGGCCCGCATGAACGGCAGTCTACTGGGATACCTTCTGCGACCTCGCCCGGAGCTCGCATGGCCGCACCCACCTGGAACCTCGAGAACCTGTTCACCGGAGGCGTCGAGAGCCCCGACTTCGACGCCGCCCTGACGGTCGCCGAGGCCGAGGTCGAGGTCCTGGTCACGAGTGCCGACGCGCTGCCCGACCTGCCCGAGGGCCTGGACGACTGGGCCGCCTGGCTGCTCGAGGCCGACGAGTTCGCGAAGCGGGCCTGGCAGTGCGCCACCTTCAGCCACTGCCTGACCTGCGCGGACACCAACGACCGCAGCGCCTCACGGGCCGCCACGCGCGCCGACGCCGTGTTCAGCCGCCTGGGTCGCGCGCACGTGCGACCGAACGACGGGATCGCCAACGCCTCGGATGAGGGCTTCGCCGCCCTGCTCGCCCGCCCCGATCTCGAGGTCATGAACGCCGTCCTGCTCCGGATCCGTCGCGACCAGAACCTGTTGTTGCCCCGGGTCGAGGAGGCCATCACGGCCGAGCTCAACGAGGACGGCCTGGCCGGCTGGGGCAAGCTCTACGACCGCATCTCCGGGCAGCTGCAGGTCACGATCGACGGCGAGGCGGTCGCGGTGACCCAGGCGTCGAACATGCTCGGCTCGACCGACTCGGCCGACCGGAAGAAGGCGCTGGCGGCGCTCGACGAAGCCTGGAAGGGCGAAGAGGAGCACTGCGCCCAGGCGCTCTCCCACATCGTCGGCTGGCGGCAGACCCTGAACGACCGCCGCGGCGTCGACGAGCTGGCCGACACCTTGGCCCGCAACCGCCTGACCCGCGGCACGCTCGACGCGATGATGGAGTCGGCTCGCCGGAGCCAGCCCATCCTCTCCCGCTACATGAAGGCCAAGGCCGGGCTCCTGGGCCAGGATCAGCTCGGCTGGGAGGACCTGGCCGCACCGCTGCCCGCGCCCGCGGCCCAGCAGGACTGGAAGACCGCCGAGTCCTTCATCCTCGAGCACTTCCACAGCTACAACCCCGAGCTGGCGGACTTCGCGAAGATGGCCTTCGACGGCCGCTGGATCGAGGCCGAGGACCGCAACGGCAAGCGCCCGGGCGGGTGGTGCGCGAACGTGCCGCTCAGTGGCGAGAGCCGGATCTTCATGACCTTCGGCGGGACCTTCCGCAGCACGGTCACGCTCGCCCACGAGCTCGGCCACGCCTACCACAACTGGGTCACGCGGGACCTGGAGTACAGCCGCCGCCGCATCACCTCGACGCTGGCCGAGACCGCGTCGGTGTTCGCCGAGAGCCTGGTCCGGGACGCCGCGCTCAAGGCCGCCGACTCGCGTCAGGCCCGCCTGGCGATGCTGGATGCCCGCCTGATGGCCGGCGCCAGCTTCCTGATGAACATCCCGGCCCGGTACCACTTCGAGCGAGGGCTCTACCCGCTGCGTCGCAAGGGCACGTTCGATCCGGACGAGCTGACCGAGCTGATGCTGTCCTGTGAGAAGGACGCCTACGCGAACCAGCTCAGCACCTGGTACCCCCGATTCTGGGCGAGCAAGCTGCACTTCTTCATTTCGGGCTTCGCCTTCTACAACTACCCGTACACCTTCGGGTACCTGTTCGCGCAGCTCGTCTACCGGAAGGTCATGGCCGAGGGCGACCACGCCGCGTACGTCGAGCTCCTGCGCCGCACGGGTTGGGACGACGCCGAGCCGCTGGCGCTCGACACCCTCGGCCTCGACCTGGAGAGCCCGGACACCTGGGACCTGGCCACCGCCGGCCTGTCCGAGGACCTGGACGCCTACATCACCGAGGTCGAGGGCTCCTGACCCCAGGGCGCCTGGCTCACCCGCCGAGCAGCCCCGGAAGGCACCAGACGAGGCCGGACGCCGCCCCCGTCGCGACAGCCATCCACGCGGGGAGCTCGTACGCCTTCGGGCGAGGCGGAGCGGCGCCGAGAGGGTTCTCGACCAGCACGTCGAGCACCCGCTCGGCCGTCCACGCCTGGGGCTCGTTGACGAGACTGTCCAGCGCGACCTCGATGGCCGAACAGCCGCCGTACACCTCGCTCCACCGGCACTCGGCCGCGATCTCCCGCAACAGCAGGCCGAGCTGACGCAGGTCCCGGTGCGGCTCGGCGTCGAACGGCGTGTGGCAGGAGAGCCAGACGCGATGCGCTCCGCGGCGACGACCGACGCTCACCGCGAGCGACGACAGCGCGCCGTGGGTCAGTCCCGCCCGGTGCAGGACGCGGAGCTGGAGCGCGACCTGCAACGCGATCTGGAACGAGCTCGCCGAGGCCAGATCACCGCGATCCAGGAGCTCGGCGAGACAAGTCCGTCGAGCACGCCGCTCGATGCGGTAGGGAGCGCCCGTCGGCAGGTGGCCGACCACGACCGCGACCGGCTGGTACACAGACGCCAGCTCGCTGAGGCGCTCGGCTCGTCTCGCGAAGTGTTCCCGCTGCCGATCGTCGCCGTCGCAGATCAGGACGCGACCCGCAAGCGTGGCCTCGTGGTGACGGACACAGCCCCGAGCGAAGAGAGCACGACCGATGGCCCAGCGGGCGGGAGGATCGAACGAATGCACGCGTGTGGATGGGGCCATGATTCCTCGTGGAACGAGAGTGGGTCCGCATCCAGCGGCGTTGGCCGGGCCGCTCATGGGCGGCCGTTCCCACACCTGACCCTACGCCCCCGTCGCCCGATCCGTGACAGGAATCGGGATCCGCACAGGCCTTGCACATCCCCACGCCTATGCTCGCCGCATGCTCCTCCTCGTCGCCTCTGCCCTCGCCACGGACCTGGACTCGACCGTCCGACCTGCGCTCTCCCGCGAGTCGGTGGGCCAGGCCGACCACCCGTTCGTCGGCGCCGTGATCGACCGACGGGGTGCCTGTTCGGACCCGGCCGCGCTCGATCGTGTGCTGGCCCAGCTCGCCGCCGATGAGCGCGCCCAGCTGAAGGACTTCGAGGTCGGCTCGCCAGCGCTTCCCCGAACGGAGATGACCCTCGACGTGCAGTCGGCGGACGTGCACGCCCTGTTCCGGCTCCTGGCCGAGCGGGGGGACATCAACATCGTCGCTGCGGACGGCGTTCAAGGCGAGGTGAGCCTGATGCTCCACGACATGGCCTGGGACGAGGTGCTGCAGGTCATCCTGGCGAGCGCGCACCTGGACGCCATCGTCGGGGACAACGTCATCGTCGTCTACCCGCTGTAGGCCTGCCCGCGTTCGGGTGCCGGCTCAGCCGCCGAAGGTGTCGCCCTGCACGTCCACCGCCTCGCACACGTTGCGCTGGCAGATCGCCTCGGTCGTCTCCTTGCAGTCCGAGCAGGCATCGGCGGCGCAGTCCGTGCCGCCGCAGTCGGCCGCGGTCTTGCCCTCGACGTCGGCCAGGGAGGTCGCTGCCACCGCCGCGCACGTGCACTCCTGGGCGCAGTCCGTGTAGGTGACCACGCAGTCTGCGTCCGTCTCGCAGGCACGCTGGGCCGTGGGGATCGACAGCGTGCACTCGGAGATGCCGCCACACCCGAGCCAGAGAGCGAGGATCACTCGGGCTCCGAGCAGAAGCTGGGGTAGACGCTCGCGTCGCCGAAGCCCGGAACGGGATCGACGCCCCAGGGGTGGTCCTCGAAGAACTGGAGCGTGTAGTCGGTGGCCTCGTTCGGGATGACGTGTCCCTGGGTGTGCACGCAGGTGCGCACCCAGTGCCCGTCCTCGACGAGGTCCGCCTCGAACTCCTTGCTCGCGTCGTCGAACGACAGCCCGTTGTACTTGTCGTTCGCATCACCCCACGTCAGAAGGACCGGCATGTCCCGGGCCGGCTCGGTGTAGTCGACGAACACGCCGGTGCCGCCGGACAGGGGCGCCGCAGCCGCCAGGTACTCGCTGCGGTGCATCACCAGGTAGGTCGACCACAGGCCGCCCGCCGACATGCCCGTGGTGTAGACGCGGCTGTTGTCGACGTCGTACTGCTCGTCCAGGCAGCTCAGCACGTCGTCGAAGAGCGCCAGGTCCGGCCCGGCCTGGCTGCCGTCCCCGATGAAGCCCCACTCGCTCGCGGCCATGCCGTCGCGCGACTCGGGCACGACGACGATGTAGCCGGCCTGCTTGACCGTCTTGAGGCCCTGGTATCGGACCGCGTCCGACGCCGAGCCACCCAGCCAGTGCCAGTTGAACCACACGGGCGCGCCGCTCGGGTCGCCCGGCAGCTTCAGGATGATCTCGCGGTCGATACCGTCCGAGGTGATGGTCATCTCGCCGTTCTTCATGTCCGGGCAGGTGCCGCCCGAGTAGGCCACCGGCGCAGGTGGACCTCCGACGAGCGGACCCGAGTCTCCCGCCGAGTCCCCGGCGACGCCATCGCCCGAACCACCACCGACACACGCGAACAACCAGCGCATCACGCCTCCAAGCGGACGCCTTGTAGCCGCCCGAGCATTCCTTCGGCTATAGGGACGGCCGTGCTGACGGCAGGCCAGATCGCGCCCACCTTCGAGAAGCGGCCCGTGTTCGGGCTGCCAGTGTCGGTCCCGCACACCCGGTACAGCACCGTGATCTGCTTCGTCCGCGGCCTGGGCTCGCCGCTGACCCGCGAGGCGCTCTCCCTGCTGCAGGACCGATGGGCCGAGTTCGACGAGCTGGGCCACCGCATCGTGGCGATCACCGACTCGCCGGCCTCGATGGCCCAGGACTTCGTGCCCCGGTACCACGTGTTGTTCCCCGTGATCTGCGACCCCGGGCAGGAACTGTTCAAGCTGTACGAGGTCGGAGGGCACATCGAGTTGGCGGGCAACCTCCGCGGACTCGCCGGCAGCGCGCGGTCGGCCTTCCGCGCGCTTCGCCATGGACACGGCCCGTTGGAGCGCAACCATCTCAAGCTGCCCGCCCAGTTCTGCGTCGCCTCGGATGGGCGGCTCACCCATGCCCGCTACGGACGCGCCATGACGGACGTCCCGGAGATCGACGACCTGCTCGCTGCGTGCTGATCCTCCTCGCCATCGCCTGCTTCTCGGCCCCCGACCGCTCCGGCTACCTGCCGAAGCACGTCGCTGTGACGCTCGAGTTCGAGGACGGTCAGGAAGGCACCTTGCTGGCGGACCTGGTCGAGCCTCACCTGCCGCCGGTCGTGCGGATCAGCGAGAACGCGTGGGTCTTCCGCGACGGCATTCCCGTTCCGGCGAGCTCACGTGAGCCGCTGCCGGGGGCACACGCCGACGGCCCGGGCGACGGTTTCGGCGTGGAGCTCGAGGACGGCACGGTCCTGCTCCGGCTGCCCCACGACACGATCGAGGTCGCCCACGACGTCGAACAGATCGTCGAGGTCGCCATGCTGCCCGAGGTCGACACGCAGGCCGCCAACCTGGTCTTCAAGTCCGTGCGCGCTCTGCACGCCGCGGCCCTCCCCGCCCGGATCGACGGCGACCTGGAGGAGTGGACCGGAAGAAGCCTCCCCGTCGACCAGCCCGCCCAGATCCAGGGCGACACAGAGGACTGGGACGGCCCCCGCGACGGGAGCATGGCCGTCGCCACCCGCGTCCATCACGAGCGGATCAGCGTCGCCGTCCGGCTGCGCGACGACCAACTGCTCGAGAACGCCGACCGACTCGAGATCCTGGCCCCCGGACTGCCGACGATCTCGATCCCTGTCGGGCCGGCCGGCCCGTGCGAGGTGCCCCCGGGCTGGGAGTGCGCCTGGGTCGACGCGGTCAGCTTCGGCACGGGCATCGAGCTGTCCATGCCCGACACGCGACCGGACTCCGCGTCTCAGCAGTTGGATATTGTCGTGCGGTTCGTCGATGTGGACCCGAACGAGTCCCCGACGACCATCGCGACCGCGCCATCGACGGCGGCCGTGGCCCTGTTCGGCCTCTACCAGCGCCCCGGGCCGAGCGGCTCGGGCGCGAACAGCAGGATCAGCACGACCACCAGCCCGTAGAGGACGCCGGTCAGCAGGATCGGCTTGTCCTTGAGGACCAGCTGGGTCGGGTCCCCGTCCTCGCCCTGCTGGACCAGGAAGATGTACCGGAACACGCCGTAGAGCGGGAACGGGACCGTCAGGACGAGCAGCGGGTTCGGCGAGCCGAGGACGGTGTACAGCGCGTAGCTGATGATGGTGCCGCTCGAGGTGATGCTCTGGAACTCGTCCAGCATCGACGTCGAGTACTCCTTCAGGATGGCGCGGTGCTGGCCAGCGTTGGTCTCGCCGAGCGTCGAGAGCTCGCCGCGGCGCTTGTTGAAGCCCATGAACAGCGCGAAGAAGCCGGCGCAGAGGATGAGCCAGGGGCTGATCCAGACGCCGATGGCGATGGCTCCGGCGATGGCGCGCAGCAGGAAGCCGAAGCTGATCATCATGATGTCGAGGATCGGCTGCTGTTTGCCCCACAGCGTGTACGTCATCGTGTTGACGAAGTACCCGAAGGTGATGGCGGCGAAGAGCGGATCGAGGAACCACGCGGCCGCCATGCCGCCGGCGAAGCAGACCGCCGCCCAGACCCAGGCCATCGGGACGGGGAGCGCCCCGGACGCGATGGGCCGGAACCTCTTCTTGGGGTGCTTGGTGTCGGCCTCGCGGTCCAGGATGTCGTTGATGACGTAGCCGCAGCTGCTGACCAGGCAGAACGCGCCGATGCCCCAGGCCGCCAGCTTGAGCGACTCGGGGTTTGTGAACTCCATCGAGAACACGAGCGCGGCGAGCAGGAACACCTGCTTGGCCCACTGCTTCGGCCGGAGCGCCTTGATGAGCGCGACCGGGAGAACGTCCTTCGGTACCTCGACCGCGTCGTCCGCCATCACTCTTCGTCCGCCGGCGGCGTCGGCGCGGGGACGTCCACCGTCAGCGCGTGAGCGCCCGGCGCGAGCGGCACGCTCACACCTCCGTCGGCGCGCTTGCCGTCGATCGTCACGGTCACGCCCTTGGGCGCGTCGATGACCACCGAAGGGGGCGGCGGGGTGCGAACGGCCATGACCGCCGCCATGACGCCGATGCCGAGCACGAAGCCGACGAACAGCGCAGCGAGGCAGCCCAGCAGGATGAACATCGTGGTCCGCCGCGTCATCTTCGCCGCGGGCCGAGGCCGCTCGAGGACCGGACGCGACGTCGGGGGCGGGGCCGCCTGGGCGACGCGGGTGGGGCCGGGCTCCGTACGCACGGAGACCGGGCGCTCCGTCACGCGCGGTGCCGGCCGGGCGCGGGTAGCGGTCAGCTCATCGAGCTCCAGCTCGTCGAGCATGTCGTCGTCGAGCGTCGGGTTCGGACGGATGACCGTCTCGACGTCCTCGGACCACTCGTCGACAGGCGCCGTGAGCATCAGGCTGTCCTGCACGAGCGTGGACTCGTCGTCGACGCTCGTCGGACGGTCCTCGCTGTCCTCGTCGAACTGGACCTCGGCGATCAGGACCTGGCGGTTCAGCGAGCTGGTGTCGCCGGCCGCGTCGAAGGTCGAGTCGTCCAGATCCACGGGACCGAACGCCACCGACGGCCCGTCGATCACATCGTCGGACGGCACCGTCGGGCGGATCTCGTCCGGGAGCGCCATCTCTGGGATCGTGGGGCGCTCGTCGATATCGTCCACCGGCTGCTTGGCCGCCGACTGCGCCATCCGCTGGTGCATCGGGATCGGGATCGGCCGGGTCTCCTGGTCCTTCAGGGCCAGCACCTTGTTCCGCTCGCGTCGGCGCGGGGCGGCAGCCTGCGGGAACAAGCCCTTCAGGTACGCCGCCAGCGTGGTGTGGCTGAAGATGAAGCCCGAGTCGTGGAAGAACCGGTTCAGGGCGTCCTTGAACTCGGTCGCCGTCTGGTACCGCTCGCCCGCCTCGGCGGAGAGCGCCCGATCGAGGATCACCTCGAGCGCGTACGGCACATCGGGGTTCGCGAAGGTGGGCGCCTGGTACTCGCCGGCCCGGATGGCGGCAATCGTCTTCAGGTCGCCGGTCTGGCGGAAGGGATGGGTCCCGCAGAGCATCTCGTAGAAGAGGACGCCCGCCGCGAACAGGTCGGTGCGCTGGTCGACCTCCTTGGCCGAGGCCTGCTCGGGGCTCATGTAGTCGAACTTGCCCTTGATGACGCCGGACACCGTCTCCAGCGCCTTCACGCTGGCCTTGGCGATGCCGAAGTCCGTGAGCTTGACCTCGCCCTGGAAGCTCAGGAGCACGTTGCTGGGGCTCACGTCGCGGTGGACGATGTTGAGCGGAACGGGCGTCGAGCCCCGCATGATCTGGCGGTTGTGCGCGTACTCGAGGCCTTTCAGGACCTCGATCAGCACGAACACGGCGTGCGGCACCGGCAGCGTGATCCCACGCTCGCGGCACCGCTCGAGCACGCGGCCCAGGTCCTGCCCGTGCACGTACTCCATGGCGACGTAGTACTGGCCCTTCACCTGCCCGAGGTCGAGGATCTGGACGATGTTGGCGTGACTCAAGAGCCCCGCGACCTTGGCCTCGTCGACCAGCAGGTCGATGTATTCCCGGTTCTGGGAGAGCCCCGGCAGGACGCGCTTGATCGCGAACAAACGGTTGAAGCCTCCAATGCCCTCCATCCGGGCTTTGAAGATCTCTGCCATTCCGCCTTGCGCGACCCTTTCCAGGATCGCGTACTTGCCGAATTGCTCGATGGCGGCGGTCTGTCCCATCGGGGGGGAGTCTACTCCTCGACCTCGCCGCACACGAGATCGCACGACGGAGGCCAGTTGGTTCCGCCGGTGTAGTCGCCGCAGGCCATGCCCGCAGTCTCCTCGACACAGGTCTGGGCGATCTTGCGGTCGAACGCGCACTCGTCGTCGTCCGCGCGGGTCGGCTCGTCCCGATCCGCGTAGCAGCTCTCGAGGTCGTCGCCCCGATTCGGGACGAACTCGAGCACGTCGGCGTCGTAGCACTCGTAGATCTTGTCGCAGACCGTGGCGTTGTAGTCGGCGCTGAAGTCCCCGGGGGAGTAGCAGCCGGTCCAGATGGCGATGAGCAGAGGCATAGCCAGGGCGGCTAACCGGTTGTTAGGCTCTCAGGTATGAAGGGTCGCCGCGGACAGTCCGTCGTGGAGTACATGCTCGGGATCTCCGTGATCGTGATCGGCCTCGCCGTGGGTTTCTATGCGCTCACGAACAGCACGAGCGTGACCTTCAAGAACGCGTCCGATGTCGTGGTGGCGCCCTTCCCTTGATGATCGGTGTCGAAGACCTCGCAGCCCTCGGCCTCATGGGGGTGGCGCTGTACACGGACCTCACCACCATGCGGGTCCCGAACAAGCTGACCTTCGGCGGCATGGCGCTCGGCCTCGTCTGGACGGTGATCACCGTCGACCCGCGCTGGTTCGGTGCGGCCGGGATCGCGCTGGCCTTCGCCTGCATGTTTCCCGCGTTCGCCGCCGGAAAGACGATCCGAGCGGGCGACGCGAAGCTCCTGATGGCGGTCGGCGCCTTCTGGGGGCCGTACGAGATCTTCGAGACCTGCGCCTGGACCTACATCCTCTCGCTCCCCTTCGGCCTGATCGTTCTAGCCTATCGAGGGCGCCTCGGGAACATCCTTCCCGCGCTCAAGGCCGGTTTTCGCAAAGTGACGGGAAAACAGAGCAAGGATGACCCCGAGCCGGAGCTGACCAAGGTCGCCTTCGTCCCCTGCATCGTGATCGCGGCGCTCGTCGCGCGCTTCACCGAGGTCCTGAGCTTCCAGTGAGAACCCGTCGCCGAGCCGGCCAGTCCACCGTGGAGTACCTGCTCTACATCTCGGTGATCGCCGTGGCCCTGACCGCGACCGCGTACGTATTCATAGGGCCCCTGGAGGACGGCTTCCGGAACATGGACGCCGAGACGCGGGACGTGTTCAAGAACGGCATGCAGGAGGGTGACGGAGACATGCGGTAGAGTCCGCGCGTGAAGAATCCCAAGGCATTCCTGGCCGCCCTCGTCACGGCTCTCCTGATGACGCTGGTGCAGTGTCGCTACGTGGCCCAGCGCGAGCAGGAGGTCCTCTTCAAGAGCGAGCCGCTGCCCACGCTCGTGGCGACGCAGGACATCCCCGCGAACTTCAAGCTCGACGAGACCATGGTCGAGGTCCGCGAGGTGCCGCGGAACTGGCGACAGCCCAAGGCGCTGACCGAGGTCGAGGACATCCTGGGCCAGATCACCAGCAACCCGATCCTCGAGGGCGAGCAGGTCCTGGCGACCAAGCTCGTGAAGCCCGACGAGGCCGGCCTGGCGTTCTACGTGCCCAAGAAGATGCGCGCCGTGGCGATCGCCGTCGACGAGTTCAACGCGGTCGGCGGGCACATCAAGCCCGGCAACTACGTCGACGTCGTCGGCACCTTCGACTTCGGCCAGTCCGACAAGTCCGACGTGCGCACCGTCACGCTCTTCCAGAACGTCTGGGTGCTCTCGGTCGGCGACGACATCGGTCAGCCCCAGGCTGTGCTCGTGAACGACGGCGACGAAGAGGTCTACCAGCCGACCGGACTCTCCGTCGGTCGCACCGTGACGCTCGCCGTCTACCCCGACGAGGCGCAGAAGCTCGTCATGGCTCAGGAGCTCGGCGATCTCTCGCTCACGCTCCGCTCGCTCTGGGAGACCGAGCGGTCCACCGAGCTCGAGCACGCCACGATCCACAACACCTTGGGCATCCCCCAGGCCGTTCGCCATCGGCAGCGGGCCCGGTGGGAGGTCATCCGCTCGGGAGGCTTCTAGATGCGCAGCGCCATCCAACGCCTGCTCGCCATCGGGCTGGTCCTCTTCGCCTTCGTCGTCCTGGCCGCGCCGGTCGACGGCTACGCGGACGAGGACAACATCGACGACCAGTTCGTCGTGGTCCAGACCCAGGCCGCGATCGACATCCCGTACAACTTCGGAAACGTGGCCCAGGGCTCGGACATCATCAAGGTCGTCCCCCTGCGCGACGCCCGTCAGATCCTGGTCGCCGGCCGCCGCGCCGGCACGACCAACGTCCTCGTCTACGACACCCAGGGTGTCTTGCGCGACGAGTTCGAGATCACCGTCATCCCGGCGAACCTCAGCCGCGTGATGAAGAACGTCGAGAACCTGCTCAGCGACATCGAAGGGCTGAAGTACCGGATCATCAACGACCGCGTGTACATCCAGGGCGAGGTCAGCCTCGACGAGGAGCTCTCGCGCGTCGACGACCTGGCCCGCAAGGAGCCGCTCGTCGAGTCGATGGTCACGCTGTCGCCGGTCGCCCAGCGCCTGCTCGCCGGGCTGATCGAGCAGGAGATCGAGCGCCCCGGCGTCAACGCCAAGCTCGTGAACAACCAGATCATCCTCGAGGGCGTCGTCCACAGCCAGGCGGAGCTCGCCCGCGCCGACGCCATCGCCCGCGCCTACTACCCGGACGTCGTGAACGTCCTGGACCTGCGCGAGGTGGAGCGCATCCCGGGCAAGGCGAAGACCATCGTCATCACCACCCACTTCGTCGAGCTGGCCAAGAGCCTCACCACGGTCTGGGGTGTCGAGTGGACCCCGCTCGCCGTCGCCGGCCCCGAGGCCTTCTTCCAGCGGGACTACGACAACGGCGCCTGGTCCGAGGCCTACGGCTACGCGACCGCGACGCTCACCAGCTTCCTGCCCCGCATCGAGCAGGCTCGCACCAGCGGCTACGCCCGCGTGCTGGAGAACCCGACCGTCAGCGTGAAGAGCGGCGACAAGGCCAGCATCTTCGCCGGCGCCGAGTACCCGTACCTGGTGTCGCAGGGCCTCTACAACACCGTCGAGTTCAAGGACATCGGCATCCGCGTCGACGTGACGCCCTACGCCCAGAACAACGACGTCGACATGGACATCAAGGTCGAGGTCACCGCGCTCGGAGAGATCGCGGCCAACGGCTACCAGGCGGTCAACAAGAGCGAGCTGATCACCAGCGAGTTCGCCCGTGCCGGCGAGTCCGTCGTCATCGGTGGCCTGCAGCGCGTCAACGACGCCGTCGACTACAACCGCGTGCCCGACAGCGATGTCGAAGGTGCCGTGTACTCCCTGTACCGGAACAAGGAGTACAAGAAGACGAAGAGCCAGTTCCTGGTCTTCCTGACGCCCCAGGTGCACGAGACGAGCACCCAGGCGAACCAGGAGATCAAGGACCAGTTCAACCTCGACGAGGTCCGGCAGTAGCCCCATGGCGATGCGCGTCGTCGCCATCGCGGGAGCACGGGACGGGGTCGGGAAGTCCACCCTGGCCGCCAACCTCGCGCTCTCGCTCCTGAAGGAGACCCGGGGACGGGTCCTCGTCCTCGACATGGACGTCGAGTCGTGCGGCGACATCGTCAGCCTGCTCGGCATGGACGCCACGCCGCCGAAGACGCTGGCCGACTTCGCGCCCCACTTCAGCCAGATGACCAGCGGGCACCTGCGCGGGTACATCGGCGCCCACCCCGCCGGCATCGGGGTGCTCCCGCTGGCCACCCCCGATCGGGTCGGCGAGGTCGGGGCCGAGCACGTCGGCCGCCTGCTCGAGCTCCTGTCTCCCCTGTGCGACTACATCGTGGCCGACTGCGGCGTCGGCGTGAATGACCTGAACGTGAAGCTGCTCGAGCAGTCCGCCGGGCTGTTCGTCGTCAGCACGCCCGACATCTCCGCGCTCAAGCACACGCGCCGCTTCCTGGATCGGCTCCAGCGCCTGCAGTTCCCCAAGGAGCTGATGAAGGTCGTGCTCAACCGGCACGTGGCCAAGGGCGGCGTCCCGCTCGACCTCGTCAGCCGGAGCCTGGGCCGCAAGGTGTTCGTCGCGCTGTCCGAGGACGCCGCGACGGTCCAGCCGGCCTCGCTCGAGGGCAAGCCGTTCGTGTGGCACGCGCCCCGGGCGACGCTCTCGCGCATGCTCGACAAGCTCGTCCAGACGCTCGTCGAGGGGCAGCACCTGGAGAAGATGGCTCGCGTGGCTCGTCCCCAGGGCGTGTCCGGCATCGGCAAGACGGGGCGCATCGGGAACCTGTCCGAGGCCCAGGTCGACGAGCTGGCCACCTACCAGAAGAAGCGCGGCAGCAAGGCCAAGGACGTCAAGCAGGTCGAGCCGCGCACCGCCATCAAGATGCTGCTGCACAAGCGCATGGTCGAGGTCATCGACCTGAAGAAGATGGACGGCGACGACGAGGTCCTGCGGGAGCGCGTCACCGAGACCGTCAACCGCCTGGTCGACGAGGTCGGCTCCAGCATCACCGACCGCGGCGAGCGCCAGCGCGTCGTGAAAGAGGTCATCGACGAGGCCCTGGGGCTCGGCCCGCTCGAGGACTTCCTCGAGGACGACCGGGTCACGGAGATCATGGTCAACCGCGCTGACCAGATCTACGTCGAGATGGACGGCAAGCTGACGCTGACCAAGGCCTCGTTCACAGACGACGCCCAGCTGCTCGGCGTCATCGAGCGCATCGTCGCCCCCATCGGGCGCCGCATCGACGAGAAGTCGCCGATGGTGGACGCCCGCCTGAAGGACGGCAGCCGCGTCAACGCGGTGATTCCCCCGCTGGCGCTCGACGGTCCGAGCATCACCATCCGGAAGTTCGCCCGCGAGCCTTTCGTCGTGAAGGACCTGGTCCGCTTCGGCACGTTCACGCCCGAGGTCGCCGACTTCCTGCGCGCCTGCGTCCAGGCCCGCCTCAACATCCTGATCTCGGGTGGAACCGGCACCGGTAAGACGACGCTGCTGAACGTCATGTCCTCGTTCATCCCGCTGGACGACCGCATCGTCACGGTCGAGGACTCCGCCGAGCTCCAGCTCAAGCAGCCGCACGTCGTCCGCATGGAGACCCGGCCCCCGAACATCGAGGGCGAAGGCGCCGTCACCATCCGCGACCTGGTCCGGAACTCGCTGCGTATGCGGCCCGACCGCATCGTCGTCGGTGAGTGCCGCGGCAGCGAAGCCGTGGACATGCTCCAGGCCATGAACACCGGCCACGACGGCTCGCTCACGACCATCCACTCCAACAGCCCGCGCGACTGCCTCGCCCGCCTGGAGACGCTGGTCATGTTCGCCGGGCTCGAGCTCCCCAGCCGCGCCATCCGCGAGCAGATCGGCTCGGCCATCCAGATCATCGTGCAGCTCTCGCGGCTCTCCGACGGAAGCCGACGCGTCACGCAGATCAGCGAGATCACCGGCATGGAAGGCCAGGTCATCACGCTCCAGGACATCTTCACGTTCAAGCAGGAAGGCGTGGACGAGAACGGCAAGGTCATCGGCCGGTTCCTGGCGACCGGCTTCGTGCCGCGCTTCGTCAAGGAGCTCGAGGCGCTGGGCATCGCGCTGCCGCAGGGCATCTTCGCCACCAAGGCCAGCGGCGTCCCGCGGGGTCGTCGATGACCTGGGTGCCTCCGTGGTGGGACTTCCTGACGGGCATGCGCCTGGGCGCGCTCGTGCCGTTCATCGCGGCCTGGGGCGTCGTGGGGTTCTTCACCGGTCCGTGGGCCGAGTCGAAGTTCCTGAACACCACCCAGGGCTACGTCGGCTGGATGCAGGAGATGTTCGACAAGATGTTCCTAGAGGTGCCACGCAGCTGGTGCGTCGCGAGCATCCTGGTCAGCATGGTCCTGAGCGTCGGCGCGGGCATGTTCCTGACCGCCGGTCTCCCCTACGAGCCCGCGTACCACGTGATCCGCGTGGTGGTCGTCACCATCCTGGTCATCGGACCCTTCGGCCTGCCGACCGGGTACAGCCTGCCGCGCTTCATCGTCAGCCAGATGTGGGACAAGCGCATCCAGGCCTTCGAGAGCCAGATACTGGACGCGCTGTCGTTCATGTCCAACGGCCTGAAGTCCGGTCTGTCGCTGGTCCAGACGATGGACATGGTGCGCGAGGAGCTGCCGAACCCCGTCAGCGAGGAGTTCAAGCTCCTGCTCGACGAGCAGCGCGTCGGTGTGCCCATGGAAGAGGCGCTCATCAACCTCGAAGACCGCATCAACACCGAAGACGTCCAGATCATGGTCACGTCGATCAACATCCTGCGTCAGTCCGGCGGCAACCTGTCGGAGACCTTCGACACCATCGCGTACACCATCCGCGAGCGGCAGAAGGTCGAGGGCCGTATCAAGACCCTGACAGCCCAGGGTGTGGCCCAGGGCGTCATCATCGTCATCCTGCCGTTCGCGCTGGGCGCCATCCTCTACACGATGGACCCCGAGCTCATCAGCCGGATGTGGACCACCGCGCTGGGCTGGGGGATGCTCGCCATCATGGTGATGCTGCAGGCCATCGGCGCCGTGCTCATCAAGCGGATCGTGGAGATCAAGGTCTAGCGGCGAGGCCCGGGCCGAGCAGCGCGACGAGCACCAGGACCCAGTCGACGTAGACATAGCCCATCAACAGCGCGATTCCGACGTGCATCCCGATGGCCAGGGCCACCCAGGGACGACGTGTCGGACCGAACAGCAGAGCGGGCGCCAGGAGCTCCACCACCAGAGTGGCCGCCGCCAGGAACGTGCAGAGCGGCGGGGACAGCGCGACGCCCATCCGAAGCTCGGCGAGCCGCCCCACCGCCGACGAGCCACCCGGCGAGCGCGAGCCAGGGCAGGAAGCGCCCGTGACCGACCGTGGCCGAGGGCTCGACCGCGAGCTCCACGGCCACATCGAGGCCACCGAGCAGGAGCACGAACGCCCCAGTCAAGCGCGGCCGCCAGCCGACGGCCCAGGCGGCCGCCGAGCCGATGAACAATGCGACCCCGACGACCAGGGCGATGAGCGCGCCGGTCGGCAACACGCCGCCGAGCTTCACGACCAGCGACACAGGCGTCATCGACAGCGCCACCGCGAGCAGCACGCGGGTCACCCGGCCCGTCACCATGCGATCCCCTGCTGACCGCGTACACGCTCCTCGCTGAGAGCGCCTTCCTCGAGCCGGAAGACCCGCCAGACGATCTGCAGCGGCTGGCCGCCGGTCTCCGGGCCGGGGTTCGCGTCGATGTGCCGGGCGATGGGCGCGAGCTCATGCTCCTGCGCCGTCGCCACGCCGGTCGGGACCAACGCGTCGGTGTCGAAGCCGGAGAACGAATCCAGCTCCAAGGGGTCGACGACCTGGCCGTCGAGCTCGAACTGGAAGACCGCGGCGTGGTCCCTGTCCGCCAACCCCGCATACATCGTGAACCGCGAGAACGGGAAGACCTCGCCGACGAGTGCGCTGAACCCGACGTAGAGGACGCAGGCGGCCAGGCCCCAGGCTCGGTTCAACGGCAGAGGGCGGGCGTCGCGTCCGGTCGCGGGGACCCCTCACTGCCCGGCACCGGGACCGGCACGAAGCACCAGTCCGCCGAGGTGTCCGTCGTGACGCGCAGGTACCCGTAGTCCGGCGTCACCGCGTACTGGTCGGCGCCGGCGGTCCCGATGACGACCTCGGGCACCGGCCCCTCGTGGCGCTCATCGCGCAGGTGCACGTGGCCCGCCATCACCAGGTCGGCGTCGCGCACGGCCAGCTCGACGAGCAACTGGTCGGCCTGGTCCTCGAAGGTCCAGCCGCCGCTCGTCTGGCCCGGCAGGGGGGGATGGTGCATGCCCGCGAGCAGCACGCCCTCGCCATCTCCGAGCAGCTCGGGGAGCCGTCCGCGGATGCTCGCAGCCAGGCCGCCGTTGCCGGTGTCGAGGAGCACCATGCGGGTGTCGCAGATCGCGAACGCCATGTTCCCGGGGCCGAAGGTGCGGTTGAACACCGCGTCGACCGAGTCGTAGACGTCGTGGTTGCCCGGGACGACCGCGACCGGGACCGGCGAGGTCCGCAGGATCGTGACGACCTCGTCGAGCTCGGCCTGCAGGCTGTGCTCGGTGATGTCGCCCAGGAGCACCAGGCCGAGGAGGGTCTCGCCGGCGGCCTCGCTCGCGGCGACCTCGTCATGGAGCGCGGTGACCAGCCGCCGGAAGTGGATGGGGTTGGTCTGGATGTCGGCGGTGACGGCGTAGCGCTGTGGCGTGTCGCAGGTCTCGGCGGGCATCGTGCCGACGATGAACGCGGGCTCGCTCGACAGCTCGATGTGCAGCAGCCGGCGGAGCCCCTCGCGGTCGTACTCGCCGTCGAGCTCGGGCATACGCGGATCGACGTTGTCGACGATGAGGTAGACCTCGCTGCCGACCTCGCCCTCGAGCGTCAGCGCGAAGTCCCCCAGGGTGGCGACGCGCGCATACACGCTCCCGTCGCTGGCCTGCCGGACGACACCGCGGCTGTCCCAGCTGGTGGCGTCCTCGGCGAGCGGGTCCTGGAAGCGCACGTCGACGCCGTCGCTGGTCACCAGGCGAGCGAGCTCCGAGGCGGCCTGGACGCGGCACTCGGGCCGGTCGTAGTGGGGTCGGCTGCACTCGGGTCGGGCACAGGCGAGCAGGAACCAGATCATCGCTGCACCCCGATCTGCATGGCGGCGCCGCCCCCGTCCGCGATCGTGGCGATGACCCCGGTCGAGAGGGCCCAGCCCGCGTTGTTGGGCCGGACCATCAGGTCGTACCGCAGGACCATCGGGCCGAAGAAGCCGACGATGGCGCCGCCGTTCAGCCCCGAGCCGTGGAAGTTGTCGTGGATGTAGGCCAGCCGGACGCGCCCGGACAGCTCGGCGTTCGCCCGGTCCAGCGTCTCGTGGTCCACGTGCAGGTCGTAGCGGGCCTCGCCGTACAGCGGCCCCAGGCGGTTGTCACCCTGGACCTCGCCGCCGTCGACCCACGCAACGCGGTCCCAGCGCGGGCCGGCGTAGAAGGCGAACGCTTGCCGCGGGGACAGGGTCCACTGGAAGCCCACGGCTCCGATGACCGAGCCGCGTCGCATGTCCCGCGAGCTGCCGTCCGCCAGGTACTCGAGCGTGCTGAGCTCCTGCCGGACGATCAGCTTCGCGCGCACCTGCCAGGCGCCGGAGACGTCGTAGCGAAACTCCGGCTCGGCCGTCCAGCCCACGGCGTGCTGGCCCAGCACCGGCTCGAAGTCCCCATGCACGCGCGGATCGACGTCGACCGAGGTGCCCAGATCGGACCGCAGCGACACGCCGGCGATGAAGGTGCCCGACTCGCCGATCGGGATCCGCGGCGCCCCCTCGAGGCTCAGGCCATAGGGCTGCTTCTCGCCCAGCGTGCTCGTCCCGCCCATGGACATGCGAAGCGCCGCGGCCGGGCTGCTGGCCGGGTCGTCCATGGGGATTCCCGGGTCCTCGAGCAGGCTGACACCGCCACCGACGATGGCGCCGCCGGCCGCGATGAGCCCGGCTCCCGAGAGCAGGCTCGCCTGGTCGCCCGAGCCGAGCGTGTCCCCGAGCGCCATGTACCAGAGCGCGCCCACGCCCACGCCGGCGATGCCCAGACGACGAAGGACCTTGCGACGCTGCGCGGCTTCCTCGGCGCTCGAAGGCTCGGACAGCGCAGGCCCCGCGTCGTCAGCGGCGCCTGCGAGGCTCACGAACAGCAGGGGGGCCAGCACGGGCGCAGGCTACTCGATGCGGCATCGGCGCCGCAGATCTGCGACATGCGAGGCCTCTGTGCCCCAGATCGGACCAGACCTTGCTGCGCTGAGGCTGGCACGGCGATTGCTACGTCGATGGGTGCACCGAGGGACCTCGCCATGCTCCTGCTGGCCCTGGCCTGTTCTGAATACTCCACGTTCTCGAGCAATGACGTGACCCAACCGGTCCGCGACGACGACGTGCCGCTCGTGACGGACTCGGGGGAAGAGCACACCCACGACAGCGACGTCGAGGAGGACGACGAGGATCCGCCCGACGGTCCCGATGATCCCGATGAGCCACCCCGGGGCGATCCACCCGACGACTTCGGCGACTGTGACAACGGCATCGAGGCGCCCTCGCCCAGCGAGATCTACGTGCTGTCGTGGACCGACACGGACACCGAAGGCGTCATCACGGCGCCGCTCAAGGGCTGGTACGACGTCTACAGCGACTCGATCGCCGAGTCGGGGAGCTCGCAGACGAACGAGTCGGCGTACTTCCGCATCCCCAACGGCGCGAACCCGGCGGGCACACCGGCCTGGTCGAACTGCGACAGCGACTGGATCGTGCAGGACGCGGACAACTCGGGCTTCCCCGGCGGTCGCATCTACATCGGCACGTTCTGGCTGGCCGAGGGTGAGAACAAGCTCGAGATGCACCACTTCTGTCCGCTGCAGCGCTCGGGAGCGTGCGACAGCCTGCACATCACGTCGGACTCGAGCGGCACCTGCGACTCGGGCAATGTGAACAGCGTGCACTTCTACGGCAGCGGGATCTGCATCGAGAAGCGCTAGCCGCTGAAACCGAGCTCGCTCAGATAGGTCTTGTCCAGTGTGCTCCGCGGCCCCGAGAACTGGCTGCGAACAAAGAGCAAGGCCCCACGGAACATCGCCCAGCCTCGACCGAAGAGGCCCGGGCGCTCCTCGGGCACGAACCCGAGCGCCTTGCCCTGGGCCCAGACGCGCCGGTTCACGTGCTCGACGAAGCTCGGCAGGTGCTCGAGCACAGCGTGTCCCTGGGCCTTGTCGCGGAACGGCTTCAGGATGACCGGGGCGAACATCATCTGGAGCTCGAGGATGCCGTAGAACGGTGTCGCCAGCGACGGGTCCTGGGACAGCACCCAGCGCGTCTCCTTCTCGCCCCACTCGACGTGCTCGATCTCCTCGCGGCAGACCGCCCGCAGCTTCTTCTTGATGAGCGGCACGGTCGGGTGGTCGTCGGGGAGCGTCTGCAGCAGGACGTCCTTGAAGATGTCGAGCACCATCCCCTCGCCGATGGCGTGCTCCATCAGCACCTTCAGCGGGTAGAAGTGGTTGTGCGAGCTCATCGTCTTGATGACCCAGTGGCCGGGAGCCGGGGTCATGTCCAGGAGCCGGAAGATCTCGGCGAACTGCTCCAGATGGTTCAGCTCCTGGCGCGCATGGCGCAGGTAGAACTTCGCCGCCTCGAGGCTCCGCGCCGCATGCAGCGACAGCCCGCAGTAGACACCGGTCGCCTCGCCATAGAGCGCCTGGCTGAGGATGAAGCGCACGATCTCCCGGTCGCCCGGATCGTCGAGATCGAAGGTCGCTCCCTGGAAGTCGTACTCGGCTTCGATGGTGGGCATCCATCGTGCATACCCTGTCGTGCTTTGATCCGCGCATGAGGACCACGCCTCCCCCGCCGCCGACCGTTTCCTGGTCTACGGCCCTCTGGAAGAGCTTCACGTTCGACCGGGCGTTCTGGCAGGACGTGATCTGGCGCTGGCCCGGCGCCGGCGTGATGTACCTCCACCTGGTCGTGACGGTCATCTGGCTGCCGCTGACGTTCGTCGCGGGCGCGAAGCTGGTCCACTTCGTCGCAACGGACGCCGAGGCCTACGTCGCGGGCTTCCCGATGCTCCTGGTCGAGGGCGGCGACGTCTACACCGACGTCGAGGTCCCCTACGTCTGGGAGTTCGAGGGCCAGGAGCTCATGGTCGTCGACACCGACGGCGGGACCCGCAGCCTGGAGGGGTACGACGCGAACTGGCTGGTGATGCAGGACACCGTGGTCTGGCGGACGAGCGGAGCCGAGATCCCCATCCCCCTGTCGTTCATCCCGATGTTCCTGATGGACCGGGAGCTGCTGCTGTACGAGCTGCGCAGCGCCCGGCTCTGGTACCCGATGCTCTACCTGATGTGCTGCTGGCTCGTGAGCATCACGTACCGGTGCATCCAGTGCGGGGTCTACGGCGCCGCGATCTGGGCGTTGACCGGCTTCGGAAAGCCCCGAGAACACGGCGGCGTCGAGTTCATGCCCGCCATGCGCATCGCCAGCATCGCCATCACCGTGGTGCTCGGCATCGACCTGGTCTACGAGCTGCTGCCGCTCCCAGACTCATGGGCGCTCGACGCGCTGTGGGGGCTCGTGTGCTTCGGGGTAGCCGTCTACTGGATGAACCGCGGGGTCATCCTGGCTCGACTGGAGCCTCCGGCGGACGTTCGGGCGTGGCTCGCAGGCGACAACCCGCCCACGCCCACGGCGGATCCTGCGGCGTGATGTCCGCGCAGGTGATGGGGTTCGTCCAGGTGAGGTCCTGCCCCACCTGAAGGCCCGCGCGCTCTGCGGCCAGCCCCCAGGCCCGATCGGCGTGCAGCGGCCCGTCCAGGCTGCTCAAGGCCGCGCCGACGCGGTCGATGCTGGGCTCCTGGCGAATCAGCGCCTCGTCCAGGTCCACGTGGGTCAGCGCCAGCGTCACCGCACAGGTCTTGTGGCCTTCGAGCGGCAGCACGTCCCCCGCCGTGTAGACGAGCGGGCCGTGCCCCGAGCAGGTGAGCTCGTGCATGTACCCACGCTTCTCATACGGCCAGTAGCGGGGCTGGACGAGGTCGCGTAGCCCCGCCGAGCCGACGTCCTGGGAGACGAGCAGGTTGGACGGGGTGTGCACGGGCTCGGGCATCTTCGAAGAGCCGCCGAGCTCGTCACCGAAGAAGTCGAGCATCGCCGCGACCATCGGCGCCTCGTACCCGTGCGGCCCCTCGAGCACGAGGAACTCGGCGCTCCGGGGCAGCCCGGCGGGGCGGTCCTGCTGGACCTCGGACAGCCACAGCGAGGGCACGGGAGTCGCCGCGTACAGCGCCGGGTCCGGGCCCGGCCAGCCGGGGAGCGCGTCACAGGCACAGCCGCCCGCCCGAGCCTCGCGTGGCATGGGCACGAAGGACGCCAGCGCCACCGCATCGACTCGGGGATCGATGAACGAGAGGTACAGCGCCTGGACCGAGCCGCCCGAGGCCCCCGTCACGCCGATCTTCCCGCTGTCGCCTCGCTCGTCGAGGTAGTCGAGGCCGGCCTGGAGCCCGTGGAGCTGGACCGCCATGGCCGAGGTGTCGGCGGCGGCGAGCAGCGCCCGGTTGTGCGCTCCCCCGTCGAAGTGGATCTGCCGACCAGGGGTGTCCCCCTCCTCGACACCCGGGGTGTCGAGCGCCAGCACGACGTACCCATTGGCCGCCAGCGCGTGCGCCGGCGCCTGGACCTCGCCCGAGCTCTTGCCCTGGCCGAAGTGTCCGTGCGCGAGGAGCACGGCGGGGTGCTCGCCCTTGTTCTCCGGCTCCCAGATGGCTCCCGAGATGCGGAACTCCGGGAACACCTGCAGCGAGAGCGGCGTGACGGTGTACCCGTCGTACGGGAGGGCCTCGCCACGGACGGGCTTCAGCGGAGCGCGCTCCAGCACGTCCATCCCGGCTCGCAGCGCCACCTGACCTCTCGGCGCGGGCGGGACCTCGGGCTCACCCGTACAGGCCAGCAGCCCGACCAGGGCGAGTCCGCTCAGGGGTTCTCCGCGATCCAGTCGTCGCCGGCCTCGAAGATGCCCTGGATGCCAGAACGCGTGGCCCCCGCGACGGTGTCCTCGCCCATGCTCGAGTCGCTCTCGGACCACAGCGACATCATCCGGTGCACGCCGTCATCGGTGGGCACCCAGACCTCGAGGCTATAGCTCTGCAGGATGCTGGTGCCCTCGTCGGCGACGGCCTCCTCGGCCATCCACGAGCGGCCGACGATGCCCCAGCGCGGGGTGTCGGACTCCGCGGTCTCACCCTCGGGCACGTCCGCCGGGTCCGGCAGGTTCAGGTCGATCCAGCGGAAGTCCTTGAACAGCGTGTAGGAGACCGTCATCAGGGCGTTCTCCTTGGTGAGCGGGTTCTCGGTGATCAGGAACTCGCACGTCCGGTCGGCGAAGCAGTCCTCGCCCTCGAGGATGCTGCGGTCGTACTTCGCCTCGCTGGCCGGCTCGATGGGGGTCTGGTCCGCCAGCATCTGGACGCGCACGTGGTCGTCGACGCCGTTCGGCGAGGCGTACGTCACCGCGACGGGGAGGCAGAGCGCCGGGTCCCGGTCGGGCACGTTCTCGAACGTCGCGACGTCGGCCTCGGTCAGCTCGATGGGCTCGAAGCTGCGGTCCAGCAGCGACGCGTCCAGGTCGTATGTCGCGATGTCCGCCTCGATCTGGCGAACGGCGAAGGCCAGGTTCACCGGGTCCTCGGACTGGAACTCCAGGAGCGCCAGGACCGCGGCGTCGTCGAAAGCGGGGTTGGACAGCTCGGCCGAGCAGCCGAGCAGGATGAGCGCGAACATGGCGGGATCCCCAGAGCACCCCCTTGATGACGCGAACCGGGCGAAACCGCAACTTGACCGAGCCGGATCGTGGGATGCTCGGTGGGCCTGACGCACCAAGACCGCCTCATCGACATGCTGGACCGGGCGACGGCCATGCGGCCGAACCGGCCCGAGGCCCTGCGCATCTGCCGCGACGTCCTCGCCGCGAGCGAACCGGCGCTGCCGCACATCACCGCGCGAGCCTGGCGCGTCATCGGCCACACGCACCTTCTGGACGACGACCTGGAGCAGGCGGCCGAGGCCTACAAGGAGTCGCTGCGCCGCGCGGGCGTCCTGGGCGACGCCACGCTGACCGTCCACGGGCTCCTGGGGCTCGGCGAGGTGGCCCAGCGCCGCGGACTCTCGGTGGAGGCCCTGGAGCACTACGGGACCGTCCTGGTCATCTCCGAGTCCGCCCCGGAGTTCACGTCGATCTGGCTGATCCACAACCCTCTGGGCAACGCCCATGCCGACCTGGGCGAGCTCGAAGAGGCCCACGCCTGCTACGAGCTCTGCCGCGAGACGATGGGGCCCGACGTGGCTCCGCGCAAGGCCGCCATCGTGCTCAGGAACATCGGCGTCGCCTTCGCTGTGGGCGGCGCCCTGAAGTCGGCCCGACGCTACTTCGACGAGGCCGCCCGCTTCTGGGACCGCTGCGAGCCCTGCGTCGGCCGGGCGAGAAACCTGGGGAACCTGGGCAAGCTCGAGGTCCTGCTCGGACGACCCGAGCGCGGGCGCCCATGATCCCGAAGTCCATCGGCCGGATGTCCAGGCTGGACGCCCGCACCGGCGAGATGGAGGAGCTCTTCAAGCTGGCCGAGTGCCACGAGCACCTGCAGCACCCGCACGAGGCGATCGACGCGCTCCAGCGGGCGCTCGAGCTCGCCGGGGCCATCGAGGCCAAGAAGACGCAGGTGCGCATCGGGCGATCGCTCGGGCGCCTTCACGCTGAGATCGCGGACCACCAGAGCGCGTGGCAGTACGAGCGCGCAGCGGGGAAGCTCGCCGATGAGCTCCACCGCGAGGAGCACAGGGCGGCCATACTGGCCGCAGAGGCTCGTCGACAGGCCGAAGTGCGCGCGATCCGCACCGGCGAGCTGGCCGGCGTGATCCACGAGCTGCGCGATGCGTACGACACGATCCAGGTGCTCTCCGGACAAAAACAGACCGGGGAGTCTTGACAGGCCAAGCCAAACTGATCAAATGTTCAGGTGAACGAATGATCAGGAGTCGGCGTGCTGTTGCGACTGGAGATGAAGGACCTGGCGATCGTGGCGTCGGCCACGCTCGTCCCAGGCGAAGGACTGAACGTCCTCTCCGGCGAGACCGGAGCGGGCAAGTCGGTCATCGCGTCGGCGCTCGCGCTCGCCCTGGGTGAGCGAGGGCGGGCCGAGATGGTCCGAACCGGCGCGAGCAAGGCCACGGTGGCCGCCGAGTTCCAGCCGGACGCGCGGGTGGCGGTCGTCCTGGAGAAGCACGGCCTCCCCTGGGCGGAGCCGCTGACCCTACGGCGCGAGGTCCCAGGTGGCGTCCTCGTGAATGGGGCGCGGGCGAAGGTGGCGGTCCTGCGCGAGCTGGCCCCGCTCCTGGTGACGCGGACCGGCCAGCACGACCAGCGGCTGCTCCTGGACCCGGACCAGCACATCCATCTGCTGGACGGGTTCGGACGGCTGGACGGCGAGGCCATGCGGCGGGCGTTCGAGGGCCTCGTGGCGGCGCGCGCCCGGCTGGCCGGTCTCCGGCGGGCGGCGAGCCGGCGAGCCGAGCGGGACGAGCTGCTGGGCGTCTGGCTGGCGGAGCTCGAGCAGCTGGCGTTCGAGCCCGACGAGGCGAACACCCTGGTCTCCCGAAGGGACGTGCTGCGACACGCCGACGACCTGCGCAAGGGACTGCAGCACGTCGAAGCGGTGCTCTACGCGGACGACGGCGCGGTCGTCGAACGGCTGGGAAGGGCGAACACCACGCTCCGCCGACTGGCCGAGCTCGACCCTCGACTCGAGTCCAGCGCCGACGAGCTGAGCGTCATCGCGGACCGCGTCGACGAGCTGGTCCGAGATGTCCGGGCCGGGGCGGCCGAGGCGGAAGCGGATCCCGAGGAGCTCGACCGCGTCGAGTCCCGACTCCGAGCCGCTCGGACCCTGGCCCGGAAGCACCTCTGCGACCTGGCGGACCTGGACTCGAAGCGGGAAGAACTCGCCCAGGAGCGCATCCGCCTGTCCGCCATCGAGGAGGACACGAAGACCGCCCAGGCGGCGGTGACCCTGGCCGAAGCGGCGGCCCGGACCTGCGCCGACAAGCTCAGCGCCACACGGCGGCGAGCGGCCAGGCGGCTGGACCGCGAGCTCGCGTCGGCGCTGTCCCGATTGGCGATGCCGAAGGCCCGGATCCAGACGCGCATCGAGCCCACCGAGCTCTCGGAGCACGGCGGGGACCAGGTCGAGCTGCTGCTGTCGGCCAACCCGGGAGAGGAGCCCCGGCCGCTGGCGCGCGTGGCCTCCGGAGGCGAGCTGTCCCGGGTCCTGCTGGCCCTGTCCACGCTGCGCGCACACGACGTCCGCTGCTTCCTGTTCGACGAGGTCGACGCCGGGATGGGCGGTCGCACAGCCGCGGCCCTGGCGGCCGAGCTGCGCGCCCTGTCCGGTCGGGTCCAGGTCGTGTGCATCAGCCACCAGGCGAGCGTGGCCAGCGCCGCGGACCACCACTTCTCGGTCGCCAAGGCGGTCCTCGGCGGCCGCACCCGCACCACGGTTCGGCAGCTGAACGTCGACGGACGTGTCGACGAGCTGGCTCGGATGCTGGGCGGCGACGTGGGCTCCGACGCCGCGCGAGCCTGCGCTCGACAGTGGTTGATGGGCTGGCCGGACAGGGGTTCCAAGGTCGCGTAGACTCACTCCATGGTCCTCCTCGTCCTCGCGTGCACCGGCTCCGAGGACGTGACGTCCGGTCCGACCTGCCCGCCGGCTCCAGGCGAGATCCTGCGGCTCGAGACAGGCGCGATCACGACCTACCTGGACGCGGCACTGCGAGCGTCCTCGGGCTTCACGACGCTGTGCCTGGGGGGCGGCACCTACGAGACCTCGCTCGAGCTCCTCGGCGAGACCCGAACGCTGCCCGGCCGACTTCGCGTCATCGGGACCGGGGACACCACGCTGGTCCCTCGCACGGACGACACGGGAGCCGTCGACGCCGCCGTCGACCCCTGGCTCCTCTTCACGCCGTCGGACGAGCTCGAGCTGCAGGACCTGGCCTTCGAGCTGCCGCTGTCGCTCAGCGCGCGGTCGGTGCGCCTCGACAACGTCGAGCTCCGGGGCTTCGAGGTCCTCGCGGACGAGGACGACAGCGCGGCCCTCGACATCCTGGCGACGGACTCGGTCGTCGTGGACGGACTCCAGGTCTCCGAGCTCGACGTCGAGGACCAGGTCCTGCGGCTCGAGGGCACCACCGTCCAGGTCGATGGCCTGAAGCTCCTCGGCACCCGCTCGGCCCGAGGCGGCCAGGTCGAGCTGAGCGGGGACGTCACCGCCAGCGACTGGGAGGTCCGCGACACGGTCGCCCTGCGCAACGAGCCTGGTCACCCGCTGGTGTCGGTCTTCGGCCCGCTGACCGCCGACGGGCTGGTGTTCGACGACAACGACGCGAACGGCCCGGCGGTGAGCGCGTGGAGCCGCATGGAGCTCTCCGACATCCACATCGAGTCCCATCGCAGCACCTGGACCGGCGCCATCACGGCCTTCTCCAGCGCGGCGCTCGTCGACGTCCAGCTCCTCGGCGTCACCAGCTCCGAGGGCGCGCTCTCCGTCTACCCGACGGCTCCCGAGGAACGCGTCACGCTCACCAACGTGGCCTTCGGGGTCGACGACGACGCCAACGAGCGCTGCGACATCTCGCTCAACAGCAACTGTGTCGCGAACGAGCTCGGGCTCGTCGACGAGATGATCTGCGACACGACGGGGTGCCGTTGATCCGGGTCCTGCGCGAGCACGCCGTGCTGATCTCGCTCGTCGGGGCCTACGTGGCCACCGGCTACGCGGTCGACGCCTGGCTGGGCGACGTGATGCGCATCAGCCTGCGGGTGCCCGCGGTCGAAGCGATCCTGGTCCTGTTCGTCATCCTGTTCCTGTCGGGGCACGCGTTCTCGTGCCTGCCTCGCACGCCCGAGGGGAGCTCGGCCTTCCGCTTCATCTGGCAGGACCTGCGGACCAACTGGCTCCAGCGGGACCGGCTCGTCCGGTTCGCCATCGTCTACGCCCTGCTCCCGTTCTTCTTCTCCACGTTCGGGGCCCTGAAGTTCGCCATCCCGCGCATCCGGCCGTTCGACCGCGACGAGCTCTTCCACGCCTGGGACATCGCGCTGCACGGAGGCCCGCCGTTCGAGTACACCGTCGCCGTCCTGGGCAGCGTGCACGCGACCGTCTTCATCAACGTGCTCTACAACCTGTGGATCTTCCTGCTGTTCAGCATCGTGATCTGGCAGGCGTTCACGCTCGAGCGCCGGATCCGCATGCAGTTCCTGATCAGCTTCGTCCTGACCTGGATGATCGGTGGCACGCTGATGGCGATGTGGCTGTCGAGCGTCGGCCCCTGCTACTGGGGCCCGCTGCTGGGCGATCCGAACCCGTACGCGCCGCTGATGCACCACCTGCACGCGGTCCACGCGGACACCCACCTGTGGGCGATCGACGTCCAGGAGCAGCTGTGGGCGGCGTACTCGGCCCAGTCGATCGAGACGGTCGCCGGCATCTCGGCGATGCCCAGCATGCACGTCGCCACCAGCACGCTGTTCGCGCTGCTGGGCTGGGCTCGGCACCGCGTGCTCGGGGTGGCGCTCACCGTCTTCGCGCTGTGCATCCTGGTCGGCAGCGTGCACCTGGGCTGGCACTACGCCGTCGACGGCTACATCGGCGCGGCCATCGCGGCCGCCATCTGGTTCGGCGTCGGCGCCGTCCAGCGTCTGCTCCCCGGTCAGGGCGAGGAGACGACCTCGACGTAGAGGCCGATCTTCTGGTCGGCGGTGTATAGCCCGGCCTCGTTCTGCGTCGTGCCCGTCACCGAGCCGATCTGCTGGAGCGCCATCGTGAAGCTGGTCACGCTCTCCTGCGGCAGCAGGATCTGGATGCCGACCCGCGAGGTCGTGTCCAGCGCGTCCTCGTCGACGGTCTTGCCCTTGCTGTCCACCGCGGTCCCGCCGTAGCGGTTCACGATGTTGAGCAGGTCACGCAGGGCGCCGCTGTCCGTGACGTGCAGCTGCATCGACTGGCTCGCCTTCAGCGAGGCCTTCAGCTCGGGCTCGGAGATCTCCGGCTCGGCACGCTCGGCGGCGTCAGGGCTCGGCGGGGGCATCTCGAGCTTCACCACGCCGTCCTCGGGATCCGAGAGCGTGGCGCCGGCGATGCGGTCGTCCTTGCTGGTCTCCTCGAGCGGACCGAGGGTCTTGGCCATCTCCTGGGCCCACGCGGGCGGATTGGCCTTCTTCTCGTTGGTCGTGGCGATGTCGGCGTCGGCCAGGCCATCCTCGACGACCTCGTTCTCGATCAGGGCCACGTCCTCTTCGGGCTCGGGGTCGGCGGCAGCGCTGATCTCGGGCGGAGCGTCCTCGGGGACCACGACGTCGTCGTTCATGTTCCGGCCGACCAGCACGGCGACCAGCACCGCAGCCACGGCGACGGCGAGCGACTCCATCGGGACCGGGGTGAAGAAGGCCTTGACCCGCAGCCAGAAGCCGCCGGGCATGGGCTCGTCCTCGACAGCCGCCAGCACCTTCTTGTGGAAGTCCGGAGGCGCCTGCAGCGTGCCGTGGTCGTTCACGAAGCGGACGGCCGACACCAGCTGCTCGTACTCCTCGCGCAGCTCGGCGCTGCGCTGGAGCGCCTGGTCCACCTCCGTCATCTCGGAGGCACTGAGCTCCCCGTCGATGTAGGCGGAGAGGCGTTCGCGGGCGAAAAACTCGTTCATGGGGTGTCGGCGTTCATTGGTTCAGATGACGTCAGCGACGGTGATCTTCCGACCCAGCTTGCGGGCCAGCTCGTGCCGAGCACGGTGGAGCCTCGACTTCACAGTACCCTTCGGCAGTTCGAGGATGTCGGCGATCTCTTCGTAGCTGAGGTCCTCCACGTCCCGCAGGACGATGATGCGGCGTTGCTCTGGATCCAGCGACGCGAGCGCAGCCTGGAGAATTCCCGAGGCCTCGGTCTGATGCAGGAGTGCATCGGTTCCCGGCCCGTCGTCTGCGTACTGCCGCTTCGGCATGTCGTCGTCGTCTGGTGTTCCATCGAAAGAGTCATGGCGACCGTGCGCCCGCCTACGGCGGTAGAGATCTCGGTTCTTGCAGTGGTTGACGGTCACCCTGTAGACCCAGGTCGACAGCTGAGCGTCCCCACGGAAGCGGGGAAGTGCCTTGAAGAGCGCCAGGAACACGTCCTGGGCGACTTCTTCCGCGATGACCCGGTTGCCCATCCAGCGGAAGCACATGCTGAAGACCCGGTTCTGGTACCGACGCACCAGCTCCGAATACGCGTCTCGGTCGCCTTCCTTGAACCTCCTGACCAGCTCCGCGTCAGATGGTCGGGAGACCATGGCGAAGAGCAGGGCGAGCATGGTGGCTGGGTTGCCTCCGCTTGCTCAGACCGCCTTGCGGTCCAGGAGTTCCGAAAAAAGTGCAGCGGGCGATCGTCGCCCCGCCGCACACTACCGCGCTCTACTCGTCGTCGACGCCGCTCTCGCGAGCCAGCACCACGCGGGAGCCGTCCTTGATGGATGCCTCGACCATCGGGAGACTGACGCGGGGGTTCGGGAGGATCGTCTTCTTGATGCGAGCGCCCCGGAACGTACAGCCGTCCAGGTTCGTCTCGTCCAGGTCCGCGAAGTCGAGGATCGCGCCGTCGAAGCTGGCGTCCTTCAGGTTCGCGTGCCACATCGACGCGCCGGACAGGTTGGCGCCGTTGAAGTTGCACTGGCGGCAGTCGGCGTCGGCGAGCTTGACCCACTGGAGGTCGACGTTCTCGAAGCTGATACCCGAGAGGTCCGTGCCGCGAAGATCCGCGTCCATCAGCGAGCGTCCACGCCGCAGGGCGTCGAGCACCTGCTTGCGCGAAAGGCTCTGAGGAGCCAGGTCCTCGTCGTTCTTCCGCCGCCGGGCGTTCGTTCCAACTCGCATCTCAGCTCCTTCCAGCGTGGTCGACACATGCCTGCAGCGCGTCGACAATAGGCCGTGACAGATCGCGACCCGAGAATTCCTGAATCAGGTGCAATCCACCAGGATTCAGCGTGTTGATTTCGAGAACACGCCCGCCGATGACATCGATTCCCGCCAGCCAGACACCGCAGCGTCGAAGGTGGGGGGTCAACGTCTCGATGAGCTTGTCGTACTCCGGTCCGGGTTCATGAGCTTCTGGACGACCGCCGCGTTTGAGGTTGTGGCGGAACTCCCCAGGGGCCCGTTGTCGCACGTAACTACCCAGGATCGCGCCGTCCAACCACACGAGTCGGGTCTCGCCCTGCTCCGCTTCCGGAAGGTATTCCTGGACCACCAGGTAGCCGTCCCCGATCGCCCGTGCGTGGTCGAGCGCCCGGTCCAGTGCATCCGACCGTCCCCGGTCCACCCGCGCGATCCCTTTTCCGCCACTGCTCCGGGCTGGCTTCACGACCACCCCGTGGTCCTGGCCTTCGAAGAAGGCATGGATCGTCGCGCGCGACCTGGAGACGAGCGTCGCGGGGCGCGGGACGTCCGAGAGCCCCGCGAGGAACTCCTTGTGCGACGTCCACATCAGCGTCGCGGGGTCGTTCAGGACGACCACTCCGGCGTCCTTCACCGCCATCGCGAACGTCAGCACCGCGGTGTCCAGCGGGTTGATCCGGATCAGGAGCGCGTCCAGCGCCGTCACCTCGACGAAGCGTCGCCGAGCCGCCCGATCCCGCAACATCGCGCACAGTCGCTCGCGATCCACCGGGCCGTCCTCGCTGACCTCGAACGCATGCGCTCGCGCCACGAGCCGTCCACCCGGGTCCACTTCGTAGTCCCAGGGCTCGATGAAACGGACCGAGTGCCCCATCTCGAGGGCCCGCGTCGCGATGTGCGCGGTGGTCCACGTCGGCTCGACGTTTCGCGCTCGCGTGATGGCGATGCCCAGACGCATGCTAGGCTCTCCCGCGATGAAGGCTGTTGTCGAACGCGTTCGCGAGCTCGTCCGCGCGCGCTACCCGCTGCTCTATCTCCTCACCTACGAGGAGGAGCGCATCGAGCGCAACCTCCGCAAGCTCGGCAAGGACGAAGATCTGCCCGTCCTGGTCTGGACCAAGACCGATGGTCTGCGGGAGAAGGGCAAGAATCCGGTCGCCGGAACGACCGACCCCCAGGCGCTGCTGGACGCGCTCGGCGCGCGGAAGGAGCCCGGCCTCATCGTCCTGCGCGACTTCCACCACGACATGGACGATCCCTGGGTGCGCCGCAAGCTCCGCGACCTGGAGCCGCAGCTCGGCACCCGACGTCAGGCGATCCTGTTCATCAGCCCGGTGCTCGCGTTGCCGCGCGAGGTCGAGAAGGACGTCGTGGTCATCGACGTGCCGCTCCCGGGTCGGGACGAGGTCGGCAAGCTGCTCGCGCACCTGCTCAAGCGCCGCAAGCAGACGATGGACGCCGCCCTGTTCGAGCGGTTCGTCGCCGCCTCGCTCGGGCTGACCGAGAAGGAGCTGAAGCGCACCTTCGCCCACATCTCGCTCACCGGAGGGACCTTCGACGAGGGCCGCCTCAACGACCTGATCGAGGCCAAGCGCCAGGCGATCCGCAAGTCCCGCTACCTGGAGTTCTGGGACGAGCAGCCCGGCCTCGAGTCGGTCGGTGGGCTGGGCAACCTGAAGGAGTGGCTGACCCGCCGACAGGCCGCCTTCTCGCAGGACGCCCGCAAGTTCGGCCTGCCCGAGCCCAAGGGCGTGTTCCTGCTCGGGGTCCAGGGTTGTGGAAAGTCTCTGATGGCCAAGGCGGTCGCGGGCGAGTTCAAGATCCCGCTCCTGCGCCTGGACGTCGGCGCGCTCTTCGAGACCGGGGGCGTCGAGGACAGCCTGCGCGACACCATCCGCGTCGCCGAGAGCATCAGCCCCGCGGTCCTGTGGATCGACGAGCTCGAGAAGGGGTTCCTGGGGGACGGCGGCGCCGGCTCGGCGTTCGGAACGTTCCTGACCTGGCTCCAGGAGAAGACCAAGCCGGTGTTCGTGGTCGCCACGGCCAACGAGGTCCGGACGCTGCCCCCTGAGCTCCTGCGAAAGGGACGCTTCGACGAGATCTTCTTCGTCGACCTGCCGAACGTGCACGAGCGGCTCACCATCCTGGACATCCATCTGCGGAACCGTGGACGGGACCCCGAGAAGTTCGACCTGTTCGGGACCGCCGAGGAGACCGAGAAGTACTCGGGCGCCGAGCTCGAGCAGGTCGTCGTCGAGGGCCTGTTCAACGCCTACGCCGAGGAACGGGAGATGACCGGCCGCGATCTCGTCCGCGTCGTCCGCGACACGGTGCCGCTGGCCATCACGATGGACGACAAGCTGAAGGAGCTGCGCGAGTGGGCCCGCCCCCGCACCCGTCCCGCGAGCAAGGACCGTCGGCGCATCGACTTCTTCGAAGACTTCCAGGAGGGCTGAGATGAAGACCGCCGTCGTCGGAGCCGGCTCGTTCGGGACCTGCCTGGCCATGCAGCTCGGCCGCCTGGGCCACGACGTGCATCTCTGGGACCACCGCCCCGACCGGGCCGCCGAGAGCCAGCTGACGCGCCACTCGGACCAGTACCTGCCGGGCATCAAGCTCCCGGACACCGTCACCGTCGGCTCGGACCTGGGCGAAGCGCTGGACGGTGCTCGCCTGGTCGTCGCCGTCGTGCCGAGCCAGTCCATGCGCGAGGTCTTCACCGGCATCGGCGACCACATCGCCGACTCGGCCATCGTCTGCTCGGCGGCCAAGGGCGTCGAGAACAAGACCTACATGACGATGAGCGAGGTCCTGCGCGAGGTCCTCCCCGAGCGCCACCACAACCGCATCTGCGCGCTGTCGGGGCCCAGCTTCGCCGCCGAGGTCGCCCGCGACCTGCCCACCGCCGTGGTCGTCGCCGGTCAGGACGAGATCGCCACGCACCGCGTCGCCAGCGCCTTCCACGGCAGCAAGTTCCGCGTCTACCACTCGGACGACGTCGTCGGCGTCGAGGTCGGCGGCGCCCTGAAGAACGTCATGGCCATCGCCTGCGGCATCAGCGACGGGATGGGCCTGGGCCTGAACGCTCGAGCCGCGATCATCACCCGCGGCCTGGCCGAGATCGCCCGCGTCGGCGTGCTCAAGGGCGCCAACCCGATGACCTTCATGGGCCTGGCCGGCATGGGGGACCTGGTGCTGACCTGCACGGGCGACCTGTCGCGGAACCGGCGCGTCGGGCTGGCGCTCGGCAAGGGCAAGACGCTGCAGCAGATCCTCGACGAACTGGGCCAGGTGGCCGAGGGCGTGAAGACCGCGAAGTCCGCCTGGAACATGGCCAGCCGCCTGGACGTCGAGCTGCCGATCACCGAGCAGATCTACAAGATCATCTACGAGGACAAGCCCGCCCCCGAGGCGATGGCCGACCTGCTCGCGCGCCGCAGGAAGGCGGAACGCGATGGCTGAAGACGAGGTCCTGGCGATCCTGAAGAAGAGCCGCGTGTTCTCCGGAATGTCCGACGCGGATGCCTCGGTGCTCTACGGCGCCGGCTCGGTCCGCGAGATCCGATCCGGCTCAGCGCTCCTGACCACGGGCGACGCCCCCGACGGCTTCTACGTCGTCCTCAGCGGCCGGTTCCACGTCCTCTCGGCTGAGCACGGCTCCGCCATCGCCGACATCGGCCCCCACGAGCCCGTCGGCGAGATGGGACTGGTGACCCTGGAGCCTCGAGGCGCGGATGTCGTGGCCGTGGAGACGTCGCAGGTCTGGCACCTGCCCGGGCGCGGCTTCGAGCTGCTGCTCCAGCGCGGCGACCCGCTCGCCGTCTCGATCCTGCTCGGTGTCAGCAAGGACCTGTGTCGTCGCTTCCGCGAGGCCATCCTGGATGGCGCGGCCATGGTCCCGGGCCTGATGCGCTCGCCCGAAGGCCGGGCGCTGGTCGAGTCCCAGGGCTGGGAGGTCCTGTGATCGACGTCTCCCGGATCGAGCACGCCGACGCCCTGGTCGTCCTGTCGGCGGCCGACCGCGCCGAGCTCGCCCGCCACCTGTTGCCCCTGTCCTACCGCTCGGGCCAGAGCGTCATCAGCCAGGGGCGCAAGAGCCCCGCGGCGTACCTCCACCTAGGAGGCACGCTCATCGTCCGACGGACGCTCCCGGGCAACGACACCGCGCTGCAAGGCGCGATCGGGACCGGCGAGTGGTTCGGGGTCCTGTCCGCGCTCGACGGTCACCCCGCGACGGCGAGCGTCGTCGCCATGACGGACTGCGAGGTCGCCGCGCTCGGCATGGCCGATCTCGACGACTTCCTGTTCCGCTCGGGCATCGGCGCCCGACTGCTCCGCGGCTGGCTTCGCTCACTCGGGCACCAGCTTGGTCGCGTGAATCGGGGTAACGAGCAGATGCTCGCGCTCGCCGCCACCTTGAGGACGCCCCATGACCCGTGAGAAGGAGCTCAGGGAGCAGATCATCGCCTTCGGGCGTCTGACCTATGAGCGGCACCTGCTGGTCGCGATGGACGGCAACCTGTCGGCGCGCCTGCCCGACGGGAACATCCTCTGCACCCAGGCCGGCTGCCACAAGGGCTTCCTGAACGACGACCACCTCGTGGTCATCGACCCTAGCGGAAAGAAGCTGCGCGGCAAGGGCCGCCCGACCTCCGAGATGGCGATGCACCTGGCCTGCTACCAGGAACGCCCGGACGTGAAGGCCGTCATCCACGCGCACCCGCCGATGTCGATCGCGTTCACCATCGCCAACCAGAGCCTGGCCCGCTGCATCCTGCCCGAGGTCGTGCTGACGCTCGGGACCGTGCCCACCGTCGACTACGAGACGACCGGCACGATGGACCTGGCGGACAAGATCCGGCCGTACATCCGCAACCACGACGCCATCCTGATGGACCGGCACGGGGCGGTCTGTCTCGGCACCGACCTGCTCGAGGCGTTCTGCCGCCTGGAGACCCTCGAGCACACCGCGACGATCACGAAGTGGGCTCGCGACATGGGTCACGTCAAGGAGCTGCCCGCCGACGAGGCCATCAAGCTCCGCAGCATGGGCCTGAAGCGCTACGGCGGCCCGCCCAGCGCGGTGGCGAAGGCCGACGAGCCCTGCGCCGACCTGCCGAACGTCTGCACGGACTGCACGGGCTGCAGCAACCCGCACCCCAGCGGCATCGGGCCGAAGGCCGACCTGCGGCTCGTTCGCGTGAACAGCCTGGGCAAGCCCGAGGTGAAGATGCCGAACGTCTCGCCGCAGGAGTCCGCGGCGATCGAGTCGGTCGTCCTCGAAGAGGTGATGCGCGCCTTGAAGGGCTAGGAGCCTAGTACCTCTACACAGGGGTTTTGGTCGAATGCCCGCCGCACACGAGGCAAGGCAATTCGCTCGCGGGTAGTGCCAAGCGAATGGTCCTGGCCTTGCCCGCGACCTTGGTGATGAGGCCCTTCTTCTCGAGCTGC
>JAAESX010000089.1 GCA_024228935.1 Pseudomonadota bacterium
CCTCGGAGC
Organism: Pseudomonadota bacterium; assembly: GCA_024228935.1. Taxonomy (GTDB): domain Bacteria; phylum Myxococcota_A; class UBA796; order UBA796; family CAJQPC01; genus JAAESX01. Next base: position 10 of record JAAESX010000089.1, read on the forward strand.
CGGTGTCCTCGTCGTCGTCCTCTCGCCCGACGCGGAGGTCGGGCGAGAGGTCTGCTTCGTCTCGCCAGCCTTGAACCCGAACACGGCGTCGGCCGGCGCCGAGGCGCCGGCGGCCGTCATCAGGTGCATGACAAACCTGTCGCGGCATGCCGCATCAATCTCTCCGTACTCGGCCAGCTCGTTTGCGAGCCAGTCCTGCGCGACGGTCGTCGCCACGGTGCCCTGGGGGACCGTGGCGCACACCACGCTAGGGCCGCGCCGATATCCGTCGTCCCTCTCTGGGGGCAGCGAATATGTGACCCGAGTCTTGGACCCGGCCTGGCTGCGCGCCCGCGCAGCTGCAGACCGTAGCCCGTCCATCACGTACTCGATGTTCGCGCGTAGCTGCGCGCGCGGGCGCTCCGCGCGCTCGGCCTCGCTCGCGGCCGCGCGCTCGCCAGCCTCCTTCGCCCGGCGCTCCTTCTGCCGGATCTTCTTGGCCTTGCGAGACGCGGTTCGAGCCGCAAGCTGCTCATCGGTGAGCTCCTTCTTCTTCGGCGCGGTGCGCTCGACGTACGAGCGCTCCGCGGCCTGAACCGACTCGCGGTCGCCCGCGGCCTTCTCGTGCTTCAGGTCGATCTCGATGGTCGCGTAGCCAGGCCTTATCAGCCTGACCTGCGACGCACCTGCGATCCTTGCGACCATCACCGCGTCCTGCAGTTGCGCGCGATCGTAGCTATTCCAGGGTCCGCTGCGCATCCCCGGCGGCACGAC
>JAAESX010000090.1 GCA_024228935.1 Pseudomonadota bacterium
GGGACGTAGGACGAGCCTGGGCCAGGGCAGGGGTGAGGGAGCCCGCCTGGAAGCAGCCCCACCACGCATTCCGCAAGGGCTTCATCAGCGAGCTGAAGCGTGCTGGCGCCGACACCGACGCCGTCGAGTACCTGGTCGGTCACAGTCTGGGGCTGCGTGGGGTCTACACGGACCCGGACGCGTTGCCGCTCCGGAAGGCGGTGGCGAAGATTCCAGGGCTTCGGGAGCCGGGCAAGGTCATTGCCCTGGACCGCGGCGCCTGAGCTGTGTCCACAGCGTGTCCGCAACGACGAAAGGCCTGGACACACCGTAGTGTTTCCAGGCCCTTGTCGAAGAAATGGTGGAGGCGGCGGGAGTCGAACCCGCGTCCGAAGCAACTCAATCTCAGCGTCTACATGCTTAGCCTTCGGATACATCTCCAGCAGGGTCCGAAGACACACCCTGCTACGGAGTCGGTAGCGATTTGATTTGGTTATTTCTCTTCCCCCGACCTCACGCTACGCTGGTCTCAGGAATAGTCATGTCGTGACACGCCCAGATGATGTCCATGACATACGATTCATCCGGACGCGCTCTGCAGGCTGTTCAGGCCGCGAGAGCGAAGTTGTTGTTGTTGTTGGCAGTTGTAGTGCAAACTGATTGGTTTGATTTACAAGGACCCAATCGTCCTTGGCATGCAGCCTCGACCTACCATTACCTCGTCGAAACCGTTTCGCCCCCTCATCACCATGTCAATGAACAGCGCCCGTGGGCCTGTCCCTATGTTGCCACCTGAGGGCCCCGAGTCAAGGCCCTGGGCCTGAATCAGTCGAGCTCGATGGGGGCGTCCAGCGTCTCGTGGATCAGCGACACGTCGACGTCCAGCGCCCGGGCCAGCGAAGCCAGCTCCGCCCGCTCGGCCTCGTGGATCCGGTGGTCCGCTCGGGCGATGCGGCAGAGGTCCCGCATGAGCTGGGCCCGTCGAGCGCCTCGACAGCGTTCGCGCACGGCCTGGATGCGCTCGGGCATCACGCCCCTCAGGGCCTCGATGTTGAAGCTGTCCGGCACGTTGCCATGGCCGAGCAGCGACCGCAGCGCGGCGATCTCCGAGGGATGGACCTCGCGGTCCGAGGCCGCCACCACCGCGCCGGCCGCGAACAGCAGGCGCCGCATGGCCTCGGCCGATGGGCTGTCCTCCTCGACGTAGGTGGCTTCCATCAGCTCCATCAGGTCCTGACAGGCCAGCTCGACCGCCGGCATGGTCTGGCCTGAGCCGTCGAACATGCGCGCGAACTCGCGCAGTGCGCGCAGGCGCAACGGTGAGAACGGATGGGTCGAGAGCCAGTCGCGGTGGGCGAGCCCCTGCTCGCTGTCCGACTGTGACTGCGCGTACAGCTCCTCGGCCTGGGCCAGGAACGCGCCGATGCGGCCTTGGCCCGGCGACTCCCGCAGGCCGCTGGACAGCTTGAACAGCGAGCTCGCAGCGCCCGTCAGGTCGCCGTCGCAGCACAGCAGTCCGGCCCGATCCGCGCTGATCTCGGCGTGTCGCTGCCACGTGTGAGCGCGCAGCACGAGTCGGCGGGGAAGGTCCTTGGCGTGAGCGACGAGCGCCCCCAGCGGGATGGCGTGGTGGCCGTAGACGTGATGCCCGAGCTCGTGCCCGACCACGTACTGCAGCTCGGCGGGGGTGAACCCCTCGAGCAGCGAGGACGACAGCAAGACGAAGACACGGCCGTCCTCGGGCTGGGTGCACGCCGCGTTGAAGTCCGCGGACGGGTAGACGTACAGCTCGACGTCCAGCTCGGCGTCGAGCACCTCGCGGCAGTGCTCCACGATGCCCAGCTCGTCGGGGGCGATGGCGCCGTTCAAGCGGAGGGCGCGCGCCAGCAAGGAGCGACGGGTTCCGCCGCCAGGCTGCGAGTCGATGGCGGCGCGCATGCGCTGGACCGCCTCGTTCTCGGACAGCTCGCGGTACAGGCGCGCGTCGGCCTCGGCGCGGATGGTCTGGGCGTTCATGGGGCCTCCTCCGCGAGCGTACTATCGTAGGCCGTGCTTTCGACCTTGCTGCTGGCTTGCTCTGCAGGCCCCGTGGAGACCTCCCCCGTCGTCGAGCCCGACGTGGTGGTCATCGTCATCGACACCCTGCGGCCGGATCACCTGCCCACGTATGGGGCCGCCCGGCCCGCGGCGTCGTTCCTGGGTGGGCTGGCCAAGGACGGCCACGTCTTCGAACGGGCCTGGTCCGCGTCGTCGTGGACCGCGCCGTCGACCGCCTCGCTGTACACGGCGCTCCACCCGCCGCAGCACGGGGTCACGCTGGGGATGCTCGCGAGCAAGAACATGCTCGCCGGGACCAAGGTCGAGCTGAACTCGATGTCGAGCGAGATCAGCACGTTGCCCGAGATCCTGAAGGGCGCCGGGTTCACCACGCAGGGGGCCGCGACCAACATCAACATCGGCGAGCCCATCGGCTTCACGCGGGGGTTCGACGAGTTCCTCTACCGCCCGCGCGCCGACGCAGACACGCTGTTCACCGAGGTCGCCGGCTGGAAGGAGCGACTGGACACCGACGGGCGGAGCTTCGTCTACCTGCACCTGAACGACGTGCACGCGCCGTACGAGGCGCGCGCGCCCTGGTACGAGAAGCAGGACGACTGGCTCGCCGATCAGCGTGCGCTCTACGACAGCGAGATCGGCTACCTCGACGACCAGCTGGCGCAGCTCTACGCGACGATGGAGTGGGAGGACGATCTGGTCATCGTCTTGTCGGACCACGGCGAGGAGTTCGCCGAGCACGGCCGGACGGAGCACCCCTTCCAGCTGCATCGCGAGACCAACCGCATCGTGCTCATGGCGCACGGTCCCGGCATCGAGAGCGGCCGTACGACGACCCATGCGTCGATGGTGGACCTGCTCCCCACCCTGTGCGAGCTCTCCGGCGCCGAGATGCCGTCGGGGCGGGAGGGGCGCAGCCTGGTCCCGGCGCTGAGCGGAGGCACGCTGCCGGACGAGCCGGTCTTCGCGCACCGCCGCAAGGTGGTCGGCGGGAACGAGCTCGCTCTTTGGGCCATCATCGAAGGGGACCGCCGGCTGATCCAGGGCGACCACGAGGTGACCGGCAAGCCCGGTGAGGTCCTTCTGTACTCGATGGACGATCTGCGCGAGACGAACAACCTCGCATCCAGCGAGGATCACTCAGAGATGCTGGCGAAGCTCGATGCACACAAGGCACGAATGACGCCGTTCAGCGCCGCCTCGTCCGAGGTCGAGTACGGCGCACAGACCATCGAGATGCTGCGCGAGCTCGGGTACGTCGAGTAGGGGTCAGGCCGAGGTGCCGACCACTGTCCAGTCGGCTTGCTGCGGAGGCGAGGTCGCCCCACCCTTCAGCGCCGCCCGGAAGGCGCCGAACGCGGCGGGCCCAGGGATGATGTCCCCCTTGCTCTCGTCGTCCATCACGGCGCGGATGTTGGCCTCGTTGGTGGCGACGAAGTCGGGGCGGACCGTGTAGGTGACGCGAATGGCCTTCATGGAGACTCCTGGGGGATGAGCGTAGACTCGATGGACTCGGCCATATCGCGGGTGAGGACCTCGCTGGGATGGATGTGGTCGAGCCACTGTGTCGTGTTCCACGAGTCGCCGACGGGCACCATCGCTTCGAGGTCGATGAGCCCGAGCCTCCGCCGCGTCGCCTGCGACCGGATGACGGCGTTCACGGTGGACTGGGCCGCCTGCACGTCCTCGAGCAGCGCGGCTTCGTCTGGCGGGAGCTCCGCGGGCGGCGCGCCGGGGACGAGGTAGGTCATCAGCACGACCTCACCGCCCTGAGCGGTGACGGCCTCGATGAGGGGGGGCAGGTGCTCGTCGAAGGCCGCGTCCAGGACGTCGATGCCGGCGATGGCGGGTCGCTCGTCGTGGCTCGCCCAGCGCAGCAACCGGAACAGTCTCGGGCCCTTCCAACCCTGGTGGGGGTCGCCGAGCTCCTCGAACCGGTGCGCGCGGAGCTTGCGGCCCGCGCCGGGCTCGAAGCGCACCTGGTCGTTGTGTCCCAGCATCACGAGGACCCGAGGGACGCCGTCGGATGAGGCGGTGACGGTCGGGACGGCGTGCTCGGACATCCAGGAGATGCCGGCGCCTGGAGCGGCGTCGCGGATGACGGGAACCCCTTGCGGTTCAAGGGATTTCTGGAGACGCTCGGGCCAGCTCTGGCCCCGGCCGAGTCCCGTCCCGGCGGTCACCGAGTCGCCGACGCACAGCACGTAGTCGCCGCGCTGCACCACCGCGTCGCGCACCACGGCCGTGCTCGAAGCGAGGGTCAGTCCCAGCTCGACGGCGAGAGCGACCAGCGCCAGGGGAACCAGCGCGTAGAGGGCCTTTCGCCAGGCCGGGATTCGAGCCGCGTCGCCGACCATCGCCCAGGAGTCTCTTTGTTCTTCGCCTTCGTGACCACCGCCGCGGTGGACTCGACGCTGCACCTGTCTACCTCGGATCCCGTGCCGACGGCAGGGGAGAGCTGAGCGGCAGGATGGCGAAGCCGCACAGCAACAGCAGCTGCAGAGGCACGCTCTCCCAGTAGCCGCCCCAGATGGAGAGCCCGAGGCCGATGGCCTGCCAGCCCGCCATGCCCGCCTCGAGCATCGGTACCCAGCTTCGAGGCAGGTCGTAGCTGCTCGAGCCGCCTCCCGACTTCGGGGTGCGGACGAACGAGCCGGTCGCGAGGACGAGCACGAGCACGTCGAGGCCATGCAGCCAGCCCAGGCCGGGCGCGGCGCGCAGCCATGCCGCGGGAGGTGTCAGCAGCGCGAGCAGAAGGACGAGGGGGTAGGCGAAGTTCGCACCGAGGTGGGCCAGCGCCTCGCTTCGCACGCTCCACGACAGGCGTGAGGGCATCAGCCGGGGGAGGAGCTTTCGGGCGCACTGGACCCCACCCTTGGCCCAGCGGTGCTGCTGGCTGCGGAACGCGGCGCCCCCCTCGGGCAGCTCGGCGGGGACCTCGACGTCCGGCAGGTAGACGAACTTCCAGCCGGCCTCCTGGGCGCGGTACGAGAGGTCCAGGTCCTCGGTCAGGGTGTCTCCCTGCCATCCGCCGGCGTCGTCGATGGCCGAGCGCCGCCAGACCCCCGCGGTGTCGTTGAAGTTGAACCATCGGCCGGAGCGATGCCGGGCGGCGTGCTCGATGACGAAGTGTCCGTCGAGCAGGATGGCTTGGAGTCGGGTCAGGGCGTTGGCGCCCCGGTTGATGTGCGTCCAGCGCGCCTGGACCATGCCGACGTCGTCCTGGAAGTACCCCATGACCTGGCGCAGGAAGTCGGGCGGCGGGATGAAGTCCGCGTCGAAGATGGCGATGAACTCGGCGTCGGTCCGGTCGAGCCCTTCGGACAGCGCCCCGGCCTTGAACCCGCGGCGGTCTTCTCGGTGGATGACGTGCACGTTCGGGTAGGTGGCCGCGACCCGCTGGGCGATGGCGGTCGTGTCGTCGCGGCTGTCGTCGAGCATCTGGACCTCGAGGTCTGGCCAGTCGAGCGCCGCGGCCGCGTGGATGCCCTGCTCCATCACGTCGCGCTCGTCGTAGACCGGCAGCTGGACGCACACCTTGGCCGAGGGGAGGGGGCTCTCGGTCGGCTCGTCCCGGCGGTGCCGCCACAGGAGCCCGACGAGAAGGAGTCGGTGGAGGCCGTACAGGCACAGGAGCGCGCAGGTGATGGCGTGGAGGGCGACGAGGATCATCTTGAAGCCCCGAGGGGGGGGCACGGAATCCTGCGCGCGTGTTCCTGCTGCTCGCCTGCTTGCCGCGCACCTCTTCGGAGTGCACTCGCCCGGACGGGTGTCCGTCGGACTCCGTCGCCACCTTCGACTCGCCGGTGACCTCGGACTCGCATCCGCCCACCGACTACGTCGCGGAGCTCGTGGGCAAGGGGCGGACATTCGACTCCATCCAGGACGCCATCGTGGATGCCGCAGACGGCGATGTGGTGCTCGTTCAGCCCGGAACGCACCACGAACGGCTCGGCTTCCACGGCAAGGACATCATCGTCCGGTCAGCTGCGGGGCCATCAGCCACCGTGCTCGACGGCGATCGGGAGGGTCCGGTCGTCTCCGCCCGGGCGATGGAACCGGCGACCGCCATGCGCGAGGGCTTCACGATCATCAACGGCACCGGCGTGGCCCCCGACGGCTTCGAGCCGGGCACCCCCCACGGTGGAGGCATCTACATCGAGAACGCCGATCTGGTCATCCGCCACAACGTCATCCAGGGCAACCAGGCGGCCATCGGCGGAGGCATCTACCTGCGTCATGGCGAGGCGGTGGTCGAGAACAACCTCATCCTCGAGAACTTCGCGGCCCAGGGCGGCGGCGGGGTCACGTGCACGAACTGCCAGGGCGTCATCCGCTACGACACGTTCGTCGAGAACACCGCGCAGGCTGGACCCCTCGGCGAGTGGTTCTACGAGCCCCAGGGCGACTTCATCGGCAACGTCGTCGTGCTCGAGGACGGCGAGCCGTTCGCCATCCGGTTCATGCAGGCGCTGGGCTACACGTTCGCGATCGAGCACAACCTGCTGGCGCCGGTCGACGTCCCCTGGATCGACCCGATGAACTTCGAGCGGGACGAGTTTCCCGAGGACCTCGACACCATCCGCGAGGTGCCGGTCTTCGAGGACGGGTTCCACCTGGCGGCTGGGAGCCCTGGTGTGGATCAGGGGCCCGAGGACGAGCTGGACCCGGACGGGTCGCGCGCCGACGTGGGCGCGCACGGCGGACCGCACGGCGACTGGAGTGCGCCCTTCGAGTGAGCTCAGCCCTTCCGGCTGACTCCGGCGGTCGCCGCCCAGCCCTTCGAGCTGGCCGACGCCGTGTGGATCCACTGGCCGCCGAGCTCGATGTGCACGCCGTGCGTGATGGGGACCGCGCCGCCGAGCGCCAGCTGGTGCCAGCTCCGGGTGACGTCGCGGGGTGCGGCGTTGACCAGGCCCGAGGCCTCGAGTGAGAGCCAGCCACCCAGGCCCGGCGCCAGCCCGATCTGACCGCGGTACGGCACGCCGTTCACGAAGTCGAGGTCGTCGTCGAACCCGGCGGGCATCACCTCGGTCCGCCAGCGGAACCCGGCCTCGGACGCGAGCCACAGCCAGTGGTCGCCGACGGGGAGCGAGTGGCCGATGCTGAGCTGGGCGTCGACGTCCAGGTTGGTGTCCCCGATGGCGGGGAAGTCCGGCTCGAGCACCGCCTGGTTGTAGAGCGGGATGCGCGCCTGGACGGTCAGTGCGGCGGGGAGCTCCAGCCGGGGGACATCGGCGCCGAGGCCGACCCAGGCGTCACCGGGTCCCGCGGTCCGGTGGATCCAGCCGGAGTACCGGTCGCGGTTCCGGCTGTTGACGTACGGGACCGAGGCGTGGACCTGCAGGTTCCCGGGGAGGCCCACCTGCCCGTACAGCGAGGTCGTGTAGCCGACGTACTCGACGGTGGATGTGGTCTGGGCGTTGGGGTCGACGTACTCGGTCGCGGCGAAGCGGCTGACGCTGGCCTTGACGTAGTGGGCGCCGGGGGCGTCGATCCAGGGGCCGGCCGCTGCGGTGGAGATCAGCGCGGTCGAGACGAGGGAGAGCACCGCCGGACGATGCCAATCCGGGGCGCTGGTTACGAGCGTTTGTGCTCGTCGATCCCCAGAGCCATGACCAGCCGTTCCGGTTCGTGACCGCCTCGCCGGCGTTCTCCGAGGCGTTCTGCCAGGAACTCTCCGCTCTGTTCGACGATCCCTCGCTCACCTGGACCGAGCACCGGACGTTCTACGAGGCCTCGATCTCGGATGTGACCCACCGGGTGCGCGTGCCCCAGGAGCTCATCGATCAGCTGGCCGACCTGCTCGACGTCCCGCTCACCTCGCACACCCAGGTCACGGCCCAGCGCATGGTCCCGGGCCAGTTCGCCGAGCCACACACCGACCGTCCGCTGCTCGGGTACGAGTCGGTGCGCGTCGTGCTCCAGCTGAATCGGAGCTGGACGCGCGGGGGTGAGCTCGTCCTGGGAGACACGCTCAGGCCGCCGCGGTGGAACTCGGCCTTCGCGTTCGTGCTGCACCCGGGCGCCGTCCACGCCATCCGGACCGTGGAGGAGGAACGCCACACCATCGTCTTCCACTTCTGGCACGCCGCGAACACACTCGAGCTGGCCGAGGCGGTCGCCGAGCTGTTCGAGGGGCTGTCGTTCGCCGGCCTCGGTGACTTCGACGCGCCGGAGATGTCCGAGGAGGAGAGCCACGAGGCCGGCTGCATCGCTTGGTGCTGTCGGCAGTGGGGCCGGGACGATCCTGCCGCCCAGGCGCTCGCCCGCTACCTGACGCGTCTCCGCCGCCAGGAGTTCGATCCGCTCGCCGAGCGGGTTCCGCCGGGGACGGGCCTGCCGATCGAGGCGCTGGCGTACCCTGTCTGACAGACCCCTCCGCGCGGTGCTACTATGGGCGTGCAGGCAGGGAACACACGGGGCACCCGCATGACGTTTCTCTCGATCCTCCTTGCTGGTCCTTCCGCCCACGCCTTCTGCGGCAGCTACGTCGGGACCGCGGGCTCGGACCTCTACAACGAAGCGAGCGAGGTCGTCCTCGTCCGCGAGGGCACGACCACGACGCTGTCGATGGCCAACGACTTCCAGGGCGAGCTGGAGGAGTTCGCGATGATCGTCCCGGTCCCGGTCGTGCTGACCGAGGAGGACGTCCGGGTGCTCGACCCCGCGCTCTTCGACCGGCTCGACATCTACTCGGGGCCACGGCTCGTCAGCTACACCTGCGACGAGCTGTACCCGGAGCCGCCCGAGTTCGAGCGTCCGGAGAGCGGGTTCGGCTGTATGTCCAAGGACTACGAGCTGAGCGCCCAGGCGGACACTGGCATGATGACGGTCGACGCTGAAGAGACCAGCGTCGAGGTCGAGTCCCAGTTCATCGTCGGCGAGTACGAGGTCGTCGTGCTGAGCGCCGAGGACTCGCTCGACATGCTCCAGTGGCTCAGCGACGAGGGCTACCAGGTCAGCCCGAACCAGGAGGAGCTCATCCAGGAGTACCTGGACAACGGCTCGTTCTTCTTCGCGGCGCGGGTCTTCACGGACCGCATGCCGGCGGGCCAGGAGTCGCTGTCCCCCATCCAGTTCACCTACGAGAGCGAGGGCTTCTCGCTGCCCATCCGGCTGGGGACGACCAACTCGACGGGCTCGCAGGACCTGGTCATCTACGCCATCACCTCGCCGGAGAAGGGCCGACTCGGCATCAGCAACTACGAGGAGGCCGAGCTCGAGAGCGTCTGCCTCTACGACGAGTCCCAGTTCGAGGACTTCGGGGAGTTCTACACGGGCCGCTTCGACCTGGCCGTCGACAACCAGCCGATGTGGGTCGCCGAGTACGGCTGGCTGCTGCAGAACAACAGCAACAAGTGCGACCCGTGTCCGCCGGAGATCGGGGACGACCCCTTCCCGGTCAGCGACGCCATCGCGCTCGGTTGGGGCGACGTCGATGTCGCTGACACGGGCTGGAGGTGGGGCGTGACGCTGCCCGACTTCTACTTCTCGCGGCTGCACGTCCGGTACACGCCGGAGCAGGCGACCCAGGACCTGGCGCTCTACGAGTCGGGCATCAACGACAACATCCAGCAGCGCTACGTCCAGTACGAGACGTACCTCGAGAGCGAGTACCCGATCTGCGACTGGGGCATGGTCACGGACGACCCGGGCACGTGCGCGGACGAGTCCAAGGAGATGCGCCAGCGGATGAAGTACTACGAGGGCGAGTCCGACGAGGGCACCGGTGGCTGTGCCTCGGCGGACACGCGCTGGTCGGTCGTGGCATCTCTCGGGATGCTGTCGGCGCTGGTGGTCCTCGCGCGTCGGCGAGAGGACTGAGCGTCAGCCCTTCTTCTTCTTCATGGCGCCACCGAGCACCTTGGCGACGAAGAGCCCGCCCAGGAACCCGAAGAGGTGGGCCTGCCAGCTGATCCCGGCGAACAGGCCGGGCAGCATCGTGAGCAGGGCCCCTCCGAAGAAGAACCCGACGCCGCCGGCCATGATCATCGGTCCGGCGCGTCGCTCGTACCAGCCTCGTCCCAGCAGGAAGCCGATGAGGCCGAAGATGACGCCGCTGGCCCCCACGTGGATGGAGCCGGTGGCGCCGAAGAGCCAGCAGCCCAGGCCGCTCGTGAGCGCAGAGACCAGCGAGACGACGACGAAGTCGGTCCGCTTCCTCTCCATCGACATGAACGCCAGCGGCACGCCAGCGATGACGTTGCCGATGAGGTGACCCCAGCCCGCATGCAGCAGCGGCATCGCCAGGATGCCGGCCACGCCCGTGGCCGTTCGGGGAGCCACGCCGTACGCCAGCAAGTCCCAGCCCATCAGCCAGTTGACGGTGGTGATTCCGGTCAGCGCCGCCGCCGCCCCGATGGACCACTTTGCGGCCTTCTTCAGGTCGGTGACGAGGGCGCCGGCTTCGCGCGCGATCAGGCTCTTTCCCATGCCCCCAGGGTACGCGACGCCACGCGCCCCTATTGCTGATACGTTGGCGGCCAGAAATCCGGGTTCCCCATGCTCCTGCTCATCGCCTCTGCTCACGCCTACGAGTCCCCTTCCATCGACGTCGAGCTGCGCGACGAGGTCGATGTCTTCGAGGAGATCGAGTTCGACAGCGGCTGGGTCCCATCGGGCTCGCCCGTCGCCGTCCGGTTCCAGACCATCGCCGAGGGTGGCTCGCTGGTCGAGATGGACGGGCTGTCCTGGGTCTACTGGCCCCCGGCCATCACGCACGGGTACGACCCGGAGCCCGAGACCGGCGTCTACGAGCTGGACTCGACCGTCGGCACCACGGTCGACGCCAAGATCGACTGGAGCGGCTTCTACTACGAGGCCAGCGTCTACGCGGACACCACGCGCTTCGAGGGCGAGGTCCTGTTCGACCCGTGGCTCTTCGAGGACCAGGAGGTCAACTCGGTGGGCGTCGAGAGCGAGGGCGCCCAGGCCGAGCTCTTCCGGTACGAGCAGGACGTCATCACCGCAGTCAGCATCTACATCGCGGTCGACCAGCGGATGGACGCGTGGGCGTCGTTCGCCGGCAAGGACTTCACGACGAACGGCAGCGTCATCGACACGATCGACGGCGTCGAGGAGTTCGAAGCGACCGGTCAGCCCGTCCTCGAGCTCGAGTCCACGTTCACCGGTCTGTACGCCGGCGGACTCGACATGGTGTTCGTACCGACCATCGGCGTCTGCATCGACGTGGTGGGCTGCTACGACGTGGCCAGCTTCGACGTGCCCATCGAGGCGGCGAGCGCCGACTTCGAGCGCGAGTTCGAGACGATGTACCTCGACCACCCGTTGCCGCTGATGGTCGTCGAGCAGACCGACTGTGCCTTCGGCGAGGTCGAGCTCGGCGAGATCGCGACCTGTGAGATCGAGATCCTCAACTGGGGTGACCTGGACCTCGAGGGGACGGCCGGCATCCTGGGCGCGGGCGAGTTCCGCGTCTTCCCGGGCGACATCTACGCGAACGCCGCGGTGGGGGATGGTCTGACGGTCACCTTCGAGCCGACGGTCGAGGGCGATCAGGCCGCGGACCTGATCCTGAACACCTCGGATCCGCTCGAGCCCGCGTACGCCATCGCGCTGTCGGGGACGGGCATCGTGATCGAGCCGGACCCGGTGATCATCCCGAGCGAGGTCGGCGTGTGTGGCTGCACCACGACCTCGACCCGCGGTGGGATCGCCGGCATCTTCGGCCTGCTCGGACTGCTACTCGTCCGTCGCCGTCGCTGAGCGCTGGATCGGCGGGCGCCCCAGTCCGTCGAGCGCCGCGCGGGCGTCCTGGGCCGTGTCGAACCAGGTGATGTCGGCCCGCGGATGCTCCTCGAGCAGGCCCCGGCCGGTGACGTAGACAAGTGTCACGAAGCCCGTGGCGCGGTCTCGCATCAACCCATGGCCTTCGTCGCGCGCGACGGGGTGCGTACGCTCCCAGCAGTCCCGGGTCAGGTTCGCTTCGACCTTCCACAGACCGTCGCTGTCTCGTAGGAAGATCGAAGGGACCCCGCTCCGGGCCGTCTCAGCGTCGAAGTCACTCACGAACTCCATGCCCAAGGGTGCCATGCTCCTGCTCCTCGCTTCCGCCGCCAGCGCCGGTGACCACGCCGACTGGAACGCCATCGTGTCCGCCAACGTCCAGGGGCGGAAGGTCAGCTACTCCACGATCGACACCGCGGCACTCGATGCGTACCTGGCGAAGCTCGCCGCGGCCTCGGCGCCGACGGAGAAGAACGCGCAGCTGGCGTTCTGGATGAACGCCTACAACGCGCTCACGGTCGACCTGATCCTCGACAACCCCGGCATCGCCTCGATCCAGGACCTGGACGAGGGAGACCCCTGGAATGCTCGCTCGTTCACGGTGGCGGGCCAGTCGGTCACGCTGAACCACATCGAGAACGAGATCCTCCGACCGCTGGGCGATCCTCGGATCCACGCCGGCGTGAACTGCGCGAGCAAGGGCTGCCCGCCGCTTTTCAACGAGGCGTTCGAGGCCACCACGGTCGACGAGCAGCTGAACCGCGCGACGGCGAACTGGATCGCGACGAACGCGTACAAGACCAGCAAGTCGATGGACGAGATCCACGTGAGCAAGATCTTCGAGTGGTACGGCGACGACTTCGCGGCGTACGGCGCAGCGCGCAAGGACCTGCCCGGGGTCGATGGTCAGCTCGAGCAGGCGCTGAACTTCATCGCGGCGTACGGCGGCGAGAGCGACGTGACCGAGGTCGGGGCGAACCCGAACGCGACCTACGCCTACCTGGAGTACAGCTGGAAGCTCAACGCCGCGAAGTAGCGGCGGTCCAGATCGGGGCTCAGTGCTTGAGCTCGGCCCCGGTGTCCGCGACAGGGTCCAGCTCGATCAGCGGATCGCTGCGCTCGTCGCCCCAGTGGGTGCCGGGCAGCGTGTAGGTCGGGTCGAACGGCCGCATCTCCACCATCTGGGCGCGCGGGTAGGTCATCTCTTCGATGAGTCCGATTCCACCTTCGTTTCCGCTACCGGATCGTCCGAGGCCGACGCAGGGCAGCGTGAGCGCGCGGGTCGTCGTGGCCCGGTTCACCAGCAGCCGGCCCGTGCGCAGGCGACCGCTGATGTACTCCATGTCGTGGTCCTCGCTCGGGAAGAGCGCGGTCGACAGCCGGTAGTAGGCCTGGTTGTGCAGCGCGATGGCCTCGTCCAGGCTGCTCACCGGGTAGACCAGGAGCGTCGGGCCGGGGGGCTCCTCGTTCAGGAACGCGCTGCCCGCCATCCAGTCGACCTCGTGGATCGCCGGGCTGACGTAGAAGCCACGTCGCGACGTGCGGGTCAGGCTCTGGCCCTCGAGGATCGCCTTGTGGCCCTTCTTCTCGAGCGCGCGTCCGTACCGCCGGAAGCGGCTGCGGGCGTTCTCGCTGATCAGTGGACCCATGAAGACGTCGCCGTCGAAGCCGTACCCGATCTCGAGCCGCCGGGTCTGCTCGACCAGGCGTGAGAGGAAGGGCTCGAGCACGCTCTTCTCGACGATCACGCGGGCCGTCGTGTCGTGACGCTGGCCGGTGGTCATGAAGGCGCCGGTCATGACCTCGTAGGTGGCTCGCTCCAGGTCCGCCCCGTCCAGGACCATCGCGATGCCCTTGCCGCCGGACTCGTAGACCACCGGGAGCTCGGGCCGGTCGAAGACCTGCCGCCGGACCTCCATGGCCGTCGCGAACGAGCCGGTCACGACCAGCCCGTCGATGTCGGGGTGGGTGATGAGCTTCTTGCCGACGCCCGAGCCGGAGCCCTGGACCATGTTCACGACGCCGCGCGGCATCCGGCACTGGTCCCACAGCTCGGCGATGAGCTGGCCCACGCCCGGTGTGAACTTGGACGGCTTGTAGATGACGCTGTTGCCGGCCAGGATCGCCGCGGCCGAGTAGGTCGCGGTGATGAGCGCAGGCTGGTTGTACGGCGTGAGCATCGCCACGACGCCCCGGGGCATGCGCTCGGTTCGTCCGGGCTGGTCGTTCAGCTCGATCGGGGCGATCCGTTCGACCCCCTTCTCGATCAGGACGTCCAGTGACTTCAGGGTCTCGATCACCTCGCTTCGGGACTCCCAGATGGGCTTCCCGGTCTCGCGGGTGATCATCGAGACGAGGCGCTCGCGACCCTTGGCGATGGCTTGACGGAACCTGCGCAGGCCGTGGGCCCGGTCCGTGAGCGGGACGGCGCCCCAGATGCGAGCCGCCACGCGGGCGTGGTCCACGGCGTCGTCGACCGACGCCTCCGAGAAGCAGAACCGGCCCAGGACGTCGCTCCGGTCGCCCGGATTGATGCCGTTGATGTAGCCGTCGACCTGCTCGGGTCGGATGAACGAGCCGTAGACGTAGTCCCCCTTCCGAACGAGACGGTCTCGGGTGTCGTCCACGTGGCTCCCAGGGTCGTGCCGGTCGGATTATAGCGCCCGCCCTTTCTGGAGGCCCGCGTGCGCAACGTCCACGACAATGTCCTGAGCTGTGTCGGAGACACCCCGATCGTTCGACTGAACAGCGTGACCGAGGGCCTGCAGGCCCAGGTCTACGTGAAGCTCGAGATGCTCAACCCGGGCGGCTCGATCAAGGACCGCATCGCGCTGCAGATCATCCGCGACGCGCAGGAAGCGGGCGATCTCCCCGCCGGCGGCCTCATCGTCGAGGGAACGAGCGGGAACACCGGTGCTGGCCTGGCGATGGTCGGCGCGGTCGAGGGCTTCCCCTGCACGTTCGTCATGCCGGACAAGCAGAGCGAGGAGAAGCGCGCTGCTCTCCGGGCGTACGGCGCCAAGGTCGTCGTGACCCCCACGGCTGTCGAGCCCGAGGATCCGCGCAGCTACTACTCGGTCAGCACGGCGCTGGGGAACGAGGAGGGGGCGTACTTCGCGAACCAGTACCACAACCCCAGCAACCCGAAGACGCACTACAACTCGACCGCTCCCGAGATGTGGGAGCAGATGGACGGCCAGATCGACGCCGTCATCTGTGGCCTGGGCACCGGCGGCACGATCACCGGGATCGGCCGCTGGATGAAGGAGCAGGACCGCGACGTGAAGATGGTCGGCGTGGACCCCGTCGGGTCGCTGTACTTCGACTACTTCCACACCGGTCAGATGACCCAGCCCCACACGTACATCGTGGAGGGCATCGGCGAGGACTTCCTCCCGACGACCATCGACTTCCAGTTCATCGACGACCTGGTCCGCGTGAACGACAAGGAGTGCATGGTCATGACGCGCCGCCTCGTCCGCGAGGAGGGCCTGTTCTGCGGTGGCTCCAGCGGCGCCGCCGTCGCAGGTGCGCTGAAGTGGGTCGAGCGGAACGACTCGCCCGACCTCAAGGTGCTCATCGTGCTCCCCGACTCGGGCAGCCGGTACCTGTCGAAGATCTACAACGACAACTGGATGCGCGAGAACGGCTTCCTTGACGATGACTCGGGCCTGGGCCGCGTGCGCGACCTGCAGAAGCGGCTCGGCAAGCGCGAGCTGATCTCGGTCAGCGGCAGCGCGTCCGTGAACGAGGTCATCGGCACGATGAAGCTCAACGGCGTCTCGCAGGTCCCGGTCCTGGAGGACGGCCAGATCCAGGGCGTCCTGACGGACAAGGTCCTGCTCGAGAAGGCGCTCCAGCGTGGCGGCGGCAAGACCCCGGCGAACGAGCTGGCCACGGCCGAGTTCTGCACCATCGAGCCCGACGAGCACGTCGCCGTCCTGATGGATCTCTTCAAGCGGTACAAGGTCGCCTTCATCGTGAAGAGCGAAGGCAAGCGCCACCAGGTGCTGGACATCATCACGCGCATCGACGTCATCGACTTCCTGTCGGCGCGCACCGCGGGTGGCAAGTGAGCGGCAACGACGTGAGCGACAGCCGACGCATCGAGACGCTCGCCATCCACGGCGGCCAGGCGCCCGAGCCCATCACCGGCGCCGTCATGCCGCCGGTCTTCCAGACCTCGACCTACGCGCAGCCTCGCGTCGCCGAGCACACCGGGTACGAGTACGCCCGCACCCAGAACCCGACCCGCGAGAAGCTCGAGGCCGCCATGGCCTCGCTCGAGGGCGGCAGTGACGGCGTCAGCTTCGGCTCGGGCTGTGCGGCCACCTCGGCCATCCAGCACCTGCTGAACGCCGGCGACCAGGTCATCAGCGGCGACGACATCTACGGTGGCACCTGGCGTCTCTTCACCAAGGTGTTCGCGCGCCAGGGCGTGAAGTACGACTTCGTGGATTTCACCAAGGTCCCGGCCGAGGACGCCATCCCGGACGGCACGAAGCTCGTGTGGCTCGAGTCGCCGACGAACCCGCTGCTCAAGGTCGCGGACATCCGGAAGCTGGCTGCGCGAGCGCACGACATCGGCGCGCTCGTCGTCGTCGACAACACGTTCGCGACGCCCATCTTCCAGCGCCCGCTCGAGCTCGGCGCGGACATGGTCCTGCACTCGACGACCAAGTACATCGGCGGCCACAGCGACGTGGTCGGCGGCACGGTCGTCACCAAGACGCCCGAGCTGGCGGCGGACCTGCGCTTCATCCAGAACAGCGTCGGCGCGGTCCCCGGGCCGTGGGACACCTGGCTGACCCTGCGCGGGATCAAGACCCTGGCTGTGCGGATGGACCGCCACCAGTCCAACGCCAAGATCATCGTCGACTGGCTGCTGGACCACCCGAAGGTCGGCCGGGTCTTCTACCCGACGCACGAGAGCCACCCCCAGCACGCGGTCGCGATGTCGCAGATGTCCGGCTTCGGCGGGATGATCAGCTTCGAGCTGAAGGCGACGCTGGCCCAGGCCGAGGAGTTCTGTGCCAGCACGGACGTCTTCACGCTGGCCGAGAGCCTTGGCGGCGTCGAGTCGCTCATCGAGCTGCCCGCGGCCATGACGCACGCTTCGGTCCCGCCGGACATCCGCAAGGAGATCGGCATCGAGGACGGCCTGGTCCGTCTGAGCGTGGGAATCGAGCACGTCGACGACCTGATCGCGGACCTGGACAAGGCCATCGCGGCGTCGGGTGCCTGACTCGGTCCTGATGGTCCTGTCGGCGCCGGGCATCCCGGTGCGAGGACCCTCGGGCAGCTCGGCCCACTTCCGGGGCCTGGCGCGGGCCTTCGCTCGCCGGATGGACACGCGCATCGTGGCGGCCGTCGAGGTCGATCAGCGAGGCGAACACGGGCTCCTCGACGTCCCAGTCGAGGCGGCACCCCCGCCCCGCTTCGTGACGCGACGCTTCCCGGAGCGGCGCGAGGCGCACTGGGCGGACAACGTGCTCGAGGTGGCTCTCCAGGGCCCCCGGGCGGACCTCGTCTACGAGCGCTGGACGCTGTTTTCGAAGGTCGGGCGCGATCTGGCACGTACATGGGGTGTGCCCCACGTCCTCGAGATCAACGCTCCGCTGCTGGATGAGCGCCTGCGGTTCGAGTCCGTGCGCGACGAGAAGTACGCGCGCAGCTGGCAGGAGAGGTCGCTGGCCGGGGCGGACAGGTACGTCGCGGTGAGCCCCGAGCTGGTCGAGTGGCTGGTGTCGATGGGCGTCGACCGCGACCGCGTCCGCTGCGTGCCGAACGGGACCGAGGCGTTGACGGGGACCCGGACCGAGCCGGACGACTTCACCATCGGCTTCGTCGGCAGCATGAAGCCCTGGCACGGGGCGGATCGGGTGGCCGAGATCGCCGAGCGTGCCGGGGGCGTGCCGGTGCTGGTGGGAGACCCGCCCGTGTCCGAGCAGGAGCTCGCCGACGCCATCGCGAGCATGGACGTGGCCCTGGCCCCGTACGCCGCGGACGCGCCCGAGTGGTTCTGCCCGCTGAAGGTCGCCGCGTACCGGGCCCAGGGGACCCCCGTGGTCGCCTCGGACGTCGGGTCGATGCGGCGCTGGGTGGGCGAGGGGGGCACGGTCGTCCCGCCGACCATCGACGCGCTGGCGGCGGCCTGTCGGGCCTGGCGAGGTCGCCGAGCGGAGCCCGTGTTGCGGTCCTGGGACGTCGTGGCGACCGAGGTCCTCGATGGGATAGGTTCCAGGTCATGATCCTGCTTCTGTCGGCCTGCTGGCTCCAAGACATCGACCTCGACACTGGCGAGGAGCGCGACTGCGACGAGCGCTTCCAGGTCTTCGAGGACGCAGACGGCGACGGGCTGGGCAACGCCACCGTCGCTGCGCTCGTTTGCGAGGACAAGGCCGGCTTCGTGACGGACTCCACCGACTGTGACGACACGGACGCCTCGATCGGGGCCTGTGAGTCGGACGCGGACACCGACGCGGACAGCGACACGGACACGGACGCCGACAGCGACGCGGACTCGGACACCGACTCGGACGCGGACAGCGACGCCGACTCGGACGCCGACACGGACACCGACGCCGACGCCGACGCGGATGACCCGCCCGACACCGGGACGCCCGGGTGAGCGAGCCCGAGCTGCTCGACGAGCGCGGTCCCCTCGAGCGGGGGACTCCCGATGTCCCGTACGTGCCGATCGAGCTCTACCGCTCGGCCATGGTCCGGGGCTGGGGCGTCCTGTACTACCTGCGCGGACTGTCGGTCTTCTTCCGCAAGCTTCGGCTCACGGACTCGGCCGTCGAGCGGGTGCGCCAGGCCGCCAACAAGGGCCCCGTCGTCTACGTCATGCGGACGCGGAGCAAGATCGACTACCTCGCGCTGAACGAGGTCCTGCGCCGTCGCCGGCTGCCGCTCGCCGACTACGGCATGCACATCTCGATGACCGCGCTGCAGCCCCTCGGCGACGCCATCCCGATGCTCTGGAAGAAGGTGCTGTGGTTCTTCCGGAACGGGCGCCTGCCGAACCCGGTCGACGTGGGCTGGCTGAGCCGGTCCGTTGCCTCGGGCTCGAACGCCGCGGTGTTCCTGCGCAAGAACCAGCGCTGGAGCGACTTCTTCAGCCCCCCCGAGTGGCCCGACCCGGTGCCGGCTCTGCTGGATGCCCAGCGTCGGTCGGAGCGGCCCGTCCAGCTGCTCCCGGTCGTCATCATCTGGCAGCGGGAGCCCGAGCGCGCGCGCTCCTCGACGATGAAGGCCCTGCTGGGGACCGAGGACAGCCGCGGGACCATGGGCAAGCTGTTCGGGGTCCTGTTCGGACGCCGCAAGGCTGTGGTCCAGATCGGAGAGCCCGTCGACGTCGCCGAGTACCTCGAGCGCTACGCCGCCGACGAGCCGAAGCGGCAGGCCAAGCGCCTGCGGCTGACGCTCCGGAGGTATCTTTTTCGTGAGCAGCAGGTCGTCCGTGGACCCGCGCTGAAGTCACCGGCCTGGACCCGGCGGCTGGTGCTGGGCAGCAAGAAGGTCGGGAAGCTGGTGCACGACGAGGCCCAGGCCACACGGACCTCGGTGCCGAGCGTCCAGCGCGACGTGCTCCAGCAGTACGACAAGATGGCCGCGCGGTTCTCGTACGCGCTCATCTGGCCGGCCCAGCGCATCACGCGGTTCCTCTGGAACACCATCTTCCGCGGCATCGACGTGCGGGCCGAGGACGTGGAGCGCGTACGGCAGGCCAAGCGCGAGGGCGTCGCGGTCCTGGTTCCGTCGCACCGCAGCCACCTGGACTACGTGCTGTTGTCCAGCATCCTGCACGAGCACGACGTCGTCATCCCCCACGTCATCGCGGGCGACAACCTGAGCTTCTTCCCGCTCGGGGCCGTGTTCCGGCGGCTCGGCGCCATCTTCATCAAGCGCACGTTCCGCGGCGACCGCATCTTCCCCACGCTGTTCTCGGCGTACCTGACGCACCTGTTCCGCGAGGGCTACCTGCTCGAGTTCTTCATCGAGGGCGGCCGGTCGCGAACGGGCAAGTGCCTGCCGCCGAAGCTCGGAATCCTGGGGTACACGGTCGACGCTGGAGTCCAGGCCACGCTCGGACGCACGCTCAGCGAGGTCAGCTACCTGCCGGTCTCCATCACGTATGAGCAGGTCGCCGAGGAGGCGCCGTACGCCCGCGAGCTCGCCGGCGCGGAGAAGGAGAAGGAGTCGGTCGGGGCCGTCGTGAAGGCCGCCCAGGTCGTGACCAAGCGCTACGGCCGCGTCTACGTCCGCATCGGCGAGGCGGTGAAGCTCTCCGAGCAGCTCGAGGGGCGGGACTGGAACGCGCTCGGGCGCGCGGACAAGAAGGAGTTCCTGCAGGGACTCGGCGAGGAGATCGTCCACCACATCGACCGGCAGACGGTCGTGTTGCCGACGGGGCTCGTCGCCCTGGCGCTCCTGGCCCAGAGCCGCCCGGGTGTCCCCGGTCGGGTGCTGACGGCCCGGGTGGAGCGCTTCCGCACGCTGCTCGTCGAGGCCGGCGCCGAGATGAGCCGCAGCCTGGTGGACCCCGAGTGGGCACGCAAGGTCGCCCTGTCCCGCTTCCTCAAGGACGACACGGTTGAGGAGCTCGCCGGCGCCGACGACGTGGTGTACCGGCCGACCCCCGACGCTCGCGTGACGCTCGAGTACTACAAGAACGGGCTCCTGCACTTCCTGCTGCCGGCCTCGCTGCTGGCCGCGGAGATCCGCGCTGCAGGCAAGGAGCGGTTCGACCCCGACGCTCTGCGCGACGGCGTCCGCTTCCAGCTCTTCCTGCTTCGGTACGAGTTCGTGCTGGACCCGGACTGGAGCGAAGAGAGCGTCATCGACGTGGCTCTGAAGCAGCTCGTCTCGGTCGGCGCGGCCCGCGAGGACGACCAGGGCTGGGTGGTGCTCGAGAAGGCTCGCGTGGCCGAGCTCGCCGAGCTGACGCTGAACTTCCTCGAGAGCTACTACCTGACCCTTCGGGCGCTCCCGCAGCTGAAGCACCGGGAGCTGACACGCGAGGAGCTCGCCATCGGCGTCCGCCAGGTGGGACGCCAGTTCCTGGCCGTCCAGGACGTGCGCCGGCCCGAGTCGCTGTCGCTCGTGAACATCAAGAACGCGCTGAAGGCGTTCGCCGAGGATGGCGTGTACGCCCCCAAGAGCGACGGCGGCTTCATCACGGACGCCGAGGTCGGGCGGTTCTACGTCGACGCGCTCCGGCGCCTCATGCGGCTGCACGGGCCGACCGACGAGTCCCGGCTGCACGAGTGAGCCAGCGCGTCGAGCGGCTGTTCGGTGGCGCCCACCGGGACACACGAGCCATTCGACGTGCTGAGATCCTGCTGGCCGTCGCCATCCCTCTGGACGTGCTCGGGCTCATCACGTGTACGTCCGTCCCCGGCGCCTTGATGACGCTCGGGGCCTATCAGATGGCCGAGCGCCAGATGAAGCGCATCGAGGTCGGCGAGCTGTCCGTCGAGCACGCACCGCGGGTGGTGCGCATCAAGAAGGTCGCGTTCTGGGCGATGGTCGGCTGTGTCGCGGGGTTCGCGATCCAGCTGTTCCTGTTGTCGAGCGGGGCCTACGAGCGCTGGCTGGGCGCCCTGTAGACGCCTACAGCATCGTCGCGAGCAGCGGGTTGTCCGCGCCGTAGATGGCCGCGGTCCGGTAGTGCTCCGACGCGGCGTCATCGCCCGTCATCACCAGCACATCGCCCAGGGCGAGGTGGGAGAGCGGGTCGAACATGTCGGCCTTCAGCGCCGACTCGGCCGAGGTCTTGGCCCCCTCGAGGTCCCCCGAGCGCAGGAGCGCGCCGGAGAGACCGGCGTGCCAGGACGCCTGGCCCGGGTCGGTCACCAAGGCGGCGTTGTAGGCGTCGGCCGCAGCGGCGAGCGCGGCGGTCGCGTCCTGTCCGGCGCCCTGCAGGCTCTCGGCGTAGACGAGCTTGGCGTGGGGCGAGGTGCTCGCAGCGGAGACCTCGGCCAGGTGCTTCACGGTGGCCTCGCGGCCGTTCCGGGCGGCGTGGGCGGCGGCGTAGGCTCGGATGGTCAGGAGCTCGGTGTCGTCGGCGGTGCCGAGCGCGCGCTCGTAGTTCGACCAGGCCTGGTCCGTCTTGCCCTGCTGGTCCTGGATCAGCGCGTACGTGAGCGCCACGTTCGAGTCCCAGTAGTCGGTGCCGCCGTTGCTGACGGTCCAGCTCAGGGCGGCGAACGCCTCGTCCCAGCGCTCCTGCGCCAGATAGGCGGTCACGACGGACTCGCCGAGCGACTTGTCCACGTCCCGGTCTTCGGTCCAGATGCGGTCCACCTCGTCCCAGTTGCCGAGCACCGACTCGACCCAGACCAGGTCCGAGCGGCTGGCGTCACAGGCGTGGGACTGGACGACCTTGCGTGCCCACTCGCCCGGCAAGAGCTTCACGCCATCTTCGACCTTCGCCTTCTTCTCGAGGATGGCGACGCGGTCATTCGCATCCAGGTCGCCCCAGGTGTCGTACAGCTCGACGCCCTTCGCCAGGTTGTCGCGGGCGCCCTCGTGGTCCTGCACCATCAGCTGGAAGCCGGCGAGGTCCGTGTAGGTCGTGCAGTCCTTCTTTTCCGTCAGCTCGAAGGCCTTCTCGGCCGAAACGAGCGCGTCGTCATGGCGGTTCATCGCGTTGTACGCGGCGGCCACGGCGAGATGAGCACTCGCGGGGACGGTCCAGTCGTCCTCGGCGTCCTCGGGCTTCTCGAGCCCCTCGAGGGCCTGCTCGAGGCGGGTGTCGTCCCAGCTGACGCGGTTGACCGCGCCGGTCGGCTTGATGGACAGGGTGCCCTGTCCGTCGAAGACCACGTCCCATGCCGATGTCACGGCGGGGCCGACGGTCACCTCGTAGGGGGAGAAGGTGTACGCGGTGGAGTTCGTGGTGTCGAAGCTCGCGGAGAACGGCTCCAGGCCGGTGAGCTCGATGACGCCGGTGTGCGTGTCGATGCCGCCCCGGCTGTAGACGGGCTCCAGGCCGTCCGTCAGGTCGGCGACCACCTGGTTGTCCTCGTTCTGGAACATCAGGCGAATGGTGGCCGGCTGGTCGTTCCAGGTCCCCGTCACGAGCGTGCTGTACGCGGGCTGCTGCCACTTTCGGGCTCCGTCCTTCTGGGACGCGCTCTCGATGCGGGTGTAGTCGATGCGGGTTCCGCCCTCCATCGACAGCGCGCCAGCGTCCGCCAGCCGCACGACGCCCTCGCTCGGGAAGATGCCGACGGAGAGGTTCTGGAAGGCCAGCAGGCCGAGCTGATCCTGGGAACCCACTCGCACCGAGACGCCTTCGAACGAGGCGTCGCCGAGCTCGAAGCTCACCGTGGCGACCTCGACGGTGCCCTCCTTGCCGAGCTTCCGCTCCTTCGTCTCACCACCGAGTGCCTTGACGGTCCCCTCGGTCAACGTGATCGCTGAGCTGCCGAGCCCGAGGCCCACCAGCTGCTTCGTTCCGTCCGCCAGGACCATCTCCACCTGCGGGCCGCGCGTGTCCGGGCTCCCGTCGTCGTAGAGCGGCAGCTCGGCCGTTCCCTCGAGCGAGACCACGCCCGGGTTCCGGTAGAGCGAGTCCGCGCCCATCGGCATCTTCGGCAGGTGGTCCTGCAGCTTGTAGTCGACGGCGTGCGCGGGGAGAGCGAGAGCCAGGAGCAGCATGGAGAATCCTGTGTCGAAGCCGGGGGTCTAACCGACCGGTGCGATCCGCGACACCGTGTGCTAACGGAGCCTCCTGCCGGTCTTCCCGGGAGAGGAGAGCCACCATGAGCACGATCTACGACGTCCACGCCCGTCAGGTCCTGGACAGCCGGGGAAACCCCACCGTCGAGGTCGAGGTCACGCTCGACGAGGGCACCGTCGGACGAGCCATCGTGCCGTCCGGCGCGAGCACCGGTGAGCACGAGGCCGTCGAGCTTCGCGACGGTGGCCCGCACTGGATGGGGAAGGGGGTCGGCAACGCCGTCCGGAACGTCAACGAGACGCTCGCCCAGCACCTGATCGGCAGCGACTGCCGCGAGCAGGCCGCCCTCGACAAGCTGATGTGCGACCTCGACGGCACCGACAACAAGAGCAAGCTCGGGGCCAACGCGATCCTGGGCGTCTCGCTGGCGCTGGCTCGTGCAGCCTCGCTGTACGAGGGCTCGCCGCTGTACCGCTACGTCGGCGGCACCAACGCCCGCACGCTGCCCGTCCCGATGATGAACATCGTCAACGGCGGCGCCCACGCCGACAACAACGTCGACGTGCAGGAGTTCATGATCATGCCGGTCGGCTTCGACCGGTTCAGCGAGGGGCTGCGCTGCGGCGCCGAGATCTTCCACACGCTGAAGACCGTGCTGAAGGGCCGTGGGCTCAACACGGCGGTCGGGGACGAGGGCGGCTTCGCTCCCAACCTCGCCAGCAACGAGGAAGCGCTGAAGCTCATCGTCGAGGCGGTCGAGAAGGCCGGCTACAAGCTCGGCGAGCAGGTCGTCTTCGCCCTGGACGTCGCCGCGACCGAGCTGTACGTCGACGGCACCTACACCTGGGGTCCGGACCGGGTCTCGGCCGACGACCTGACCGCCATCTACGCCGAGTGGGCCGAGCGCTACCCCCTCGTCAGCATCGAGGACGGCCACTCCGAGGACGACTGGGTCGGCTGGAAGGGCGCGACCGACCGGCTCGGAGACAAGGTCCAGCTGGTCGGCGACGACCTGTTCGTGACCAACACGACCCGGCTCGCTCGCGGCATCCAGAAGGGCGTCGCCAACAGCATCCTGATCAAGGTCAACCAGATCGGCACGCTGACCGAGACGCTCGACACCATCGAGCTCGCCCACAAGAGCGCGTACACCTGCGTGATGAGCCACCGGTCCGGCGAGACCGAGGACACGACCATCGCCGATCTGGCGGTCGCTGCGAACACCGGGCAGATCAAGACCGGCTCGCTGTCCCGGACGGATCGCATCGCCAAGTACAACCAGCTGCTCCGCATCGAAGACGAGCTCGGAGACGCTGCCCGCTACCTGGGCGTCGCTGCACTCTCTCGGTAGGTGGGGGCGCGGTGACACGGGCTGGCTGGCGCGCGCTGGGCATCGCGATCGTCCTGATCGTGCACTCGGTCTGCGTCCTGCCGATCCCGAGCAACGTCCCCGACGACAGCTTCGACCACCCGGTGGCCAAGGAGGAGCTCGCTCGCTGGGGCGGCATCCTGGAGAGCCTGGGGTACGAGATCGAGCCCAAGCAGCTCGGCCGCGACCTGCTCGACGTCGGGCAGGCCATCGCGGACAAGAAGAAGGCGTTCCTCACGCCGTTCCGCCCGGTCCTCCGCACGACCGGCACCGGTCAGGCCTGGGGCCTGTTCACGTACCCCAACACGCGCCCGAACCGGATGCACATCAGCTGGCGGGCGAACTCGACGGACGAGTGGACGCTGCTGTACCGAGCGCTCGACCCCGAGTACGACTGGCACGAGTCGACGTTCCGCTACCGCCGCGTGCGTGGGGTCTTCGACGACAACGCGAACCAGGTCCGCCGGTCGTACAGCAACTTCTGTGACTGGGTCTCCCGGGACGTCTTCGAGGAGATGCCCGAGGCCAACGAGGTCCGCATCCACATGGTGCAGACCGTCGTGGGGTTGCCGCACCAGGAGCCCGACGACGAGATGAAGGTCCGGCTCGTCCGGGTGCTCAAGCGGTCCGATGCCGAAGCGGGGGCCGAGTGATCCGCTGGTTCGTCGGCCTGTGGGACCACCGGGAGCACCCGCTCTCGCTGGCGCTCGTGCGGATCACGGTCGGCCTCATCCTGCTGTTCGATCTGCTCGAGGCCGCCTGGCTGGGCCTCGTCCCCGTCCTGTGGGGGCCCGACACGCTCGGCGGGCTGGCTTCGAACCTGATGAACCGGGATCCGATCCCCGAGCTGTACGCCTGGTTCCCCGAGTCGCTGATGACGGCGCACGGCGCGTTCTGGGTGCTCGTGGTCGCGCTGGCGTGCTTCACCGCGGGGCTCGGTACCCGGTTCACGGGCGTGCTCGTGGTGCTGCTGTACGCGCAGTTCTCCCGGGTGCTCCCGCTCGGGGATCGCGGCATCGACCTGATGCTGCGGAACGTCATCTGCATCCTGATCTTCAGCCGCTCACACGCGACGCTCAGCCTGGACGCCTGGCTGAAGACCCGCTCGTGGTGGGGATCGGGCGAGGACATCCCGGCGTGGCCGAGGCACCTGCTCGTCCTCCAGCTGGTGGTGATGTACTTCTTCGCCGGCATCGGGAAGACGGCCATCACGTGGCTGCCCATCGGCGGGTACGGGGCGCTCTACATCGTCCTGCAGGACCCGCACATCGCGCGGTTCGACTTCACCTGGCTCGACGCGATCTACCCGGTGACCCAGCTGGCGACGTTCGTGACGCACACGTTCGAGATCACCGCGCCGCTGGTGCTGCTGGCCTACCACTTCCGTGCGAGCGAAGGAACCGGGCGCATCCGGCGGTTCTACGAGCGCTTCTCGCCCCACCACTTCTGGATCGCCATCGGCGTGGTCCTGCACGTGGGCATCGCCATCACGATGAACCTGGGCATCTTCCCGTTCGCGATGCTGGCCCTGTACTGGGCGTGGTTCCACCCGGACGAGCTGCGCTCAGCCTGGTCGTGGACCCGGAGGCGACTCGGGCGAGCTTGAGCCGGGAAGGGATGAGAAGCACGTCGCGGGCCCCGGACCTTGAAGGGGGAAGTTGAGACAGGTCCGGTGATTCCAGGGTGCCGGGGCCCGCGAGGCGTCTGGTTCCAATGTGTATGGAATTGCCGACACCACCAATGTCAGGCCGGTATCAGACGGGGGCTACTCCTCGTCGAGCGGGAACACCTCGATGACGAAGTAGTCGTCCTGGAACGTGTACCCAGCCTCTCGGAAGGCCTCCTCGAGCCGCGGCGACATCGCCGAGCCCTTCGGGAGTGCCCAGCCCTCGAGCGTGACGTCCTCGAAGCTGAGCATGTTCTCCGGCTCGAACGGGCTCGCGACCATCACGTCGATGATGGTGCCGCTCGTGTCACGCGGGGCGAACAGCGGGAAGACGTACCAGACCCGGTCTGGACGTCCGAACCGGCCCGGCCGATCCTGGGTGACCCGCAGCGCGTAGTGGGCCGTTCCGTCGACGCGCACGGCGTCGTGGTCGACCGACAGCTCCTCGAACGTCACGGGCTCGGGCTCGGGGTGACCGTCGAACGGAGGGAGTCGCGCGCTCCAGAGGAAGAACCCCAGGAGTGTGAGCGCCAGGACGATGTACAGCGGCAGGACTTTCTTCATGGAGCGGCAGCTCTATCCTCGGAATAGGCGAGACGGCATGGCACGAACCTTCGTCGATCGGGGCGGGACCTTCACGGACGTCGTGGTCGTCGAGGACGACGGCCGCGCACGGATCCGCAAGGTGCCCAGCGACGAGGCGGTCATCAGCGAGCTGGCCGAGGGCGCGCTCGTGTTCGGCACGACGGTCGCCACCAACGCGCTCCTCGAGCGGACCGGCGTTCCCACGCTCCTCGTCGTCACCCAGGGCTTCGCCGACCTGGTCCGCATCGGGGACATGACCCGGCCCGAGCTGTTCGACCCCGATGCCCGCTGGCCAGATCCCCTGTGCGAGCGCGTCGTCGAGGTCCCGGGGCGCATCGCCGCCGACGGGTCCGAGGTGGAGCCGCTGGTGCTCCAGGACATCGACCTGACCGGCGTCGAGGCGGTCGCCGTCGTCCTGGTGAACAGCCACGTGAACCCGGCGCACGAGGAGGCCGTCGCTGCATCGCTCGACGGCGTGCACGTCACGCTGGGCCACCGCACCTCGCCCGAGGTCGGGTACCTGGCCCGCATCGAGACGGCGCTCGTGGACGCGGCCATCACGCCGGTTCTGCACGCCGCGATGGAGCGAGATCGGATCCCCTCCGACGCGCTCGCGATGCGCTCGGACGGGGGCTTGTCGCCGGCGCCCGAGTTCCGCGCACCCGACGCCGTATTGAGCGGTCCAGCCGGCGGCGTGCTGGCGGTCGCGGCGGTCGCTCGACAGGCGGGCTTCGAGCGCGCGGTGGGGCTCGACATGGGCGGGACCTCGACGGACGTGTGCCGGGTGGACGGGGTGCTGCCACGCCGCGAGGGCGATGTCCGGGTCGCTGGTGTCCGGCTGCGGCGCCCCATGCTCGAGGTCGAGACCATCGCGGCGGGCGGCGGTTCCGTGCTTCGCAGCGACGGCCGCTCCTTGTTCGTCGGACCCGAGAGCGCCGGAGCCGATCCCGGGCCCCAGGCACGCGGCCGCGGTGGACCGCCGACGCTGACCGACGCTGCGCTCCTGGCTGGCCTCGTGAGGACTGATGCGTTCTCTCCGCCGCTCGATCCTGCGCTGGTCCGGCTCCCCGCGGATCCGGAGGCCTTCCTCGACGTCGCCCGCGAAGCGATGGCCCAGGCGGTCCGACGGATCGCCACAGCCCGCGGCGTCGATCTCGCTGACCACGCGCTGGTCTCGTACGGAGGAGCGGCAGGGCAGCACGCCTGTCGCGTCGCCGAGAAGCTCGGCGTCGACACGGTGCTCGTCCACCCGTGCGCGTCGGTGCTGTCGGCCTGGGGCCAGTCACTGGCCCGGCGCGAGGCGGCGGACGTCCGCTCGGTCTGGGGGGCGGACTGGTCCGCGGTCGAGTCCGCGTGGACCGAGCTTGAAGAGTCCCTTCCCGTGCTGGGCGACGTGCTGCGCACGGTCGAGCTGCGTCACGTGGGAACCGACGCCGGCATCGAGGTCGTCGGCGCGACCGAGGCCGATGCGCGCGCGGCCTTCCACGCGGCCCATGCCAGTCGGTACGGGTTCACCCGCGACGAGCCCGTGGAGCTTGTGAACGCCCGCGTCCGCGTGCTCGCCGCGCGCCCGGCAGCGCCGACCGTCCAGGCCGACCCGTTCGGGCTCGGAGATGGCGAACGAGCCGGTCCTGCCGTGCTGTTCTCCCCGACGACCGCCGTCCACGTGCCGCCCGGCTGGGTCGCCCGTCGGGCAGACGGGCTGCTCCGCATCGAGCGCACGCAGCCTCGGGTCCCGGTCCAGGCGACCGAGAGGACGCCCGAGGGTGTGGCGTTGTGGGGCGCTCGCTTCATGGCGGTCGCCGAGCAGTCCGGCGAGGTGCTTCGGCGGCTGGCCCGGTCCGTGAACATCCGTGAGCGGCGGGACTTCTCGTGCGCGGTGTTCGACGGTCGGGGGCGGTTGGTCGCGAACGCGCCGCACATCCCCGTCCACCTGGGCGCGATGGGTGAGACGGTTCGGGACCTTCTCCGACGCCATCCGGACCCACCCCATGGGCAGGCCTGGCTGACCAACGACCCGGCCGCGGGCGGCTCGCACCTGCCGGACCTGACGGTGGTGACGTGCGTACGCGCCGGCTCCGAGCGGTTCTTCGTCGCGAACCGCGGACACCACGTGGACGTGGGCGGGCTCACGCCCGGCTCGATGCCGCCGCACTCGACCACCCTCGCCGACGAGGGCTTCGTCGTCCGTCACGTCCCGCTGCTCGATGACGCCGGCGGCCTGGTCTGGCCCGAGCTCGCCTGCCGCCAGCCGGACACCGTGCGTGCGGACCTGGCGGCCCAGGTCGCCGCCAACACCCATGCGGCCAACGCGCTGCTCGAGCTCGGCGCGCCGGAGGTCCTCACGGCGTGGATGGTGCACCTGCACGAGGTGGCTCGCGAGGCGGTTCGAGACCTCGCCCCCAAGCTCCGCGCCGGCCGGGCCGAGGACCGGGTCGATGGCGTCCCGCTCGTGGTACGGGTCGACGAGGCCCTGCGCATCGACTTCTCGGGCACCGGTGGCCCACACCCCGGCAACCGGAACGCGCCTCCGGCCGTCGTGACCGCTGCCGTCCTGTACGTGCTTCGCTGCCTCGCCGGTACCGATCTGCCGCTGAACGAGGGAGCCCGCGTCCCGGTCCTCCTCCCCGAGCGCTCGATCCTGACGCCGCACCCCGACGCCGCCGTCGTCGGGGGCAACGTGGAGACCAGTCAGCGCCTGGTCGATCTGCTGTTCCGGGCGCTCGGTGAGCGCGCAGCCTCCCAGGGCACGATGAACAACCTCACGCTCGGCGGTGACGGCTGGTCGCTGTACGAGACGATCGGTGGCGGCGGCGGCGCCTCGGCGGCCGGTCCGGGAGCCAGCGGTCGGCAGTGCCACATGACGAACACCCGGGCCACGGACCCCGAGGTCCTGGAGGCACGCCTGCCCGTCCGCGTGCGTCGCTTCGCGTACCGCGCCGACAGCGGAGGGTCGGGTCGGCACCGCGGAGGCGATGGCCTGGTCCGGGAGCTGGAGGTCCTTGCGCCGGCCACCGCTGCACTGCTGCGTTCCAGCCGCACGCAGGGTCCCCTCGGGCTCGATGGCGGGGAGCCGGGGGCCCCGGGCGAGGACTCGATTGTGCAGGCGGGAACACGCTTGTCGTGGGATGGCCGGCCGGCGGCGCTCGAAGCGGGCGACCGGGTCTGCGTGAAGACGCCTGGAGGTGGCGGTCACGGGCGCACGATGACGGACTGAGACGGCTATGGTGCGTGTCGACCAGCACCCCTTGATGACGGAGCGCTCGTGCGTGTCCTCCTGATCAATCCCGCCATGAACCTCGAGAAGCTCGGCCGCTTTGCTGGCCTGCTCGAGCCCATGCCTCCGACCGGACTCGCGTACATCGCCGGTAGCCTCGAGGCCCACGGGGCCGACGTCCGCTGCCTCGACATGTTCGCGGACAAGCTCTCGGCCCAGGACATCGTGGACAAGGCGGAGCGCTTCGGCCCCGAGCTCATCGGAATGACCGTGCTGACCCCCTCGGCCCCCGTCTGCGAGGAACTCACGGCGCGCCTCAAGGCCCGCCTCCCCGACGTGAAGATCGTCTGGGGTGGCGTGCACGCCGACGTCTTCGCCGAGGAGGTCTGTCGGGATCTGGGCGTCGACTTCGCCGTCCACTACGACGGCGAGATCACCGCGTGTGAGCTCGTCGACGCCATCGCGGACAACGAGACCGACTACTCGCACATCGACGGGCTGACCTGGCGCACCGAAGACGGCGGCACGGTCACGAACAAGGCCCGCGCGCTGAACCAGGACCTGGACTCGCTGCCCTACCCGGCGTGGCACCTGCTGCCGTACCACAAGTACGGGCTCCTGCCCTTCGCCGACATCGCCAAGCCCATCCTGACGATGGCGGCGAGTCGCGGCTGTCCGTACCGCTGCGACTACTGCTCACTCATCCACACCGGCGGCAAGACCTACCGGCGTCGCGACCCCATCAAGGTCGCCGACGAGTACGAGTACATGGTCGAGCGCTACGGCGTGAAGCAGATCGGCTTCGTCGACCCGATCTTCCCGCTCGTGAAGAAGGACCTGAAGCCGTTCTGCGACGAGCTCGTCAAGCGTGGCCTCAACAAGAAGTGTGTCTGGCTCTCGGAGACGCGGGCCGATCGGCTCGACGCCGACACGTGCCAGACCATGTACGACGGTGGCTGCCGTCGCGTGCTGATGGGCATCGAGTCGGGGAGCGACATGCTCCTGGGCAACGTGAACAAGACGCTCACGACGGAGAAGATCCGCGAGGGCGTGGACAACGCTCGGAACGCCGGCATCCAGACCGTCGGGCTCTTCATGATCGGGCTCCCGGGTGAGACGCCCGAGCTGACCAAGGAGACGATCGAGTTCGCGGTCGACCTGGACCTGGACTTCGCCAAGTTCGCCATCACGGTGCCGTTCCCGGGCAGCAAGCTGTTCGAGGACCGCTGGCAGAAGACCCTGCATCGGGACGACTGGGAGAACTACACGACGTTCAACCCGGACCCCGACCGGCTCATCTACCACCCGCACAACTACGACCCCGAAGAGCTCATCAAGATGCAGAGCTACGCGCTTCGGCGGTTCTACATGCGGCCCGCGCAGATCAAGAAGCAGTTCCTGGAGCTCCGCACCATCAAGCCGAAGCAGCTGCTGTACGGCCTGTACGGGATGGCGCTCTGAGCAGGCCCCGCCGGGCGACGTAGTGGTTTTGCCGTAGCATGTCGGCGTGCTGCTCCTGAGCCTGGCCTGTTCCGCTTCGCATGGCGTCCGACCCGTCGGGCAGGGCAACCACGCCGTGGAGGTCAGCGTCGGCGGCCCGGTCGCGCGGCTCGGCGGCAAGCCCATCCCCATCCCGCTCTCGACGGTGGGTTGGCGGTACGGTGTTCACGACCGCAGCGACGTGCACCTGCGGCTGCAGCCGACGGCCGCGGCGCTCGGCATCTGGGCCGGAGACGTCGGCGCCAGCTGGATGCTCCTCGACCAGGAGGGACGGCGCCCGGCGGTCGTCACCGAGGGGAGCCTGCTCGTGTCGGGCAACGCGGCCGGGTTCCGGACGTGGGGCGAGCTCGAGACCCTGGCCAGCTGGGAGCTCGGTGAGAAGCGGCATCTCGTCTACGGCGGCGCCGACCTGCTCCTGCAGCCCGCTCGCGCGAACACCGACTACCTGCCCACCCGGCGGGTCCTGGCCGGCCCGGTCCTCGGGGCGCGCTGGATGGCCGGCGAGCGCCTCGGCATCGCGACGGCCGTGACGTGGTGGGAGCCCTGGACGGACTCCGAGGCGCTGACCGCCTACTACTACTCGCCGGGCCAGCAGGGCGCCGTGAGCCTGGAGCTCGGACTCCACGTCGTGCTCCCACAGCGAGGTGGGAAGTGATCCTGCTGCTCGGCTGCGCCACGATGGACGGCTTCTTCTTCGACCCCACGCCGCTCGATGCCTATGAGCTCGGCGGCGACGTCATCCCGCCAGAGCTGGTCGAGCTGGTCGAGTTCGAGTCCACGGACGGCACGCTGTTGTACGGGGCCTGGGCGCGTCAGCCCGAGCCCGAGCTGGACGAGGATCCCGCACCGACGCTGATGCACCACCACGGGAACAAGGGGAACCTCGACTTCCACTGGGAGCGCGTCGAGCTCTACTGGTCGTACGGCTACGACGTCTTCATCTACGACTACCGCGGGTACGGGCTGTCCCAGGGCACGCCGACCCACGACAACGCCATCGGCGACGGCATCGCCGCGACCGAGCTGGTCCTGGAGACCGCCGAGCTGGAGTCCCGCGAGCTGTTCGTCCATGGCACCTCGCTCGGGGGCTATGTCTCGGTGAACAGCGCTGGAGCGTTCCCCCCGGCCGCGCTCGTGACCGAGGACCTGTTCAGCTCGGCCGAGAACCTGGCCGAGACCAACACCGGGCTGGCGCTTCGCGGCGGCTACCTGTTCGAGGGCGAGTGGGACGCGATGGCGGCCGCCGGTCGCCTGGACGACGTGCCGTTGCTGGTGGTCCACGGCGACGCCGACACCTACATCCGGCCCGAGCACGCGAGGTGGCTCTACGACGCCGCCGTCGATCCGAAGGCGCTCTGGCTGGTCCCAGGGGGTAACCACGGCCCCGCCGCGGACTCGCCTCGGCACTACGAGATCCTCCCGGACGAGTACCGGGACCGCATCAGCGAGTGGCTCAGCTCCCCTTGAGCTCGTCCAGGAGCGTCCGCAGGACGCCCAGGTCGAAGGGCTTCTCCAAGAGCCTGGACCCGGCGTCCACGAGGGCCTTCTGGTGAGGCTCGGCGGGGGAGCCGCCCGTCATGAAGATGGTGCTCTTCAAGAGCTGCGGGTGTCGCTCGCGCAGGATCTCGTAGAAGTCCTGGCCGTTCAGCCCCGGCATCATCACGTCGCACAGCACGGCGTCGACGGGCGAACTCCGCAGGACCTCGAGCGCGGAGTTCACGGACTCCACGGTGATGACGTCGGCCATCCGTGAGAGCGCGCGGCGCATGGTCGCGAGCACGAGCGGCTCGTCGTCGATGACCAGCAGCGTCATCCGGATGTCCTGCGCCTCGGGCAGTGGCGTGGGCTCGACGTCGAGGAACGCGTTCCGGTCGTGCATGGGCAGCTGGACGCGCAGGATGGTGTTGCCGTCGGAATCGGGCACGACGCCGATCGTCCCGCTGAGGCGGCCCACGATCCGCCGGCAGATGGCGAGCCCGAGCCCCGTGCCCTCGCCTCGCTTCTTGGTCGTGACGAAGGGCTCGAACACGCGCTCGTGCTCGTCCTTCGGGATGCCTGTGCCGTTGTCCTGGATGTCGACCAGGACGTGCTGTCCAGCCCGTCGGGCCCGGATGCTGATGACGGCGTCCTCGGTCTCCTTGGTCGCGTGCGCAGCGTTCACGAGCAGGTTGGTGAAGACCTGGGCCAGGTGGGTGTGGTTTCCGAGCACGGCCGGGACCGGCGCGAGGGCCTTCTTCAGGCGCGCGTGGTGCCGGAACTGCGGCGCGGCCATCGTGATAGCCGTCTCGAGGACCTCGGCCAGGTTCACCGGCTCGAGCGTGCCCTCGTCCGAGCGGCTGAAGTTCAGCAGATCCTGGATGACGCCGCGGATGCGCTCGCCGCCGTGCCGCGCATCGGCCAGCGCCGCGCGCAGCTCGGTCAGCTGCTCGACCAGGTCGGGGATGTCCCCGTTGCCGGCTCGCTCCTGCAGGAGTCGGGCGTCGCCAGCGGCCACCGCCAGGTTGCCGAGCAGGTAGGTGAGCGGCTGCTTCACCTCGTGTCCGATGCCGGCGGCCAGCGTGCCCATCGAGGCCAGGCGCTCGGTCTCGATCAGGGCGTCGGTGACCGGCTGCGGGATGAACCACGCGATCATCGCGTCTTGGTTCCCGGAACGGCGTGCCTCGACCGGGACCTCGATGACGCGGCCGTGGCGGATCAGCCGAGCGACGAAGCTGGCGCGGCCCTCGGTCTGGACCCGGTCGAAGAGCCTGGTGTGGTCTTCCAGCTGGAAGCCCGGGTTCCGGTCCGAGACGTGGGCCAGAGCTCCGTACAGGTCGAGCGCCGCGGGCGTCGCCAGCAGCACAGCGCCTTGCCGATCGATCAGCCAGGCCGGGTGCGGCGAGGCGTGCAGGAGATCGGTGAGCGTCCCATGGGTCGGCATGGACCCACTCTATCGCTGGTCCGGCTCTCCCCAGTCTTCCCGGCGCCAGCCGCGGGCGCTGGCGATGCGGCGAAGGCGAGGGTCGGGGTGGATGACGACCGGGTGGCCGACCACGTCGAGCACCGACAGGTCCGAGGTCGAGTCGGTGTAGAAGTGGCAGTCGCCCAGGTCTGCGCCTGCGGCTGCCGCCAGCCGGGAAGCGTGCGCGAGCTTGCCCTGGCCGAAGCAGAGATCGCCTTCCGGCAGCCCGGTGAACACACCGTCTCGGACCTGGAAGCGGTTGCACAGGATGTCGTCGAGGCCGAGCTGCTCCTGCGCTTTCTCACTCATGTAGTTGGACGAGGACGTCAGGAGCACCAGCCGGTCGCCGGCGCGACGGTGTCTCTCCAGCGCCGCAAGCCCGCCTGGGCGGTAGAGGTGGGCCACCTCGCGGTCGTAGAACCGGTGGGTGCGGTCGCGGACGGTGGCCTCGTCGTCGCCCTCGAGGGTCTTCACCGCCTCGAGCAGCGCGTATTCCATCTCGGCCATCCCGAGCTGGTAGCGCAGGATCCAGCTGGCGGCGCGCAGGGCCATCCACGGGGAGATGAAGCCGTCCCGGAGCTCGGACCGGACCCACATCGAGCCGGAGTTCCTGCTCAGCAGCGTGAGATCGAGGTCGAAGAAGGCGATGGCCATTTCGGAGGGTTAGCCCGGCTCTGTGACGCTGACGCGCCAATCCCTCGACGACCCGCGAGCCATCCTCCACTGGGCGATGGACACCTGGGGGGACCGCCTGGCCTTCACGACCGGCCTCGGCGCGGGGGGCATCTGCCTGCTGCACATGGCGCGGCAGAAGTCGGCTCGGGTGACGTGCGCGTTCTTGGACACGGGCTTCCACTTCCCCGACACGCTGGACTACCTCGACGAGATCCAGGACGTGCTCGACGTGCGCATCCAGAGCGTGCACCCCCAGCCGTATGGACCCACGTGGCGCGAGGACCGGCTGGCCTGTTGCGACCATCGCAAGGTGGCACCGCTCGAGAGCGCGCTCGCCGGCAAGGACGCCTGGGTGAACGCCCGCCGCGCCGACCAGGGCGGGATGCGCGCCTCGATCCCGTTCGTCGAGCGCCAGGAGGGGGGCTTCATGAAGGTCAACCCGCTGGCGAGGAAGGACCGGGCCTGGGTCGATGCCTACCTGGCGAAGCACGCGATCCCGACGCACCCGCTCCTGAGCAAGGGCTACGGGTCGCTGGGCTGCGAGCCGTGCACCCGGAAGCTGAAGCCGGGCGAGGACGAGCGGGCCGGACGGCTGTTCGCGGGCGGCAAGACCGAGTGCGGGATCCACACTCGTCTCACGGTCGATCGGGGTGACGGGAAGCGGTAGGTCCACCCAGGAGAGGCGGGTCCGTCGGCACCTCGTCGAACAGCCGGACCTTCGCGCCCGCCAGCGCGCCGAGCATCTGGCCTCGGAAGAACGGCAGGGTGCAGAGGGGGCCGAAGCACGCGTCCCGCAGGGCCCCCAGGAGCTCGCCGTCCGCCTGGAAGAACGGCGTCACGATGCGGTTCAGCCACTGGTATGTGAACGTGTGCCACCAGCGGCGCTCGGCGTAGTCGGCCAGCGTGCCGCCCTTGCCCAGGACGTCGGCCAGGACCCAGGCGTCGTACAGCCCCAGGTTGGCGCCCTGACCGAGCTGCGGGCTCATCGCGTGTGCGGCGTCGCCGATGTAGACCACGCGGTCGCCGATGGGCGAGGTGAGCACGACGTCGTAGTACTCGGCCCAGGTGACCTGCTCGATGTCGACGAGCTGATCGAGGATCGGCGCCGACCGGGGAGAGACGCGCAGGGCCTCGTCCTTCCACGCCCTCAGGCCCTTGGCTCGCCATGCGTCGACCGCGTCGGTGTGCATGCTCCAGAACAGGCTCACGAGCCGGTCTTCCGTCGTCGGCGAGCGTCCCGTCGGGAGCGTCCCGAGCATGACCTGCGTGCCCTCGTACTCCTGCTTGAGCACGCCGCCGAAGTCATCGTTCGGGTCCGGGACGATGGCCCAGAGCGCGCCCCACGGGTAGCGACGAGCCCGCTTCTCGACGCGTCCGGCGCCGCGCAACAGGCTGCGAGCCCCGTCACCGACGATGCAGAGCTCGAACGGCCCGTGCTTCGTGCCGTTGGCGTCCAGCGCGTGGCGTCCGTCCCAGCTCGTGATCTCGACGCCGCACTGCACGTCCACGCCGGTGGACTCCAGCGCGTCGAACAGGGCCTGGAACAGGGCGCCGCGATGGAGGCCGAGCCCGAACAGGCCGGGACGCCAGTCGGAGTACCTCAGGTCCAGGACCTTGCGCCCCCCGGTCGTCCGTCCGTCGAGGTGGTCCACGCGCGCGCCCATGGCCAGGACCGGGTCGAGCAGGCCCAGGTCGGCGAGGACCGTCATGCCGGTGGGCTGGAGCAGGATGCCGGCGCCGACGGGACCGGGGTCCTCGACGCGCTCGAAGATGGTGACCGCGTGGCCTTGGCGAGCGAGCAGCAGAGCGGCCGCTGGGCCCGACGTCCCACAACCCACTACGCAGACGTTCATGGAGCCCCCGTTCAGACGTCCTACGCGTCGTACCAGGCCGGCTTCACGAGCGCCTGGTAGTGACTCACATCGAGAGGGGAGAGCTTCTTCTTGATGGCGCCGGCCGCCATCTGCGCGGAGACCTTGGCGAACCAGATGTACATGTCGCGCTTGTAGTCGACCTTGCTCGTCAGCCCGCGCAGGATCCAGCGGGGGTTCACGAACTTCTTGTTCATCCGGTACAGCTCCATCGAGATCTCGTCCCGGGTCATGTAGTCGGTGTCCAGGACCGGGCTGAGCCAGTCGAAGTCGTCGAAGTCCTCCATCGTGATGTGCCCGTTGGCCAGGGCGTCGTCGAAGATGGGGGTGCCGGGGACCGGCGTGATCGGATGGAACGCCGGGAAGTCCACGTCCAGCTTCTGCGCCAGCTCGACCTGTCGGGCCAGCGTGTCCTGGCTCTCGTTCTTCACGCCGACGATGAACGTCGCCTGGATGAAGACCTCGGGGAAGTTCTCCTTGAAGATGGAGATGGCCTTCTCGGCGATGCCGCCCGTGTAGAAGCGCTTGTCGAGCCCGGTGAGCGTGTCGTCTTCGGCCCGCTCGACTCCGATGAGGATGTGGGCGAGGCCGGCCTTGACCTGGTCGGCCAGGATGCCGCGCTCGTGGTCCCGCACGATGCAGTCGGCCCGCATGAACGTCATCCACTTGGTCTTCATGCCGGAGTCGATCATCCGGCGGCTGAAGCCCTGGTTGAACTTCGGGTCGATGTTCCAGCTCTCGTCGACCCAGACGTAGCTGCGCTTGCCGTAGCGGTAGTAGAGCTCCTCGACCTCGTCCATCATCTTGTCGACGGACTTGGAGCGCCACCGCGGCCGAAGCTTGGCGTTGCCATCGGCGTCGTAGCTGCGGTCCGCCATGGTCGTCCACCAGGCGCAGAAGCTGCACTTGCTCACACAACCTCGGCTGTGGTGGAGCGTGCTGCCGCCGGGGCTGAACAGGTACCGCGACGTCCCGTACAGGTGCATCGGCATCTGGTCGTACGCGGGCATCGGGATGGTGTCGAGGTCCTTGATGAGCCGCCGAGGGGTCGTGCGGATCATCTCGCCGTCGCGGGCGAACGCGATGCCGTGGATGTCGTCCCAGCCGGACTCGGGCGGGCGCGAGCCGCCGGCCACGGCGTTGCAGATCGCGGCGAAGGTCTCCTCGCCCTCGCCGATGCCGATGACGTCGATGTCCGGGTTGTGCACGTACCGGTGCGCCAGGTTCGTGAAGTGGCCGCCGCCGGCCACCGTCACCGCGTCGGGAGCGGCCTCCTTGCAGAGTCGGAAGAAGCGCAGCGCCTCGTTGCAGTACAAGGCGTGGTTCTCGCCGCAGCCGATGACGTCGGGGGCGTAGTCCCGGATGATGTCGAACAGCGAGCGCCACCCGACGTGAAGCGGCATGCAGTCGACGATGCGGACCTCGTGTCCTTCGTCTCGGACCACCGCTCCGAGCGCGGGGAGCGCCTGCTGCAGCAGGAAGTTGTCGCCCTCGGAGGTGTAGGGCCAATACCGCCGCGGGGGCTGGACGAGGAGGACGCGCATCGCGCCAGGGTAGCCCGTCAGACTGGCTTTCGTGCGACCGCCATCCAGGCCCGATTCAGCGGCCGGGTCACGGGGTTCGCGCGCAGCCGCTCCTCGTAGGCCAGGACCCCCTCCAGATCGAGGTCGCCGGCGACCGCCGCGAACGGGCCGGACGGGATGTAGTGCGTCGGGACCAGCTGCTCGAGCGTCCAGTCCGCCAGGAGCTCGCGCAGCGACTCCTCGGTGAAGGTCCGGACCCACACGTCGTTGGGGACGTGGACGAGCCCATCGGTGAGGAGCGCGTCCAGGGTGCCGGGATGGGCGTCCGGGGCCGAGGCCCAGCCCCACCTGGACTCCACCGAGCAGAGGAGTCGACCGCCGGGTTTCAGTGTCCTGCGGGCGTTCTCCAGGACGCGAGCGGGGTCCTCGACGTAGCAGAGGACCTCGGCCGCCAGCACGGCGTCCACGGGCTCCAGGTCGGGGAGGTGCTCGCCGGTGGTCCAGTGCAGGTCGAGGCGGCCTGCTCGTCCTGTGGCGTGCTTCAGGGTCCGCCACAGTGAGCGGAGGTCCGGATCCACCACCTCGACGTCGAGGCCCTGGTCCAGGAGCCAGACCGCGAAGCGGCCACATCCCCCGCCCAGGTCCAGCATCCGGCCGGCCTCGGGCAGGTACTTCTGCCAGTGGTGGGCGTACACGGCGCGCTCGAGCATCTTGTCGGCGTGGTTGGGCGCGGACGGGTCCAGGAAGTCGAGCCACTCGGGGTGATCGCTCCACGCTCGGACGAGGCCCTCGAGGTTGTCGAGCGGCGCCGATGGGCTCGGACCACCGTCGTGGAGATCCGCCAGACGGGCGTCGCCAGGGGGCATCCAGAAGCCCCCGTCCGACCAGGAGTGGAGGGCGGCGCAGGCATACGGCGGACCGGGCGGAAGAGGCGGTGTGGATCCGCTCAGGAGGTGGGCCTTGGAAAGAGCCATGTGGGAGTTGACACCTCTCGGTCAGCGCAGCATCCTTGGGGGGACCAGCCTGGGATCCGCTCAGGCCCCCAAACACTCCCTGGAGGTTCCCATGAACTGGCGTCCCAGCCCGCGGCCGAAGCCCGGTCCGAAGAAGTAGCACTTCCGAGTGTTGCTGAGAGCCCGCCTTCGAGCGGGCTCTTTCATTTCCTTGGGTCTCGCTCGAGTCGCTGGTCAGACGCGCTCGAAGGCAGCCGGGTCCGCGCGCAGCGCCCGGAGCAGCGCGAGCGTCATCCCGTGACCCGGTCGGATCGCCTGGATGTGCCCCTGCAAACGGCACCCCAGGAGCGCCACGTCGCCCAGGATGTCGAGCACCTTGTGCCGGACCGGCTCGTCCGGGGCGCGCAGCTCGTTGAGCGTGGTGCCGTCCGGTGCGAACACCACGGCGTTCTCGAGGCCGCCGCCGCGGGCGAAGCCATTGGCCCGCAGCGCCTCGACCTCGTCCAGGAAGCCGAAGGTGCGGGCCCAGGCGATGTCGCGATCGTAGTCGTCTGGGTCGACCCGGAAGGCCAGCTTCTGCACCCCGATACGGGCGTGCTCGAAGTCGATCGTCGCGTCGATCTCCAGGCCGTCGGACGGCAGAAGCCGCATCGAGCGCACCCCGCTCTTCACCTCGACCGGCCGCAGCACGCGAATCGTCCGGGCGCGGGCGTCCTGTTCCTGTCGGTCCGTGAGGAGCTCGACCCAGCGCTTGGCCGAGCCGTCGAGGACGGGGACCTCGGGGCCGCTGACCGAGATCCGCGCGTTGTCGATCCGGTGGGCCACGAGCGCGCTGAGCAGGTGCTCGACGGTGGCGACGGACTCGCTGCCCGAGCTGATCGTCGTGGCGAGGCGGCTGCTGGTGACCCGGTCCATGTGTGCGGGAACGTCGGCGGAGCCCGGGCGATCGGCGCGCACGAACCGGATGCCGTGACCGGGCCCGGCCGGCGAGACGGTGACCTCGGCGGGCTGACCGCCGTGGAGCCCCACGCCGCTCGCGCGGAACGGGGTCGACAGGGTGGCCTGGTTCACTTCTCGGACGCGCCCGGCAGCTTGGAGACGACGGCTCCGCGCTCGATCTCGTGCGCCGCGAACCAGCCCTTGTTCATCTCGAGCGCGTACAGCGCGTCGCCCGCGGACGGAACGCTGGTCCGGTCGAAGGGCTTCATGTCCTCGATGTTCAGGATCCTCCCCGTCTCGTCCAGGAACGCGATGGACAGGGGCACCGACGTGTTCTCCATCCAGAAGCTGCGCGGCTCGGCCGAGGGGTACACGAAGAGCATCCCGCTGTCCTCGGCGAGGGTCTTCCGGTGCATGAGGCCCTGATGCCGCTCTTCGGGGGAGTCTGCGAGCTCGACGTTGATCTCGACATCGCCGACCTCGATCGCCGCCGTCGGGAGCTTCTTCGCGGACGCGCCGCACGCCAGGAGGAGCAGGAACATCAGAAGAGCGTCTCTTGTTCGGTCTCGGTGGCCATGCCGGTCGCGGCGTCTTCGGAGGGCGCCACGCCGATGTGATCGCAGCCTCGCCGCGTGAGGATCCGGCCCCGGCTCGTGCGCTGGACGAAGCCCTGCTGGATCAGGAACGGCTCGTAGACCGACTCGATGGTGTCGGACTCCTCGCCGATGGCCGCCGCCAGGTTCGAGATGCCCACCGGACCACCGTCGAACTTGTGCGCGATGGCCTCGAGGATTCGGATGTCCATCCCGTCGAGCCCGCACTGGTCCACCTCGAGCCGCTCGAGCGCCAGGCGGGTGATGGGCAGGTCGATGACTCCGCTGCCCTCGACCTCGGCGAAGTCCCGGACGCGCTTCAGCAGCCGGTTGGCCACGCGGGGAGTCCCTCGACAGCGACCGGCCAGCTCGCGGGCGCCGTCCTCGGTGATGCGCATGGACAGCTCGCGACACGAGCGCTCGATGATGCGCTGGAGCTCTCCCGGCGTGTAGAAGTCCATCGTGCACTGGATGCCGAACCGGGCTCGGAGCGGGCTCGTGAGCAGGCCCGAGCGGGTGGTGGCGCCGACGAGCGTGAAGCGCTGGAGCGGTAGCTTCACCGACTGGGCCGCGGGTCCCGAGCCGAGCACGACGTCGAGCTCGTAGTCCTCCATCGCCGGGTACAGGACCTCCTCGACCGCCCGGTTCAGGCGGTGGATCTCGTCGATGAACAGGATCTCGCGGTCGCCCATGTTGTTCAGGATGGCGGCCAGGTCGCCCTGTCGCTCGATGGTCGGGCCGCTGGCGGTGCGGACCTCGACGCCCAGCTCCTCGCCCAGGATGTAGGCGAGCGAGGTCTTGCCGAGGCCCGGGGGGCCAGCCAGCAGGACGTGGTCCAGACTCTCGCCGCGGTTCAGGGCGGCTCGGATGTAGACCTGGATGTTGCGCTTGATGCGCTCCTGGCCGATGTACTCGTCCAGGTTCCGGGGGCGGAGCGCCGGGTCGTCGGGGCCGGTGGCTTCGGTCAGCCGTTCGTCGATCATGCGCGGCCTCCGGACAGGACGCGCAAGGCGGCGGACAGGCGCTCGGCCAGCGGCTTGTCGGCCAGGCCGGCGTCGGTGATCCCGCGCACGGCGCCGTCGATCTCGGTCTTCCGGTAGCCGAGTCGTGCCAGCGCCAGGCGGAGCGGGTCCTTGCTGCTCGGCGGGTTGCCGGGCGGGGGGGTGATGGTCGGCGAGGTGGGGGAGAAATTCCGCTCGATGCGGCCCTTCATCTCGAGGACCAGTCGCTGCGCGGTCTTCTTTCCGACGCCGGGGACGGCGAGCAGGGCGCGCGTGTCTTCGGTGTGGACAGCGGTCGCGAGGCCGGCGATCCCCAGCCCGTCGCACAGCGCCAGCGCCAGCTTCGGGCCGACGCCGGAGACGCTCATGAGCTGCTCGAACAGGGCCCGGTCGTCCGACTTCCGGAAGCCGTAGAGCGTGATGGCGTCCTCGCGCACCTGGGTCGAGATCGACAGCGTGACGACGTCGCCCAGGACGATGACGCTGCCGTGCCGGGGACCGACGCGGACCAGGTACCCGACGCCGGACACGTCGAGGATGAGCGCGCCGGTGGTGACCTCCACCACCTCGCCGACCAGTCGGGCGATCACGACGTCGCTCGCTTCACCGCGGCGTGGTGCCGCGCGTGGGCCAGGTGGGTGATGGCGATCGCGATGGCGTCGTACGCGTCCAGCGGCAGGTCGGGCTCTTGGCCGGTCAGCATGACGACGGCTCGCTTGATCTGTTGCTTGTCCGCACGTCCGCTCCCGGTCACCGACTTCTTCACGGTCATCGCGTTGTAGTCGAACACGGGGAGGTCGGCTTCGGCTGCGACGAGCAGGGCGACCCCGCGAGCCTGACCCAGGCGCAGGGCCGACTCCGACGACTTGTGCCGGAAGATGGCCTCGATGCCCACGACGTCGGGGCTGTGGGCGGTCAGGACGGCGCGCAGCCCCTCGGCGATCTCACGCAGTCGCTGCGGGGTGGGGTCCTTGCTGCGCGTCTTCACGACCCCCGCCGTGTGGAGTCGGTACCGGCCGCGCACCCGGTCGACGAGTGCGTAGCCCGTGACCGTAGAGCCGGGATCGATACCGAGGACCAGCACAGATGTTCAGTACCGCGTTCGTCGACGCGTGCCCAGCCAGATCAGCGGGAAGAGCAGGAACGCGGCGCTGCTGTCGCTGCAGCCCTCGAGCTCCTCGAGGCAGATGCCGTCGTCCTCGTCGATCTCCCCGTCGCAGTCGTCGTCGATGAGATTGCAGTGCTCGGGCGCGCCTGGGTAGATCGTGCCGTCCTCGACCTGGCAGTCGACCGAGTCGGGCCAGCCGTCGTCGTCCGCATCCGAGCCGTGGATGGGCTGGATGTCCCGGCCCGAGTCGCCTGTGTCGGCGAGCGGGGCGGTGGCGAGGCTGGCGAGGAGCGTGAGCATCAGTCGACGGTGCCTTCCTGGAACAGGTTCACGAGGTTCCCCTCGGGGTCCTTCACCGTAATGGCCTTGCCGTGGGCGTCGCTGCGCTCGTCGATCAGGCGGATCTGCTCGCGGCCCAGCTGCCGCTTGATGTAGACGAGGTCGTAGACCACGAAGTCCACGTAGATGCCGTGGCCGTTGGGCTGGACGTCCCGGTCGCCGTGGCGCACGTCCACCAGCGCGAGCTTCGAGCCGCCGAGGTCGAAGAACACGTGGCTGCGTCCCTCGCTGGCCACGGTCAGGCCGAGCACCTTGGCGTAGAAGCGCCGAGTCTCCATGTACCGCATGCACGGCACCACGACCTCGAGGAGGCGAACGCGCGGGGGAGCCATGTCAGCGC
The DNA here is from genome assembly GCA_024228935.1 of Pseudomonadota bacterium. Classification (GTDB taxonomy): domain Bacteria; phylum Myxococcota_A; class UBA796; order UBA796; family CAJQPC01; genus JAAESX01. Next base: position 44,097 of record JAAESX010000090.1, read on the forward strand.
GGCGAGAGCTCGTCGGCCATCGCGTCGTAGTGCGCGTCGCCCGTGATGAAGGCGAGCTCGCGCAGGGTCTCCGCGGCCTTGTCGTTCTTGCCCAGGTCCTTGGCGGCGGCGGCGAACGCGAGCAACAGCGTCGGGTGCGGGTAGCGCTCGAGCGCCCGGTCCAGCACGGTGTACGCGGCGTCGGGTCGGCCGGCCTGGACGAGCACACTGACGAGCGCCATCACCGGCGCGGTGTCGTTCGGATGGCGCTCGGCGACCTGGGCCAGGTGGGTGACCCCGGCGTTGACGCCCTCGACGTTCGCCTTGGCCAGGCCCACGGAGACGCCCAGCTGGACGTCCTCGGGCCGAGCGACCGAGGCGCCCGCGAGGAGCGGCAGGGCTTCCTTCGCGCTGCCTTCGTTCAGGAGCATCATCCCGAGCGCACCTTGCACGTCGCTGCTCTTCGGCGAGAGCGCGAGCGCCTTCTTCAGGTCCGCCTCCGCCTCGACGCTCAGGTCCTGCTCGGCGTAGAGATGGCCTCGCCCGAGCCACACGAGGTAGCAGTCCGGGTAGCTCTTCACGAGCAGGTCGAAGGTGTCGAGCGCCGCGACGGGGGCCTCGCTGGACAGCTGCCGCGCGCGGGCGAGCATCCCGTGTCCGGCCAGGTCGAACCGCTTGGCCTCGATCTCCTTCAGGACGGCCAGGTCAGCCCGAGCCTGCTGGAGTCCGGGGTCGATCTCGACGGCCTTCGCCAGCGCCTGCTGGGCGAGCGCCAGCTCGTTGTCGTGGATCCGGGCGGTGGCGACGGCGTGCAGCAGGCGCGGCTCGTCCGGGATGTTCTTCACCCCCTCCTCGAGCCAGGAGCGGGCGTTGTCCTCGTCCAGCGCCGCCCCGGCCAGCCAGCCCTCGGGGTCCTTGGGGACGGCCTCGGTGGCTCGGCGGGTGACCTCGAGGGCCTCGTCGTAGCGCTTCTGCTGCATGAGCAGACCGGCGAGCCCTGCCCAGGCCTCGGACAGCCCCGGGTCGAGCTCGAGGGCCTTGCGGTAGCGCTCCTCGGATCGTGAGAGGCCGCCCTGCGCGCGGTCGATCGACGCCAGGCCCATCCAGCCACGGGCGTAGGTCTCGTCCTTGGCCAGCGACAGCGTGTAGGCCTCGCGCGCATCCTCGGCCTGGAGCGCCGAGCGGCCGAACAGGTACCAGCCCATCGCCGTGTCGTTGTCCTTCTTGAAGCTCCGGTAGGCGTTCTCGGCCTGGTAGGCGAGGCCCAGGTGCACGAGCAGATCGATGAGGAGCTCGTGCGCCTCGACGTCACCGGGGGTCGCGACGACCGCCTGCCGGGAAGCGGAGAGCGCGGCGGCGTCCTGCCCCTGTCGAAGGAGCGAGACGACCTCGTCGGTGCTGGCGGAAGCGCTGAGCAGGAGCGCGAGAAGAAGCGTCATGGCTGGCCAACACGTAATGCGCGCCGGGCATTGCTACACTTCGTCGGTCACGGAGTGTGCATGTTCTGGCTGACAACGGTGGCTCTGGCCGCCAAGCTCCCCGAGGTCGCGGTCGTCGGCCTGCACATCGACGGGCTGTCCGAGGAGGACGCCCAGCTCGCCTCCGCCGAGATCGGCGAAGCGCTCACCCGCACCCAGGTGATGACGTACATCGAGCCCCAGTTCGCGAGCGCGAAGCTGCAGGGTCGCGAGGAGCTCGTCCTGGCGGACATGGCGCTGGGCTCGGCGATGTCGATGCTCGAGGAAGGACGCGTCCTGTACGGACGGGCCGAGCCGGACGAGGCGATCCCGCTGCTGCAGGACGCCGTGCGCGGGCTCGAGGAGGGAATCCCGGCGACGGGCCAGACCGCGGACCTGCTCGATGCCTACCTTCTGTTGGCGCTGGCCCAGACCGGCATGGGGGAACTCGACGCGGCTCGCGCCGCCTACCGCGAGGTCGTCACGCTCGACCCTTCGCGCGAGCTGGACCCCATCAGCTACCCGCCGGACGTCGTGGACGCGTACGTCGCGGTTCGGGCCGATGTGATGGCAAGCGGAACGGGCGTCCTGCGCGTCCAGGCCGACGGCGAGGAGGTCGAGGTCATCGTCGACGGCCAGTCCGTGGGCCTCGCTCCGGTGGCGATCAACGACCTGCCGGCCGGCGTGCACCATGTCTACGCGACCGCGGATGGCGGGCTGCGGGCGTATCAGCGCGTCGAGATCTCGACGGGGGCGGAGACGGTGTCCCTGTCCATGGCGCGCACGATCACCGAGCCGGCGGACACCCCGTCGGGGATGGTCCGCCAGACCGATTCCTTGTACAGGTCGATCGGGGCGTACTCGCAGACCCCGCTGGTGCTGCTGGGCGGCGAGGTCGGTGACGACCAGGTCGCGGTGCTGCTCTACAGCTCGCGGAGTGAGAACTTCAGTCAGGCGCTCGTCGCCCCGCGGGGCTCGGATCCGGCTCGGTCCATCGCCGATCTGATCCCGGCGCTGGGGTCGTACGTGACGGAGACGGGCGACATCCGCTCGGACCGCGTCGCGATCACGGCCCCGCCGCTGGATGTCTCCGACAATGCGCTGCTGACGCAGATCCTGCTCGACCCGAACGAAGAGATCCAGGTCCAGTACATCGAGACCGGACCCAAGTGGTACGTCTGGGCCGCGATGGGTGGCGTTGCGGCGGCTGGCGCTGGGGTCGGAGTCTGGGCGGTGGTTTTCCGGGATCCGGGCGGGACCGAGCCGACCGATGACGGGACGATCACCGTGGTGTTGCCTGACTGATGCTCGTCTGGGGGGCCTTGGCATGCGTCAGTCTGCCGTCGGAGTACCAGGGCTACGAGCTCGCGATCCTGGACGGCGACGGCGACGCGCTGGTCGACTGCGACTACCCGGACGAGGTGCCGGCCGGCGAGGCGTGTGACTGCGACGACGAGAGCGCCGAGACGTTCCCAGGCGCGGACGAACAGTGCGACGGGGTCGACAACGACTGCGACGGCGAGGTCGACGAGGGCGTCCCCGAGCTGGACGGGCTGTTCTTCGACGCCGATGGGGACGGGTACGGCGATCCCGACGCGCCGGTCCTCGTCTGCCCGGTACCGACGGGGGTGGCCGAGAACGCCGACGACTGCGACGACACGACGGCGGATGTGGCGCCCGGGTTGGCCGAGGTCTGCAACGGCGTCGACGACGACTGCGACGGTGCGGTCGATGAGGGGCTGGACGAGGTCTGGTACGTCGATGCGGACGACGACGGGGTCGGGACGGATGAGGCGACGCTGGAGCAGTGCTCGGAGCCGGATGGGTACAGCGCGGTGGATGGGGACTGCGATGACGGGGATGGGGATGTGTTTCCGGGGGCGGAGGAGGTTTGTGGGGATGGGGTCGATTCGGACTGTGACGCGACGACCTGCGCCTACGCGGGCGAGATGGCCGCTGCCGACCTGGTCGGTCTGTACTCCACAGGGGAGACCAGCCGGTTCGGGATGAGCGTGACGGCTGCCGACCGTGACGGTGGAGCGAGCGTGGCCCGCGAGATCATCGTGGGCGCCGAGAACTACGACGGCGAGGGCGCTGTCTTCTTCTTTCGCCCTGAGTTCGCTCAGACCGGCGGCACCAGTGACGACGCCGGGAAGGTCGTCACGAGCGGTCTCACGGATTCCCTGTTCGGGGCCGCCTCGTTCGCTGGGGACTTCGACTCGGATGGTCGCGAGGATGTCGTCGTCGGGGCCCCGAAGAAGGGAATGGTCTTCCTCTTTGGTTCTGGGGATGTGAGCGGCGTCGCCTCGGACGTTGCCGAGGGCTGGTACGACGCCTCGGGGCGAGTAGGCACCTCGCTCACAGGGAGCCCCGAGGAGGGTTGGGTCGCCGCGGGCGCGGGCTCCAGCAACGGCGTCCACGTCTTCGACTACCAGGCTGTTGACGACCTGGACGTCTCGGTCGTCCTGGACGCGGACGGTGGAGACTTCGGGACAGCGGTCGCGGCGATCGACTACGGCTCGGACGGCGTCGTAGAGGTCGCCGCGGGCGCACCGAGTGATGGTGATGGTGGCGCTACGTTCGTCCTGGCGGTCGACGCCGACTCCTTTGACCCGTCAGCAGATGCGCTGGCCGAGATGACCGGTGCGGGTGGCTTCGGAACGGCATTGGCGGTCGCGGATCTCGACGGCGACGGGCATGACGATCTGGCGGTCGGCGCCCCCTCGGCTGCCTCCGGATCGGGCGTCGTCTCGATTCATCCCGGGCCCGACCTGGGCGCGGCGGAGTGGGAGCTGGAGGGGACAGGCTCCGCGTTCTTCGGGGCCGCGCTCGGGAGCTGCGACGTTGATGGTGATGGTGGGCTCGACCTGCTCGTTCACGCGGATCTGGCGGAGGACCAGGCGGGAGTGGTGTTCGTGTTCCTGGAGCCCGAGACCGGGCACTTTGAGGACGGCGATGCCGACGCCCAGGTCGTCGGAGCGAAGTCAGGCGCCTCGCTCGGAGCTTCGATGTGGTGCACCGAGATCCTGACGGGATCGGGCAACTCCGTCGTGGTCGGATCCCCGCATTGGGGCGATGACGAGAGTCTGAGGGGAGCGGCGTACCTCTTCCCGGAGATCCGGCAGTAGGCTGACTGCCTCAGCGGCAGTCCACCCCCGTCATGTGGTCCGGGTCCCATGGACTGCGCAGGTGCTCGTTGCCCTGACCGGCCGGCCCCGCCGCGCACGGGGTGCAGGCCTGTCCGGGCACATCGGTGCTCTTCCCGAACTCGACGTACAGCAGCTGGCTGCTCCCCCAGCCATGGCTGTGGAGGTCCAGGAACTCGATGACGGCCGGCGAGCTGTCCAGGATGCGCCGTCCGCCGTAGTCCTCGGACTCGTACTGGATGTTGGGTCCGCCGTCCTCGGCGTATACGACCACGCACCGCCCGTTCTCGGGATTCGTCACCCGCAGCGTGGCGCCGCAGCCGAACCGCTGCGCTCCGGCGACGTAGAAGATCTCGGGCCAGTCGACGTCGCCGGGCGCAGACGCGTTCACCGTGCTGACGACGTCCGAGTAGTCGTAGTCGACGTCGCCCTGGATCCACGCGATCTCGTCGTCGTCGTCCAGGCATTCGCCCTTGCCCGAGTCGTAGCGGCAGCCGTAGTAGTCGTACGTCGCCTGGACCCAGTGGCAGGTCGTATCCCCACCCCACGTCGTGCTGTCGTTGCTCGTGCCGAACTGGGACACCAGGTACCAACCGTCCGGCGACAGCTCCCAGTCCATGTCCTTGCACTCCTCCGTCGGCGGGTCGGGCGAGGCGTACGCGGGGAGGGTCAGGCAGTCGGTGTCGGCGTCGGAGTCCGCATCCGAGTCGGCGTCCGAGTCCGAGTCCGAGTCGCTGTCGGCGTCCGTGTCGGCGTCCGCGCTGACCGCGGTGTCGCGGGTGTTCGGCCCCCGACGCATGTCGACGTCTTCCGAGGGGGTGGCGCAGGCGAGTAGGAGGAGGTGCATCGGGTCGCGAGCCTATCGGACTCACAGCGACTTCACGAATCTCGGCCGAGGCGCTCCGTAGTTTCAAGTGCACCGACGAATGGACATGTTGCTCTTCGCCTTCTCGCTCCTGGCCGTGTCGCAGGCCTCCACCGACCCGAACCTGTTCAACGGTCCGGGCTTCAGGACGCTCGCAGGGCTGGACACCTGCTCGGGCGACTCGCAGGTCGTGACCGCCACGCGACTCGACGCGCGGGTGGAGCTGCAGGTGGCGACCACCGCCAGGTTCGCGGACTCGCTCCGGTCGGCCTGCGAGCCGTCGACGACCGTCGAGGCGCGCGTGATCCCCAACGGCCCCGTATTCGAGGTCGGTCTCGTCGGCGAGGACGGGGCAGAGCTGGACCGGGTGGACCTGCTGAGTGACGCAGATCCCGGAGGGTGACGGTCAGCCGGCGAGAACTGCGCTCTGAGCGACGCACAACCCCGAGGGTGACGGTCAGCCTGGGAGAACTGCGCTCCGAGCGACGCACAACCCCGAGGGTGACGGTCAGCCACGGAGAACTGCGCGCCCCCAGGGCCTACTTCGCCGCCCGCCGAAGCGTGTCCTCGATGACCTCGTCCGTGGTCGTGTACCAGTTGATCCCGCCACAGTCGGCGCAGACCCCCTCGAACCGTCCCTGGATGTGGTCGACGCGCCGCTGGAGCGCCACGGGTCCCTCCCAGAGCTCCCGGAACGACGACTCCTCCAGCGAGCCCAGGTCCAGGTCCCCGCCAAGGTCGGCGCAGCACATCATCAGGTGCCCGTCGTGCCGGATGACAGGGGTCATCCAGAGCCCCGGGCACGGCTGTCTGGCCCCGTCCGTCGACGCCGTCGACTCCCACGGCCGGGCTTCCCAGACCTTGACCTCGATGTGCTCGCGCACCTCGGCCCGGATCCCCTGCGAGCGCACCGTCCGCTCGTACAGCTCATCCGCCTCGAGCTGCCCCGGGCCGCCCGCCCCGACGCTGAGCCGCTTGATCATGATGTCCGTGTGCCCGGCGGAGCCTCCCTGGCATTCCAGGAAGTCGGACCAGTACTGGATGAACGCGCCGGCCTCGTGGGCGTTTCCCTCCTGCAGGACGAACTGCAGCTCGACGTTCACGGCGACGCCCCGCTGGGCTCGTCGGCGCAACAGGTGTCGCACGTTGCGCCGCACACGCAACAGCGCGTCCTGCCCCTTCACCCGCAGGTAGGTCTCGGGGGTGACCGCGTCGATCGTGAACACCAGTAGGAGCGGCACCTGCGGCCAGCGCTCCGCCAGGTCCAGGAGACGGTCCATACGCGCCGGCGTCAGCACGATGGCGTTGGTGTCGACGCGCAGGTACCCGACCCGCGCCCCGAGGTGCTCGGCGGCCAGACCGACCATGTCCTCGAGCTGGGGATGCAGCGAGGGGTCACCCAGCCACTGGAAGATCACGTGGTCGAAGCGGCAGTCCTCGTCCGCGAGACCCTGGACGATGCCCCGGTAGACGTCCAGGTCCATGCGCCCTTTCGGCACGCCGTGGATCTGCTCCCAGCCGTCGTGGTGCGGCGCGCACATCGAGCACGACAGGTTGCAGACGTCGGTCGGCTCGATCTGCAGCACGCCGAAGTGGTCGAGGCTCGCGTCCATGTCCGGTCAAGTCCGCCTTGCGCGCGTTGCGTCGGTGTGTGCCGTGTGCCAGATTACCGCGTCTTGTAGCCCTCGAATGGAGCATCCATGCGCCGCCTCGTCGCCGTCATCGCGCTGGCCGCCGTCGCCCTCACGGGTTGCAGCAACGCGTGTCAGGACACCTGCAAGGAGCTCGCGGCCTACGCCGAGGAGTGTGGCTACACGGTCAACGACGAGCAGGTGAAGACCTGCACATCCGACTTCTCGCGCGGGAACACCGAGTCCGAGGACCGGGACCACTGCGCCGAGAACGTCGACAACGTGCGCACCGAATGGACCTGCGAAGAGGCCGGTCGCTACATGGGTGTCACGTCTGGCGGCGGTGCCGAGTAGAGAGAGAGCAAGTAGACTCTCTCGCGGAGATCCGTGGCCAACTTCGAGCCAGAAGCCTTCGGCAAGTACTACCTGATCGACCGTATCGCGACGGGCGGTATGGCCGAGATCTTCAAGGCCAAGTCCTATTCGACGGCGGGCTTCGAGAAGGTCCAGGTCATCAAGCGGATCCTGGCGCACCTCTCGGACAACGAAGAGTTCGTCGACATGTTCATCGACGAGGCGAAGATCTCGGTCTCGCTGCAGCACTCGAACCTGGTCCAGATCTACGACTTCGGCAAGATTCGAGAGAACTACTTCATCGCGATGGAGTGGGTCGACGGCAAGGACGTGAAGCTCCTGCTCCGCAAGCTCGCGCAGCGCCGGAAGCCCTTGCCCGAGGAGTTCGCGGTCTTCATCGCGCACGAAGTGATGAAGGGCCTGGACTACGCCCACAAGAAGACCGATCTGCGCGGAGGCGAGCTCGGCATCGTCCACCGCGACATGAGCCCGAGCAACGTGCTCTTCAGCTACTCGGGCGAGGTGAAGATCGCGGACTTCGGCATCGCCAAGGCCGAGATGTGCCAGTACGACACCAAGGATGGCGTGCTCAAGGGCAAGTTCGAGTACATGAGCCCCGAGCAGGCGCGGGGCGAGGACGTCACCCAGCAGTCCGACCTGTTCTCGGCCGGCATCATCCTGTACGAGATGCTGACGGGCCGACGGCTCTTCAAGACCGACAGCGAGATCAAGACCCTCGAGAAGATCAAGTCGGTCGACATCAAGCCGCCGAGCTCGATGCGGCCCGAGATCAGCCAGCGCCTCGACGCCATCGTCATGAAGGCGCTCACCGCCGATCTCGACGAGCGGTACCGCGACGCGCGGGAGTTCCAGCAGGCGCTCCTCGAGTACATGTACCCGTCGACGCCGCCGACGATCCAGCGCTCGCTGTCGCTGTTCCTCATCGAGCTGTTCTCCGAGGAGCGGGCCGGTGAGCTCGACCGCATGGAGGCCGGCTCGGCTGTCGCGCTCGAGCTGCACAACCGGGAGCCCGAGCTCGCTCTCTCGCCAGAGTGGGAGGCGGGCTCCTCAGCAGGCTCGACCGGGACCATCCAGACGGCACCTCCATCGAGGGCGCCGCTGTTTGCGGCCATCGGTGTCGTCGTGCTGCTCCTGGGGGTCGTCGGCTACATGGCGACGCGGACCATCGAGCCCGAGACGGTCGTCGAGACGGTCGAGGTGCTGCCCACCGAGGGCGCGCTGGTGCTGCGACTGAACACGGCCGGCGACGTGTACGTGGGCGACGAGCTCATGGGTTCGGGCCCGCAGGTCGGGCTGGACCACTTGCAGCCGGGTGAGCTGACGGTCCGCATCGTGGCCGAGGACTACCTCGAGGTCGAGGAGGTCATCGAGGTCGTCGCCGGCGAGCGGCTCGTGATGCCGATCAAGCTCGAGAAGAAGAAGGCGGCCGTCGTGCCCCGCACGCCCCGGGACACGCCGAAGGACCCCGTCGTCGAGACACCGAAGGACCCGGTCGTCGAGACGCCGGTCGTCGAGACCCCCAAGGTCGCCGCGCTGGGCAAGCTGAACATCAACATCGCGGGCAACCGGGTGTGGGGCGACATCTACGTCGACGGCGCGAACGTCGGGCGGACGCCCAAGTTCAACTACGAGCTGGGCGAAGGACCGCACACGATCCAGGTCAAGAACGACCAGATCGGGCTCGACCAGTCGCAGCTGGTGAACGTCGTCGGTGGTGAGACCACCAAGGTCATCTTCCGGGTCGACTAGCTCGATGGCCCCTGGGCGCGCAGGTAGCCGCCGACCGGCCAGTACACGAGGCGCAGGAGCCAGCTGGGCGACAGGCGTCCGCTGGTGATCATGAGCCATCCGAGCCAGCCCGGGATGCTCATTGCGCGTCCGCGGCGGAACGCCTGCAACGACTCGCGCGCGCACTGCTCGGGCGAGAGCTGCATCCAGTCGGGCATGGGCCGGCCCATCGGGGTGCCGGCGATGGCCTCGAGCTCGGTCTTCACGGGACCCGGGTTCACCTGGGTGACCACGACGCCGGTCCCGTACAGCTCGCTGCGCAGCGCTTCGGTGAACGCGGTGACGTAGTACTTCGTGCCGACGTACGCCGCGGCGACGGGCATCCAGGTCAGCCCGTACCCGCTCGAGACGTTCAGGATGCCGCCTCGGCCTCGGGCGATCAGTCCGGGCACGACGCGTCGGGTGAGGAACGTGAGCGCGCGCACGTTCAGGTCGATCATGCGCGTGAGCTTGTCGGGTTCCGCGACCTCGAACAGCCCCAGGTCGGCCATCCCTGCGTTGTTGATCAGGACATCGACATGGCCGTGGTCGGCCTCGATGCCTGCGATCAGCGCCTCGCACGCATCCAGGTCCGTCAGGTCGCAGGGCCGGACCTCGGCGTTCGAGAGGGTCGCGGCGAGCGCGTCGAGGCGTTCCTTGCGGCGGGCCACCAGCACCAGGACTCGAGCCTGCGTCAGCTGACGCGCCATCGCCTCGCCGATGCCCGAGCTGGCGCCGGTCACGATGACGACGCCGTCGAGAGGCGGACTCAAGAGAGCAGGGTGAGCTGCTGGCCGTCGTCGGTGACGTGCAGCACGGTCTCGTCGACGGACTGCGTCATGACGACCAGGACGTCGTACTCGAGGAAGACCTCGGTCAGGCGGGCGTGCATCACGTCGTCGAGGTGTCCCTCGAGCGCGGCCAGCCGCGCGAGCACCCGTCGACGCTGCTCGCGCCAGTGCTCGGGAGTCACCTTGCCGAGGACCTCGGAGACGCGCTCGTGCCGCACACGAGCGAAGTCCTCTTCGAAGTCCAGGCCCTTCTTGTCGAACCAGGGGTCACGCATGCCCTTGGCCTATCTCAGTCGGGGGCGCTCAGTCTCGCCGGAGGATCCGGGCCAGGAGGCCTCGCTCGGCTCGGTTCTTCCAGGAGTCCCGGTCCGTGCGCAGCTTGTTCTCACGCTGGCCGGCCTCGATGAGCCGCTCGCCGGCGTAGGACGCCTGGTCCTTGATCGAGGTGACCACGTCGTTGAGCCGATCGATGTCGCGCTGCGAGGCGCGCAGCTCGGTGTCCTTCTTCGCCAGGTCTGCGCGCATGTCGGCGAGCTCGCGGGACAGCGCCTTGGCCTCCTCGCTGGCGGCCGTCTGGCCGGCGCCCAGGACACGGACCGCCTCGCGCTTGAAGCCGGCGACCTCGTCGAGGGTCCGGGTGAGGCGCTCGATCGTGCCGGTCAGCGTGGAGATCTGCGCGGACAGCCGCTCGTTCTCGGCGCGCTTGTCGGTGACCTCAGCCTCGGCCTTGTGGCGCAGCTCCCTCTCCGCGAGCAGGGCTCCCTCGGCCCGCCCCAGGTCCGCACGAGCGTCCGCCGAGGAGAGCAGGGAAGTCGACTCCCGGTCCCGGGTCGTGCCGTCGGCGACCCAGTCGAGCAGGGCCACCTCGCACCGGTCGCGGGCGTATTCGGCGGCCAGGGCGATCGCGGCCTTGGACTTGCGCGCGACCAGGTCGGCGTCGTCCAGGACCTGGTCGAGCGCCGCCTCCAGATCTCCGACGACCCAGGCCGCGTCGCCCAGATCCAGCCCGTGACCCGACGTGATCATCGGCAGCCCACAGCCCAGGTAGTCCATGTGACGGAAGGCGACGGCCAGCTCGCGCTCGGGGTTCGGCGCCATGACGTCGAGCGCGGCTGTGGCCCCCGCGTAGGCCGCGAGCAGGTCGGGGTACTCCAGGTTGCCGATGTAGGTCAGCCGCTTCCCAGGCTTCACGGCCGAGGCCAGGTCGACCACCCCGCTCTCGCCGACCACCGAGCGACCGCCGTAGACGACGAGCTGTCCGCGGCGACGCTTGTTCAGGTGCTTCTTGGCGCGCGCCAGGGCGTCGGTCGGGTCCTGCCAGGGCCAGGCGACGCCGCCCATGACGATGCGGGGGGAGTCTGGGGGCGTGCGCTCCGGCCCCTGGGGCGCGACGAGGGGGACCACGCGGCCGCTGTCCTCGCGCAGGTTCCATCCCGCCAATGCGAGCAGGCCCAGGTAGAACCAGCGCTGGCGCGGGTTGCTGAAGAGGACCTCGTCGGCGGCAGCGAGCGCCTGAAGGGTCTGGACGGCGGCGTCGGCGTGCTCTTGAGGGAGCTGCCAGGCCGACTCGAGCAGCCGGGGCGCGTACAGGTCGACGCACAGCGGCACGCCGAGGTCTGCGAGCGCGGGTGCCTCTTCTGGCTGGACGCAGAGGATTCGGTCCGGAGCGACCGCCTTGGCGTAGGCGCGGAGCTCCGAGGCGGATGCGTAGACCGGGGGGCCGCCATCCCAGGCGTCCTGGGCTCGCGTGACGAGCAGGACCTCGTGGCCGGCCTCGCGCAGCGCCTCGATGTGGTGCCACGCTCGGATGGCGCCGCCGCTCCCGGGACGCCTCGCGGAGGGGAGCCAGCCATGGAAGACGACGAGGACACGCACCACAGCATCGTAAACCAAGCGAAAAATGCCACCCGCTCGCCGGGCCCCTACGTTTTTCCCATGCTCCTCCTTCTCGTCGCCTGCGCGCCCACCTCGTCATCCACCGCCGACCCCTGCTCGGAACCGCTGCACGAGCGTGTCGAGATCCTCGACGCCATCGAGGCGGGTGGAGCCTGGGGAATCGCCGAGGGGACGTACTACCTGTCGGTCGCATCCGAGACCGAGGTGTCGTTCAAGGCGTGCGGCGACGTCGAGCTTCTCGGCTCGGGCGATACGCTCTGGGACGTCGACGGCGGCCATCTGACGCTGGAGGGCTTCACGTTGGTCGCGGGCAGCAAGGGCATCGCGACGGCCGAGGGCGGCGACCTGACGGTCCTGGGCGGCTCCGTGACCGAGGCGGACTACGCGGTCTTCGCGGTCACCGACGACCCCGACGATCCCGCAGGGGTGGTGCTCGAGGACGTCGTTGTCGACGGCGAGGTCTACCTCCAGGAGGCCGCGCTGGACGTCTCTGGCGGGTCCTTCACCTCGGACGAGGTCGCCATCCGCGCCGACGCGTCCTCGATTCGCATCGACGGCAGCCTCGTCCACGACGTCGCGGTCGGCATCGACCACTGGCGCAGCGACGTCGAGCTGATCGATGTCGCCTGGGAGAACGTCGATACTCACGTCTTCGAAGCCGCCGACTGACGCAACGTCTGCGCACAGCCGGGCTAGACTCGCGCAGTGGACCGCCTCGCCCCCGTCCGGCGCAATGCGCGCATGTACCTGTCGCGCGCGCTCAACCGCTCGCTGGCGCCGCCGGACTGGCTCTCGGTCAACCTGACGCTCCAGTGCAACCTGAAGTGCGTCATGTGCACGACCTGCTACGACGTCCCCGACGAGCTGGGCACCGAAGAGGTCAAGGGCCTCATCGACCAGGCCGCGCTGTGGGGGATCAAGGTCTTCAACCCGCTCGGCGGCGAGCTCTTCATGCGCGGCGACCTCGAGGAGATCCTCGAGTACGCCTGCAAGAAGGACTTCACCATCACCATCACGACGAACGGCACGCTCGTGAACCGGCGCCGCGCCGAGACCATCGCGCGCATCCCTCCACACAGCCTCCACATCAACGTCAGCTTCGACGGGAACGAGGCCGTGCACGACAGCATCCGCGGCGAGGGCATGTACCGGCGAGCGCTCAAGGGCTTCGACAACATCCGACAGGCCGACGCCGCCGCCGGCAACGTGCACCGGAAGATCCTCGTGAACGCCATTGTCCATCGCCGGAACTTCCGCGAGCTGCCGGCCTTCCTCGACGAGATGGAGCGACAGGGCTTCGACGGCGTCCAGCTCCTGAACCTGTTCCGACACGGCGAGGACGCCCCAGAGGACCACGTCGGCATGTGGATTCGACCCGAGGACCTGGGCGAGCTGCAGACGCTGGTCGACGAGCTGGTCCGTCGCGTCGAGCGGCAGGGGCGAGCGGGGTTCCAGATCCTCAACAGCGTCGAGGACCTGCGCCTGATCCCCAGCTACTACCGGGACGACCTCGCGCCGCTCGAGGCGCCGTGCTGGGCGGGCTGGAAGGAGCTCTACATCAACGCCAACGGCGACGCCATCATGTGCGACGGGTCCCTGGACTTCCTGGCCGGTCGGTTCGGGAGTGCGCGCACCGACTCGCTGAGGGACCTCTGGGCCAGCCCCCAGCTCGCCGAGCGTCGCCAGGTCGTGAAGACCTGTTCGACCCCGTGCATCCAGAACTGCTACCTGCGCCGCGACTCGGACTCGGCCCAGGCCATCGGCCGCACGGCGCTCTCGATCCTCGGGGACATGGCCAAGGAGCGCCTGCGCGGCCTGCGCCCGCAGCGAGGTCGGCGGGTCGCCGGCGGACTCCTCCGACTCGAGCTCTCCGACACCGCACCGTGGCCGTCTCTCTGGGACAAGGCCACCCAGCGTCGCTTCGAGAGCCTGGTGGCGGACTCGCCTCGGCCCGTCGAGGCGTGCTTCGACGACCCCGACCTGTGGCTCGAGTACCGGGACCGCCAGTACATCGACTTCGGGCGCGGCTTCCTGGGGTTCGAGGTGGTCGAGCGCGTGGTGACGGATCTCGCCAGCACGCGCATCACGTTCCCGGTGGTCCAGCTCAGTTGGCGAGGCGAGCCGCTGCTGCACCCCGAGTTCGGACGCATCCTGCGGTTCGTCCTCGTCGCCATCCGCGACGAGGGGGTGTTCGAGGAGCTGCGCATCGAGACGGACGGCCGGCTCCTGAGCGAGGACATCGCGAGCATCGTCGCCGAGTTCCCCGAGATCCCGCAGACCTGGATCGTCCACGGGAACGGGGGAGGGCGGTGGACCGACCAGGTCGAGGTGCGCGTCCAGCACCTTGCGGCCGTTCGGGGCAAGGCGACACGCATCGTCGCCAGCTGGGTCGTCGACGAGGAGCTCGACCCCCACGCCTTCGTCGAGACGTGGCAGGGCCTGCTGGTCAACCCGCACCTCTCGGTCGGACCCATGCCCGAGGCGGGCGACGGCATCTGGTTCCGTCGCACCGACCACGACCACTTCCAGGCGACGCGCGACGCGCGAACCCGGCTCGAGGAGCTGTCCGAGGTGCTCGACGTTCCCTGTCTGTCCGGCGACGAGTCGGCACCGCGGAGCTGCACCGCGGTCGAGCAGACGCCCACTGTCAGCTGGGACGGCAAGGTCGTCCTGTGTCCCTGGGACACCGACCTGAGCAACAAGATCGGCCAGATCACCGACGACCGCCTGTCGCGCATCTGGACCGAGGACGAGCACGTCGCCAGCCTGCGTCGCTCGGCCCGCGGAAAGGGCGTGCCCAGCTGTGAGAAGTGCCGGGACTGCCACTTCCCGTACTCGCCGAACGCATGAGAGGGCTCTCCCGCCCCTTCCTGGACGCCCTGAAGTCGGGGCCGCTTCTGGAACGGGTCCACGCGGATGCCACCCTCGATCTCCAGATCCGAGATGAGTACGTCAACGTCTACTACCGGGGGGGCAATCTGCTGCGGTGGGCGCCGAGCGGGGGGGCATTCGACGCGAAGTACGCGCGCGGGCAGACGCTCGAGCTGCCGGCTTCCAGGGACCTGGCCGGGTGGGTCGCCGCGTTTCCCCGGCTGAAGGAGCTCATCGACCTGTTCCCGAAGAACAACGACGAGCGCGAGGTACAGCAGCAGATCGTGCGGGCGAACAACTACGGCTCGGTTGCTCGGCCCACGGACTACTTCGTCTGCGACATCGAGTACGCCGGCGAGCATGGCCGCTTCGACCTGGTCCTGGTCGAGTGGTCGGGCAAGGTCCGCAAGCGCACGACGGGCCATCGACTCGTCCTGTGCGAGCTCAAGCACGGCCAAGGGTCGATGACGGGCTCGGCGGGACTACAGGCCCACATGCGGCAGGCGGACCGGTTCTGCTCGGAGCCCGCTCGGGTCGAGGCGCTCAAGGTCGAGATGATGCTCCTCTTCAACCAGAAGCGGGAGCTGGGCATCCTCGACTGCGCGAAGGACCTCGAGGGCTTCTCGGACGCGAAGCCCCGGTTCCTCATCCTGGTCGCGAACGACAACCCGCGCAGCTCGGTGAAGTGGCGTGAGATCCAGGCCGCGCTCCCGCTTGAGCACGTCGAGCCGGTGATCGGTGGGGGCCTCGGAGGGGCGCTGTACAGGGGGCTTGTCACATTTCCGGCCTTCCCGCCGTAGAAGGGGGGGGGCCAGGGCGGCAGAGTGACATCCATGAATGGTGCGACCCTTCTCCTGGGGCTCGCCGGCCTCGCAGCCGACGCGCATGCCTTCTGTGGCACGTACGTCGGAGAGCCCGGCGCGGATCTGACCAACAGCGCGAGCCAGATGGCCGTGGTCCGGCAGGGCGACCTCACGACGCTCACGATGGTCAACGACTACCAGGGCGCTGCGTCCGAGTTTGCGATGGTCATCCCGGTGCCCGCCGATCTCTCGCCCGAGGATGTCTCGGTCGTCGACGACCACCTCGTCCGCACGCTCGAGGTGTACTCCGGCCCCCGCCTCGTCGAGTACACCTGCGAGGACATGGGCGGCTGGACGCACCACCGCGACTTCGAGGACGAGGACGCCAGCACCAAGAGCCACACGCCGCTCTTCGCCGCGCCCTTCCTCCTGGGCGGCTGCTCGGAGCGCAATCTGGTCGCCTCGAACGACACCCTGGGCGGCTACGGCGACGTCGGCACCCCCAGCGACGAGGCCGCCAGCGCCGTGAGCGTCGAGGCCGAGTTCGCCGCCGGCGAGTACGACTTCGTGCTGCTCGAGGCCGAGGACGCTGAGGGGCTGCTCGCCTGGCTCGATGCCGAGGGCTACGCCGTCGGCGACGACGCGCTCGAGACCATGGCGACCTACGTCGAGTCCGGGAGCCGCTTCCTGGCCGCCAAGGTCCGCCTCGACCGCGCCCCGGAGGAGGGCGCCAACCTGTCGCCCATCCAGCTCCAGTACCGGAGCGAGGGCTTCTCGCTGCCGATCCGTTTGGGCACCCTGAACAGCGGCGGCGAGCAGGACCTCATCCTGTACACGGTCACCGACTACCAGGAAGGCCAGGTCGGCATCTCGAACTACCCCCAGGCCGAGATCGAGGACGAGTGCCTGGTCCGTTCGGACGAGTGGCCCAGCTTCGCGGACTACTACAACGCCCAGTTCGACGAGGCGTTCACGGCGTCTGAGGGATTCGTCTGGGTGCGTGAGTACGGGTGGCCGGTGACCCCGAGCTGGGTCAGCGGCACGATGGGCGCGAGCTCGCTGAAGTGCGACCCGTGCCCCCTGCCGAGCCTGTTCCCGCCGGCCAGCCAGTCGAACCCGAACATCCCGGCCGAGGACTACGATCCGCTGCCCGACGAGCTCATCGAGGCGCTCGGGTTCGAGTTCTCCAAGGAAGGCGACACCGGCTTCTACAACCCGTGGGGCCCGCAGCTCTACGTGGGTCGGCTGCACCTGAGGTACACGCCCGAGGCCGTCGACCAGGACCTGGTCCTGTACGCCAACCGCATCGTCGGGCAGGAGCAGATTCGCTTCATCGACCACTCGGCTCCGATGGAGTCCGCGTTCCCCATCTGTGGCGAGGGCTGGGCCGATGAGCCCAGTGAGTGTGAGTACGGCATCGCTCCGGCGCCCAAGTGGGGGCTTCTCCCCATGGCCTGCAGCTCGTCCGGAAGCCCGGTCGCTGGCTTCGGAGCGCTGCTCCTCGCCCTCGGACTCGTCCGGCGTCGGTCGTGATGTGGGCGCTTGTCGGTCTCGCGCTTGCGGGCGAGGCCGAGCCGGTCGACGCGTACTCCCAGGGGTACGCCGCTGGAAAGGAAGCCGCTGAGGCGACCGATCCCAAGCGGCCTGCGTTGATCGGCTTCGCGTCGGGAGTCGGTGTGGCCGCGGCGAGCACGACGCTCGTCGGTCCCTGCCTTGCAGCGCCGTGCCTCGTCACGGGCGCGCTGACCCCCGGTGTGATCTACGCCACGACCGGCCCGCCGGAGCACGAGGCCCCCGCGGACGCCTACCGCTACCAGTCCGGGTACAAGCACGGCTTCATCGATCACGCTGGGCGGCGTCGCGTCCTGCCTGCCGTGATCGGTGGAGTCGTCGGGGCGGCCATCGGGTCCGCTGGCGCCTACGTGGGCGTCGGGTTCGTGTACTCGCGGCTGGGTTACGACGTGGACTCGTTCCCCTTCAAGACCGGTGACTGAATGCCCCTGGCCGTTGGTGCCTCCGCGCCGAACTTCACGCTGACCGACCAGGACGGGCACCGCGTGTCGCTGTCGAAGTACCGGAACGAGCAGGTCGTGGTGTTGTACTTCTACCCGAAGGACAACACCCGGGGCTGCATGGCCCAGGCGTGCGGATTCCGTGACGCGTACGAGGACTTCACCGAGGCTGGCGCCGTGGTCATCGGGGTCAGCACGGACGGACAGGGGAGCCATCGCGGCTTCGTCGACGAGCACCGGCTTCCGTTCACGCTCGTCACCGACGGGGGCGGAGCGCTCGCCAAGACCTACGACGTCGGCAAGACGTTCGGGCTCATCCCGGGTCGGGTGACGTTCGTCATCGACCGGAACGGGGTCATCCAGCACGTGTTCGACAGCCAGATCAACGCGAAGAAGCATGTGTCCGAGGCCCTGACGACCGTCAAGCGCCTCAGCTGACGTGGTCGAGTGCGTCGGTCAGCACGCTGGCCGGTGCCCCCTTGCCGAACGCGTTCTCAGCCAGGTGCCGCCTGTACTTGCGTCCCCCGGGAACGCCCTTGAACAGCCCTTGCAGGTGCCGCGCGATGTGCCCCAGGCGATGGCCCTCTCGGAGCTGCGCGTCGGCGTAGACCGCCATGCCACGGACCACGTCATGGCGTGACACCGCGCGCTCTTCGGCGCCGAAGAAGGCCTGGTCGACCCCGGCGAACGACATCGGGTCGTCGTAGGCGGCGCGTCCGATCATCACGGCGTCGACCTGCTGCAGGTGCTCGGCGATGCCGCTGGCCACGATGCCGCCGTTGATCTCGATGTCGAGCCCGGCTCGTTCGCGCTTGAGTCGGTGGACGTCCTCGTACCGGAGCGGCGGCACGTTCCGGTTCTCCTTCGGCGAGAGGCCCTTCAGCCAGGCCTTCCGCGCGTGCACGCTGAACCGGTCGCAGCCGGCCTCGGCCACCACGTCGACGAATGCGAGCATCGCCTCATAGCTGTCCTGGTCGTCGAAGCCGATACGGTGCTTGACCGTGACCGGGAGCGAGCAGGCCGAGCGCATCGCCCGGACCGCCGCGGCGACCCGGGGAGCGTCGCCCATCAGGCAGACGCCGAAGTTGCCGTTCTGCACCCGGTCCGAGGGACACCCGACGTTCAGATTGACCTCGTCGTAGCCCCAGTCCTCGGCCAGCGATGCGCATCGGGCCAGCGCCCGAGGGTCGTCTCCGCCGAGCTGCAGCGCGATGGGGTGCTCCACCTCGGAGAAGTCCAGGTGCCGCCGGACGTCGCCGTGCAGCAGCGCGCCCGTCGTGACCATCTCGGTGTACAGCAGCGTGCGGCGCGAGATCTGCCGCATCAGCACGCGGAAGTGCCGATCCGTGCGGTCCATCATCGGCGCGACCGAGACCGGCGCGATGGAGCCTCGCTTGTCGCTCATCCGAGTCCGAGCACGTCCCGCATCGTGTACAGGCCGGGCTCCTGGGTGGCGGCCCAGCGTGCGGCGCGCAGGGCACCGGACGCGAAGGCCTGACGCGACGTGGCCAGGTGCGACAGGGAGAGCCGCTCGCCAGCACCGGCCAGGTAGACCGTGTGCTCGCCCGCGACGTCTCCGCCACGGATGGCGTGAAAGCCGATCTCGTCCGTCGTCCGAGGGCCGACGTCGCCGATGCGTCCGTGGACCGCGATCTCCTCGAGGTCCTGGTCGCGGCCCGAGGCGGCGGCGCGTCCAAGCGTCAGCGCGGTCCCGCTGGGGGCGTCGCGCTTGAAGCCGTGGTGCATCTCGAGGATCTCGAGGTGGTAGTCGGGCAAGGCGCGAGCGGCCTGCTCGACCAGCCCGATGAGCAGGTTCACGCCGGTCGAGAAGTTGGTCGCGACGACGGTGGGAGCGCGCGTCGCGTGTGCCCGGAGCGCCGAGATCTGCTCGGGGCCGAGGCCCGTCGTGCCGACGACCAGGGCCTGGTCATCGTTGACGACGCTCAGCAGGTGGCTGGTCCCTTCGGGCAGCGAGAAGTCGATGATGACGCTGGCCGTGTCGAGCACCCCGGGCGCGAGCGAGGGGAACGCCGCGTCGACGTCGGTCGCGCCCGCGAGCGTCAGATCCGAGGACTCCATGATGCCGGCGACGAGCAGCATGCCCATCCGGCCGGCCGCGCCGTTGACGCCGATGGGGGTCACTCGAGGCCGTCCAGCAGGCCGGCGGGGGGAGTCGACAGCGCGGGGGCGAGTGGAAGGCGGACCTCGCTCGTGCAGAGGCCCATCGCCGCCATCGCCGCCTTGCAGGGCACCGGGTTGCTGTCGGCGAACAGGTAGTGCACCAGCGGCATCAGCCGGTGGTGGAGCCGCTCGGCGGTCGCCCGGTCACCGGCCAGCGCCGCAGCGCAGAGCTTCGAGGTCATCTTCGGTGCCACGTTGCTGACGACGCTGATGACGCCGTTGCCGCCGCACATCACCAGCGGCATGAACGTGAAGTCGTCCCCGCTCAGGATGTCGCGGTCGGTGCGCTCGCGCAGGTCCGAGCCGAAGCCGACATCGCCCGTGGCCTCCTTGACCGCGATGACGCCATCGAGGTTCGTCAGCTCGGCCAGCAGCTCGAGTGACAGCCGCTGACCCGTGCGTCCGGGCACGTGGTAGACGACGAGCGGCAGCCCGACCTCGGCCACGGCCTGGATGTGGGCGATGTGGCCGCGCCGGTTGGGCTTGTTGTAGTACGGGAAGACCAGCAGCCCGGCGTCGACGCCCAGCTCCTGGGCCCGAGCCGCGTTCGCGACGCTGGACACCGTGTTGTTCGTGCCGATGCCGGCGGTCACGGGAGCGCCCTCGGCCACCGAGACGGCGGTCCGGAGGCAGTCCTCCCACTCGCCGTGGATCAGCGTGGGCGTCTCGCCGGTGGTCCCGCAGGGGACGAGCCCCGTCACGCCGCCGTCCAGCTGACGACGCGCCAGGCGCGCGTAGGCGTCGAGGTCGACGCGTCCGTCGACGAATGGAGTGACGAGCGCCGTGTGGACGCCCTGCACGGCTAGAAGTCCGCCGTGAGCATCAGGCGACCGCCGAACGTCGCGGCGTCGAAGCCACCACCCAGCTCGTCGTGCTCGTAGTTCTCGTAGTAGGGACCGGGCAGGAACACGCCGCCCATGGCCTCGGCCGAGAAGTGCTCGAAGGGGGTGTAGGTGAGGCCGAGGTCGACCTCCATCCCGTAGCCGCGGTTGCCGGTCTCGGTCTCTTCGACCTGGAGCGCGCGCGCCGCGATGTAGCTGGCCTTCGCCGCCAGGTCCGGGCGGAGCTGGTAGCCCACCTCGGGGCGGATGTAGAGCACGTTGCTCATGCCGTCGCCGGTGCGGACCGCGTCGTAGTCGCGGCCAGCGTTGGCCTCGTTGACGACGCCCGGAGCCAGGATGGGCATCGGCTCCTCGAACATCATCAGCGCGACGTTGTGGTCCCGATCGAACTGGAAGTCCCGCAGGACGTTGTCCGTCGGATCCGTGTCGCCGGTGCCGAGGCCGAACTGCAGGCCACCGTGGATCTTGTCCACGTCGATGGTGCCGTCGAGGACGAGGCCGCCCGCGATCACCTGGATGTCGTTGACGCCCGTGTCGAGATCGCCGCGGCCGAAGACGCCGACGAACTCGGCGTCGACGTTGGCGGGGCCGAGCTCGATGTGGCCCCACAGGCTGCCGTTGTAGGCGCGGAAGCCGGGGTTCCGCTGGAAGCGGTACCGGTTGTAGAGACCGAGCGCCATCGTCTCGGTCTGCCAGGCGACGGCCAGGTCGGTGGCCTGCATCTGGTCGTCGGCTTCGCCGCTGGTCTCGAGCAGTCCCTCGTGGATCAGCTCGTAGGCGCCCATGACGTAGACGGGGCCGGCCCGGGTCGTGAACTGGACGCGGTCGCCCGTGTCACCGTACTCGTCGGTGGCGTCGAGGCCGTCGTTGAACAGGAGCCCGACGCCCCAGTCGACCGGCATGCGACCGAAGCGAAGGCGGCCATAGTCCGTGTAGACGTCGGCGTAGGCCCGCGTCACCTGGATGTTCTGCAGGTAGCTGGTGCCGTCGTCGGCGTCGCCGTAGGGCGAGACACCGTCAGCGTAGGCGAGCGCGATCGCCTGGCCGTCGACCGGGTTGACCCAGGTGTTCGGCGAGTCACCGAAGACCGTCGTCGGCAGCATGTCGACCTGGGCGAACACGCCGACACGGCTGCTGGCGTGGATGGCGGGCATCAGACGCAGGCGGTGGTCGATGAAGCTCGTCGCACCCAGCGCGTTCGGGTTCGTGTCCGAGAGCGACAGGTTGTCGTAGTAGAGCGCCCGGGCGCGGTAGTGCCCGGAGAAGTCGACCTCAGCGGCATCGGCGGGGGTCGAGAACATCAGCATCAGCGGGATCAAAGCGGCACTCCACGAACGTGCCCGGGCTTATCCCACTGACCGCACCCCGGCTCAGAACATGCGCTGGGCGCGCTCCATGGACATCGTCCCGGACTTGGTCTCCCAATACGACGACTCGCCCTCGCTTACTTCAGGCGTGTGGATCAGCTTGAAGCGGATGAGCTTCATCGCAATCGCGACCGGGGCCACGGCCAGCCAGTAGACGCCGCTCATCAGGACGAAGTTCTGCGCCGAGATGATCTTGTGGGCGACCTTCTTCCAGCCGCGCCAGATCGACTTCATCGTCGCGAGCATCGCTAGAACACCGTGTAGATGAAGGGTAGGACGGGGCTCGCCTCGGCCCACAGGATGAACGCGACCATCAGGACCAGGACGACCACGATCGGCGTCATCCACCAGGCCTTCTCGTGGACGATGAACTCCCAGAACTCGCGGAGGAGACCGCGCTGCTGCTGGGGGAGCTGGGGCTTGCTTTCTTCGGACATGGCGGGAGCTTACCGCACGCTCAACCGACCGCCCACCAATCGCGGGTCTCCACCAGATCGGGGGCGATCGCGCACAGCCTCGCCCGAACGCGGGGCAAGGCCGAGCGGGGCACGGCGACCAACAGCACGTGGAACTGCAGCGAGGTGAGCTCGTGGATCGAGCGGATCGGCAGCCCGCGGCGCTCGCCCCCGGACTTGATGTCGAAGACGCCCGCGAGCTCCCCGCCGTACGCCTCGATGCAGCGCATCCAGGCGCGCCCCTTCTTGCCGGCGCCGTAGATCGCGACGCGGCGTCCCTTCAGTCGAGGGCCGAGGAACGCCTCGCGAGCCCGGCGGAAGGCCTCGCGCGAGTACATCTCATGCGTGCGGGTCAGTCGGTTCTCCCGATCGCGGATGACGAGCACCTCGTGATCGACGTTGGCGAGTCGACCGCCGGCGCGGACGAGGCGCAGCCACAGGTCGTAGTCCTCGGGGATCGGCTCGCCCCGGCAGGTCCCGCGGTAGCCGTCGATGGCCTGCACCGCGGCGGCCCGGAAGGTCACCGCGGGGTGGAACATCGGGCTCTCGACCAGCAGATCACGCATCGGATCGCCCGCGTTGACCTGGTCGACGTACGTCCGCATGCCGTCGTAGGCGGTCTCGATGCGAGCGCGTCCTCCGACCGCGACCAGGCCGGGGTCGGCCTCCAGGGCGGCGAGCTGGGCGTCGATGCGCCCGGGCAGCGCGATGTCGTCGGCGTCCAGGCGAGCGATGAACTCCCCACGGCACACAGCCCGACCGCGCTCCAGCGCCGCGACGATGCCGCGAGGAGGCTGTCGGATGGCGCCGGGCACCGGCTCGCGGCTGCCGTCGTCGACGATCACGACCTCGTCGTTCGGGCCGAGCTCGATGCTCGCCAGCGCCTCGTCGAGCGGATGGTCCCGCACCGGGATCAGCCAGGAGACGCGGATCATTCGACCGAGTAGCTCGCCGACAGCGCCGGGATCTCGTGGTCGGTGCCCCCGAAGTCGACGGTGACGATGCCGCGCCCTTCCTCGAGGACCTCGCGCTCCTGGCCCTCGCGTCGCAGGTACGGGCCCAGGTGGTAGCCCCAGCCGTGCGTCGTCTGGATCGAGCAGGGGATCGCGGGGGGATCGACGAGCAGGACAGGGCCGGGCGCGTGGGCGTCGAGCAGGGCCGTGACGTCGGCGTAGCCCAGGTCGTCCTCGCTCGGTGGTCGGAGCCAGACCTGTACGCAGCCCGGGTGGAACGCCTCGGCGCGGGGTGAGGGGCCGGCGAGTCCGACGTCGGCGAACGAGACCCACGCGGTCCAGGCCGCGCCGAGCAGGACGGCTGGAGCGAGCCGCGGGCGGGCATGCACGGCGGCCGCGATGAAGAGGCCCACGGCCGGGAGCAGGGGGATGAGCAGTCGGTCGTACTTCTTGGGGACGAGCGTCATCAGCAGGATGCCGCCGACCAGCCAGGCGAGCCCGACGACGACCGCGCCGCGGCCACGAGGTCGTCCCGCCGCGACACCGGCGCCGACGAGGAGAGCGAGCCAGACCGGACCCAGCGCGGGCTGCCAGAGCGCCAGCCAGTAGTAGGCGAGGTGGTCGAGCGGGCTGCCCGGGTACCCGACGGACGAGCCCGCGTACGCGAGCTGATCGGCGACGTTCCCGATGTACCAGGGGGCTGCCAGCGCGGCGCCGAGCGGCAGCCACAGCAGGCTGCGATGCGGACGCAACAGGATGCCGACGGGGAGCGCGGCGTACAGGACGAACGTCTGCTTGGTCAGGAGGCCCGCCGCGAGCGCCAAGCCCAGGAACGCGGCCGAGCCAGCGCCCGGTCGACGTCTCTGCCAGGCCGCCGCGGCGATGGCCAGCGCGACGGACGCAGCCAGCGCGCCCTCGGGCATGAAGTGACGCGAGACCCCCACCGACAACGGCAGGAAGAGCACCGCGGCCCCGCCGACCAGGGCGCCGTTCCGGGCTCCGAGGGACCACGCGGCCGCGGCCACGGCTCCGCCGGCGACGACCAGGAACAGCAGGTTGATGGCCCGCACCCCGGCTCGTCCGGGCTGGCCTCCGCCGTTCAGGTGCCACCAGGCTCCGACGGCGGCGGGGTAGGCGCTCGGGTAGTCGCCCATGTCCTCCCAGAGCGCCCGCTGCACGAAGTCGGCGGGTCGACCCGAGGTCAGGTCCCAGACGAACATCTCGGCCGCGCCGACGTGGCCTTCCTCGTCCCCGTCGCGGACGAGCCGATCCTGGCCGAGCCAGGTGAGGTTCAGAGCCAGGAACGCGATGAGGAGCGCTGCGCCGACGCCCGCCGACCACCGCATCAGATGGCGCCGTTCAGCACGAACCAGATCGAGCCGGCCGCGGCCAGGACGGGCGCGGCGTGGCGCACGATGGGCCCGCCGATGGGGGCCGCGTTGGCTCCGACGGCGACCGCCGCCAGCGCCACGCCCGGCAGGAAGTAGTGGCTGCTGAAGTGGTCGATGGTGCAGAGGAACAGCGAGTAGACGAACGCGGATCCCAGGACATAGCGAGCGCCGCGGGACAGCCCCGGGAGGGCCAGCAGCAGGCTGAAGCCGGAGTACCGGAGCCACGACAGGTAGAACTCGGGAGGACGCTTCCAGATCGGAGGCGCCTCCTGGTTGTTGTCGAAGTGCTCGGGCACCGTCTCGAACCACAGGATCTCGAGCCAGTGGGCGAACGTGTCGGACAACATCGCGGCCACGGCGAAGGCCCCTGCGACGATGCCGACGATGCTCCAGGTCGCCACCAGCTTCTGGCGAGGGAGCTCCCGGAACACGCCCCAGCTGACGAAGGCGGCGCAGGTCAGGGCGATGGTGCCCGGGTAGCGCAGCAGGCCGGCGATGAGCGCGATGCCCGCGAACCGCAGGAAGCCCGGCTGTCGGATGGCGGCGATGCCCCCCACGAACGCCGCGGCGTACAGCGAGTCCGGAAAGTTCGAGCTGCCCGGGTCGAGCATGAGCTTGCCGTGCACCACTGCGGCGAGGCCGGGCAGGATCCACGCGGGCAGGGGGGCGTTCGGAGCCACGACTTCGAGCAGGCGCACCCCGCTGCAGGCCACCAGGACCAGGACCCAGACGAGCAGCAGGTTGGCGCCGGGGGTGTCGTCGTCGATCAGGAGGGACCCAGCGGCCAGGACCCAGCTCCACAGAGGGGGCTGGTTGATGGTCACGTTCCGCTCGGACGCGTTGATCTCGTTGGCCCAGCGCTGGTTCTCGACGATGTTGAGCAGCTGGTAGTAGTGGACGAGCTTGAGCTCGCCTTCGCCGTCGACCTCCCAGGGGGCGTCGACCGAGGGGAAGACGTAGACGTCGACGGGCTCGTCGCAGGTCACTACCAGCGGCAGGTCGCCCTCGACGACGTCGACGACGGCGCCGACCACCCCGCGATCGAGGTAGCGGGGGACCGGTCCCTCGTCCTCGACGACGGTGGGGTCGGACTCGATGGTCCAGGTCTCCTCGCCGATGGTCAGCTGTGCGCCGATCGGGCCGCGCAGCGCGAACGCCATCCGGCCCTCGCCGGCGATCTGCAGGCTGCCGCCGTCTCCCTTCTCATCGCGCAGCCGGGCCGCACCGACCTCCTCCCACCCGATGGGCTCGCTGCCGGTCCAGCCGGCTCCGGGCTCCCAGTCGATGGGAGTCTCGGACAGCGACTCGAGCTCTTCGGCGTGCCACCAGCCGTCCAAGGGCCGGAGCATCACGTCGCGCTGCGTGAACGCCCAGCCGGCCACGAGGACAAACGACATCATCACGCCGAAGCGGGGAGCGAACGACGTGGCCAGGGCGCGGTAGTGGCCGCGAGCGAGGACCGTGCCGAGGACGGCCCAGACGGTGCTCATCGCCAGCAGCGTCCAGGCGCCTCCACCGAACGCGCGGACGGCGAGCAGGCTGGGGACCAGCGCCACGACCGAGACCCAGATGGCGTCGAGGTGGAGCTGCAGGCGGCTCTCGGATCGGGACAGGCGACGCGACCAGCCGATGCCCGGGGCCCAGAGGACGGCCGGGACCAGGAAGAGCGCCCGAATCTCCAAGCCCGGGTCGAGCGCGAGGACGACGGCGGCCAGCGCCAGACAGACGAGGTGGATCACGGCGCGCCCACCGGACAGGCTTCGACGTCGTCGGGGTCGTGGATCCGCTCGGCGGCGGCCAGGACGATGAGGAGCTCGTCGCCCGTGTTGAAGAGCGCGTGGGCCACGCCGGCGCCGACGTGCACGCGCTGGCCGGCCAGGTCGATGTGCTCGGTCTTCTCGCCGTCGGTGACGCCGACACAGCCCTGGCCGCTCAGCGCCACGAAGACCTCGCCCATCCGGTGGTGGCGGTGGTGGCCTCGGCTGGCCCCGGGCTGGATGGTCACGACGTACACCTCGCCGGCGACGGGGCCGGGGCTCGCCTTGATCAGGGCGCCTCGCGCGTCCTCGAAGACGGTCAGGGGTTCGACGTGGACGCCTTGCACGCGGCAATCGTACGGCGCAGGCCCTCGTCCAGGTCGACGTCCGGCCGATGATCCAGCAACCGACGGGCTCGTCGATGGTCGCCGAAGAAGCGGGGGACCTCGCCGGTTCGCGCCGGGAGCGTCGGCTGGACGCGCGACAGGTCCGCATCGCAGGCCGCGTAGATGCGGCGCACCAT
This sequence comes from Pseudomonadota bacterium, assembly GCA_024228935.1. GTDB lineage: Bacteria > Myxococcota_A > UBA796 > UBA796 > CAJQPC01 > JAAESX01. The sequence goes on from JAAESX010000090.1 coordinate 71,159, forward strand.
GTCCGAGACGGTCAGCTCCGGGCCGCCTCCGATGTTCACGATCTGCCCCACGACGGCCTCGCTTCGGCAGGCGAGCAGGCCGCGCGCGATGTCCTCGACGAAGTTGAACTCCCGGGTCTGGGTCCCTGCCGTCGTCTGGAAGATGGCTCCGGACAGCGCCGCTCGGATGGCGGACGGGACGAGCCGGGGGCCGGACTGTCCCGGTCCATACGTCAGGAACGGGCGCGCGACGGTCACGCGGTCGCCGTGCTCACGGAGCATCCGCTCGGTCGCCTCGACCTTGGCGCGGGAGTAGGGCGAGACGGGGCGCGCGGCCTGGTCCTCGTGGAACGGCGCGGTGCCCTCCCCGTACTCCTCGCAGGTCCCGACGTGCACGATGCGGGCTCGCGGCTGGGAGCGAGCCACGGCCAGGCTCAGCTCGACGATTCCAGCCTGCATCCGAGCGGGGTCGGCGTCGCGGCGCGGGTCCACCGGGGCCGCCAGATGGAGGACCAGGTCCACCTGCGGGTTGGCCGCCAGGTCGCGCCATCCGGTGGAGATCTCGGAGACGCCCTGGTCGCGCAGCAACTGCACCAGTGTCGTGCCGATGAACCCGCCGGCGCCGGTGACGAGTATCCGGGTGCGAGACAGCTCCATTCCTAGAGGCTACCGTGGACCGATGCTGCTCCTGATCGCCCTCTCCTGCGGCTTCGACGCCTCGGGCTCGCTCGTGGACAGCGGGCTCGACGACCCGACGCCCGTCCTGAGCGACAGCGACGAGCCGGTGGTCGAGGACAGCGACGAGCCGGTCGACCCGGACCTGACGGACGACGACGGCGACGGCTACACCGAGAACGCCGGGGACTGCGACGACGCGGACAGCGCCGTGAACCCGGGGGCCGAGGACGCCTGCAACGGAGTCGACGACGACTGCGACTCGGACGTCGACGAGGACGCGGTCGACGACGACCCCTACGAGCCCAACGACGAGGTCGCGGCCCAGCTCGGCGCGCTCGAGGACCAGGACACGCACGAGATCGCGGCGTTCCTGCACAACGACGCGGACGACGACGTCTTCAGCTTCTACGTCGACGACTCGTGGACGGGGGACGAGTTCCCCGTGACCATCACGCTCTCGAACATCCCGAGCGACGCGACCTACAAGCTCGGCGTCGAGCGGGTCGAGAGCGACGGGGACGGCGAGCTCGGCGTCATCGACGAGGAGTTCGGCACCGGGACGCTGACCATCGTGCTCGAGGACAGCTCGGGGCCCGAGGACGGGGGCGTGTACGAGGTGACCGTGGGCGCCATCGCGAACGCGGACTGCGGCAAGGCGTACCTGCTGACCATCATCGGCGACTGATGTCCCCGCAGGTCCAGGGGCTGCTGCTGAGCCTCGCGATCGAGGTCCCCGTCGTCATCGCGCTGGTGAAGATCGCGGGCTGGGACAAGGCCGAGGGCGGCGTCGACTGGCGGCGGCTGGCCCTGGTCCTGCCGGGCGTCACCCTGCTCACGCATCCCTTCGCCTGGACGCTGAACGAGGACCTGATGGGCTGGGACCCCGTCGCCCGATTGGCCGTCATCGAGGTCGCCGTGACGGTGATCGAGGGGATCATCCTCGCTCACTGGGGTCGCTTGGGCTGGCGCAACGGGTTCGCCGCATCGCTGGCGGCGAACGCCACGAGCTTCCTGTTGGGGCTGCTCTACTTCATGCTCTGACGGCGGCGGCCGACCAGGGCCAGGCCGAGCAGCAGGGCCCCGAGCCCGGCGGAGACCGGTGTCACCGCCGAGCAGCCACACCACTTCTTGATGTCCGAGCCGCAGCGGTCGCGGACCTGGCACGTGCCCTGGGTGCAGTCGGAGTCGGTCTTGCAGGTGTCGTGAGCCTCTTCCTTGGTGAAGGTGCAGGGCTCGCCCGAGTCGCGCTGCATGCCGCCGCAGCCGACCTCCTCGGTCGTGATGCAGAGCCCCAGGTCCTGGGTGCAGGAGCCGTCCCCGCAGGTCTCGCTGGTCGAGCAGTCGGTCGGCTCGCACCACGAACCCGCGTGTGACACGGTGATCCGGCTGCCGTTCGGGCAGTCGAGCGAGCTGTCCATCGAGATGGCATCGGCGTGAGCAACGCCCAGGAACAAGGTCGGTATCAGGGTCCACATGCCGGCCATCATGGCACACAGCGGGCGGCGTAGCCGGCCATCAGCCCGTCGATCCCATCGCCGCCATGGGGGTTCTCCACGAGCCACGTGCGGATGACCTCTTCGTCGCGCTCCACCCGCCAGGTCGCCTCGAAGGGGAGCGTCGGCTCCAGGCCGTACACGTGCCGCCGCTGGAGCTCGGTCCGCCAGCCGACGACCTCCATCTCGAGCCACTGGGCCTCGCAGCTGGGACCGGGGGTGGGCTGGCCCTGTCGATGGAGCTCCAGGTGGCGGGCCCGGGCGGCCAGATCGGGGTCGGGCTGGCTCGAGTCGAGCACGACGGTGTCGCCGATGAGGCCCGACCGGTCCGAGAAGCAGACATGGCCGAGGCTCGGCTCGATCTCTCGCAGCAGAAGGAGTCGCTCGGTGTCCGCGACGCCCTCGGGGCACGGCTTGGAGCAGGCGAGGAGCCAGATCACAGCTCCAGCCTCGACTCCTCGCAGACGGCGAAGCACGGGTCGAGCTTCAGGGTCCGACCGCCCACCTGGACCGTCCCGCTCACCATCCCGTAGTACTGGTTGAAGTCCGCGCTCACGAGCATCAGGCGCTTCTCTTCGCGACGGTGGAACGTCGGCGTGAAGCGCAGATTGACGTCGCCGCTGTCGCTCGTGATGACCCACGGGCCGGTGTCATGGCTGTCCTCGTCGCGGATCTCGTAGAGGAAGCTGACCTGGGTGAACTTGTAGAGCTCGTCCCGCGTCCACGCCAGGTACTTCCGCGAGTCCACGACGGGGCGCGCGTGTTTCCGGTCCTTGGCGATCTGGAGGCCGAGCGGCTCGGTCATCCCGGTGTCCAGATCGGTGGCCGTGCCGACCGCGGCGATCCAGTTCCAGGCCTGGATGCCGCGCTGGTGACCGACGGTCCGGTCGACCGTACCCATCGTCCCCGGTGGGAGCTGGATGGTGTGGCCCTCGAGCGCGATCATGCCGTGCACGAGCTCGATGATGGAGTACCACTGGATGGCGCCGCGGCCGCGCTGGAAACGTGTCGCCTGGACGAACGGACGACCCAGCGCGTGTCGGGCCCGGGCGACCAGGTGGAGGCCCTCGGCCTGGATGGCGATGTCCATCGTGGACAGGTCCGGGGCGATCCGCACGAACGAGCCGGTGTCGGGGTCGCTGAACTCGAGGAAGGGCGCCTCGGCCTCGACGGTGTCCTGCGGGTACAGGTGCGTGATCGACGCCTCGTGGAACCGGCCGGTCGACTTCTCCGCGATCAGGAGCGCGACGTTGCTCGCCTTCGTCAGGTTCGCGAGGTTCAGCACGACGAAGTGATCGGGCCCGTCGAAGGCGACGTGCACCCAGCGCTGCAGCGCGATGTCGAACGCGCTGCTGTCGTCGAGGTTGAACGCGCCGGTGAAGTCGTCGAACCAGCCCGCGTCGTAGATCCCGTCGGCGATGAGGTGATCGGGGCTCGGGCGGCGGGTCATGTAGTCGATGCCGTGGTCGAGGACCTCGGGGGTCCGCCCGCTGGCGGCGTCGAGCATGTCGAGGAGTCGTGGCAAGGTCAGCTCGCTCGGGGCCGGTCAGATCCTGGCCCCCTACTGAGATACCACTGAACCATGGCGACCGACTTCCTCTCACAGGCTGCGTTCGACGACGAGACCGTCACGCTCCCCACCGATGCCCTCGACCACGGCCGCCGGGCTCGTCGGGTGCTGGACTTCGCGCGGCAGCTCGCCCCGGGCTCGGTCATCGCCGTCCAGGGGAGCTGGGGGCGCGGCAAGACGGACGTGCTCGCGCGCATCGCCCTGGCCACGTACGCGGAGAGCCCTCCACCGGGCGTGGCCGATCGGGCGATCTGGATCAACCCCTGGCAGTACGGGACGCCGGACCTGCTGACCCCGGTCGTCGCCGCGCTCCGGGACCGGGCCGAGGGCCTGGGCCTGGGCGACGCGGTGAAGAAGCACGCCAGCACGCTCATCGCGGCGGGCACGAGCTTCGGCATGAAGGCGGCGGGCACCGCGGCGGGTCCGGCTGGCGCGCTCCTGACCCTGGCAGCGCCGGAGGCCGCGCGGCTCGCTGGCACCATCTCGCTCCAGGGGGACGTCGGGGACCCCGTCGCTGAGATGGCTCGCAGCTTCCGCGAGCTGGTGGTGGCGGCGCTGCCCCCAGAGTCTCGGGGCGTCGGCGGTCGGCAGCTGATCCTGGTCGACGACCTCGACCGGTGCCTCCCCGGGCGTCAGGTCGCGCTGCTCCAGGCGCTCCGCTTCCTCACCGCCAGCGGCGCCCCGGCGACGTTCGTCGTGGCTCTGGACCCGGCGCTCGCGAAGCAGGGGGTGCGGGCGCACTACCGCTCGGATGCGTTCGACGCGGACCAGTACCTGGACAAGATGTTCGACCTGCGCCTGGACCTCCCCGCGCTGGGAGCCACGGGCCTGCGCTCGCTCTGCTCGTTGCTGGCCCGTCGTCCGGTCGAGACGGTGAGCGGCGAGGCGGTGCTCGGCATCGACCGCGTGCACGGCGACGTGGCGTTCCCGGTGCCGGAGCTTCGAAACCCGCGCCTCATCGGTCGGGTCTTCGAGAAGCTGCGGTTCGTCGCGGCGGCGGGCGGACTCCCGGACGGTGGCGTCGACACGCTCCTGCTCTGGACGGCCGTCGGCGAGCGCTGGCCCGAGGTCCGACGGGTCACCCGCAACGTCGGCATCAACGGACTCCGTCGCTACCTGGCGGGCGAGGAGCTGGGCGACGCGTTCGCTCGACAGATCCAGGGCTCGCCCAGCCTGCGGGCCGTCTTCGAGCAGCTGTCCGAGGACGTGGACACCGTCGTCCGTGCCGAGCGGGCTCTCCAGGAGGTCGGCCTGTGACGCTCGAGGAGGCGTGGCGACGGCGACTGTCCCACCACCACGCGCTGTGGACCTCGCCGCTCCTGATGCCGGGAGCGGTCTTCGAGAAGCCGCTCGAGGCCATCGCGATCAAGCTCACCGTCAGCGTCTCCGGCGCTGGGGACGAGGAGCTCGACGCGGATCTGGTCCGTGGGCGTCGCTCGGTGCTCGTCGGTCCGGCGGGCTCGGGCAAGACCACGGCGCTTCGGCTGCTGTTCCGCGAGCTGCTCGCGGACGAGCGGACCCTGCCGCTGCTCCTCGACCTGCGCTCGCTTCCGGCGCGCGTCCCGTTCGAGATCGATGGCTGGATCGAGGACCTGCTGGTGCTCAGCGTGCCCGAGGCGCGCGAGCACACCAACGCGTTCCGCAGCGTCGCGCTGGGGGACGGACCTCGGCCCGTGCTGCTGCTGGACGGCTGGGACGAGCTGGGGGACTCCGCGGTCCGAGTGCGCGAGCTCCTGCTCGGCCTCTGCCAGTCCTGGCCTCGCCTGGACGTGGTCGTCGCCAGCCGGCCGGTGGCGCGGGGACTGCCCCGCGTCGACGAGGGCTTCCAGCACCTGCTGGTCCAGCCGTTGGGGACCGAGCCGGTCGCCGAGCTCATCCGGCGCCTGGTCGATCTGACCTTCGTGCCCGAGGCCCAGGACGAGGCGCGCACCCGCTTCATGTCGATGCTCGCCGCGGATCCGGCGGCGATGCAGCTCGCGAGGCGGCCCCTGCTGCTTCAGATCCTGCTGCTGATGGGCGACCGGAGCGGCCCCGTTCGCCGCGACGCTGTCTACCGGGACTGCGTCACGACGCTCCTGTTCGCGCGCACGCTGGAGAACGACCCGAAGGCGGCGCTGGCGCGACTCGGTGCGCTGGCCTGGGGGCTCCAGCTCCACGGGAACGGCGCCTGGCACCGCGTGCTGGCCGAGGCGTTCGGCGACGAGTCCCCGGTCGAGCGCGCTCGGTTCGTCGCGTGGATCGTCGGGACGACGGGGCTGATCGAGCCGGTCGACGGGGGGTTCCGGTTCCCGCATCCGGTCCTGCGCGAGTCGCTGGCCGCCCGACACGTCCAGGAGACGACCCAGCCGGCGCGACGACCGGCGCGGGTCCGGGCGCTTGCGGCAGACACCCGCCACTGGGAGGTCCTGCGGCTGTGGCTCGCGGCGCTCGAGGCGCGAGAGCCGGGGATGACGTACGAGCTGGTCGAGCAGACCGAGGAGATCCCGCTCCTGGTCTCGCTCGTCGCGGACGGGCTCGGCGACGAGGACATGGCCCGCTCCATCGGCGAGCGGCTGCGCGATGCGCTTCGAGAGGGCTGGCCGCCGCGCATAGCCGCCAGCGCCACCGCGCTCGCCAGCTCGGGTCACCCGGGTCGAGTGCAGGTCATCGCCGAGCTGCTCGTCGCCGAGGCCGAGGAGCTGGACTGGCCGGCCTGGCTGCGACTGCGCGAGTTCGTGCACGACGCGGATCTGGGCGTCGAGCTGCCCCCGCCCGTGCGGCCCGAGGCCCGGATGGTCCTCGACGCCATCGGGGGCCGGGTCGAGCTGCAGGGTGAGCTCGCCGTCGGGCGCATGCTGTCCGCGGCCTCGCCGCTCTGGCCGGGCACGCCGTGGCAGGCCGCGCTGCTGTGGATCTGGCCTTCCCGTCGCCCGATGGTCTCGCGCTGGCTGCAGCGTCTCGCCGGCATGGGCCTCACCGTCGCCGAGCTCCGGAGCGCGCCGCCCCCGCCCGAAGTCGACGCTCGCGACCGCGCCTTCTGGCTCGAGCGGGTGCGCGACGAGTGGACCGGCCGACTGGACGACCACGGGACCTACGTCACGGCCGAGCACTGGGCCCACGTCCTGGCGCTCACCGACCCCCGCGCTCCAGCACCACTGGATCGACAGGCCGTGCTCGAGATCCTGGCGGAGACGACGACACCGCATCAGGCCGGAGGCGTCGTGGCGTTGATGCGCGCGGCGGCCCGGGAAGCGCTGGGGCGGGGCTCCCAGCTGGACCGGTTGCTCGCGATGGACATGCCGCATTCGATGTGGCCCGCGCTGGCTCGAGCGGTCGCTGGGCGAGCCACGCCTCCTGACCGCGAGCTGCTCGTCTCGGTCGCGTCCGAGGGCACCGATGGGCCGCTGGGGCTGGGGCTTCGCTACATCGTGCGAGGCGATGTCTGGACCGTCGACGGCGTCGTGCGGCTGGAGGATCTCGGGGTCGAGCTGCCGCTGTTGGACTAGCGCCGGGACTAGCGCGGGGCTGCTCAGCGACCGCCGAGCTCCAGCAGCAGTCGAACAGCTCGCAGCCGGGCCTGGCAGCTCAGCCATCCACAGAGCTTCGCGGCCTCGTCGTCCTGACCGCCGAGCTGGGTCTGCAGGCCGCCGCGCTTGTCCTCGTCGCCCCGCGCTCGCGTCGCCCAGGCCCGCATCAGCGCGCGCGCTCCCACGGCATCGAGCCCCTGGTCTCCCCAGACCGTCGGCAGGAACCGGGCGTCGATCCCGGCCACCGGGCCACCCTTCACGGTCGTGCCGTCGCTCTCGGCGATGACGATGACCGCATCGCGTCCTGCGCGCAGGCACCAGCGACCCTCGGGCGGGGGCACGGCATCGGCCAGGCGGTGGGCCAGGCGAAGGAGCCGGGCCTCGTCGCTGCGGCGCGTCACCAGGCGGCGACGCATGGCGAGTCGGTGGCGTCGGTCGGCCAGCTCGCTGCCCAGCGTGCGTCCCAGGAGCTCGATGGCCAGCTCGGGCGTGGGGGGAGGTCCCTCGGCCAGGCCCCGGGCGAGCGCGCCCACGCTGTCCTCGGCGGTCGGATCGAGGAGCGCCACGCTGCGGCCGAGGTCGGCCAGGTCGTCGACGGCCGCTCGCGGTGTGGGCAGGACCGGGTCGAGCCAGGCCAGCCGGACGCCGTCCGCCGTGAGGATCAGGTGCTCAGGCCGGACACCGCCGTGGACGAGGCCCAGCTCGTGGAGCGCGGCGAGTCCGGCGAGTCCGCCCCCGAGCGTGCGCGCGATGGTCCGCGTGTCCGGCATGTCCTCGACGGGCAGCAGGTCCGACAGCGAGGGACCGGGCAGCTCGATGACGACGTACGGCCAGGGGTCCCGGCGGAACTCGCTCGGCGAGAGCACCTCGGGGCCCGGGAGGAATGTGGTCGAGCGCTCCAGGCGGCGACACCAGACCGGGTCGTTGCGCAGGGCGGGGCGCAGGGCTCGAACGGCCACGCGGGTCCCGTCACGCCAGCCCTCGAGCGTGATCGAGATGGGGTCCTGCGCCCAGAACCGGCCCAGGCGGATGCCGTCGAGGTCGCTCGGCAGGCCGTCGCGGGCCGCCTCGAGCTCCCGCAGCGCCAGCAGGTATGGGTCGCCCTTCTGTCCGAGAGCCTCGACGCGGGCGCGGCGGTCCGAGACGGTGTCCGGCAGATCGCCGAGGAGCGTCTCGAGCGTGCTCTCCAGCTCGGTGGGCGACAGGCCCCGGGGGTCACTCATGAAAACCGCACGTCCCCGTTGGCCAGGACCGGCTTCCCGTCGGGGCCGAGCGTCTCGACCATGTAGCCGTCGTCGGTCTTCCAGCCGCGCGCAGACAGGCGCTGGCCGTTGAAGACGGGGCGAGCGAACCGGAACCCGGCCTGCTTCAGCCGCGTCACGTCCCCGTCGGCGCCGTGGATGACGGCCTCGCGGACCGTCAGCGCCATCGTGCAGAGGCCTTGCAGGATCACGTCGGGCAGACCGGCCTTGGTGGCCACGTCCTTCGAGATGTGGATGGGGTTGTCGTCCAGGCTCGCGACCGCGTAGACGTGGCTCGCGTCGTCGGGCACCTCGATGTCGGACTGCCAGTCCGGGGCGGGGACCGTCGGGGGGTCCTTCCGAGGCTTCTTCTCCCGCTTCGGCGGGTTCTTCGCGCGGATGAAGAACGCCGTCCGTCCGTCCAGGACGCGCTCGCCGTCGATGTCGCCGTACAGGCCGGAGACGACCAGCAGGCCCGTGGCCTTCTCGACGACCTCGAGCAGCTCGCCATGGATGTGCACGGCCTCGCCGACCCGCAGGGGACGACCGAACTGCATGGTGTGCTCGCCGTGGACCAGTCGAAGGACGTCGAGCCCCAGCTCGGCGTCCGTGGCGATGCCCCACAACAGCGGCTGCATCAGGCGCACATGGACCATCGGCGGCGCGATGCCGTCGGCGTACGCAGCGCTCGTGTCCCCGGTCGCATCGGCGTAGGCCGCCGCGTGCTCGGGCTCGAACACCGTGGTCCCCAGGTCCCAGGTCTTTCCGATGGGCCAGCTCATCGACGCCTCCATGGTCGGCGCGTAACCGGGAACCCGGCGGCTATCCTGCGGTCGAAGGACGCAGATGGCACCCGACTTTGCATGGACACTGGTTCCTGCGCTCTCCGCAGAGCACCTTCTCTGGCTGATCTCGGTGCCGGTCATCGCCGTCGTGCACGAGCTGGGGCACGCGCTGGCGGCTCGTCCGGCCGGGTATCGGGTGACCTCGTTCGGCGTCGGGCACGGAAAGCCGCTGCTTCGCTGGGAGCTCCGAAACGGCGTGATCGTCTACCTGGGCCGGTGGATCATCTCGGGCGGGCTGTGCGTCGCCATCCCCATCGATCCGGTCCCGGCGCGGCGCTGGCTGTACCACTCCGGCGGCCTCCTCCTGCAGGCCGCGTTGGCGCTGGCGCTCTGGCCGCTGATGGTGCTGCTGCCGGCGCTCGAGTACGCGTTCTGGTTCAACCTCGTCGTGCTCGGCTGGAACCTCCTGCCCGTCCGGATCGGTGGGTACGCGACCGACGGCTGGCAGCTGGTCGCCGACTTCATCCGCCCGGACACCGCCGGGCAGTTCTTCAGCGCCCGGCGCGAGGTCGAGCGCGTCCTGCGGTTCGAGGAGCGCATCGGCAGCCCGCTCGGCGAGACCTGGTGTCGCGTCTTCCTGCGGTGGATGGACGTGGTCACGGGCCTGGACGACGACGGCTGGCGTCCGGACGACGTCATCCTCATCTCGGAGCCCCAGCTCGAGGCCCTGCACGGGTACGTGATGGCCGAGCGCCACCGGGTCGAGGGCCGGAGCCTGGCCGCGCTGAGCACGGTCCATGAGCTGCGTCGCGCCTACGGCCCCGAGTTCCTGCCCGTCGCGCTGGACATGCTGACCGTGGCCGAGGCTCGGGCGTACCTGGCCCAGGACGAGCCGCGGCAAGCCCAGCAGGCTCTGGCGCGTCTGGCCGGTGCTGTGGGCGCAGTCTCCTCGGATGCCTGCGCGATCGAGGTCGACGCCGCCATGCTCCGAGGGGACGCCCCCGAGGTCGAGCGCGCGGCCCTACGGCTGTCCGAGCGGCTCTCCGGCTCGTTCCTCGATGCCCCCGAGGCGGTCCGCACCCTGTGGCGTGCCGCCGGCTGGCTCAAGGAAGAGGGGCGCATAGACGCCGCCGCCGAGCTGGGAGCCGAGGCCCGAGCCGGAGCCGCGCGTCAGATCGCCGCCGCCGCGCCCAGCGACAAGGTCTCGACCGCCGCGCGTCTGGGCGAGGTCGCGGGCGTCGAGCTGGTCACCCGGAGGGCAGGACCGGGGTAGACCCAGGCCATGCTCATCTCGCTCCTGGCCTGCTTCCACCTGCCCGAACCGCCGGTCGCGGGCTCGCTCACCACGCCGGAGCCGACCGCGCTGCCGGGCGGCTCGCTTCGGGTCATGCACGTCGCCACGATGACGATGCGCGAGTCGGACGCCCTGGCCGAGGGGTTCGAGGGGACCCGTGAAGGCGTCATCAGCGCGTATCTGTTCGACCACCCGACCCAGGGCCTCGTCCTCATCGACACGGCCTTTGGGCGGCGGACGTTCGAGGACCCGAAGGACTACCCCGGTCCCATCCTCTCGGGCCTGCTCGACGAGCTGGAGCTGAAGCGTCCACCGGTCGAGTACCTGGCCGACCTGGACAAGACCGCCGCCGACGTCGAGCACGTCGTCGTGACGCACCTGCACTACGACCACGCCGGTGGGCTGGAGGACTTCCCCGACGCGACCCTTCACATCGACCCGGTCGAATGGGACGCGGGCACGAAACACGAGGTCTGGCGCGGCTACAACCCGACGGCCTACAAGCGGCGGGACAACGTGGAGCTGCTGGCGTTCGACGGACCGTCCATCGCCGGCTTCGACCGGACCCACGACGTCTTCGGCGACGGCTCGCTGATGCTGCTGTCCGCTCCCGGGCACACGCCGGGCCACTCGCTCGTGCTGCTGAACCTGCCCGGCGGGTCGTTCCTCTTCCTGGGGGACGCCGCCTGGCTCGACGACAACTGGCAGCTGCCGATGCCCAAGGGCGCGGCGATGCGGCGGATGGCGGAGACCGACTGGGAGGCGGCGCACGACGTGTGCTGGCAGGTGAAGCGCTGGGCCGAGGCCGACCCGAGCCTGACGGTGGTCGCCGGCCACGAGATCGGAAACGTCGACGCACTGAAAGTCTGGCCGCAAGCCTACGAGTGACTCGCGGCGGCTAAGATCGCCGCATGAACCTCGACTTCAAGACGAACATCGGCATCCTGCTCATCGGCGGCATCGGCTACGCCATCTACACCGGCCAGATGGACGGCTTCCTGGATGGCTTCGGCGGAGCGCTCGGGTCCGGGGGCAGCGCGGCCAACAACGTCCCGATGGAGTAGCCGGCTACTTCGCCTTCTCGGCGAACTCGGCCGCCCACTCCGCCTCGGTCGGGACCCGCTGGAACTCGGTGATGTAGAAGGCCACGGCGCCTTCGCCGGCGACCGTGCACGAGCCGCCGCTGTCCAGCCCTCCGGCGAGCGCCTCGTCCTGGAGGAGACACGGGGCAGTCCCGGTCCCGGTCCAGTCGAGCGTCACGCGGGGCGACAGCTTCACGTCCTGGACGGCGGGGCCCATGTCGAGCACGAAGACGCCCAGGTAGCACTCGTCGCCGAACGGGTTCTCGTCGACCGTGCCGAGCCCGCGGCCGATCTCCGTCTCGAACAGCCCGTCCTCGATGTTGACCGTCTTGATCTCGTCCCACCGGGGGTTCCGGTCCATCAGCGTCGTGTAGAGCGCGAAGCGGACCCGGACCTTCTTGCGGTTCACAGGCTGCCGCCGGTGCTCGACCCGCGCCTTGATGCGCAGCGACAGCTTCGCGCTCTTGTCCTTGGCCCAGGCCACGCTCGGCACAAGGCCCAGCGCCGTCAGTCCAACCATCAGCTCACGTCGATTCACGTTCCCTCCGGGGCGCAGAGCAGCCACAGCTCGAGTCTCTTTCGGTCGTCCGCGGACACCCCACCCTCGGGCGGCATGCTCGGGTCCTCGCCGGTCGCGACGCCCAGGATCCAGTTCCGCTGGGTCCACACCTCGTCGACCGTGTCGAAGGTGTGCTCCTCGGGGGCTCCGTACCGGTTCGCCGCGGTGCTCGCGTGGCAGCCCTGGCAGGTGTGCGTCATGAAGCTCTCGCCGAAGTTCGTCCACCTCAACACCGGAGCGTCCGTGCACATGTCCGTGTCGATCGGGATCGACTCCGATGCGCTGTCGATCGGCACGTCCGGGGGGCTGGAGCAGCTGAGCAGGAAGAGCATGAGGAGCGCGACGATAGCAGGCGGATCGAGGCCTCCGATTTGATAGCCTTCGGCCTTCCTCTGCCCGGGCCCCGATGCTTCTCCTTCTCGCCTGTTCGCCCGAGTACGACCCTCGCGGCGTCGAACCCGAGGACGACCCCGTGCTGGTCGACACCGCACTCCCCGAGGACGAGCCCGATCCGTACGTGTACGACGAGCTGCCGGACGAGACCGAGCCGCTGTTGACGACGACGGACCTCGAGGACGGCATCGCGCAGTCGATCGACGTCATCTTCTCGCTCGACCCCCGGCCGATGCACGCCATCTACGAGGACACGCTGGACGACATCGAGTCCGACTGCCCCTACTTCTACGAAGACTACTACACGCTCTACGGCTACCACTACTGGTACGACACGTGCTCGACGGGCGGCGGGGCCAGCTTCAGCGGCAACGGCCGACACTACAGCTACGACCGGTACGTCGACGGCTACTACGACTACGCCTACCGGAACTACTTCTACGGCAGCGCCAAGATCCAGACCGAGGACGGCCACACGTTCACGGGCGCCGGGTACTCGTACAACTACGACTACACCAACACGTCCAACGGGTACCGCTACTTCTACTCGAACATGTACGGCGACTTCCGCTGGGACGGCCCCGAGGCCGATGGCACCTGGCTCGCGGAGGACATCAGCATGGTGTCCTACCTGTACGCGAACGTCAGCCCGGAGGCGGGGGTCTACGTCTCGCTGGAGAGCTCGCTGTCGGGGATGAGCGGACCGGTCAACGCTGCGGTGTTCGACGGCGTCCTCATGTACGACGAGGTCCGCGGGTCGCCGTGTCCGACCGAGCCCGGCGGCACCATCAGCCTGCGCGACGCGGCGGGCGACTGGTACGACGTGGAGTTCCACGGGCCGACGGCTGGCAGCTCGACGGCGTTCCCGCCCGACTGCGATGGCTGCGGCACGGCCTACTGGAAGGGCGAGTACATCGGCGAGGTCTGCCCCGACTTCGGCGGGATGATGGACTGGGGAACGTCGGAGCCGTGGCGATGATGCTCCTCCTGCTGAGCTGTGGCGGACCCCTGCCCGTCGACGACTCCGACGACGCCGTGGTCGGGGTGGTCGAGACCAAGACCGTCGAACACATGGAGCCGGTGGCGCTCTTGACGCGAGCCTCGCTGGACCTGCGCGGCGTCCGGCCCTCGGTCGCGGAGATCGAGGCGGTCGAGGCCGACCCCCAGGCGCTCGAGGGGCTGATCGACGGGTTCCTCCAGGACGAGCGGTTCGCCGGCCGTGTACGGAGCCTGTACGCAGACATCTACCTCACGAAGCAGGACACCTGGTACGTCACGGCGGCGCTGGCCGGGCTCGACGACGAGGACCAGCCCGAGTGGGCCGAGAGCATCGGCGAGGAGCCGCTGCGCATCCTGTCCCGCATCGCCGACGAGGACCTGCCGTACACCGAGCTGGTCACCGGCGACTGGACCATGACCAACGACCTGCTCGCCGAGGCCTGGCCGGTCGAGGCCGAGGAGGGCGAGGGCTGGCGCATCGGGCACTACACGGATGGCCGTCCCCACGCGGGCATCCTGTCCACGAACGGCATGTGGTGGCGCTACATGTCGAACACGACGAACGCCAATCGGGCGCGAGCGAACGCCATCTCCAAGATCGTGTTGTGTACGGACTACCTGTCCAAGCCCATCACGTTCGAGCGCGACGTCAACCTGCTCGACGCGGACGCCGTCAACGACGCGCTGGTGAACAACCCGGGCTGCGCGGCCTGTCACCACAGCCTGGACCCGCTCGCCGCCTACCTCTGGGGCTTCTACTACACGGACTACAGGAGCGCGGTCGACACCGCCGGGTACCACCCCGAGCGCGAGTACCTGTGGGCCGACTACACCGACGACGTGGCCCCCGGGTACTACGGCGAGCCCGGGTACACGCTGACCGACCTCGGCCAGTCGCTGGCCGCGGATCCACTGCTGGTCGAGTGTGCGGCCGACCAGGCGATGAGCGTGCTGCTGCAGCGCGACACGTCGCTGGCCGACCAGACCGACCTGAACACCCATCGCGCGGCGTTCCTGGATGCGGAGCTCCGGATGCGTCCGCTCCTGCGCTCGGTCATCGACAGTGACGCCTATCGGGCGGCCCCGAGCGACGACGAGCGGCTGGTCAGCGCCAAGCTTCTGGGGGTCGACCAGCTGGCCAGCTCGGTCGAGGACCTGACGGGCTTCCGATTCACCTACGCCGGCTACGACATGATGAGCACCGACACCTACGGCCTGCGGACGCTCGCTGGCGGGGTCGACGGTCAGTTCGTCACGCAGCCGGCCCGCGAGCCCATGACGACGATGGTGCTCGTCCAGGAGCGCCTGGCCCAGGGCGCGGCCCGGCACGTCGTCGAGACCGATGGCGGCTCGGACACGCCGGCGCTGTTCCTGTACGTCGACTTCACCGAGACGCCCGCCACGAACCGGGAGGCCATGGTCGAGCAGCTCCAGTACCTGCACCTTCGTGTCTTCGGGGCGCGCGTGGCCGCCGCTGGGTTCGAGGTCGAAGCGAACCTCCAGCTCTGGGAGGCGCTCTACGCGATCGACGGGGATCCAGCCGAGGCCTGGGTCGGTGTCCTGTCCGTGCTCCTCCGCGACCCGCTCTTCCTGGTGTACTGATGCCGTTGTTCCCCAAGGGCGTCTCGCGCCGTCAGCTGCTCGCCACCTCTGGAGTCGGACTCGCCGCGCTCGGGCTCCCACGCCTGGCTCGCGCCGAGATCGAGGCCTCGGACACCAAGTTCATCTTCATCTACAACTACGGCGGCTGGGACCCCACGCGGGTGTTCGCCACCGAGTTCGACAACCGCTTCGTCGACATGGAGCGGGACAGCCAGCTCGGAACGGTCGGTGACCTGACGTTCGTCGACCACGAGGACCGGCCGTCGGTGCGGCAGTTCATGGAGCGGTTCGGCTCGAGCACGGCCATCGTCAACGGCGTGCTCGTGCCCAGTGTGGCCCACGAGAACTGCCTGAAGCTGTCGCTGACGGGCACCTCGGCGGACGGCGCTCCGGACTGGCTCGCCATCCTGGGCGGTGCTCGGAGTCAGGACTTCGCGCTGCCGCATCTGGTCGTGGACGGCCCCAGCTTCCCGGGCAACCAGGGGGCCGCGGTCACGCGGGCGGGGACCAGCGGCCAGCTCGAGGGCCTGCTCTCGGGCGACATCCTGGACCGCAGCGAGGTGGCGACCCACGCCCCTGGCCGTCGCGCCGAGGACGTGATGGACGACTACCTGCGACGTCGGGCGGCCGCGGCTGCGGACTTCGCGGGAGCCGGTCGGGAGTCCGCGCTCATCGGCGGGTACAGCTCGGCGCTGGAGCGAGGCGTGGCGCTGAAGGACCTGCTCCACGTCCTGGACTGGAGCGGGGGGACCGACATCACCTCGCAGGTCGAGATGGCCGTCGGGGCCTTGTCGCTGGGCATCTCGCGCTGCTGCACGCTGGGCTTCAGCTACTACGGCTGGGACACGCACGTGCAGAACGACATGTACCAGTCGATGAACTTCGAGCGGCTGTTCAGCGGCATCGTCGACCTGATGGACCGCCTCAAGGCGACGCCCGGGACGAAGGAGGCCACGCTCGCCGAGGAGACCGTCGTCGTCGTCATGTCCGAGATGGGCCGCACCCCGCAGCTCAACGACGGAGACGGGAAGGACCACTGGCCGTACACCTCGCTGATGGCGGTGGGACCGGGCCTGAACGGCGGTCGGGTGTTCGGCGAGTTCGACGCCTACTACCAGGGCGAGCTCATCGACTACGACAGCGGCGAGGTCGACAAGGACGGACGCGAGCTGGCGGCGGTCAACGTGGGCTGTTCGCTGTTGAACCTGGCGGGCATCGACCACAAGGACTTCCACCCCGGCGTGGATGCGATTCCGGGGTTGCTGGCGTAGCGACTCGCGAGGGGCTCACCGATGGAGCCCATGCAGCATGCTCCCGATGCGGCGCAGGTCGGACTGCAGGTCGGTGCGCTTCATCAGGACCATCGCGGTGAAGACCTCGGCCGCGCTGCCCTTGGCGATGCGGAAGTGGTTCTTGCCCGCCGCGGTGTGGCGACCTCGTCCCCAGCCTTCCGCCAGGTTCAGCACCATCGAGTCGGCTGCCCGGACGGCCTGGTCCTTCAGGTGGGCTCGACTCTCGGGACTCTCGGGACTCTCGGGACTCTCGGGACTCTCGGGACTCGACTCTCGCTCTCAGCGGCGCCGTCGCAGCACGAGCAGCCCCAGGAACCACAGCCCACCGAACGGTACCGTCGAGCACGTCCCCGGGTCGGCCGGCAGCTTGTCGTCGTCCTCGGGCACGTCCGTGTCTTCCGGCTCCGGGCAGTCGTCCGTGAGCGCCGGGTCGGTGTCGTCGCAGTCCTCGAGCTCGCTCACCCCGTCGCCGTCCGCGTCGTCGTCGGCCTCGCCCCCGCAGTCGGAGTCGATGCCGTCGTACCACTCGTCCGCGGCCCCTGGATGCACCGACGCGTCCGTGTCATCGCAGTCCTGCCAGGCGGGGAACCCGTCGCCGTCCTCGTCCCCATCGGGGGCGTCGGGCCCACCGAAGGCGCCGATGTCTGCCGGGCTGCCGTCGGGATCGACGTACAGGATGTGGCCGGCGTCGACCAGCGGCGAGTCCGCCTGCAGCATCAGCGCGTCGTTGTCGGCGTCGCCGTCCGCGGTCCAGCCGACGAGCTGGGGATCGACCTCGAGCGAGCCATCGCCGAACCACTCCTGGTCGACCAGCTCGCCCGCGACCAGCTCGTCGTTGCCGTACCAGTCGTTGTTCGCGAACGTGCTGTAGAACCCGCTGTTCAGGTCGTACCCGTGGAACGCCGCGGCGCCCAGGTTGTGGGCGAAGACGTTGTTGATGAAGTCGTGCTGGGCCTCGTACAGACACAACGCCGAGGCCTCTTCGATCGCCTGGTTGCCGAGCACGGTGTTGTTCGTGAACTGGGTGTACCCGGTGTCGACGAAGCAGCCGGCGCCGCCGATGCGGGCGGTGTTCTCCTGCAGGACCACGTTCGTCCACGAGCTGGTCGAGTCGCTGTTGCTCTCGTAGAAGCCGCCGCCGTACGTGGCGTGGTTGTTCGCGAACCGGCTGCGCGAGATGCTGAACGTGTTGACGTGGTTCAGGAACATCCCGCCACCCAGCAGCCCCTCGGCGCCGCCGTTGTCGAAGAAGTCGACCTGGCGGATGGTCAGGCCGTCGATGTAGCGGGCGTAGAGACCGCCGCCCTCGATAGGGGCGTCGTTGCCCTCGAAGACCACGTCCGTGAGCGAGGCCGTCGAGCCGGTCCACACGTAGTACAGGTAGGCACCGCCGCCGCTGTAGATGTCGGCGGTGTTGTCGCGGAAGGCCACGTCCGTCAGCGACGCCGAGCCGTAGTAGTACTGGTACAGCCCGCCGCCTTGGTAGCCGGCGCGGTTGTCGGTGAAGTCGACCCGCTCGAGCACGAGCTCGACCTGGACGTACGCCCAGATGCCGCCGCCGTAGCCGTAGCGGCTGTAGTTGTCGTCGAAGACGGAGTCCGTGACCGTCAGCGGGGCGTAGCTGTAGTAGGCCGCGATGGCCCCGCCGCCCCGGTAGGCCTCGTTGCCCACGAACTCGGTGTCGGTGATGGTCGCAGCGCCCGCCGAGCCGAGCCACATCGCGCCGCCGTACCCATAGGTCGCCAGGTTGTCGATGAACGTGCTGCCGCTCACCGTGAGCTCGCCGTCGTCGTGGAAGACGGCCGCCCCGTAGTAGCTGTAGAGGCTGTTGTCCTCGAACGTGGCGCCTTCGATCGAGACGGTCGCGCCGGTGAAGTAGGCGGCCCCGCCGCTGTACTCGGCGTCGTTGGTGTAGTGCTCGGTCCCCGAGAGCGTGACGTCGCCGCCGGACCAGTAGATCGAGCCCCCGGAGATCGCCCGTCCGCCCTCGAACGTGCTGTCCGAAACGCTCAGGGTCGACGTGCTGTACCCGGCGATGTGGGCTCCGTCCTCGGCGACGCCCCCGGAGAAGACGACCCGCGCCAGGTACACCGCCGACCCGTTGGCCAGGATGCTGCCGCCGTAGTCCTGGGGGAAGTACGAGCCGTCCTCGTCGTCCGTCCCCATGTTGTCGAAGACCAGATCCGAGCCCTCGAGCGTGGCGTCCTCGAGCAGGACGCCGGCCCCGTCGTCGTTCGTCAGCGTGAAGCCCTTGAGCGTCAGGCTCCCGTCCTGGACGTCGAGGAGCCGTGCGGCCCCGGCACCATCGAGCGTGGTGGCCTCGAGCCCCTCGTCCGAGGCCAGCGTGACCGACTTGCCGGTCAGGACGAGCCCTCCGGTCCAGGTGCCCGCCGACACCTGGATGGTGTCGCCGCTGTTCGCCGCGTCGAACGCCGCCTGGATGGTCGTGTGGTGGCCGCCGCTGGGGGCGACGACGATGGTGGCGGCCTGGGCCTGGGCGAGCAGGAGCAGCATCGGAACCCTCGGAAGGGCGGATGCTACCCCGCATCAGTCCAGGTAGCCGAGCATCCGCAGCTGCTCGAGGACGGCCTCGTCCTCGGTCGTCCCGGTCGCGGCGTCCGTGGCCGAGCGGGTGCCGTAGGTGGCGACGCTCTTCTTCGGGTTCTTCTTCTGGAAGTCGGCCGAGTAGAGGTCGGTCCAGGCCTTTCCAGCCATGTCGTCGGCGACGGGCAGGCCCAGGCCGTACAGCGCGGTCGGGGTCACATCGTGGATGCGGATTCCGTCGACGTTGGCGCCCCTCTGGATGTCGGGTCCGGCGGCCAGGAAGACGCCCTTCGGGTTGCCGCTGTGGCCACCGCTGTTCTCGACCCAGCCCTTGATGATGCCGGTCGTCGCCTTGCCGTTGACCGTGACGGTCTTCGAGACGCCCGCGGCGTTGCCCTCGATGATGAAGTCGCCGCCGCGGCGGACCTCGCTGTCGGCGTTGTCCCGCAGCAGGAACGCGGGCTTGCCGTTCGGGTAGGTGACCTTGGCCAGCTCGCGCTCGAGCTCGGCGCGGACACCCGCGACCTCGGCCTCGGTGTACTGGCCGCCATCGTCGCGTCCCTTCACGCTGACGCGGACGCGCTTCTTGTGCTCGTTCAGCGCCGAGCCGTACGTGAAGGCGCGGCTGTTGGCGACATCGAGCTTGCCATCGCCGCCCTGCTCGGCCCAGCCCATCTCGATGAAGAGCTTGTCGAGGTCGAAGGTGACCTTGGTGGTGACCTCGTCCAGGCGGTGGAAGCCGTGGTCGCTGACGATGAGGATGTTCGTGTCGTCGCCGGCGCTCTCGAGCACGCGCCCGACCACCTCGTCGACCGCGCGGTAGGCCCGCGGGATGCGGTCCTTGTGCTTGTCGAGGTCGGTCGGGAGCTCGAGCTCGGGGAACTCGTCGCTGCGGTAGTAGCGCCAGTACTTGTGCGAGTTCGGGTCGGTGCCGTGCAGGTACATGGCCATGAAGTCGAAGTCCTCGCCGGCGAGCTGCGGAGCGAACTCGGTGGTGACGCGGTCCTCGGGGGCGAAGTGCTGCTTGCCGGGCCACAGCTGCTTGTGAGCGCTGTTGGCGCCGTCGAGCCCGGCCTTCACCTTGGTCTCCCAGGCAGCGGGGGTCGCGCAGTTGGCGACGTCGGCCTGGCAGCGCTCGGTGATGTTGACGCCGTTGACGTTCTCGGCCGGCCAGCTTCCCCACCAGCCGACGACGTTGGTCACGAGGTTGGCGCTGGAGGTCATGTTCCAGATGGCGGGGACCTTGCGCATCTCCGAGCTGACGGGCACGTCGCCGTCGTCGGTCGCGACGACGAAGCCGGTGATGCCGTGCTGTTCGGGGTCGTGTCCGCTCGCGATGGTCGTCCAGATGACGGGGGACTGGCCGTACTGGGTGACCAGGCCGGCGCGGGTTCCGCGGTCGGCGAGCTCCTTGAAGTTCTGCATCTCGCCCTGCTTCCACAGGTCCTCGATGATCGACCACTCGCCGCCGTCGAAGCCGATGAGCAGCAGCTTGTTGCCGCTGGGAGGCGTGGCCTCGGCGGTCGGCTGGATGGACAGGGCGAACAGGCTCGCGCAGACGAGCGTGGACGTGGCGAGGAGGTGGTGCATCTTCATGGAGACTCCAGACACGTGAGACCACCACCGCTATCCGGAACCCCTGACAATTGCCGGACCCTGAAGGCGCGGTGATGTCGAGTAGACTCCGCGGCGGTACCGGAGGAACTGGGATTGACCCTCCTGGCACTGCTTTCGTTCGCACCCGCTGAGACCACCTCGTCGGTCGTCGGCGGAGGGCCCGTCTCGGACGGGGACTGGCCTGACACCGCGGGCATCGTCTTCAACGGCAACGCCGTCGACTGCACGGGCACGCTGATCGCGCCCGACGTGGTCGTCACCGCCGGGCACTGCGTCGGTGGAATCACGCACGTGCTGCTGGACACGGTCGACTACCGGCAACCGGGCGAGAAGATCCGTGTGGCGTCCTCGCACGAGTACCCGAACTCGTGGAACACGGTCGACATCGCGGTCCTGGTGCTGGAGAAGGAGTCCGAGGTCGAGCCGCGGATCATCGCGCAGGACTGCATCCTCGACGACCACCTGCGAGACGGCGCCAGCGTGCAGATCGTCGGGTACGGCGCCATCGACATCTGGGGCAACGACTACGTCTCGACCCTGATGGAGGCCACCAGCCAGGTCGCCGACCACGACTGCTCGGACATGTGGCGTGGCTGCAACGCGTCGGTCTCCCCCGGCGGCGAGATCGGGGCTGGCGGCGATGGCGTGGACGCCTGCTATGGCGACTCGGGCGGGCCGCTGTACCTGCTGACCGACAAGGGGCACTACCTGGTCGGCGTGACCTCGCGTTCGTACGACAACGTGTACGCGCCATGCGAGGAAGGCGGCATATGGGGCCGCCCGGACTACGTCATCGACTGGATCGAGGACACCACGGGACGGACGCTGCCGACCCCCGACTGCGATGGGACGAGCAGCGGTGACAACGGGGCCCCGGTGCCCTCGTCGAGCGATCTACTGGTCGTCGTCGATGGCCTGGCTCGCGCCAAGATCGCGGTCAACGACCCGGACACGGGCGACGCGCACAGCTTCGTGCTGATCGAGGAAAGCGTGCTCGGAGCGGGGTGGGTCGAGGACGACGGCGTGCTCATCGTCCAGCCCACCGAGGTCGGCGAGGAGACGCTGCGCGTGAAGGTCACGGACGACGGCGAGCCTGCAGAGTCGGGCGTGGTCGAGATCCAGGTGACGGTGGTCGAGAAGGACGGGTCGATCGATCCCGGGGGCTGCTCGACGGTGCCGCTCGGCTCGATCTGGCTGGGGCTGTTGGCCATGCTGGGGCTGCGACGGCGGGACTGAGTTCGGTGGGTGCAGTTGGGTGCGAACTGCCGAAATCGCGCAGTTCAGCTCGGATCAGGCGCTGATCGGGGGCTCAACTGCGCGATCTGAGCAGTTGGGTGCGAACTGCCGGAATCGCGCAGTTGGGTGCGAACTGCCGGGATCGCGCAGTTGGGTGCGAACTGCCGGAATCGCGCAGTTGGGTGCGAACTGCCCGACGGCCTCGAGCTACCGCCGCTGGAAGCTCTGCATCAGCCCGCCGTACCCGATGCCCAGCGTGTACCGCGCCTCCTGCGCGAGCTGACCCGAGCGCAGCGAACGCACCACGCGCTTCGCGACGTACTCGGGCCGTCCGTAGAAGGTCCGGTACGCCGAGCGCGTCGCGGCCTCGAGCTCGCCCCAGCTGAAGTCCGGGTGGTCGTAGAGCCCGTTGTCCGGCTGGTGGATCGAGAAGTCGTACTTCTCGGCGTCCCGGATCTGGCCGGCCCACTGGTCGTAGAGCGGTGTGCCCGGCAGCGGCATCGTGATGCTGAACTTGGCGAAGTCGACGTCGAGCGACGCCGCGAACTCGGCCGTCTCCTGGATCGTCTCGTGCGTCTCGCCGGGGAGGCCGACCATGAAGTAGCCCAGGATGGTGAAGCCGTACTTCCGGGCCCAGCCCACGGCCCGCTCGGCCTGCCGCACGGTCGCGCCCTTCTTGATGCGCTTGAGCACCTGGTCGCTGCCGGACTCGAACCCGAAAGCCAGCAGGTAGCACCCGGCCTGGCGAGCCACCTTGAAGAACTCCTCGTTCACGTTGCCCACGCGGATGCCGTTCGTCAGCGTCCACGGCATGTCCAGGTCGCGGCGCAGCATCTCCTCGCAGGACTCGATCGCGCGGCTCGTGATGGTCGTGAAGCTGTCGTCGACCAGGTTGAACCCGCGGAAGCCATGGGCCTTGGCGTGCTCGAGCTCGTCGACGAACCGGCCCGGCGACTTGTTCCGCCACAGGCTCCCGAACACGCCCTTGGTGCAGTAGACGCAGCGGGCGCGGCAGCCCCGGCTGAACTCCAGGTCGGCGACGGGGACCGTGCGAGCCACCAGGCTGGTGCGCTTGTACCGCTCGAGGTCGAACAGGTCCCAGGCGCCCATGGCCAGCCCGTCGACGTCCTCGATGAGCTTTCGGTGCGGTGTGCTGCCGCCTCGCCAGGTGATGCCCCCGATGTGCTCGAACGAGACGCCGTCGGCCAGCTCGCACAGGGTCTCGTCGCCCTCTCCCTTCACGACGACGTCGAACGGAGCGCGAAGCAGGACCTCGTCGGGACGGGTCGAGGGATGCACACCGCCGGCCACGAGCATCGCCGAGGGGAGCTGCTCGCGGGCGATCTCGGCGATCCGGCGGGCCTGCGGGAAGAGGGGCGTCCGGAACGAGATGCCGACCATGTCGGCGCGCGAGCCGCAGAGCCGTCCGGGCAGGTTCTCGATGGGCGTCGCCTCGAGGTCCCAGCACTCGACGTCGTGACCGGCTCGCCGCAGGGCTCCGGCCAGCAGCGCGAGGTTCAGCGGAGGGGACAGCGTGATGGCCGCCGCGACTTTGCTGTGCTTGTAGTAGTCCCCCATGGTGGGATTGATCAGCACGACACGCATGGGGACCTCGCCTTGTGTCAGGCCACGTCGGCGGCGAGCTTGCGGTACCAGTCGAGCGAGCGGGCCAGGCCGTCGTCGAGATCGATCGTCGGAGACCAGCCCAGCGAGGCGAGGTGCGAGGTCTCCAGCGCCTGGTGGGGGATCTCTCCGTGCGGGTCGCTGTCGGCGAGCTCGGGCGCGTTCGACGAGCCGGCCAGACGGGAGAGCCGGCCGACGATGTCGAGCACGCTGGCGATCTCGCCACCGGCCACGTTCACACCCTCGCCCGCATGCTGGGCCGCCTGGTCGAGCAGCAGCAGGTTCGCCGCCGCGGCGTCGTCGACGTAGGTCCAGTCGCGCGTCATCAGCCCACGGCTGCGCAGGACCGGAGCCTCGCCGCGGGCCAGGAGCATGCAGGTGCCGGGGACCAGCCGCTCGAGGTTCAGGTCGCCGGGGCCGTACAGGTTCCCGCAGCGGGTGACGACGACGGGCAGCTCGAACTGGCTGGCGTAGCTGCGCGCGATCAGATCGGTGCACGCCTTGCTGACGTCGTACGGGCTGGTCGGGGCGAGGGGGGCGTCCTCGGGGGTCGGTGTCGGGGCGGCGCCGTAGGCCTTGTCCGAGCTCGCGACGACGACGCCGGTCGGGCGCACGGCCGCGGTCCGGCAGGCCTCGAGGAGGATCCAGGTCCCGCGCACGTTGGACTCGAACGTCGACAGCGGCGACCTGTTCGCCACCGGGACCTGGGTCTGGGCGGCCAGGTGGAGGACGCGGTCGGGGCTGTACTCGGCGAGCAGGCGCTCGGCGTCGGCCAGCTCGGCGCGCACCTCGATGCACCGGTCCATCAGGCCATCCCGGATGAGCCGCGAGCGAGGGTCCCGGTCCCGGACCAGCGCGATGACATCGTCTCCGCGCGCCACCAGGCGCTCCACACAGGCGGCGCCGAGAAGGCCCGCCGCTCCGGTCACGAGGACGCGAGCCACGGTGCACCTCCGTCTGCGAGTCGGTTGATCTCGGCCAGGTCGCGCGGGGTGTCCACGCTGATCCACAGGCCTTCATGTCGCCAGGCGCTGAGCTGGTTCGCGTCGGCGAGCCGGCCCAGGGCGCCCTGCTCCAGCATCTCGTCGGGGCGGAGCGCGTCGAACGCCGGGGGCTCGAACACGAAGAAGCCGCCACTGACGTACTGGTCCAGGAGCGGCTTCTCGCGGAATCGGGTGACCGCGCCGCCGTTCAGGTCCAGCACACCGAAGCGCGAGCGGGGACGGAGCGCCGTGACGGTCGCATGTCGCCCCTCGCGCCGGTGATGTGCGAGAAGGCCCGGCAGGTCCACGTCCGCCACGCCGTCCCCGTAGGTGACGAAGGCACTCCGACCTTCCAGCCGTTCGCGCACGCCGAGCAATCGCCCGCCCGTCAGGGTGTCCCTTCCGGTGTCCACGGCCTCGACGTCCCAGGGCAGTGGAGTCTGTTCGAGCCATGTCTGCACGACGTCGCCCAGGTAGCCCAGGCACAGCACGAAGCGCGTCGCGCCACGATCGGCGAAGCACCGCATGACGTGCCAGAGAAGTGGCCGTCCGGCGACGTCGACCATCGGCTTCGGGAGGGTCCCCGTCACCGAGCCCATCCGCGTGCCGTACCCGCCGCAGAGGATGATGACCTGCAGGTCCACGCGCCGAGGATACAAAACGCATCCCAGGTGTGTGAGACTCACCCCCTGGAGGTTCCATGATCAGCCGGCTGGGAACAATCCGAAACCGAGCGCCCGACGGGACCGCGGTCCACGTGTGGGGCGCCGAGTTCGAGGAGTGCGCGATGGCCAACGAGCTGGCGGGTGCGCCCGTCGTTCGGCTCGAATCGGGCGGGTTCTTCGCGGAGTGGAACGACATCACCCAGGCCATCGTGCTGTCCGGAAAGCACCGGGTCGCGCACGAGGTGCTGTCTTGGAAGATCATCGAGCTCCGAGAGCTCGGACGCAGCCTGTTCAAGGCCGTCGTCGTCGACCAGGAAGAGGACGAGGCCAGCCGCGATCCGGGCTGGGGAACCGAGGACTTCGAGGCCGGCTACGAGCAGGAGACCGACCGTGTCGTCGCCGAGTGTGCCCAGCGCATGCGCATCGCGATGCTCGACAGCGTCCTGGCCATGGCGGCCTGGCGTGTGTTCGACCGGCAGCGCGGAATCCTGACCGCGCGGTACGGCCTCGGCGACAGCGAAGGCATCGCCGAGATCAACAAGGTGCTCGACCGGATGGGCGTCGAGGGCGACGAGCGCGAGCAGCTGCGCCAGGTCTGGATCGCTTCCCAGGCGTGGTGGTAGACGCGCGATAGCGCTCAGTCTTCCAGCCCCTCGGCGATGAGGCGGCGGACCAGGAAGTCACTGATCAGCGGGTAGATCTCGGCTCGGCTCTCGGTGCCGAAGAGCGGATCGATGTGCCCGTAGTCGGCCGAGAATCCGGCGTCGGCGGACAGTGAGACGAACTCGCAGTCCGTGAGCACCTGGCAGGCCGCGGCGACGTCGTCGTGGGGCGCGATGTGGTCGATGACTCCAGCCAGGACCAGGACGGGGGTGTCGTCCGGGGCGACCCAGGGCTCGCCCTCCATGTCGACGATGTCCTCGGCGACCAGCCAGCGTCCGACCTGGGTCTGGGTGCCGAACGACAGGTCCTCGATGGCGTGGAGTCCGACGCCGCTGATCAGCGCGTGGTCCATGTTCTCGGGGTTCCCGAAGATCTTGAAGACGGGGTGGGGGAGGCCCAGCCCGACGGCCAGCCTCAGGAGCGCGCGTCCCTTCAGGTGGCCCCTCTTCGGGGTGATGAAGCGGGCCTTCTTGCTGGCCGAGCTGTACGGCGTCCGGGTGCCGAGCGTCGCCGGGCCGCTGATGCTCACGCCGGCGGCGATGCCGTCCGGGTCGGTCGCCAGCTGGGTGTAGAGCAGGATGCCGCCCATGCTGTGGCCGACCCAGTAGAGCTCTTGCTGACCGGTCTTCTCGCGGATGGCGCTCAGGGCCGCGGGCGCGTCGTAGCGGGCGTGGTCGTCGAAGCAGTAGTCGCGGGCGGCGTGTCGGTCGGGGGCGACGGCGTTCTGGTCGCCGCGCAGCGAGGGGACCCACACGTCGAATCCCTCGGACGCCAGGTGGTCGGCGAGGCTGACCTCGGGGCGGAAGTCCCAGTTGTAGTGGTTCACCGACATGCCGTGCATCAGCACCACCGCGGGGCCGGCGCCGTCGGCCGACGGGTAGTGCCGGAGCTCCATCTCCCAGCCGTCGTCGGTGCGATAGCTGTGGGTGTCGGCCGGCGTCATCGACGGCCCGACGTGTTTGCCGGCGCACCCGGTCAGGAGAGCGAGCGTGAAGCAGACCCATCGCAGCGACGTGTTCACCTGGAGCTCCTTCGACGAGGCACGGAATGTCGACTTCAACGGCTATGCGTGGATCCGACCTGCTGGCAACGTGCTGATCGACCCGATGCCGATGTCGGCACACGACCGTGCCCATCTGGACGCGCTGGGGAGGACGACCTGGATCGTGGTGACGAACAGCGACCACACCCGCGCCGCGGCCGAGCTGGCGCGCGAGCTGGGCGCCAAGGTGGCCGGTCCGGCGGCGGAGCGCGGCGCGTTCGAGGCCGATGCCTGGCTCGAGGAAGGCGACGAGGTGGTCCCGGGCCTGAAGGTCTACACGCTGGATGGGAGCAAGACGCCCGGCGAGCTGGCCCTGTGGCTCGATGGCACGCTGTTCTTCGGCGACCTGGTCCGAGGCCACGCCGCCGGCAAGCTGAACCTGCTGCCCCCGGCGAAGCTGACGGACGAGCGACGCGCCAGGACCAGCGTGCGACGCCTCATCACGGACGAGGTCGAGGCGGTCCTGGTGGGGGACGGGTGGCCGTGCTTCCAGAACGGAGCGGCGCGGCTGCGCGACCTGGTGGGGTGACGGACCCCTGGTTCGAGTTCGTCGCGGCCGAGCGGACGGCGGGTCCGGTCTCCGGGGTGCGCGAGGACTGGCATCGCGGCCGGGCGACCTACGTCGTGTGGGCGCTGCGGGTGTCGCTGGCTGCGGAGCGGGTCGAGCGTGTGCGAGCGGCGGTCGGGTCGTGGATCCGCCTCGTCGACGAGGCCGATCTGCACGTCACCGCCTGGGTCTGCGGGTTTCCGACCGACCGACCCGAGCTGGACGACGACGTCGCCACGTCGGTGCTCGAGGCCCAGTCTGTGGTCGCTGGCCGCCCCGTCCGTCTGGAGCTGGGGGCGGCGACGAGCTTCCTGGCGTGCCCGGCGCTGCTCGTGCACGACGCGCGCGGCGAGCTGGCCGCGGTGAGGGCCGAGCTGGGCGCTCACCAGCGCGAGCTGCGGTGGGCGCCGTACACACCGCATGTGACGGTCGGGAGCTACCTGGAGTCGGTGCCGACGGGGCCGATCGTCGAGGCGCTGCGGCCGTTCCGCGACGAGCCGCGCATCGAGGTCGTGGGGCGGGTTCAGCGGGTCGAGGTCGATGCGCGGGTTCCGGGGGCGGCTCTGAGGTGGTGCTGAGGCGCTTTCGCGGAGAGTGAACACGAGCCCGAAGGGCGAGCCGGCGCGAATGCGCCGAAGACGTCCCCGGGAGTGCGGGCCGATAGCCGGCGAAGTTGGCCGGCCCACAGCACGACCGGTAGGACAGATCGTGACCAGAGCAGCTTCAGAGGCGGACTCGAGGTAGCGAGCCACTGAGGCTTCAGGGCTGCCAGGCCCTTGGCACCGCACTCGCCTTTGCTCGGGCGGAGGCTCGTGGCCCCCGGAACCTCACTCGTCGCTCTCCGTCTCCCCACACTCCGGCCCACAAACCTCGTTCCGCCCGGACTGCTTGGCCCGGTACAGGTTGCGGTCCGCCTGCACGAACAGCCGGCGGCCGTTCTTGTGCCACCCGCCGTCCGTCGAGGCGACACCCAGCGACGACGTGATCTTCAGGGGCTCTGCCGCGCCGAACTCGATGTCCAGGTCCTCGACCGCCTTCCTCAGGCGCTCGGCTGTCCGCATCGCGTGGGCCAGCGTCGACTCGCGCATCAACAGCACGAACTCCTCGCCGCCGTACCGCGCGAACACGTCCTCGGGGCGGATGGCCTCGAGGATGGTCTTCGAGACCTCGCGCAGGACGATGTCCCCCACGTCGTGCCCGTACGTGTCGTTCACGCGCTTGAACAGGTCGAGGTCGAACACGACCAGCGACAGCGGTGTCTTGTGCCGCTCGGAGTAGCTGAACTCCTGGTCCAGGCGGTCCAGGATGTAGCCCTTGTTGTAGGCCCCGGTCAGACCGTCGCGGACCGCGGACTCGTACAGCTTCTGCTGGAACTTCTCGTCCAGCTGGTCCTGCAGCGAGTACCTCAGGACCATCGAGCCCCCGAGCATCAGCCGCGCGCCATCGGTCAGCGCGGCGCGCTCGCCGGCCTTCAGGCGTCGCCCGTCGACGTAGGTGCCGTTGGTGCTCCCGCAGTCCGCCAACAGCGCGGTGCCATCGGACGTGATCTCGATCTCGGCGTGGCGCCGCGAGACGCCATCCTCTTCGAGCACGACCTCGCACTTGCGCGAACGGCCGATGCCGTTGACGCCCTCGGTCAGCCGGTGGTTCTTCCCGATGTTGGCGCCAGAGAGCACGATCAGGAAGGCCTGACGCTCGTCCTCGTACTCGAGGATCGACTTGATCGGGTGTGCTGCGGTCTTGTCGTCGTTCATCGGCCCCCCGATCTTACGGTGCCTCCAGCGGCACCGGCGCAACCGGCGAACCCGGCAAGTCCGAGTATCGGTCACGAAGCTCCGTGTGGCGGGACCTCAGGGGGATGTTTTTCCCTCGAATCCACAGTGCCTCGACCGACGTGGTGACCTCGAGCGGGTCGCCGCTCCAGAGCACCAGGTTGGCGACCTCGCCAGCCTCCAACACCCCACGCTCGAGCCCGAAGACCCGGGCGGGCGTCGACGTGATCGCCTGAAACGCGGCTTGGTGATCCAGCCCGCCTCGCACGGCGTTGCCGGCGGTCTGGCGGAGCTCGCGGCTGTGGTGCGCGCTCCCGGAGGCGAACACCACATCGACGCCGGCGGCGTGAAGCAGCGCGGCGTTGTCCTCGCGCCCGTGGATCTGGTCGAAGCTCCCCGAGCCGTAGACGAACGGGTTCAGCATTACGGCGACGTCCGCGGCGGCCAGCTCATCGGCCAGGAGCCAGCCCTCGGCGGCGCCGTCGATGACGATGCGGATGTCCTGTTCGTCAGCGAAGCGCAGCAGCGCCTCGATGTCCGAGGCGCGGTCGGCGCTGACCACGAGCGGCATGTCGCCGTCGAGCAGCGGAGCGAGCGCGGCCAGGTCCTGGCGGGGCAGCGACAGGTCGCGCAGCTGGGCCCGGTCGTACGCGCTCTTGCTGCGGGCGTAGAGCCGAGCGTCCTCGAGCTGGATGCGCAGGGTCGCCAGCGTCTGTCCCGCGCTCGAGCCGATGCCCGTGTAGAAGGCCACCGCGTCGTCGACGACGGCGTCGGCCTGGGTGGTGCCCGCCAGGTCGACCAGCGCGGACTGGCCACGGATGCCGCCGCCGGTCGGGACCGCGAGGGCCGAGGTGATGCCGCCGTTCCGGGTCACCGGGATGACGCTGGAGAGCGGGTTGTAGCCGTCGACCACGCGCGTGCTCGGGCCCGTGCCGCCGGTGTCCCGCGTTCCGCCCTCGAGGTTCACCTCGATGAGCCCCAGCGAGGTGTTCGCGTCGATCAGTCCGGTCGTGAGGATCTTGTCGGTCCCGTCGACCTGGACGCAGGCTTCGGCGCCCGCGATGTCCTTGCCGACCCGTTTGATCTCGTCACCGCGGACCAGCACGTCGACGCTCTTGGTGCCCGTGGGCAGGACGACGTCCGCGCCTCGAATCAGGGTGCACTCGGCCAGCGCCGACCCCAGCATGAGAAGCCACATCACTCCACCCCCTCGCGTGAGAGCTCGATGTCCTGGCCGACCTCGAAGTCGCTCCAGGCCTCGCCGGGGCGGTCCCGGTCATGGCGCAACACGCCGTCGATGAACACCAGGTCGGCCTGGGCGTAGACCGAGAACGGGCTGCTGTTCCAGACGACCAGATCCGCGCGCTTTCCGGTCTCGAGCGAGCCCACCTGCTCGTCGATGCCGAGCGCCCAGGCGGGGTTCGCGGTGATCCAGCGGAGCGCCTGGTCCTCGGTGATCTCGATGCCGGCCTCCCAGCCGTGGCGCATTCCCTTGGCCGCCTCCTGGTTCAGGCGCTGGACGTCGATGGCCGAGTCGCTGTGCACGATGGGGCGCCCACCGGCGGCCTCGTTCATCGCCAGGTTCGTCGGGATGCCGTCGTAGGCCTCCATCTTGAAGCCCCACCAGTCGGCCCAGGTGCTGACGGAGACCTGGTTCTCGGCCAGCACGTCGGCGATCTTGTAGGCCTCGACCGCGTGGTGGAACGAGCGCACCTCGAAGTCGAACTCCTCGGCGATCTGGAGCATCGAGAGCATGTCGTCCGCGCGGTAGCAGTGGACGTGCACCAGGATCTCGCCCTCGAGCACCCCGACCAGCGTCTCGAGCTTCAGGTCGCGCTTCGGCGCGTCGGGCTCGTCGCCATCCCCGCTGGCCTCCCAGCGCGCGTGCTTCTCGGTGTAGGCCTCCCACTGGGCCCGGTACTCGGTCGCCTCGGCATACGCGGCCCGATGACCCCGGACGTTGCCCATCCGGGTGCTGGGTGCGCCCTTGCCCTCGCCGTAGACCCGCTTGGGGTTCTCGCCGCAGGCCATCTTCAGCCCGTCGGGCGCTCCTTCGAGCCGCATGCTCCGCGAGCCGCGCGTCGGGACCAGGTGCATCGTGACGCCGCGGCCGCCGATCAGGTTGGCCGAGCCCGGGATGATCTGGACGGTCGTGGTCCCGCCGGCGACGGCGCGCTGGAAGTTCGGGTCCTGCGGCCAGACGCTGTGCTCGGCCCAGACGCCGGCCGTCACCGGGGCGCTGACCTCGTTCCCATCACCGTGGGCCTTGGCTCCCGGCGAGGCGTACACGCCCATGTGCGAGTGGGTGTCGATGAGGCCCGGTGTCACCGTGCGCCCGGTGACGTCGATCACGCTGCCGACCGGGTTTGGGGCGTCGCCCTCTCCGAGCGCGGCGATGCGGCCGTCCTCGACCGTCAGCCAGCCGGGGGCCCAGACCTCGCCGGTGGCGGTCATCACGGTCCCGCCGATGAGCGTGAACGTGCCCGAGATGTCCGCTGGCGCGTCTTCGACCGGGATGTGGGCGCGCGCGTCGATGGACGACAGCGACTCGGCGGCGGGCAGGTCGTCCAGGTCCACCATCGGCGTGGTGGGCTTGGGGCAGGCCAGGAACAGCAAGAGGGTCACAGGACCTCCAGGCGCGGACGGTATGATGAGCGCGGTGACGCCGCAATCCGCCCGCTTCGGAGTTCTGCGCGCCCTGGCCCTTCTCGGGGCCCTGGCCGGCATCAGCCTGATCTGCGTCGCGGTCGCGGGGGTGGCGGATCGGGCCCTGCCGACCCTCTTGCTGCTCGTCGCCGAGCCCCTGCTCTGGATCGGCCTGGTCGCGTTGTGCATCCACGCTGCGCTCGCCCAGCGCGTCGATCCGTTCGTCCTGGGCCTCAGCTCGCTGCTGGCGCTGGGGCTCGCCGTCCGTCAGGACCGGCCGCTCGAGCAGCCTCCCGGGGCGCCCGAGGAGGCCTCGCCCACCGTCCGTCACTGCGCCAGCCAGTCGGGCCTTCCGACCCGTCCGCTTCGAGTCGCCACCTGGAATGCCTCGCAGCATCCCGATCGGGTCGCGGCCGTCGACGCGATCCTGGAGCTGGACGCCGACCTGGTGGTGGTGCAGGAGGTCGACGAGGACTTCGTCCTGGATCTCGCCGCCCGGGTGCAGGACCAGCTCGGTGACGGCGGACTGGCCGAGGGACCGGACGGCGCCGCGGCCACCGATGCCGACGCCCCGGCGGTCGCCGAGGGGCTCTTCGTCCACGCCGAGGGCACCTGGGGCCACGGCATCGTGGTCCGGGACGGCTTCTTCGGGGTGTGCGGCGCCGACCAGCACGACGCGTTCGGCATCTCGCTGCCCACGGCGGGGGACCGCGAGGCGCTCGCCAGCCTGACGTTCCCCGTCATCGGCGAGACCGTGCTCCCCGTGGTCAGCCTCCACCTGGACCGACCCGGCGCGCTCAGCGAGCTCGGGCGCTGGCCGCACCTGCTCGAGGAGAGCAGCGCGCGCATCGCCGGCTTCGCGGACGCGCTCGGCGCCCCGGGGCTGCTCGTCGTCGGGGACACCAACACCCACGGCACCTTCCGCGGCTTCCACGGCCGCATGCGGGATGCCGGTCTCCTCGCTGTCCCCGCTCGCGCCACCTGGCCGGGCAACCTCGCCGGCTTCCCCACGCTGCCGCTCTACCAGCTCGACCGGATCTGGCATGGCGTCGCCTGGGAGTTCGACTCGGTCGAGGCCATTCGCATGCCATCGGACCACCTGGCGGTCGTCGCCGAGCTCTCCCCGCGCGAGCTCGACCCGCTGCGCTGATCCCCACCACCGGACCTCCCCCATGTTCCTCTTGTTGATGGCGCTCGGGCTGTCGTCGCCGGTCCTCGCCGAGGTCCCGAGCGACTGCGGTCAGGACCAGCCGACCATCCCCGCCTTCTCTCTCGTCGACGACAACCCGAACTCGCCGACGTACGGCCAGAGCCTCGGTCCAGCCGACTTCGAGGGCCAGGTCCGCATCGTCTACTTCGCCCACTCGAGCTGCGGCGTCTGCCAGAGCCACGTCGCCGAGCTCCAGGAGATCTGGGACGAGAAGTCGGCCGAGTGGACCGGTCAGGTGCAGTTCCTGGTGGTGAACATGGCCGGGTACGAGAGCTCCATGCCCGAGCTCGTCGAGGGCATCACGCTGCCCGTCCTGCAGGACACGACCACCGCGCTCGTGACCGAGGGGGTCGGTGGCTACAAGTGGTACGTCTACTTCATCGACGACGCGGGGACGGTCCGGTGGATCCACTACTACATGGACCTGCCCGGAGGTGAGCGCGACCGGTTCATCGACGAGGTCAGCTCACTTGTGGAGGCCGAATGATCCTCCTCATGCTGGCCTGCAGCGGTGACGCCGTTCCGCCCGAGTCGCAGCCCTCTGACTCGGCGAGCGAGTCCCGGCCCGACTCCGAGATCGAGCAGCTGACGGGCTGCAGCTCCGACGAGCGCGTCACCGTCGGGACCGACACGTGTGTGCTCGAAGCGACCTGCTCGTGGAGCGGCTCGGTCTCGCGGGCGTACTTCGGCAACAACCTGGCGACCGGTCAGGACGTCGACGGAGACGGGCGCGACGACGTGCTCATCGGCGCACCCGGGACGATGGTCTACGGCGACACTGAAGCGTTCTCCGCTGCGGGCGAGGCCGTCCTGTTGTCCGGCGCGTCGCTGGACGGCGACGGGGCGCTCGGTGCCAACCTGCTCGGCGGCGAGGTGAACCAGTACATGGGGTCGGCGACCGCGTTCGTCGGCGATGTCGACGGCGACGGCGTCTCCGACATGCTCATCGGCGCGATGGGCAGTACGGTCGGCGCGCTCGACGACGCCGGGGCGGCCATCCTGGTGCTCGGCGGGCCCGGCGAGACGCTGACGGCGTCCGCGACGTGGACCGGAGGTGACGCGTTCGGTCGCGCGGCCTGGGCGATGACCGGGGCCGACATCGACGGGGACGGCCTGTCCGAGGTGTTCATCACCGACGGGATCAAGGACGAGGAGGACGACTACCTGGAGGGCCGGGTGCACGTCTGGATGGGCGGGATGCACAGCGATGCGCCGCTGGCGGATGCGGACGTCGTCCTGTCCAGCGGGGCGAGCCGGTCCGGATTCGGCCAGGCCATGGCGTCCGGCGACTTCGACGGCGATGGCGTCGACGAGGTCGCGATCAGCTCGCCGTACGCCGCCAGCTACACCGGTCAGACCTGGGTGGTCGGCCAGGACCTGGCGCTCTCGTTCAGCTTCCTGGGCGAGGAGACCTACGAGATCCCGGGCTGGAAGCTGGCCGCGGGTGACCTCGACGGAGACGGCGCGGACGAGCTCATCCTGGGCGCGCCGCTGAACGACACCGCCGACGACGCGGCTGGTCAGGTGCGCGTGTACGCCGGCGGGGCCTCGTTCTTCGATGAGCCCACGCTGGCCGGCTCGTTCAACGGCGAGCGCCACGACTTCCAGCTGGGCAGCGGTCTGGCGACCGGAGACCTGGACGGCGACGGGGACGACGAGCTGCTGATGGGCTCGGTGAACACGTACGAGGGCTTCGTCACCAAGGGCGGCCGGATCTACGTCGCGGGCGCCGAGGACCTGGGCGTCGGCGTCTCGGCCGCGACGCTCTCGCGGAACGTCAACGGGGCGAGCGTGAAGGACTACATCGGCGCGTCCATGGGGGTCGGCGACCTCGATGGCGACGGCACGGGGGACCTCGTGATCGGGGCCGGCTACGAGAACCTCGACGGCGCGTACGATGTCGGCGCCGTCCACCTGTTCTTCGGAGGAATCTGATGCTCCTGCTCATCGCGCTCTTCGGCTGTCGCAACAAGGACTACGTCCCCGCCGGGGACAGCTCCGAGCCTGGCGCGACCGACTCCTCGCCCCCGGACTCCGAGCCGCCCGCCGAGGTCGACGCGGACGGCGACGGCTTCAACGAGGACGACGACTGCGACGACAACGACTCCCGCACCTACCCGGGCGCGGAGGAGCGCTGTGACGAGGTCGACAACGACTGTGACGGCGACATCGACGAGGACGTCCAGTCCACCTGGTACGCGGACGCCGATGGGGACAGCTTCGGCGACGGCGCCAGCACCCTGGACGACTGCGACCCGCCGGACGGCTACGTCGGCAACACCGCGGACTGCGACGACACCGACGGCGCGGTCTACCCGGGCCAGGTCGAGACCTGCAACGAGCTCGACGACAACTGCGACGGGCAGATCGACGAGGGCGTGCAGGAGACGTTCTACGAGGACGCCGACGCCGATGGCTACGGCACGGAGACGACGGTCGACGCCTGCGAGGTCCCCGCGGGGTACGCCGCCGAGGACGGGGACTGCGACGACGCCGAAGCGGCGGTGAACCCGGGGGCCGTCGAGGTCTGCAACGGGATCGACGACGACTGTGACGGCGACGCGGACACGGACGCCACCGACGCCACGACCTGGTGGGTCGACGCGGACGGCGACGGCCACGGGGGCAGCAGCTTCAGCTACACCCAGTGCGAGGCGCCGAGCGGCACGGTCGACAACAGCGACGACTGCGACGACCTGGACGCCGACGTCAGCCCAGACGGCACCGAGGTCTGCAACGACGTCGACGACGACTGCAACGGCAGCATCGACGACAACGCCACCGACTGGGACACCTGGTACGCCGACAGCGACAGCGACGGGTACGGCGACGCGAGCTCGACCACCGAGGACTGCGACGAGCCCAGCGGCTACACCGACGACGACACCGACTGCGACGACACCGACAGCGCGGTCTACCCGGGCGCGCCCGAGGTCCCGGCCGACGGCACCGACCAGTCCTGCGACGGCGTCGATGGCTGCACGGACCTG
Organism: Pseudomonadota bacterium; assembly: GCA_024228935.1. Taxonomy (GTDB): domain Bacteria; phylum Myxococcota_A; class UBA796; order UBA796; family CAJQPC01; genus JAAESX01. The sequence continues at coordinate 107,170 of JAAESX010000090.1, forward strand.
GACTGTGACGGCACCGCGGAGATCGTCTTCGGCCAGTACTACACCGGCTCCAGCTACGACACCACCTCGTACATCTACACGCAGACCGGCGGCGCCTACGACGACAGCAGCCGCACCGCCCTCGACACCCACGGGACGCTCGATCACGTCGCCGAGGACTTCGACCAGGACGGCTACGTCGACATCGTCTTCGCCTCCTACTACTCGTCGACCGACGGCTACGCGGGCGACGCGGTCGTCTACTGGGGCTCGGCCTCGGGGCACTCCGCGAGCGACACCACCGAGCTTCCCAGCGACGGCATCTGGCACATGCTCGCCGACGATCTGGATGGGGACGGCTACACCGACCTGGTCCTGGGCACCTACTACGACGGCAGCGGCTACACGGGGGACAGCGTCGTCTACTACGGCAGCGCGACCGGCTTCGACGCCAGCGCCGGTGAGGAGCTCGACAGCAACAGCGTGGTCAAGCAGGCGACGGGCGACCTGAACGGTGATGGCTACACGGATCTGGTGCTGTGCAGCTACTACGGCTCCACCTACGTCCACTACGGCAGCGCCAGCGGGTTCACCTCGTCCGGCACGGTGTCGGCGGCGGCCTGCTACGACGTCGAGGTCTCGGACCTGAACGGCGACGGCTACGACGACGCGGTCTTCGGCCGCTACTCGACGCTGGGGTACATCTACTGGGGCACGAGCAGCGGGATCAGCGCCAGCTACCTCGACACCCTGACCACCGGCTACGCCCGCGGGGTCGAGATCGCGGACATGGATGGCGACGGGTACGACGACGTCGTGTTCGGCGGCTACAGCAGCACGACCTACGTCTACTACAACAGCTCGATCGGCTTCAGCAGCAGCGTCTACACCGGGCTCTCGACGTACGGCTGCTGGGACGTCCAGGTCGCGGACCTGGACAGCGACGGCTACCCCGAGGTCGTCTGCCCGGTCCACTACGACGGCAGCTACTACACGGACAGCCTGGTCTTCTGGGGCAGCGCCAGCGGACCGGACGACAGCGACGTCACCGAGCTCGAGACCGAGGGCTCCATCAATGTGGCCATCGGGGACCTGGACGCCGATGGGTATCCGGAGCTCGTGTTCAGCGGGTACTACGCGGGTGACTGGACGACGCTGGCGACCAACTACGTCTACTACGGCAGCAGCACCGGCTACGACAGCGCCGACTTCGACAACCTGGACACGGACGGCGGCACCTGGTCGGCGGCCGTCCTCGTCGGCGACACGGACTGGTAGTGGCTCGCATCCTTCTCATCGACGACGACGCATCCCTGCTCGACGTGCTGGCGCTCTCGTTCGAGGACGCCGGGCACGACGTGGTCACCGCTCCGGACGGTCAGGCGGCCCTCGACACCCATCGACGGCAGCCGGCCGAGCTGCTGGTCAGCGACGTCAACATGCCGCGGCTCGATGGCTACTCGCTGTGCCGGTCCCTGCGCGAGGCGGGCGACGAGGTGCCCATCATCCTGCTGACCTCGCGGGACAACGAGATCGACGAGGCGCTGGGGCTCGAGCTGGGCGCTGACGACTACGTCGCCAAGCCCTTCAACACCCGCGTCCTGCTGGCTCGCGTGAAGGCGCTTCTGCGACGGCAGCAGGCTCGCGCATCCGGCGGGGCCTCGCCGAAAAAGGTCCAGACGGGCAAGCTCGAGCTGGACCCCGAGCGGCTGGATGCCCGGTACGACGGGCACCTCATCCAGACGACCGTCACCGAGTTCCGCTTGCTGTCGGCGATGGCCTCGCGACCCGGCATCGTGCTGTCGCGGGACCGACTGATGGACCTGGCCCGGGGCGATGACAGCGTCGTCGCCGAGCGGATCATCGACACGTACGTCCGCCGCCTGCGTCGGAAGCTCGAGGCGGTCTCGCCCGGCTTCGACGAGATCGAGACCGTCATCGGAGCGGGCTACCGCTGGCGAGGCTGATGCGGCGACCCCGCAGTCTGTGGTGGCGGGCGATCTTCGTCGCGCTGCTGGTCGCGTGCGCGCCCATGGTGTTCATCTGGGTGTCCAACCTGACGGACGCCACGGTCGGTGACCAGATGCTCGCCGAGACCGAGGACGCCACCGCGCGCGTCGAGCAGGTGCTCACCTCTCGCCACAACCGCGCTCGCCAGAAGATCGAGCTCGAAGGCATCGCGCGCTCGGCGGCCGTTCGGGTCCGGGTCGTCGACGAGGCCGGCGAGGTCGTGCACGACATCGACCACGACCTGGGCGATGGCCTGATGACCGCGCTCGCCGGGCTGTTCTTCGCCCCCGACGATGCGCCGACGCTGGCGGACTACGACGCCGACCTGCCGCTGATCGACAAGCGCCTGGAGATCGGGATGGCTCGAGCCCGGGGTAGCGCTGGCGGATGCGAACACAGCCCGGCCAAGAAGCTGCTGGTCTGCCACCACGCCCGTCGCGTCGGTCTCGAGGACGGCACCGTGGTGATCTACAGCCAGGAGAGCAGCCGCCGGGCCATTCGAGCGCTGTACGACCTGCGCTACCAGATGCTCAAGCTGACGATGTTCCAGGTCGGGTTCGCCGTCCTGCTCGGCGTCTGGCTGGGCTGGCGCATCGTCCGGCCGATCGAGACCCTGCGTCGGCAGGTCCGGGCGCGAACCCAGCCCCGCGTGAGCACCCAGCCGGTGCACATCGACCGGGACGACGAGATCGGCGACCTGGCCGGGGCCTTCAACGAGCTGCTGGCGGCGCTGAGACAGCGGAACGACGACTACCAGTCCTTCGTCGAGGACCTGGCTCACGAGATGAAGAACCCGGTCGCCGCCATCCGCGTGGCCAGCGAGCGGCTGGACGGTCCGGTCGACGAGCAGCGCGCGAAGCGCCTCTCTCGGGTGCTGAAGGACAGCAGCCAGCGCCTCGACGACCTGGTCACCCGGTTCCTGGAGTTGGCCCGCGCCGAGGCGGGGCTCAAGGACGCGGCGCGCGAGCGGGTGGACCTGTCGCCGCTGATCCGAGCCCTGGTCGAGGAGCTCTCGGCCCGCTTCCCCGAACAGACCCACCACGCCGATGTGCCCGATGAGGCCTGGGTGATCGGTGCTCCGAGCCAGCTCGAGACCGCCCTGCGCAACCTGCTCAACAACGCCGCGGACTTCGCAGGCGACGGCGGCATCGTCCGGGTGTTGGTCCTCCACGACGGGCCCGCCTTCCGAATCGCCGTGCGCGACAGCGGCGACGGGGTGGCGCCCGAGGACCGGGAGAAGGTCTTCGAGCGGTTCTTCACCCGGAGGTCCGGACGCGGCGGCACGGGCCTGGGCCTGGCGATGACGCGCGCGGTGGTCGAGGCCCACGGGGGCAGCGTGATCGTGGCCGACCCCGTCGATGACGACGCCCCCGGGGCGCACTTCTCCGTGTCACTCCCACGGGAATTGACACCCTCTGAGCGACGCTCGATCCGGTCCGGGGGCAGGATGCGCGGGTGATTCACACCGAGCCCCGCGCCCCGCTCGAGTTCTGTCCGGTCGCCACCGGGCCGGCGGTGTTGCCCGAGGAGTACCAGAACCGCGTCTTGATCGACGTCGTGCACGACGGGAACGTCATCCCCGAGGAGTTCCTGGTCGACGGCGAGGGCCGCGCGATCCCGCAGGAGGAGTACCTGCCTCGCTTCATCGAGGAGCGGGACTGGGGCGCGAAGCTGGTCGCCAAGCAGCTCGCCCTGAAGCTCGGACTCGAGGGCTACTACAGCGTCAGCATCGCGCGGGTCCTGATGGACTTCGGCCGCTTCCCGGGCATCACCCAGGGCGTCGCCGGCCACCTGCGTCGCAGCGCCATCAACCAGCCGTTCGCCGGCCACCTGGGCCACGAGCAGCGCCGCGACCTGCTGGAGACCTGGTACGACGGCATCAGCTCGGCGTTCGACGGTCGCGTCCGTGGCCGCCTGGTCAAGCTGGCCATCCACACCTACGACCCGACGAACAACAACGGCACGCCGCGGCCCAAGGTCAGCCTGATCTCCCGCGTGGCCGGCTTCGATCACGACTCGGGCGTCACGCACACCGCGTTCGACCCGCTCTACCCCCACATCCTGGGCGAGTTCACGGCTCATCGTGTGCTGCGAAACCGCATCGGGCTGACACTCGAGCGCATGGGGCTGGGTGTTGGCTACGACTACCCCTACCTGCTGCCCGAAGGCAGCCTCGAGGTCCGCGCCCAGGTCTGGACGTTCTTCGACTGGGTCGGTCGTCGGTTCACCCAGGCGCACCACGAGACGCTGACCGAGCCCGCCTACCACCGGGTCTGGGAGATGCTCCTGGACACGAACCATCGGAGCATGGAGTCCGCGGCGCTGCGTGCGTACCTGCACCGCTACCGGCGCGCTCCTCCGTCCCGGGCCCGCGAGTTCCGGGCAGCGCAGGACGCCTACGACCACGTGCGCTCGTTCATCGAGGCCGACGACGGAGCCATCATCGAGGAGTTCCGTTTCTCGCCCGAGCGCCCCAGCTTCCTGGGGGTCGAGGTCCGCAAGGACCTGGTCTGCGAGTTCGACGATCAGGGTCGCCCGGTCGGACCGAACGAAGAGGGCGCCGAGCTGGTCGCTCGCGGTGTCGCCGAGGCCCTGCTGGTCTACCTGCGCGAGGACCGCTGAGGGCTACTGATCGGCGTCGGCCGTGAGGTCGAGGTACCAGTCGGCGTCGGGCGTGTCGGTCGCCGGGAGCTGCGACAGCGCGTCGGTCTCGACGAACGACCACACCCGCACGATCCGGTCCTCGGCGAGCCAGGACCCGACCTGGATTGGGTCGCCCGAGCCGACCGCGGCGAACGGGGTGCCGAGATCCGAGCCCGACTGGGACTCGACGTGGGCCTTCTGCGCCCAGCGGATGGGCGCGCCGTCGAGCTGGAGCACGCCTTCGGTCGTCGTCACCCGGCCCGCGGTCTCGTCCAGGTCGTCGTCGGTCTTCGCGTTGTCCGACCACGCCAGCTCGCCGTCCCAGGTCACGTCCCAGGACCAGTTCTGGCCGGCATCCCACTCGCTGGTGTGGACCTCGCGCAGCGCGTCGCCGCCGAGCCACTCGACGCTGGGAGCGACGCCGCTGTCGTACTGGACCCCTTCGCCCCAGGTGATGTCCGTGCCGTCGAGCTGGCCGGGCTTCGCGTACAGCCCCGAGCCGGCCGCGGCCTGATGCACGACCAGGACGCGCCCGTCGTCCGTGAGCGCCACCGCCGGGTCCCAGCCGCTGGCGATGCGCTCGTGTGTGGCCCAGCCGTCCGCGTCGCCGACCCAGGTCCAGATGCCCCCGGCTCCGTCGCTGTGGACCTCGATCCAGGCCGTGCCGTTCGACGCGAACGCCGGGTCCTGGCCGCGGTCGCCCAGGTAGTTCTCGCGGCTGCCGGCGTCGCCCGACAGCACAGGGACCACGTGGCCGCGCAGGTCGGCGACGAGCCAGCTGTCGACGGGCTCGGGAAGCAGGTCGTTGAGCTGGCCCAGATCGATGGCGTCCTTGAGGTCGACCGTCAGGACGATGGGCGCATGCTCCGGGTTGGCCTGCGACCAGTTGGTGAGCTCGTCGAGCCAGGTCGACAGGGCGTCGTCGCCGTCGACCCCGTCGCCGGGCCAGTTGTGGCCGATGCGCAGGTCCCCGTCGTCGGAGTGCACGTCCAGCTCGAGCCCGCGGATGCCGGCGTCGAGCTGGGGGGTGAGGGCGCCGAGCTCGTAGCTGTTGTGCGTGGCGCGAAGGAGCAGGTCGTGCAGGCGGCGCGTGTCCTCGTCGCTGTCGTATGGGCTGTCGCTGTCGGGCTGGCTGTCGACGGGCTCGTTGGACTCGGTCAAGGCACCGGAATCTCGATCCGTCGCGTCGGGAGCTGTGCATGCGATGAGCCAGAACATCGCGGGATCATCGCATCCCTCGAGCGAGCTCCCGACGCAGCTCTTCACGCTCTCGCTGGATCTGCGCCTTCTCGGCTTCGTCCTCCTCGTGCCGGGCCACTCGAGCGAGCATCTTGTAGGCCAGCGCCAGGCCGCCCATCAGCCCCAGGAAGATCGAGCCCGCGGCCAGCCCGACGCCAGCGCGCCGCTCGCCCACGGCACGGACCTCGCCGGTCAGCCCCGCCGCCAGCCGTCCGTCCGCCTTCAGGTACATCGGGTGATCCGAGAGCGTGGCCCGGGAGCCGAGCTGCTTGTCCAGCGCTCGGCGCTCGCTGCTGGTGACCTCGGGCTGGGCCAGGTACCGCAGGTGACGGTGCAGGCCCGCCGAGCTCGTGGGCTCGAAGTACATGCCGTCGAACGTGACCCGCTGGAGCCCGGACGTGTCGACCAGTGGCGCCGCGAGCTCGTCCCGGATGGGCTGGCTGAGCTCGACGACCACGCGGTCTCCGGCGAACCGGTCGACCCGCAGCGCGGTGATTCGACCCGTCTCGTCTCGGACGGCCGACAGGTCGCCGGGGGTGGCGTCGACCAGCAGGACGTCGTCGGCCATCGGCGAGGCCAGCTCGATGATGAGCACCTCGTCGCTGCCGCGGACGCGCATCTCCGACTCCCAGTCGATGGTCGCGCCCGTCCAGGTCGCGTGGTGTCCAGCGGTGTACACCTCGGGAGGCGGGGCCGCGGCGCACGTCGGCACGAAGGCCGACGCGAGCGAGACGAGGAGCCACATCAGTTCGACACCAGCGCGTCCATGCCGCCGTCGAACACCGTGATCTCGGGGAGGATGGGGGACGCGATGTAGATGAACTGGATGAGCGTGGCGAGCTGGATGCCGACGAGGACGAGCATGGGCAGCGCGACGTCACGCTTCCGCACGTTGCTGGGGACGCGCTTGAAGACGGCGCGGACCAGGATGACCAGACCGGTGATGAGAGCGAGCGCCGCGGTGCCCATCGCCAGGGTGCCGCCCAGGTAGCCGGACGTGTGGTAGTAGAGCGCCACCACGGGGGCGAGGACGGCGAGCACGAGCGTCGCCGTGAAGTTCGCGCTGGCCAGGCCCATGAGCAGGTCGCTGGCCTTGTGCTTGGCGCCGACCAGCTTCCAGGTGAGCAGGCAGGCGGGGATGGCGGACAGCGCGCTGAGCACGATGACCATCGGCATCTTGTAGACGTTGGACATGGCGAGCGTCATGTCGGTGGAGCCCGCGGCCACCCCGTAGATCGCGGCGAAGACGACCGTCGCGATCGCGGCCTGGATGAGCAGGCGTCCGCGCTTGGCCGGGCCGTCGTCCTCGCCCTCGAGGGTGTGGCCGCCGGCCAGGTTGAAGAGGTTGGTGATGACGCTCATCGAGTCTCCCGTGTGGGGGTGTTCGGTTCCTGAGCACCATCACGTGGGGGTCTGAACGCTCCGTTCATCCGGCTTGAACTGTCGCGGGAGTCGCTGTGGACCCTCTGTGAAACGCGACCGTCGCGGGAACAGTCCGAGCTGCCGGCGGGGGGGAGGGGACACGCGCGGTCGGCCCGAGCCCACCAGCCAGGCGCCGGTCTCCAGGACCAGTTCGTCGGGGACCTGGCCGGTCACCTGGGTCAGGGTCCCCGGCTGCAGGCCCGCCAGATCCTCGTGCGTCTGGATCCGTCGCATCGGCCGGGTCGGCAGGTCGCGGAACTCGAACGAGATGTGCCGGTCCAGGCTCCAGATGGCCGTGCCCTTGGTCTCGTGAGCCTCGGAGAACGCGGTCCGTTCGGTCGAGCCGGGCTGGACCACGCGCGTCTCGCCGACCACGGTGACCTGGCGTGGGTGGATGTGGCCGCAAAGGATGTGGTCCACGCCGTCCGGCAGGTGCTGCTCGCCGATGGTGTCGAGCTGTTCGCCGGCCCGGAAGACCAGCCCGGGCACGATGGCCCCGTCGAACGCCTGGTGGGCGACGAGCAGATCGACGCCCTGGCCCACAGCCCGTCGGGCGGCGTCGGCCCAGGCACCGGCTCGCCGGAAGAAGGGGACCAGCGCCAGCGCGACCGCGCCGACGACGAGCCGCTCAGGGCGCTCGCAGATGTGGATGTTCGGGGCTCGCCAGGGGAGGCTCTTGGCGACGCCGCGGCGGTCGTGGTTGCCGGGAATCACGACGATGGGCGTCCGTCTGGCCACGCGGGTGAGCAGGCGGGCCGCCGCGCGCATGGCGTCCGGGCTGGGGCGCGAGCGGTTGAACACGTCGCCGCTGTGTACGACGAGGTCGACCTCGCCACGCATCGCTGGCTCGAGCGCACGGGCCATCGCGGCCTCGTGGTCGAGGCCTCGATGCCACCCTTCCGGCGCGCCGCGCACGGTCAGGTGGTTTCCGAGGTGCGTGTCGGTCAGGTGGAGGATCTTCATGACCCCACCATCACCGGACGACCGACCTCAAACTGTCCGGGGATCCTGGGAATCCCTGGACGTCAGCTCACTGACGGAAGAACGTCACGTCCTCGATCTTGATGTCGTCGAAGGGCTTGTCGTTGTGGTCACGGTGGACCCGCGCAGCTTCCTTGATGACGCTCAGACCGTCGGTCACCTGGCCGAAGACGGCGTGCTTGCCGTCGAGCCAGCGGCAGGGGACCTCCGTGATGAAGAACTGCGAGCCGTTGGTGCCCGGGCCCGAGTTGGCCATGGACATGACGCCGCCCTTGTCGTGGCGCAGATCGGGGTGGATCTCGTCGCCGAAGCGGTAGCCAGGGCCACCGCGGCCGTTGCCGTTCGGGCAGCCGAGCTGGACCATGAACTCCGGGATGACGCGGTGCATGATGCCGCCGATGTACAGCGACTCGGTTGAGGGGCCGCCGTTCGGGGTCTTCCACTCGACGTTGCCGGTGGCCAGGGCCCAGAAGTTGGCGACAGTGCGGGGGGCGCGCTTCTCGTGGAGCCTGGCCGTGATGTCCCCGAGCGTCGTCTTGATGGTGACGTGCAGGTCGCCCTCGCCGGGAACGTCGACCGGGGGTGCGGGGGTGTCGGGGATCAGAGCCATGAGGGGCACCTTCGAGAAAGGAGGTTTGGGCTTTGCCCCTTAACACGATGAAAGAGACGGGCCCGATCACGCGTAGGTCTCCAATTGCCCTCCGCCCTGAACGGGTGAGAGGGGTGCAGAGGAAAACGCCATGGCCGATCTGATCCGAACCCTCCTCACGAGCGTCAGCCGCGCCGACGTGCTCGCGGGCGCCGAACGGCCCTCCAGCAGGACGACAAGTACATCGACGAGCTGCTGAGCGGGGTCTCCGTCGCTGGCTGGAGCTCGCGCGGTGTGCACGAGCTCACGTTCCCCAAGGGACTGAGGGCGCCGGACGACCGCTACTCGACCCAGGTCGAGGGCTTCCTGCGCATCGTGGGGGCCTCGAACAGCAAGAAGGCCCAGGCGCTCCGGACGAAGCTCTCGAAGATCCAGCTCCTGGGCACGGACCGGCGCTGGACCTGGGGCAAGGTCACCTACCGCCCGGTCGACCTCGACCAGCTCGCGGGGCTGCCCGTGAAGCACCTCGAGGTGCTCAACGCCCGAGGCGTCCCCTGCACGATCGAGCTGGAGCACGTCACCCACTGCGAGCTCATCGACTGCCACCTGGACGCGCTGCCGGCGATGCCCGAGCTGACCATGCTCGTGATTCGGGACGGCAAGCTCCCGCGGCTCGACGTGTCGCGCTTCCCCAAGCTCCAGAGCCTGTCCGTCCAGGGGGTCCAGGACCTGCGCGGCATCGAGGGGGTGTCCGGTCTCCCCCTGACGGACGTGTCGCTCGCCGGGCTCCCGGCCACGCCCGACCTCACCGGCGTGAAGACCCTGAAGCGACTGGACCTGAGCGTGGGCAAGGCCGACACGGTGCGCTTCGAGAGCCGTGGCCTGCAGGAGCTCTCGCTCACGCTGCCGGGCTCGGTGCCGCTGCCCCAGCTTCAGTGCACGGAGCTGAAGTCGCTGAGCCTGTCGGGGAGCGCCGCCACCGATCTGTCGGCGCTCTCGGGCGTCGCGGTGGTGTCCTCGCTGAGCCTCCAGGACATGGACCATGTGACCTCGCTGGACGGGCTCATCGACTACGGCACGCTCCATGTCCGCAACCTCCCCAAGCTCGTCCGGGTGCGCGGGGGCCGGCACATCACGCGTCTCTCGCTGCAGTCCTGTGAGTCGCTCGTCGATCTCGACGGGCTCGGACCCTGCCCGAAGCTGAACCGCTTCGATGGCTGGAACTGCGCGGCGCTCACCTAGATCGGCGGGCTCTCCAAGTCGCCGGTGCTGTCGCAGATCAGCATCTCGGGGATGACCGCGCTGAAGTCGGTCGAGGGGCTCGGCGCCTGCACCGAGCTGTCGGACCTGCAGTTCATCGGCTGCCGCGGCTCGGGCCTGGACCTGATGCCGCTCGACGGGCTGACGAAGATCAAGCGCATCGGCTGCACGCGCACGTCCATCGGCAAGACCCGCATCCCCGAGAGCCTGCACGGCGTCATCGTGCCGAAGAGCCTGGTGACGCGGCGCACCCGCGCGGCCTCGGACAAGCCGCTGCCGAAGCAGGCGCGAGGGACGGCCCGCAAGCAGGTCGCCAAGCTCAAGAAGCTGATGTTCAGCCGGGACTTCGACCGCATGGACCAGTGCGCCGAGCTGGTGGGGGCGCTCGACTCGGACGAGGTCGCGACGGCGCTGGCCGGTGGGGCAAGGCTCGAGAAGGCGGTGGACACCGTGTCGCTGCTGCCGAAGACGCAGACCTCGGTGCCGGTGATCTTCCGCGGGCCTTACGACCGACTCGCCCCAACCGCTACTTCGAGTCCGGCGACATCCTGAAGCCCTACCGGGCCACGGTCTGCGGGCGCTCGCCGCGCGCGTCCCGGACGAGAGCTCGCTGGCCAGCCTGCGTGACGCCGAGGGCCTGATCCTGGTCGGCCGGTCCAAGCGGTGGGAGAAGAGCCCGGTCCGCGTGTGGCCGCTCGGCGCGTTCGAGAACCTGCGTCGCGTGGGCATCGTCGCCGCCAGCGAGCTCGAGGACGTCGAGCTGCTCGAGGACTGCGAACAGCTCGAGGAGCTGGCGCTCTACGAGGTCGACGGCATCGAGACCCTGGGCTCGGTGACGGACGCGCCGATGCTGAAGACGCTGCGGGTCGAGCGGCTCGGCGGCACTTGGACGCTGGGCAGCGAGGACGGCCTGGCCCGACTCGAGACGCTCGAGGTCCAGGGTGGCTGGCGGAGCTCGTTCCAGCTCGACGAGCGCGAGGTCCGGTCGCTGCGGGGGCTGCGGGAGCTCGCGGTGGCGGGGGTCGAGGTGACCGAGGGCGCGTTCCGCATGCTCGGTCGACTGCCGGGCCTGGAGTCCCTCGAGGTGCTGTCGTGCCGCGAGAACGACCTGAGCCCGGTGGCGAACCTCACGCGGCTGAAGCACCTGTCGATCGACAGCTACGCGTCGTCGAGCCTCGCGCTGTCGGGGCTGGACGCGCTGGAGTCGCTGCGGCTTCAGGGCTTCCACAGCCAGTTGGTCGAGGGGCTCCGCGAGCTGTCGATGCGGAAGGTCGAGCTGCTGCACTGCGGCCAGCTGACGGGCTGGGAGGCGCTTGAGGACGTCGAGGAGCTGCTGCTCACGGGCTACCGCTGGCGGAAGGCCAACGAGCTCGATGGGCTCGGCTGGGACGGCCTGAAGACCATCCGCGTGTTCGGCAAGCGGCTGCCGGCGACGCACGTGAACCGCCTGGCGAAGGCCGGGGTGACGTTGGAGGTCGTCAGCGGCTAGTACGTCGCGACCGGGTCACCTGGCCGAGAGGTCGGGAGCACCCAGCGACGCCAGGGCGGTTGGGCTGCGTGGGTCTGGGCGCGGGAGTCCTCGGACCCCGAGGCTGCTGGTCAGCCCCCCGACTTCGGTGCCCTCAGGGTCCTCGACCCCCCAGGCTGCCGGTCAGCCCCCCCGACTTCGGTGCCCGAGGCGTCGTCGCCCCAGCGTCGGTCACTCGTCGACGTATCCCAGGGACCGGAGCACCGTCAGGTCCTCGGCCAGCAGGCCATCGAAGGCGGGCAGGGGACCCGGCGCGCACTCCGACTCGAGCCAGAGCGTGTGCCCGTCGGTGCACCCGCTGGCCTCGGGGCCGAACAGGATGGAGGCCAGGGGCGTGCGCGCGTCGGGTCCATCGGGCTCGAGCGGGCCGAGGTCGCCGCCGTCCGCCCAGCTCACGATGGCCTCGTGCACGCCGAGCAGATCGACGTGTCGATCGACCCGCGCCGGCGGATGTCCCGAGCCGAGCACCACCAGGGGAATGCGGATGACCTCGTCGTAGAAGGTGCGGCCGTGCTCGAAGCCGTTGTGCTCCCAGAACTCCTCGCCGTGGTCTGCGGTGACGATGACCAGCGCGTCGTCGGGGAGAGCCGACAGCAGGACATCCAGGTCCTGGTCCATGCGCTCCAGGTCCGCGATGTACAGATCGCGGATGTGGCTGCGGTCGGGCTCGGGGCCTCCCTTTCGCACCGCCCCCCAGTCGCCGAAGCAGCGCGGCAGCTCGCAGGGGCCGTCGCGAACCTCGGCCTCGTAGGGAGCGTGGGCCTCGATGGTGTGGACCCACAGGAACCCGCGTCCATCCTTGATGGCCGGGACCTGCTCGGCGGCGAGTCCGTAGAGCGAGCGCTCGTCGAGGGGGGCCAGGGCGAGTCGCAGCAGCAGGCTCCTGCGGAGGGTCCGGCGGAGCTGGGCGTCCCGCGTGACGTCGTGGAAGCGGTCGAAGCCGCGATGGAAGCCGTAGCGCGGCCCCAGGTAGGGGTTGGTGATGACCGCGGCGGTGGCGTAGCCGCGCGTGACAAGGCGCTCGGCGAGCGTGGCGACGTCCGGGTCGAGCGGCGTTCGCAGGTGGTTCGGGCCGTCCACCAGACGACGTCCGGCTCCGTGTTCGTGCACGGGGAGGCCGGTGTGGAGCGAGGCCATTGCGGGCAGCGTCCAAGGCGCGGTGGTGCTGGCTCGCTCGTAGACGAGCCCGGCCTCGGCGCGGGCTCGCAAGAGCGGCATGTGGTTCAGCGAGCGCGCCCGGGTGGTGTCCAGCGTGATGAGCACGATGGGCCTCGGGTCGTCCGAGGCCAGCCTGGGAAGCGGCATCGCGGCGGTCCAACCCGTCCCCATCTCGGCCTCGATGGTCCCTCGTCCCTGAACCAGCGCGAACACCACGAGCGCGGTGATGCCGACCGGGATGCTGGACGCCAGGCGCGTCCACGCGGTGATGGGGCGCTTCCGAGGAAGGGCCGCCAGCAGTCCTCCCGCCAGCGAGCCGACCGCGAACGCCAGCAGCACGTCGACGACGGCCACGCCCAGGAGGCGCTGTCCGAGCGGCTCGCCGATCTGTGGCTCGGCCAGGAGACCCTCGAGCACGCCCAGGCCCAGCCCGATGAGGAGGGTCAGCCCCAGGACCTCGGCGAAGGTGGCGAGCCGCTTCATCGGGTGTGGTCGCAGACCAGGGTGCGCAGCGCCTCGGGGTCGTCTCCGAAGGCCTGCCAGACCGCCAGGCCGCCGTCGGTGACCCAGGCGATGTGGACCCACTCCCCCGCGCGCCGCTCCATCGCGCCGCGGCACTGGGGGATGCGCTCGAGCCGGTAGTCGGTGGCCTGCTCGTCCACCGGGTGCAGGAGGGGCAGCAGGTCCAGCGGCGAGCCGCTCGACAGGGGCGGTGTGAGCGGGATGAAGGTCAGGATGGCGACCAGCTCGCCGTGGCGGGCCTCGAGCACGGTGTTCTCGCGACCGCCTCGGAACTGGCTGGGATCGTTCACGATCTTCCAGCCGGTGGGGAACTCGACCGCGCCGATGCCCGGGGCCGTCCAAGCCCGGCCGAGGACCTCGCCGACCGGCGCGGTCGTAGGGCTCGCGCAGGCCGCGAGGAGGGCCAGGATCACCGGAAGGTCACGCCCATCGCCACCTGGTCGGGGCCGGCGTCCACCCAGGGCCGGACCCGTCGGGCCAGCGTCGACTTGTTCGTCATCACGGCCAGGTCCAGCGTCGCCAGGAAGGCCCCCTGGACCACCAGGCTCCAGCCGATGCCGGCGCGCACCGGGTCACCCAGGTGGTCGGCGCGGGCCCGCAGGAACATGCCCGTCATGATGTAGCCGGTGTCCAGGCCGAAGTTCAGCATGTAGATGGCTCGGGACCGCTCGAGGTCCAGCGCCAGGCTCGGCCAGCTGGGGTCACCGCGTCGCTTCGTCGAGCGCAGCCCCAGCGCGGCGATACCGAGGTTGGCCAGGTTCCAGGTGGCGTTTGTCGCGTGGAAGGCCTTCCACTGGGTGTCCTCGGCCTGGACGAAGCCGACGCCGCCCCCGACGATGTTGCCGGCGCTCCAGACGGCGAGCGTCGTCATCGCGGTTCGGTCGAGCCGGATGTTGGTCTCGTGGATGTGCTCGACGATGTTCTCGGGAGGAGAGGCGGCGAGCGAGAGCAGCGTGAGCAGGGACCACATCGGCCCAGCGTACCCGGGGGCGGCGGGCCGGGGAGCGTCGGGGTACAGTCGCTGGGTCGGGCAGACGCTGGAGTCGCTGTGAAGAGCTGGATCGTCGTGTTGTCAGGGGCTGTGCTGACGGCCTCTCCCGTGTTGGCCTCGACGGATGGCGCCGAGCGTCTCCCGGGGCTCGTGGACGAGTCCTTCGAGGCGGCTCTCCAGGACGAGGAGCCGAGCGAGGAAGAAGCACCCGCTGAGGCCCCTGCAGAGGAGCCGGCCGCTCCGCCGCCTCCGGTGAGCGAGCCCCTCGTCTCCGAGGCCCCCGTCGTCCAGGCGCCGCCGCCGGTCGGTGTCGCCCAGCCGCGTGACAACGGAGACGCCGTGACGCTGGCGATCGTGGCTGCGGGAGGGTTCGCGGTGGGCGCGCTCGCCGGTGCGATGGGCTGCTGCGTGTTGTTCTTCGCCTTCTACTACTGATGCTCCTCGCGCTGCTCCTCGGCGCGACCTGGACCGAACCCGCCGCCCGCTACAGCGTGGCGCTGCCGGGTGCGTGGAGCTGGGAGCCCGAGGCCGAGCTGTTCATCGCGGGCCAGCTGGCTCGGGCCAGCAACGGCGCGATGGGCCTCGTCGTGCGCGAGGTCGAGCTGGCTCCCGTGGTCGCCTCCTCGCGACGGGTCGAGGCGCTGGACACCGACGCCGTCCTGTCGCCGGACCGGATCGCGCGCCTGGTCGAGCAGGCCCAGGAAGACCCGCTCACCACGGTCTTCGTCGGTCCGGCCGACGGGGTGGATGCGGCGCTCGGGCGGTGGGTCTACACCGACACCAACGGCTTCGTCTGGTGGCAGACGTTCTGGCGCGTCGACGACGGCTACGCCCAGCTGGTGGCCTGGTCCCCGGTGGACGACGCCGGCGCGTTCGTGGCGGAGATGCAGCGCATCGAGGCGGGCATCGGGCATGACGCGGGTCCCACGGTGCTCTTCGACGCCGGCCGCTCGGACTGCGCGGCGGCCCAGGTCGAGAGAGCGGCGGTCGTCCGGGAGAGTCAGGCTTTCGAGGCGGCTCGGGGCGCGCTCCGCGAGGAGTGGGCGGCCTCGGAGCGGGACGCGGACGCACTGGCCCTGGCCGAGCTGAGGGCCCTCGGCGTCCTGTACCGGATGGGCGAGCAGTGCATCCATGTCGGCGCGCGAAAGGAGCGTGCCTGCCTCGTTCACGAGGGGCCGGTGCGAGATGCTCGCGACGCCGGCGTCCAGCGAGGTGCCGTCGCCTGCCTCGACGCGGATCCCGAAATCGCTGCGGCCACGCGGCTGGCTGTGCGACCTTTCCTGGAATGATCTGGCTCCTCTCCACGGCCCTCGCAGGCGACGTCGCTGAAGCACACCAGGCGCTCCTGCTCGGGCAGGAGGAGCTGAGCGAGGCCGACCGGCAGGCCCAGGAGCTGGCGTTCCTGGCGGGCTGGAAGAGCCTGGAAGAGGGGTACCTTGACCAGGCCCTCGCGACGTTCCGAGCCGGACACGGATACCCGGCCGCGGTGGGCGAGGCCGCGACGCTGACCCGAATGGAGCGGTTCGACGAAGCGGGGCTGGCGCTGCAGAACCTCCCCGCCGACGACGAGGTGCTGTACCTGCAGGCGTGGGTCTGGACGCATCAGGGCGAGGACGAGGCGGCCGTCGCGCTGCTGGTCCAGATCGCTCCACACTCCCCGCTGGCCGAGGCCTCGGCGTTGCTGGCCGAGGCCATCGAGGAGCTGCCCGAGCGGCGCCGACCGCGAGCGCGTGCCCTGGCGGACCTGAGCCGGTTCCAGCTACGTCTGACGCTCGACGGGGAGGAACTCGTGCCGTATGTGACAGACCCATGGTGATGCTTCTTCTCGGCTGTGTGGTCGCGGACGACTCGGGCCTGAGCGCGTGTCAGGCGCTCGGCCGTGTCCGCGGCACCGTCACGATGTTCGACCAGCCGGTGAGCCAGGCGCGCGTCACCGTGTGGAGCGACGGCGAGGAGTACGAGGTGCTCGCCGACGAGGACGGGGCGTTCTCGACGAGCGGCCTGGGCGAGCTGCGCCTGCAGCCTGCGGACAACGGGGAGTCGTGCCAGGGGCCCGAGGTGGCTGTCGATCTGGCGCCGTGCGCGGACCTCGAGGTCGCGCTGGAGATCGACCCCGACACCTGTGTGGATGGCTGACGCTCAGCCCCCGCGGCCCCAGGCCTTGGGCCCCCAGGCGAGCTTCGTCCGGTCGTCCTGGGAGAGTACGTCCGTATCGGAGAGGTAGTCCCGCAGCATCGCGTCCGGCTGCAGGCTGAAGTCCACCATGCAGCGGAAGCCGATGCCCAGGAGAGGGGTGGCGCCGGGCAGGATGAACGCCGTGCTGGCCTGGAGCTCCTTGATCTGGACGAGGCCGAAGCTCTCGAGCTTGGTGACCGTGGCCTTGCTGCCCGCGATGCCGTCGATCTGGAACTGGTCCGCGCTCCACTCGACCGGCCCGGGGCCAGGGAGCGACGTCGAGGGGTGGAAGCTGCGTTTCCAGCTGCCCACCTGCATCGCCACGCCGTCGGTGACCCGTCTCTGGAGGTAGGCCATCAGTCGGTCGGGGCGGGCGTCCTTGGCCAGGTCGTCCACGGCGCGCTCATCGGTCTGCGCATACGGGTTCAGGGCGGCGTGGACCAGTTGGATGCGGTCGGCGACGGCGGCGTCGCGCCAGCCGATGTCGAGCCACCTGGCGGTCAGCACGTCGTCGCCCTTCTTGCGGAACACACAGCGCGAAGCGCCTTCGTCGAGCGTCTCGCATGGGTCGTCGAGCGTCGCGTTGTAGAGCATCTTCGGGTAGCCGAAGACCTCTCGACCCGCTGCCAGGGCGGCCGCACTCCCGACGTAGATCCACGGGACGTACAGCCCGGGCCTGCCGGGCATGGTGCTCGGCACCATCACGAGGACCTCGTCGTAGCGAGCGGCGTCGTCCTCCAGCGCGTTCTCGAGGCCGACTCCCCCGTGGTACCGCACGATGCCGATCCAGAAGAACGGCCCGGGGCCGACGCCTGGGGCGACACACCCCGACATCACGCCTTCGGAGACGGTGCAGGGGATGTAGACCATCTCCGCTTTCGTCGCGACGTGGGGGCCTGGGAAGACCATCGGGTTGGTATAGGGGTAGTTCTGCTTCGTGTGGGTCGCGTGGCTCTGGGCGGCGTCCTTGGACCACGCCAGGGCGTGCCGGGCGACCTCGCCGAGCCAGGCTGAGGCGAGGGGGAGAGGCCAGGCCGTGAGGTCTCGGATGAAGTCCCCGTCCAGCGCGATGGCCACGCCCGTCTGGCGCGCGGTGATCCCGACGCTCTGCTCGGCCTTGGACAGGACGGAGATCTCGCCGGTGAACTGGCCGGGGCGCCGGATGGCGAAGCGGCGCTCGACGCCCCACTCGTCGACCGACCCCTCAACGATCAGCCAGCAGAGGTCGCTGGCGTCACCGACCTTCGCCAGGACGTCGCCAGCTTTGAACCGGCGCTCGGCGCCGTTGGCGAGCAGGAGCTCCAGGGCCTTCTTCAGCTGGTCTTTGGGCAAGGTGGTACGCGGCGTGGTTCGCCAGCGCAGCGGCCAGGGTCTCGAGGTCCATCGTGCGTCTCCCGGGCACACGGTAGGTCCATCGGGGCCCCTCACGATACGAAGCGCGCACGGAGGTCGACATGGAGCGATGGGAGCACGCCACGATCGAGTGGCTCTGGGACTCGGGAGCCATCCGGCTCGATCTGCCCGACAGCGAGACGAAGAAGCTCGAGGGGCTGCACGCCCAGGTCGTCGAGCTGCTGAACGTGCTCGGCGCTGAGGGGTGGCAGGTGGTCGCGAGCACCTCGACCGGCAACTGGATCTTCTGGACGCTGAAGCGGCGGCGGTAGGTCAGCGACGCAAAGGTCCGAGGCTGACGGTCAGCCGGCGAGTTCTGCGCACTCAGGGAGCCCCGAACCCCCGACCCGTCAAGGCTCGATGCTCTCCAGGTGGTTCTCGTCCTGGTACCAGGCGTTGAACGAGTGCGTCATCTCGTCGAAGCCCTGGCAGTCGTGGTAGTCGACGTTGTTGTCGTCCGGGGCGGTGACCAGGCTCCAGGCCCCGTTGCCCTCGTCGCTGAGCTCGTACCCGTTCGTCATCTCGATCCCGGCCCCGTTGGCCGCGTTCGTGGTCACTCGGACCCACTCGACGCCCGAGATGGTCTGGGCCGTGAAGGTGAAGTCGCCAGCCGCATCGCACGACGCGCTGACGGACTGGAAGACCTCGGCCTCGCCGGAACCGGAGTCGGAATCGGAATCGGACTGGCCGGAGTCGCTGGTTGAACCGAAGCACGCGAGATGAAGGAACAGGAGCATGGCCCCATTCTACGGAAGGCGGGCTCAGCGGATAGGGGGCGCAGGCATGCCCACCACCTCGCAGATCCTGGCCCGCACGCTCTACGCGCGGGGCGTGCGTCATGCCTTCGGGATGCCGGGTGGCGTGGTGCTGCCGCTGCTCGAGGCGTTCCGCGAGGTCGGCATCGACTTCGTCCTGGTCAAGCACGAGGGCAGCGCCGGCTTCATGGCCGACGCCTACGCCCAGGTGAACGGGACGCCCGGCGTCTGCGTCGCCACGCTGGGACCCGGCGCGACGAATCTCGTGAGCGGCATGGCCGGCGCGCTGCTCGACCGCGCGCCCGTGGTCGCCATCACCGGCGAGGCCGAGCGGACCAACGTCTACACCCATCAGACGCTCGACCAGACGGCGCTGTTCAAGCCGGTGAGCAAGGTCAGCATGACGCTCACTTCCGGCGAGGCGTGGCGCGAGATCCCGCTGGCCCTGCGGCACCTCGAACACGGCCGGCGCGGTCCGGTCCATCTGAACATCCCGGCGTCGGTCTTCTCCGCCGGGCACACCTCGAGCTTCGACGACCGGTTCGAGCCCCTGGCCATCGACCCCAGGCTCTCGCTCGGGACCGTCGCGGCTCGGCTGGGTCGCGCGCTCCGGCCCATGATGCTGGTCGGCCTCGGCGACATGACCCCGCGGCTGGCCCAGGTGGTCGGGCAGGTCGCGGCCGCCCGACGCATCCCCGTGATGAGCACGTACAAGGCCAAGGGTGTGCCGGACGAGAACCACGAGTGGTACGCCGGCGCGTTCGGGCTCTCGACGACCGTCGATGCCCTGCAGCAGGACCTCCTGTCCACGTGCGACCTGCTCGTCACCGTCGGGCTCGATCCGGTCGAGCTGCGGCCTCAGTGGCTGCCGGGGTGGCGCGAGGACCTCCCGGTCATCGCCCTGGACCGCGCGGCTCCGACCGACCTGACCCATCCCGTCGACACGCTCGTCGTCGGGGACCCGGCGCTGTCACTCGCCGCGCTGATCGGGACCGAGGGCGCCAGCGAGTGGACCCCGGACGACCTCGCCGACCACTGGGACCGGATGGCCGGGCTGTTCCGCGAGGAGATCACGGGCATGGGCCCCGCCAGCGCGATTGCGGCCATCCAGGCGGGGCTCCCGGACGAGCACGTCGTGGCCCTGGATGTCGGCGCCCACCGCATCACGGCCTCGCACGTCTGGACGTGCTCCGAGCCGAACACGCTCCTGCAGTCGAACGGGTTCAGCTCGATGGGGTACGGCCTGCCCGCCGCTATCGCCGCGAAGCTCG
The DNA here is from genome assembly GCA_024228935.1 of Pseudomonadota bacterium. Classification (GTDB taxonomy): domain Bacteria; phylum Myxococcota_A; class UBA796; order UBA796; family CAJQPC01; genus JAAESX01. The sequence goes on from JAAESX010000090.1 coordinate 127,085, forward strand.
CTCGCCCGGACCGGACCTGTGTGGCGCTGACCGGCGACGCGGGCCTGTGGATGACGCTCGGTGAGCTCGCCCTGGTCGCTGAGCGGGGGATGGACCTGGTCGTGGTCTACCTGGCTGACGGCTCGCTCTCGCTCATCGAGAAGAAGCAGCAGGCGCTCGGGCTGCCGCAGACGGGCGTGCGGTTCCAGAACCCCGATGTGATGGCGCTGGCCCAGGCGTTCGGCGGCCAGGGCGAGTCCGTCAGCGACCTCGACGCCCTGACGGCATCCATCGAGGCCGCGGTCGCCCGGGGAGGCCTGTGCCTCATCGAGGCGGTCATCGACCCGAGCCCGTACACCCGCCAGGTCTGACGCCCGATGCTCTTCAACTCGAAGGTCTTCATCGCCTTCGCCTTGGTCGTCTTCGGGCTGTACTACTTCCTGGACGACAAGCGGAAGCTGTGGCTCCTCATGGCCGCCAGCTACCTGTTCTACGGGTTCTGGGACCCGCTGCTGCTGTCGCTGATCTTCGTCAGCACCTGCGTCGACTTCCTCTGCGGCGGCAAGATCGCCAAGAGCTCGGACACCTCGATCCGGAAGCGCTGGCTGTGGCTCAGCCTGGCCGTGAACCTCGGCATGCTGGGGTTCTTCAAGTACGCCGACTTCTTCATCAGCGAGTTCGTCCACGCCGCGAACCTCGTCGGCTGGAGCTCGCTCGATCCCGACAGCTTCATGCTCAACCTGCTGCTGCCGGTGGGCATCAGCTTCTACACGTTCCAGACGATGTCGTACACGATCGACATCTACCGAAAGGACATCGAGCCCGAGCCGAGCTTCCTGCGCTTCGCCATCTACGTGAGCTTCTTCCCGCAGCTCGTCGCGGGGCCGGTCGAGCGGGCACAGCACCTGCTCCCCCAGTTCAGCCGACCGTTCCGGATGAGCCGCGACATGGTCTACGAGGGGGTGTTTCTCATCCTGCTCGGCTTCATCAAGAAGGTCGTCATCGCCGACCGGCTCGCGAACCAGATCGAGCCCTACTACGAGAAGCTCGCCACGGATGGGCCCCAGGCGGCTGTAGCGATGCTGCTGTTCACGACCCAGATCTACGTGGACTTCTCGAGCTACAGCGACATCGCCATCGGGCTCGGATTCCTGCTCGGCTACAACATCCGGCCGAACTTCAACCTGCCGTTCGTCGTGCCCTCGATTCCGGAGCGCTGGCGGCGCTGGCACATCTCGATGAGCCACTGGTTCCGGGACTACATCTTCATCCCGCTCGGTGGCAGCCGGAAGGGGACGCTGCGGACCCAGGGCAACATCATGGCGGTGATGTTCCTGAGTGGGCTTTGGCACGGCGCCAGCAACAACTTCGTCGTGTGGGGGCTGCTGAACGGCTCGACGATGGTCGGCCACAAGATCATCCGGCGGCCGCTGCGTTTCCTGAGCGGGATGGCCGAGAAGACCTGGGCCACGAAGTGGGCCTACTACTACCTGTGCTGCTGGGTGACGTACTGCACCATCGCCAGCATCAACATCTTCTTCCGGTGCCCGGACTGGGAGACGGCGAAGAGCTTCGTCGGCGCCATCTACTTCTCGGGGTTCCAGCCGTACTGGCACGTGCTGACCACGTTCGAGCTGCCGGGTCCGCTGCAGGACGGCATCACCTGGACGCTGCTGGTCTTCCTGGCCCACGAGCTGCAGCGCTGGGGCGACGTGAAGTCGAAGATCCTGGGGAACCGGGCGCTGTGGGCCGCGACCTGTGCCGCGATGTTCTGGGTCGTCGTGACCTTCGGCATCAGTGGGCCTCAGTTCATCTACTACCAGTTCTGACCGAGGCCCCCGACCTCCCGCCGGAGGTCTACTCGTCCAGCCAGCCGGCCCGCGCCTGAGGGAAGGCATCGAACTCGGGCACGTAGGGCTTGATGTCCAGGACCGGCGTGCCATCGAGCAGGTCCAGCCCGGCCACCAGCAGCGCCCCTCGCTCCACCCCGACCAGCTCGACGCAGCTCAGCGCCAGCGGGTTCGGACGATGCGGCGCCCGCGTCGCGAAGAGGCCGCGCTTCGGCCCCCCGCGCGGCGGCTTCACCATCGGCCGCCCCCCGGGACCGTTCAGGTGCAGCCAGCAGAGCAGCCAGATCCGGTCGAAGCCCTCGAGGTCTTGTAGGACCTCGGGGGCGACGTGGTCCAAGAGCTCCACCCGTCCCTGGGCCACGCCGCGCTCCTTGGGTCCGGTCATGCCCGGCTGCCGAGGGGTGCCGTGGCGCTGCCTGAAGGGCGAGCGGACCACGGCGACCGGCCGCAGGCTGACCTGCTCCGGGAAGGCCACCGCATCGGTGTAGGCGCGGCGGTCGTCGTCCAGCTCAGGAGGCTCCATGGTGGCCCTCTATCGGGTGCACTCCAGGGGAGACCCGGTCGACGCCGGCGAGGTCGGTCAGCGCGACACGTAGAACTCCCTCTCCGGAGCCGGGTCGAGCGTCACGGCTCCCCCCTCGTGACTCCACGCTGTCGTCTCCACCCCGTCCACCCAGACAGCGGCCGGCTCGTCGCCGGGCCAGGCCACCGTCAGCGCGCAGCTCGAGGCCTCCCAGGCCACCGTCCCCGACAGGTCTTCGTCCAGCTCGAGCTCCAGTGCGTCGAGTGTGCAGTCCGCCCACGCACCCAGATCGCTGTCGAGCTCGACCTGACTGCCCTCGGCCATGAAGACCCACGACGCGCCGTCGGTCCCCACCAGGACGCCGTCCGTGTCGACGGAACCCACCGCCTGCAGTCCCCCGGTCGCGTTGTGACCGACCTCGATCACGCGGCCGTCGTCGAACTCCACGTGCGCGAGCCGCACACTCGCGTCCTCCTGCAGCACGCTGGCGATGGGCGTCGGGTCGGTCGCCGTGCCCGTCAGGAGCAGCGTGAAGTAGGTCGCGCTGGTGCCGTCCTGGCGAGCCCGCACATACGTGTGGTCCCAGACCTCGGGCGAGCGGAAGTTGGTGCCACCGTCGCTGCGGCTGGTCAGCGTGACCACCCCCGCGGGCGCCAGCTGCACCACCTCGAGGTCCACGTCGATGCCGTCGTCGTTCGTGCCCGACCAGGAGAAGTCCTGGCCGGCGCGCACCAGCGTCCCGGCGCCCGAGGTCGTCGATGCGCCCAGGTGGAACTGCTGGTCGAACGTCGCCTCACTGGCCGCCTCGAGCTCGTCGAGCACCACGAAGAAGGCGTCGTCCACGAGCCACAGGTGACGGGTGTGGTCGCCGCCACCCGAGGTGACGCCGTCGCCGACGGTGCCCTCCATGCGCCCGTAGTCGGCGCGGTCCGACCACAGGCTCGCGACCAGCGCGGCGGGGTCGTCGAGGTCGTCCTGGGTCTTGGTCAGACCGGGCCCCGCTCCGTCGATGAGCACGTTGTTGTGGCCCTGGGCGCCTTGGAGCCACAGCTCCTGCCCGTCCGCAGGCGTGCCCCGATAGCTGCGTCCGTCTCCCGGATCGATGAGCAGCCAGGCCCCATGCGAGACCAGCATCATCGACATCTGGTCGGCCTGGCAGTGCGACGACGGGCACGGCTGCGTCCGGCCCTTGAGCCCGAGCCACAGGGCGTCCTCGTCCCAGCCCGAGCGCAGCAGCAGCGCCTCGTCGCCCAGCGCCGCGCTGGTCCACTCGGGCTCATCCAGTCCGCTCTCGAGGAGGTTCTGGCGAGCGTGGAACCAGCGCCACAGGTCCGCGGAGTCGGGCACGAACTCGGCCATCAGGTCGTTGTGGACCTGGGTGGAGAGCCATCCGGTGGCGTACGGCCAGACGTGGCCGGTGGGCAGCATGGCGGCGACGTTCGCCTCGTACATCTCACGGACCGGGCCCACGGTGATGTGGTCCTCGCCGCCCAGCTGCCACCAGTCGATGAGGAAGGGCGTGAGTCCGTAGAAGACGTCGGACTGGTAGCCGTGGCCCTCGCTGAAGAGCCCGCTCTCGTGGAGGTACGCCGGGAGGTATCGACCCGCTGCCTCGCCACCGGCCGCCCGGTCGTAGAACAGGTCGTCGACGCTCAGCTGGAGCGTCGCGGCGGACGAGCCGAAGTCCGGGTCGTACAGCGCCGGCATGGACAGCGCCATGTGCCCGCTGCCGCCGACGGACATCAGCCGCGAGTTGGCGCCGAGCCAGCCGGGGCTCGCATGCAGGTAGCCGTGGTCGACGTAGGTCGGGTCGTCGTGGACGCCGCCCGTGATGCCGATGTGGTGCAGCGTGCTGGCCCACCGGCGACGGAGCAGCGCGTGGCGGGGGGACCAGGTGTGCGGGTCGGCGTCTTCGAGCTCTGCCAGCAGGGCCGCGACCCGGTCATAGGCGAGCGCGTACCAGAACAGGCTTCGCCCCTGCAGCCAGCTCCAGTCCCAGGTGCCGTGGTCGACGTTCTCGAGCAGGGACAGGGCCAGCTCGAACGCCTCGTCCGTCTCCCCGGTCTCCCAGGCGGCCTCGGCGCAGGTCCACGCGGCGTGTGAGCGCGAATACGCCGTCAGCGCCTCGTCGGTCGGGTCGAGGTCCCCCGCCTTCCACGCCGCGACGTAGGTCGCCGCGGCGGTCGGCATGTCGTAGGATCCGACGGCCAGCATCGCGTCGGACGAGGAGAGCCGCGGGTGGCTCTCGGTGCGCCAGCCCGCATGCCGGGACAGGGCGTGGCTCGAGGTCCACGCGAAGCCCTGTACGGTGGCCTCTTCGACCCAGATCGCGTCGCTCGATGACCACTGGAGTGTCTCCCCACCCAGCGAGAACCGCTCGGTGGCGAGCGCGTCGCCGTCGTGTGCCGCGCTCCCGACCAACACGCCATCGACGAAGAGCCGCAGCTCGTCGTGGTCCACGGCGACGGCGACAGGCGTCCAACGGTCCTGCGGAATGGGCCCGCCCGTGACCTCGGCGGTTCCCCACCGTGCCGCCCAGCCGTCCTCTTCGAGCCACAGGCCGGGCCCGCCGTCCACCCCGAAGACGACCTGCTCGATGGCCTGGCCTGGCCGGACCCGAGCCGAGAGCGTGAGTGGCCCCTGGAGTCCTGGCGATGCCTCGGCCACGCCAGTCGCGTGCGCACAGCTCTCTCGTGTTGCGGCCTGGAGGTGGAAGCAGGGCTGCCCCTCGTCGTCCTGTGTGAGCTGCTCGAGGTCGCCTTCGAGGTCGCCCCCCGTCCGACCGACCAGCGCGGTGGTCTGGGCGGCGTTGTCGGTGGCTCGCCACGTCCCCTGGGTGACGGTGGTCGACAGAGTGGCGACGTCCCGGGGGACCGAGCGCACCTCGATCTCGTCGAGGGCTCCGGCGAACCCCGCGCTGCCATCGGCGGCCCCGCCCAGGTGCAGGACGCCATCCCCGGACTCGCTCTCGAAGCAGCCGACCCGCTCGTCCACCCGCATCGTGCCGTCGACCCAGACCTGGGCGTGACCGTTCGTCAGGGTGGCGTCGACCTCGGCCCAGACCCCGGCGGCCAGGACATCCTCGGCGAGAGCCGAGGCGACCGAGCCATCGGCACACCACGCTTGCCAGTGCACGTCGGCGCCCGCTTGCCGCAGCGACCAGGCGCCCTCGACCTGGGCGATGACCGCGTCGGCCTCTGCGTCCGGTCGCACCCAGGCATGCACGCCCAGGCCGGCCGCCGGGCCGACGGCGGGGTGCTCGGGGAGCGCGATGGCCTGGGTGTCCCCGGTGCGCGACCAGGCGTCCCCCATCGGGCCGCACACGGACTCGAGCTCACCGTCGGCATCGAGTCCGAGCGGGCCGTGATCCGCGAGTTGCGCGGCGCCCTCGAAGCGGGTGTGGCTGGCGACGAGCAGGTCGGCGACCTGGGCCGGTGCCAGGGCCTCGTCGAAGAGCATGAGCTCGTCGAGGACACCGTCGAAGGCGTAGTGCGCTGGGTTCTGGTAGGCCCCCACGACCATGTGGGCCGGGTAGTGCGTCACGCCCTCGAACGCCTCGTCGACATGCTCCCGGGCGCGGAGCTCGCCGTCGACGTAGAGCGTCACCACATCGCCGTCCCACGCGGCCGCCACATGGCTCCAGGTGTCGATGGCCACGGGGACGCTGACCGTGGGGACGGTCGTGCCATCGCCGAGCCGCAGGCTGAGGAATCCCCAGGAGACGTCCAGCGCGAACCCGGAGGGGGCCGAGTCCCAGAGCATGTTCACCAGCGTGCCCCGGTCGCCGTACGTGGTCGGGTACACCCATGCGGCGACCGTGAACGTCTCGACCTCCAGGGCCTCGTTCGCGGTGAACAGCAGGTGGTCGTGGGTGCCGTCGCCGCTGGCGTCGAAGCGGCGGCCCTGCCCGATGGCCCCGGACTCCGCGGACGACTGAGCGCTGCCCAGGACGAGCTCGTCCGGCCCCAGGCTGCCGAGGTTGCTCTCCGGGGCGCCCTCGTCCTCGAAGTCCAGGTGCACCAGCGGGCTCGGACGGGTGCGTGGCGTCTCCCACAGCGTGCAGCTCTCGGCGGGGCTCGGCATGCACCACGGCGCGGAGAAGCCCTCGTCGATCTGGTCGTCGCAGTCGTCGTCGACGCCGTTGCAGGCCTCGTCCGCGTCCGGGTGCACGCTGGCGTCGGTGTCGTCGCAGTCCTCTTCGACAGCCCAGCCGTCGCCGTCGGCGTCGGTCGGCGTCGAGGTGTCCTCGCTGTCCTGGACCGCAGTGTCGCCTTCGATGGGCGGCTCGGTCACGCCGTCGGTGCCATGCGGTTCGGTGCGGCAGCCGGACAGCAGCACGTACAGGGTCGTCCACATGCGCATCGAAGCCTCGCTCCGACACAGTAGCGGACGGCGGGTCCGATGCACGCACGACCGCGAAAGCCCAGGATTCGGCTCCTCTTCAGGCATGCAGGTTGGTACGGTCGCTCCTCGCTTCGGAGCCTCCCCATGCGCCGCGCACTCTGCGCCGCTGTCCCGATGGTCCTGTTGCTCGCGTCGGGTTGCGAGGAAGTGGACGAGACGGTCGATGGGCTGTCGGAGACGGACACGGACACCGACACCGACACCGATGCGGACTCCGACTCCGACTCCGACTCCGACTCCGACACGGACGCCGGCTTCTCCGTCGAGGCCCACTGGGACGCGCTGGGCCGGCTGGCGGATCGGCTCGCCGCGGCCCAGCTCGACGACGGCAGCTACGGCTGGCAGCTCGCGGACGGCGAGGAGATCGACGAAGACACCATCGGCTACCAGAACGTGACCGGCGTTAGCGCCTGGGGCTTCTTCGGCATCCTGCGGTACCAGCACGACGACGACTGGGAGGCCGCCGCCCACGGGACCGCCGACTACCTGGACGGGCGCCTGCAGGGGCTCCTCGACGACCCGGAGGACCTGGACAACAGCGTGTCGTGCCCGAACTTCACGTACCTGGCCTGGTACCTCGAGGACTACCCGGACGCCGAGCTCGAGGACCGGCTGGTCGAGGGGATGTGGGCGCTGCTCGAGGCTCGCGACCAGTCCTACGGCGATGGCGACGAAGTGCTCGTCGATGGCCTGCTGGACCAGCTCGCCGAGCGTCGCTCGACCATCCCCGGGATCATCCCGTGGGACACGGCGCTGTGCGTCGAGGCGCTGTCCGCCACGAGCGCGTACGACCCGGATCTGCTCATCGAGCACCGAGCGGCCGTCGAGCACATGACGGTGACGCTGAGCGACGAGTTCCTGCCCGCCTTGGAAGCGGACGCGAGCCTGGCCTACGCCGACATCTCGGTCAGCTACCCGCTCTTCGTGCTCGTGCAGGCCGATGATCCAGCCCACGACGAGCTCGTCGACGAGCTCCACGAGCGCATGCTGGGGATGATGGACCCCGATGGGCGCATCACGAACGGCTCGGACAACGACGGGCCAGCCCAGGCCACGGCGTACGGCCTGCTGGCGCTCAAGGCGCTCGAGAGCGAGGACGCGCAGCTGGTGCACGACCAGGCCCAGGCGCAGATCGACGAGGACGGCCGGGTGGTGGACGACGAGACGCTCGTCGAGACGTTCGAGGTCGAGGGGGAGCTCCTGCGCGCGCTGACCTACCGGGCCGACTGAGCGTCAGCGAGCCGCGTCGACCTCGGCCCGACACGCCTCGTGCGCCACCCCCTCTGGCAGAGCCCGACACGCCAGCAGCGCCGGCTTCCCCAGCCGGACCGCCGTCGCCCCGACCGCCTGACCGAACGTCTCGACCTCGCTCGACTCCGGCGAGGCGACCAGCATCTGGTCCACCCCCTCGACGAGCGCGGGCAGCCCGTCCCATTCGTGGGCCCAGATCACGTGCACCAGGCAGTGCGGAGCCAGCTCGCCGGCGGGCTCGCACAGCTCGATGGCCCGCTCCAGCGACACGTCCTCGGCCGCCAGCACCACGTCGACGGCGTGGATCACGCACGAGCTGCGCAGGTGGCCGGCGGGCACCTGGTCGCAGACCTCGGGGGGTGGGGGGTACTTGCTCCTCAGCGCCAGCTCCAGGCAGCGACTCCGCGGCTCGTCGGCTCGCAGCTCGAGGCACACCGTGGCGAGCCAGGGCGCGTAGTACGCGGAGTCGGACTGCAGGACCTCGTACGCGCACCAGTCTCCGGTGGGGGCCGAGCGCTCGAGACAGGCCTCGAGCGGCGCCGCCCGGTCGGCCGGCAGGTCCGACGGCAGAGTCGCCCCGCAGGCCAGCAGCATCCACATCACCGGTGGTCCCACAGGTGCGGCCGGTCCCACGTGCGCTTGCAGCCTTCGGCGTGAGGGGCCGGCAGGTCCTCGCAGATCGCGTGGGCACGCCGCTGGTCGACCCCCGGCAGCCCTTGGCTGAACAGATGGTCATAGAGCGCCGCCCGGACCGCCGGGACCTCGATGATCTCGGCCACGGACAGCGCCCGCTCGGGGTCTCCTCCCTCTGCGGCGTGGACCGCCAGCTCGTAGCGACACCAGGACCGGTCCTCGCCGGCGAGCGCGTCACAGCGCTCGGCCGAGGGCGTCGTCGAGCAGGCCAGCCACATCGAGTTCCAGAGCCACATCCAGCCCATCGTACCGGTCACCTGGCGCCCTCCATGCAGGCGGCCATGGCCTGGGCGGCGACCTCGTGTCCCTTCGGGGTCCAGTGCCCGTCGTACACGAGGTAGGTGTCGTCGCCGTCATCATGAGCAGCTCGCAGGGCCTCGGTCGTGTCGCACATCGGGATCGCCAGGTCGCTCAGGACCTTTCGGACGGCCTGACGAGGAGCGTCCAGGTCCGCGTCCTCGGGGTCCCGCTCCCCCAGCTCCAGCATCGGCCCAGCCCGGTCCGTGTCGATGGCGAAAGCGGGCGGCACCACGGCGACGAGCAATCGGTCGCCGCGTGAGAACGTCTCCCGCTTCAGCTCGGCGAGCGCCTGTTGGGTCGACGGCACCCGCTCGCTGAGCATCGGGCCACCGGTCCGCGTGAACAGGGCCAGCTCCTGTGACCAGCGCTTCACGATGACCGGGTCGCCGGTCAGCTCGCGGCGCTTGGCGTGGACGCGCCACCGCATGAACAGCTCGGAGTGGGAGAGGAGCCAGGCGGTCGCTGGGCTCTCGGCGTCCGCGGGGACGTAGCTGGTGGGCTGCCAGGTCCGGATGAAGTTGGGGAACCAGGCGTTGTCGTAGATGTCGTTGCCGAGGAAGAAGACCAGCAGGACCGCGTTGCTGCCGAGCGGTCGGTCCAGGTCGCGGTAGCGCTGCGTGGCCTGCCAGGTCGAGTACCCGTCGACGCCGCCGTTGTGGACCGCGACCCGCTCTCCGAGCTGCTGGTCGAGGTGGGCGACGAAGGTGTCCTCCTCGGGCACCTGGAGCGAGAGCGCGAAGCTGTCGCCCAGGACGAGCCAGCGCGTGTCGACCGGTCCATTGGTGATGGGCGGTCCCCTCAGCCCCAGCTCGTTGAAGCGGATCTCGACCTCGCCCACGGTCGAGCGGGTCGTGCCGACGAACCCCGGCGAAGGCTGGAAGACCGTGCGGCTGTCCCCCACGTACATGCCCTCGAGGCGGGTCTGGAACTGCGTCAGCAGCTCGGCGCCGTCCGAGGCTGGAGCCAGCCGCGCGATGAGCTCGGCCATCAGCAGCCCAGCGACGAGTCCCGCCGCCACCAGCCCGATGCGACGGCCCCTCATCGGGGACCGACCGCGCGGCGGATCGACGGGCTGTCCAGCCGGTAGACGAGCCCATCGGCGGTCTCGGCCTCGAGCTCGAGCGTGGCGTCCAGGAAGCCGAGCAACAGCGGCGCTCGGTCGGCGGGGACGTGCTCGAGGTGGACCACGAGGTAGGCGTAGCCCATGTCTGCGAGCTGGGCGGCGCCGACCAGCGGGCTCCCCATGCTCTCGGGGGTCCAGGCGCCGGACTGGTAGGTCTCGCCGTACGTCGTGCGCTCCATTCGGGCGATGAACGCGTTGCCCTCGACGGGGCCCGGCATGTAGTTCGTCGGCGCGAAGTCGTACGCGACGGGACGCCCGTGGACGGACTGGTAGTAGAAGTACCGCGAGATCTCGGTCGTTCGGCCCGGGTAGCGCTGCGGCCAGTCCAGCACGGCGCCCGCGGCGGGCAGCTCGACGAGGAGCTGGCTGACCTCGGGCACCGAGGCATTCGCCCAGGGCAGCGGGAACGGCACGGGCGAGAACAGGGCCGTCTCGGCCACGACGAGTGCCAGGACCGCGGCGCCCGCCAGGCGCAGACTGCGGCCGCCGCCACGGAGCCGGGCCAGCAATCGGTCGGTCCCGAACGCGCTGAGCACACCCAGGCCCAGGAAGACGAAGACCGAGAAGCGGACGTACGAGGTGATCATCCGCACGGGCGGCAGGAGACCGCCCAGGACGGACCAGAACCAGACGGGCTGGCCGGAGTAGTGCTGCGGTGAGAGCGGCAGGTAGGGCCCGAGCGAGAACAGGCCGGCCACACCGACCAGCGCGAGCCAACGCCACCGACCACGCTCGAGACCGGCCGCGGCCAGGCCCAGGGCGAGCCAGCCCGCGTACGTGGTCTGCACCAGCCGGTCCATGTTGTCGTGGACCGCCAGGGCGGTCTCGCCGGGCACGAAGTACCCGGAGACCGTGGCGAAGTCGTGGGCCATGCCGGCCATGACGCCCGCAGGGAGCAGCTGCTGCTTCCGGTCCGCGTAGTTCAGGAGCACGGCCTCGTCGGCGGTGTAGGTGCCGAGCAGCATGGCCACGATGGGGCCCAAGGTCAGGGCGGCGACCCCAACAGCCAGGCCGGCGTGCAGCAGGAACCCTCTTCGCCGAGCCGGGTCGCGGAGGGCCGGCCAGGCCATCGGCAGCGCGATCAACGGCAGCAGGAGCGAGGTGAGGAGCGCCCAGTACAGGCTCGACGCCCCCAGCGCCGTGAAGGTCAGCCCGGCGGCGATGGCCGTGCTCACCCGAGGACGCTCGATCAGCGTCAGCAGGGCCACGACGTGCCACGCGATCCAGCCCGCGGACCAGGTCTCCACGACCCCGGATGCCAGGCCGTAGCTCAGCAGGAACGCATTCAGTCCGAAGACACCCCCGCCCACCAGTGACCCGTCGCGGGTGGCTCCGAGGCGGCGGGCCAGCGCGTACCCGCCGGTGCACGCCAGCAGCACGTGGAACAGCGCCAGGAGGTTGTGCGTCGTCGGCAGCTCGAACAGGAGCTGGGGCAGCAGGCTCAGCAGGTCGTTCACCGGCGCGATGCTCGAGAACGGCCCCTGCCGTGGGAACGCGAACTCGGTCGAGGTCAGCGGCCAGGCCCCGTCGGACAGCAGGCGGCTCGCCGTCCAGTCGTTCGCCCACATCGCCCGCCAGACCCCGGAGTCGTCGGCACCGACGACGCGTGAGGATGGGGAGAGCCAGACAGGCCACGTGAGAACGACCAGGGCGAGCCCGTAGAGCGCCAGGGGGATTCCGCCCCGCTTCAGCCCGTCGAGGGCGGCTCTCTGCAGTCTCATCCCGGCACTCTAACGGGGCTGCGTGGAGACGAAGAGCGTTGGGCGAGGGGCCCTTCACTGGTAGCCGAGCGCCTTCAGTCTGGGGTCCTCGGCCGGCTCGCCCCACAGCTCGACGGCGCGCCCGGCCTCTCGCAGGGCTTGCTCGGTCCGCGAGCCATCGACCGCGACGGTCGTGAGCTTCGGGGTGTTCATTTCCAGCCCGCCGATTCTCAGCTCGCAGCGCCGGTCCACCTCCAGGCGAAACAGGTCGCTGCGCTCCACCCTCACCCACCCGCAGTTCGACCATGGCTGGCCGGGATCCGCGAGGACCGAGCCGTCGACCTCGACGTGGGAGCCCACCTCGAGCTCGATGCTTCGAGCCCACGTCGGTGTCGCCGTGCTGGGACCTGCCCGCAGATCGCTCGCCGCCAGGGCCTCGACGAGGCGCGTGATGCGCGCGCGGTCCGGCTCCCCGGCGTGGGGCGTGATCTCGTCGGGCAAGTGGAACAGCAGGGGGCCACCTGGCCGGTGGAGCAGCTTCATTCCGTCCGCTGTCCACGCTTCGGTGTGGGAGCTCGGATAGAGCAGCTGGCCCGCCACGTGGACCCCGGGGTCGACCTGGGCCACGTTCACGCCAGCCCAGCTCTCGGGCGCCGGCACAGCGAGCAGCGCCGCGAGGGTCGGCGGGATGTCGACCAGGCGCATCGGGCGCGGGTCGACGCGCGCTTCGAGGCCCGGTGCCCGGATGAGCACGGGGACCTCGAGCAGCTCTTCCCACAGCGCATGGCCGTGCTCGAAACCCTGGTGTTCCCACAGCTCTTCGCCGTGGTCGCTGAAGACGACCACGATGTCCGCCGTGTCGAGCAGCGGTGCCAGCTTCTCCAGCCGGACCTCGACGGCCTGCCGGTACATCGCCGCGAGCTGTTCGGCCGGGTAGTCACCGGCGCGGGCCCCATCCAGGTCGTCGAAGCCGTCGTGCCCGGTTCCGTACGGGAGGTGTGGCCCCATCACGTGGGCCAGGACGAGGTCACCACCGGGCTCGTCGAGCCAGGCCTGGGCCTGCTCCACCACCTGGGCGTCGTCGTCGACGAGGACCGCGTGGTCGAAGCCGGCCATCAGGCCGCGGCTGGGGCTCAAGTGGGGGTTCGCGACCACCGCTCGGGCCCGGAGTCCCAGGCTCGCGGCCAGGCCGTCGGGGATGGCGTGGATGCTCTGCTCGGGACCCAGTGGGACCTGGATCGTCCGGCCGGTGAGCACGGCCGCCATCGCGGGGAATGTCCAGGGGGACGGGCTCCGCGCGTGCGGGAAGCTCCAGGCCGTCTCCGCGAAGGCCGACAGCGTCGGTGAGTGCTGGACGTGATCTGCACGCAGGGTGTCGATCGACAGGAGCAGGACGTCCGCCTCTCCGCGCGGGCTGGGAGCGACCGCCAGCACGCGGCAGTCGTCGGCGTCCCACAGGGCGCGACGCGGTGTGACGTCGACCTCGGCGCATCCGGCGGGGTCCGTGACGAGACGAGCCGCACCGATCGGAACGCGCTCCCCGCGCGCGACGAGCAGCCCCTCGCCGCCTTCGCGCTGCTGCGCGAACCGGGCGAGGACCGAGGGAGGGTCCGCCAGGCAGCCAGCCAGGAACAGCATCATCGGTGGAGCAGCGAGGTCATCAGCTCGCCGTCGTTCTCCGCCGGCTCGAGCTCCAGGATCGCGCACATCAGCTCGTACAGGTGCACGTTCTCGAACGCCTCGACCCGCCCTGTGCGCAGGCTCGGGCCGGCCGCGACGAAGATGCCGTGCATGCTCTCCAGGCGCGGGTCGTAGCCGTGCGTTCCCCCGGTCCAGCCCGTCGGGTCGACGCCGTACCACCAGCGCGTCGAGACGCTCCAGCCCTCGTCGGCCAGGCAGACGATGGGCGGGATCCGGTCGTGGTCGGCGTAGTGGAGCTCGGGGTCGAGGTCCTCCTTCTTCGCGCAGGCCAGGTGCTCGAGCTCGGCCAGCTCGACGAGCAGCTCGTCCTCGGTCCCGGGCTCGGGCTCGGGGAGGATGAGCGTGACGGGCGACCAGTTCACGATCTCCACCGCGCTGGTGTCGATGGCGTCGTCGAGGAACACCATCCGGTCGCGGGAGAGCTCGGCCATGCCGTGGTCCGAGGTGACGAGGATGTCGATCTCGTCGAGCAGCTCGCGCTGTTCCAGGCCGTCCAGCAGGTTGCCGAGCGCGTTGTCGACCATCGTCACGCCTGTTGGGATGCCCAGTCCTTCCGGGCCGCCCGCGTGGCCCACGTGGTCGGGCTCGTCGAGGTAGAGCGTCAGGAATCGCGGCCGATCCTCGGTCCGGTCGAGCCAGGAGAGCACCCGGTCGACCCGCGCCTCGAACGTCATCGAGCCGTCGTATGGGAGCCAGGTGTCGGGTCGCTGGCCGCCGATCTCGGCCTCGCTGCCCACCCAGAAGAGCGTCGCCGTCTCCAGCCCCGCTTTGTTCGCCGTCGCCCAGATCGGCTCGCCTTCGTACCAGCTGCCGTCCTCGACTGCCGACCGGTCGCCCATGCTGTACCAGGCGTCCCGCTCGGCGTCGTAGATGGTGTTGCCGACCAGGCCGTGGTGCTCGGGGTAGAGCCCGGTCACCGCGGTGTAGTGGGAAGGGAACGTCTTGCTCGGGAACGGCGGGATCAGTCCGTCGGCCCGCAGTCCCAGCGCCGCGAGCCGGTCCAGGTTCGGCGTGTCGTGGGCGTCGAGGTAGCTCGCGCGGAAGCCGTCCATGCTCACGAGCAGGACCGTGGGAGGCAGCTCGGGCCTCTCCGGGGTCGAGTCGCGCGGCGTGTGGGCGCAGGCGAGCAGGAACGGGAGCATCTCGGTCACAGTACCCGAGCGCCCCATGCGCGGGGGGCCGGTCAGCCCGTGATCGCCTTGGTCCCTGGACGATAGCGGCCGCGAACGTCCGGCTCGTCCATCACGCGAGCGAGCTCGGAGAACCCCGGCTGCTTCGCGGCCTTCATCACCAGCAGGGATGCATTGGCTGCGGCCTTGACCGCGATGGGCACACCGCCGCCGTACTCGGCCCAGTGTCCCGACAGGAACATGTTCGGCAGCACGGTCCTGTAGTGGGCGACCTTGGCCTGCATGTTCGCCTTGTTCGGCTTGGCCGCCATGATGCTGCCGCCGCGGTTGTGCGTGTAGCGCCAGTGCGTCACGGGCGTGGCGACGTCCATGATCTCGACGTGGTCCGGCAGTCCGGGGGCGAGCTCGGTCTCGACGCGCTTCAGCAGCACCTCGGCGAAGGCCTTCTTCGCGGCCTTGTACTCGGGCGTCCGCTCGTTGTTCGGGCCGAGCTTCCAGTCCTGCTTCATCGTCGCCGAGCAGTAGACGGTCAGCGTCCCCTTGCCCTCGGGGGCCATCGTCGAGTCGCGCTCGGTCGGCGCCAACACGCTGATCCCGGCGATGTTCGGGTCGCCGTCGGAGTAGGCCTGCCGGTCGTGTCCGGGCTCCGAGAGGAAGATCATCTCCTGGCCGAAGCCCAGGTCCGACGCGGGGCAGTCCAGCCCCAGCGAGACGGTCACCGACGACGGGTACAGGTCGGCGTTGCGCAGCTTTCCGAGGAGCTCGTCGGGGACCATGCCCTTGGGCAGCATCTTCTCGTAGACGGTCTCCAGGTCGCAGGCGGCCAGGACGTAGTCGGCCTCGATGACGGCGTCCTTGTGGGTCCGGACGCCGGTCGCCAGGCCGTCCTTCACCAGGATCTCCTCGACGCGGTGCCGCAGGAGCACCGTCGAGCCGGCGGCCTCGATCTTCTCGACGAGCCATCGGGGGTAGGCCATCGAGCCGCCCTCGGGCGGAGCCTGGTAGTCGCCGTAGTAGGCCCAGCCGAGCGGGACCAGCACCGAGAGGATGTCGATCTCGCTGCACCACAGGTCCAGCAGCTCGCGCTCGAGGCCGAACTCGGTCAGGCCCTCGACGGCCGTCTTCTTGTAGATGCGCGCGAAGGGGAGTCCCCACAGCGCCAGGCGCATGCCGGCGAAGGCCTTGCCGAACAGGTTGCGGGTCTCGAATGCCCGGTTGAACTCCGAGTACCGCGACATCCGGTCGCCGATCTGCCGGGCCTTGTCGAACAGCTTGTGCAGGCCGGGGGCCGAGCCGGGGAAGTCCTTGCACAGGGCCTCGCGCATGGCGTCGGGCTGGTCCGTCAGCAGGTAGTCCATGTCCCCGCACTTCATCCGGCGGATGCGCTGCAGAGGAGGAGCCACGGGGTGGTCGAGGCCGATGTGGCCGAAGACCTTGTGCACGAACCCGCCGGGGCCGCACTGGTTCAGCCAGTGGATGGCCGAGTCGAACAGGAACTTCTTGCGCTTGAAGCCGGCCAGGTAGCCGCCCGGTCGGAGCTCGGGCTCGACGACGCAGACGCGCATCCCCGCCTTCGAGAGCAGCGCTCCCGCGGTCAGACCGCCGATGCCGCCGCCGATGATGGCGACGTCGACCTTGCCTGGGATGTCCTGGGCTATCGCCGGCCTCCTCGACCGCCGCCGCCGCCGCGACCACGTCCGCCGCCGCGACCACGTCCGCCGCCGCCACGACCGCCTCCGCCACGACCGCCACGCTGCTGCATGCCGGCGGGCTTCTTCACGCCGCCGGATGCCCGGGGGTCGGGGATGGCCTCGTGCCGGTGGTACGGATGGTCGAGGTCCGGCGAGAGCGGGACGCCCGTCAGGCGCTCGATGTCGCGCAGGTAGCCGCCCTCGGTGTCGTCGCAGAAGCTGATGGCGATGCCGTCGGCTCCGGCGCGGCCCGTGCGGCCGATGCGGTGCACGTAGGTCTCGGACTCGTTCGGCAGGTCGAAGTTGAAGACGTGGCTGACGCCGTCGATGTCGATGCCGCGGCTGGCGACGTCGGTCGCGACCAGCACGCTGATGCGCCCGGTCTTGAAGGCCTTCAGCGCCCGCTCGCGAGCGTTCTGCGACTTGTTGCCGTGGATGGCGGCCGCGTCGATGCCCTGCTGGTCCAGCTTCTTCACCACGCGGTTCGCGCCGTGCTTGGTGCGCGTGAAGACCAACGCCATGTCGATCTCCTCGGTCTTCAGCAGGTGCGCGAGCAGCCGGTGCTTGTCGCTCTTCTCCGTGAACATGATGTGCTGCTCGATGCGCTCGACCGTGGTGGCCTGGGGAGCGACCTCGACGTGGACCGGCTCGTACAGCCACTCGGACGCGAGCTTCTTGATCGAGTTCGGCATCGTGGCCGAGAACAGCAGGTTCTGACGCTCGCGCGGTAGGAGTCGCAGGATCTTCTTCAGGTCGTGGATGAAGCCCATGTCGAGCATGCGGTCGGCTTCGTCCAGGATGAGGAACTCGACGAACGACAGGTCGATGTGTCCCTGGCCCTGCAGGTCGAGGAGCCGGCCGGGGGTGGCGACCAGGATGTCGATGCCCGAGCGCAGGATGCGCACCTGGCTGCCCTGCTTCACGCCGCCGAAGATGACGGTCTGCTTGATGTCCAGGTACTTGCCGTAGACGTTGATCGACTCGCCGATCTGGCTGGCGAGCTCGCGGGTCGGCGTCAGCACCAGCGCCCGGATGCGGCGGCGAGCCGGGCGCACCTCGTCGAGGAACTGCAGGACCGGCACGGTGAACGCGGCGGTCTTCCCGGTACCGGTCTGGGCCACGCCGAGGACGTCGCGGCCGTCCAGGAGCGGCGGGATGGCCTGCAGCTGGATGGGCGTGGGGGTGGTGTACTCCAGCTCCGCGAGGGCGCGCTGGATGGGCTCGATCAGGTCGAGCTCGGCGAAGGTCGTCACGTCGTCTTCCGGGGTGAGGAGACGGCGAGTGGCCTCCGAAGTGGCGCTCCTAACGCCTCGTGGCACACTCGGGCGCGGAGGTGCCCATGATGTTGACCCTGTTGGCCTGTTTTGGTGGCGGTGAGACGGACTCGGGCGCCGAAGGGGACGCCGGTGGCTGCGACGAGTACGTCGCTTGCGTCGAGTCCCTGACCCCCGAGACCTGATGCGCTCGGTCTTCAGCCCCGCCGACCTGGAGTGCACGGACAGCGCGGCCGGAGCGTTCGAGGTGAACACGAACGGCGCCTCGCAGGTCACCGTCGACTGCACGAGCGATGGGGTCGCGTTCTCGTGCTCGTACACGGGCTCGCAGGACGAGTTCACGTTCGAGGGCTCGTTCACCGACTGGACCGAGGCCTCGGGCTCGTTCGCGTACACCGAGTCCTCGTGCGGGACCGCGAACGGAACGTTCACAGCATCCGACTGAGTTCGGTGCGAGCATGAGCGCCATGTGGCTGCTTCTCGCCTGCAACGCCGTCGAGGTCGCGACTCCGGACTCGGCCTCGCCGGTGGACGAAGAGACGTGGCTGGTCGAAGAGGCCGACCACACGACCCTGGAAGGCGTCGAGCTCGTCGATCTGTTCAGCGACGACGACATCTGGCGCATCGATCTGGAGTTCGACTCGGGCGCTCGCTCGGATCTGCGCAACGACCCGTACGACTGGGCCGAGGGCCTGTTCACGCTCCAGGGCGTGAGCTTCCCCATCGGTGCCCACGTGAAGGGCAGCAGCACGTACTCCAGCTTCGACGACAAGCCGTCGCTCAAGCTGGACTTCGGCTACGTGCACGAGGGGCTGCGCTACGGCTCGATCCGTCGGGTGAACCTGCACAACCAGGTGCTCGATCCCATCGTGTCGAGCGAGTGGCTGACGTACGGCTTCTACCGGGCGGCCGACCTGCCGGCCGCTCGGGTCGGGTACGCGCGGCTGTACATCGACGGCGAGGACCGCGGCATCTACACCATCGTCGAGGACCCCGAGGACGACTTCCTGCGGCGCTGGTTCGACGACCCCGACGGCAACCTGTACGAGAACGCCTCGAACTACTGTGACTTCACGTCTGTGGGCTGCTTCGACCGCGAGGAGTCCGACGAGGGCGACGACAGCTCGCTCGAGGCCCTGATCGAGGCGGCCAACGCGAGCCGGGGCGAGTGGCTCGCCGGCATGCAGGACCAGATGGACTGGGACCGGTACGTCGGCTTCCTGGCGATGGAGCGGACCATCGCGCACTGGGACAGCTACAGCTACGACCTGTCGAACTACCGCGTCTACCACGACCCCTCGGCCGGCTGGTCGTTCCTCCCGTGGTCGGCGGATCTGGGCTTTGGCTACCGCCCGTGGAGCTACCCGGACTGCGGAAAGCACGGGGTGAACCCATCCGACTACGACATGGGCCTTCTCGCCAGCGGGTGCGAGCAGAACGCCCAGTGCATCTCGGACGTGCTCGACAAGATGGAGGAGTACGCCGATCTGCTCGAGTCGATGGAGGCCCCGGTCCTGGCCCAGCAGGCGATGGACCGCGTCCACGACGAGGCCGCGAGCGACCCGGACCACCACAACGAGATGGACCACTTCGAGGAGCACGGCGAGTGCATCGTGGCCTGGCTCGATCAGAGGCCGGACGAGATCCGTGCCTGGGTGGCCGCGAACCGCTGAGAGCACGACAGGGATGTCGCGGATCTGCACGTGCCTCGTCTGTTGAGTCAGCGAGCGTGCGGAATCGACAGGGTTGGTA
>JAAESX010000091.1 GCA_024228935.1 Pseudomonadota bacterium
CTAGAGCGGCAATCACATAGTCACGCCGCTCGCTCGAACCGGTCGGCTGCGAAGCAGTTTTCAATGAAGGCGTAGCGGCAGAGATCGAAGACGTTGTGCTCGATGCCGACGTACCGAGCGCGTCGTCCCTGCCGGTTGCAGATGTGTGCGAGGGAGTGCTCGACGGGGACGCGCATCCGCAGCTCCGCCCGGCCCTCGGGTGTCGTCTTCGCGACGGTCAACTGCTGCATGAGCGCTTCGCTGGGATGGATGCTGATGGTTCTTCCCCGCCCAGGCTTTGCTCGCGTGCAGAGGGCGCGTTGGGGGCACGCCGCGCAAACAGAACCGGGGAATCGAACGGTGCGACCCTTGATGTCGCGCTTCGTCCCAGCGGGACACGTCACCGTCTGCGCGGCCAGGTCGATGGCGAACTCTCGTTTGGTGAACAGGCCTCGGTTTCGCGGTGTCCACGGGCGGCAGATGACGCGCTTACCGGCGGCGTGGGCCTCCACGGTCCACGCACTCGCAAGGAAGCCTCGATCGATGTAGAGCGCCTCGACGTCTCCGTGCCGCTGCACCTGCTTTCGAAGGGGGACGTCGGCGTCCCGCTCGGGCTGGTTGGCGGGCTGCACGGTCACCCCGAGGATCAGCTGGTGGTCGAGCTCTTTGGCGATGAACCGTTTGAAGCCCTTGATGGTGGTCGATCGTGACTTTCGGCCGTGGCGCATGGAGGAGTCATGGATGGAGATCTGCCGGTCTTTGACCGTTCCGCGCGTCACGCGTCGGCCCCCCCCCCCGGTCCGGGTCCGGCTCGAGGTCCTGGTGCAGCACGCGCTCGAGTTGCTCCAGCGCCTGCTGCAGCGGAACAGCCGCGCGCTGGGCGTCGTCCAACTCCTCGCTCACCCAGTGCTTGAACCGATGAACTTCGTCGAGGAGCTGTTGAAGCGCTCGGTGCTGCTCGTCGCGGTCATCCCAGTCGATGTCCAGCGCTGCCTTCAGACTCGACTGCCCCACCAGACGGAGCCCAGCCGCATCCCGCACGTCTTGGGCAGTCCGCTGCAACACCGCCGCGGCGCACGACACCACCACTTCGAGCGCGTGTCCGATGAGGTTGAATGTGTCTTCGACGCGCCCCGCGCCCCAAAGCGGAGCCGAATCCAGCGCGACCCGGAGCTGCTTGAAGCCGAACCCGCCCGTCTGCTTCGCGACCTCGACGGACCGATCGATCAGGCGCAGGTGCAGGTGGTGCTCGACGAGTCGGCGCCGAAACTCCACCAGCGCCCCCTGCGAGAAGGGGCCTCGTCCGACCCCAGGCAGCCCAGAACCATCTGCCAGCGCCGGTCGAAGATCGCCTCGTTGACTGCGCTTTCGTCCGATGTCCCATCGGCGGCCTGAAGCACCGTCACCATCGCGAGCATCGCTGGAGGAAGCGGCGGCCGGCCCTTCGGACTGTCCGAGTACATCGCGGTCAGCTCAGCCTCGAAGGCCTCGTCGAACAGCTCGTGTCGATGTCGCCGCAAGAACGCGTACAGCCGCCCGTTCCTCTTGCAGCGCTTGCAGATCCTCTCCTCGGCCGGTGAGAGCTCTGGCGGGACGTTCCCACGAATCGACTCCCTACGTGGCATGGGGCCTCCTTCGCCCCAACCAGATCACACCACCAGCTACGAGTCGATCCCCAGGCGGGGACTAGTTGACCGGCGCTCTAGAAGACGTCGCGCATACCGAGCGTGATGACCTGGGCGAAGGGATCCGTCGCCGCGGTGACCTCGCCGATGGTCGTGGTGCCGTCCGGGTCGGGGTTCGACGTGCCGTAGTAGACCGTTCCGTTCTCCGAGACCGCGACCGCGCTGGGGTAGCCGTCGACCTCGACGTAGGCATCGGCGGCCGTCACGCTGCCGCTTCCATCGAGGTCCGTCGTCGCCGAGCAGTCTTCGAACGAGAGCGCGTAGATGCGGCCCGTTCCACCATCGCACCGGTCCAGGGCCGGCTCGTAGGTCGAGAAGTAGACCGTCCCGGCGAACACGACGGGGTCACCCGTCAGGCCCTCACCCGAAGCGAGCGGGTAGTACCCGTCGTTCCCGGCGCAGGAGAGCGACGTCGCGGTGCTCGAGCAGGAGAGCGGAGCGGCGTCCTTCATCGCGAAAAAGTAGCCCGCATCGCCCGACTCGCGGTCGTAGGGCGAGCCCGTTCCCCAGTACACGCCGAGGCCGCCATCGCTGTGCCAGGCCGTCGTCGCCGAGTAGTAGACCTCGGGTCGAGCCGAGATGTCCGAGAGCGGGTCGTAGAACTCGCACCACTCCGGGTCGTCCACGTCAGAGACGTCGATGATGGCCTTGTACATCCAGGTGTGACCTGGGTCGGCCGGGGCATCCGCCCCAGACGAGTCGGTCGGGCCCTCTCCACCCTCATCGGTCGGCTCGTACGAGGTGGTGACCGGGAAGTACAGGACGTCGACGTCACCATCGGAGTTGGTGTCGACCGCGGCCAGCGCACCGGAGATGTACGCGTACTCGTACCGGCTGTCGCTGTCGCTGTCGAGGCCCGAGGCGCTCGAGTCCGGGTGCCCGTTCGAGCCCTCCTCGTCGAAGTCGCCGTGCAGGGTGCCCGCGTCCTGGTTCCAGTAGTCGTCCGCGACGTGCCAGAAGTAGAGGTTGGCCTCGGAGCTGGTGTAGTAGCTCTCGTCCGTCGAGTACGGGACCGCGCGACCACCACCCCACATGACCGTCCAGGCGTCCTTCGGGTTCGAGGTGTCTTCCTGGTTGTACAGGTTTCCGACGACCGGACGGGACACCGTGTACCCCATGGCCGTGTTGTCGATGTCGTTCGTCTGCTCCCACAGGAACTCGGGCTCGCTCGGGTCGGTGATGTCGAGCGCGAGGGTCACGGGACCACCCTTGCCCTGCTGCACCACGATGACCCGGCGCCACTCGGAGCCGTCGACCGCCTTGACGCCGTCGAGGTCCTCGTCGATCCAGACATCCTCGACCACGGGCGAGCCGTCGAAGAGGAAGGTGCGGCCGTACCACATCATGTCCGCCAGGCCACTGGCCCACTCGGCGTCCCGCTCCTTGTAGGTCAGGTACGCCGGGATCCAGGCCCAGAGCTCCTCACCGGCCTCGTCCGCGTCCTCGGTGGACAGCGGGCTCGGGTTCGAGGTCGTCGACGTGTCGTCGTACAGGCGGAAGGCGTGGAGCATGCCGTCGTTTGCGGCGATGAACACGACCTCGGCGTCGTCCTCGTGGTCCTTCAGGAAGGCCTGGTAGGTCGGGTCGACGGCGAAGATGTCGTCGCGGGCACCGGTCACGACCGGGATGGAGTGCGGGGAGTCACCCAGCTTCCAGCTGCCACGCTCCTTCGAGATGTAGCGGAACTCCGAGGACGAGAGACCACGAACGAAGTCGATCATCTCCTGCATGTCGTCGGAGTCGACGTAGCAGCCGTCCTTGGTGAAGTCGTAGTCCAGGTCGTCCGCACAGCCGTCGGAGTCGGTGTCCGTGGTGTCGAAGAAGACATCACCGAGCAGGTCGAAGCCAGCGGCGTCGTGGTCGATGACGGCCTGGGTGAGTGCCGCATCGAAGCCCATGCGGTGGTAGTCGTCGCCCTCGTCCGACAGCGCGGTCGTGACGCCGTAGTCGTAGACCTCGGGGATGAACGTGAAGATGTCACGTCGACCGAAGCCGTCCATGTCGTCGGGGTTGTCTTCCGACGTCGACACCGGACGCGAGACGAGGAGGTCACCAGCGTCCCACTGGGCGCCACCGAACTGCGAGTCGCCGTCGTAGACGACCTCGCCGTACGTCGTCGAGGTCGGGTCCGTGTCGATCTTGTAGGAACGGACGTGGCCTTCGGCGAGCGGGTTGTCGCCCGAGACCTCGTAGAAGCTGTAGATGATGCGCTCGCCATCGACGCTGATGACCGGCGTGGAGCGGCTGTAGTAGCCGGACCGGATGTAGCTCATGACCGTCATGATCGAGCCGAGGATCTCGTCGCCGCTGTTGGCGACCGTGTAGATGCCCTCGTTCCCGATCTGGTCGACCGAGTTGCCGTACAGCTCCTCGGCGATGCTCGTACCGTTCACCTTGATGGCGATGGTGTGGGTCACGACGTTCTGGTCGCCGGTCATGTCCGACCGGAGATCGTTGTTGTAGACGTTGTAGACGACGTTGTCGTAGCCACAGTCCTCGTCGGTACCCGTGGTGATGCCGCTCGACCAGGTGCACTTGGTGTCCGGCGAGATCGAGCTGTGACCGAGGCCTGCGTTGTAGTCGTCGTTGGGACGGTCGACCGTGATGGTGATGACGTGCGTCTCCTGACAGGCCCACTGGACCGGCACGCCGCAGAAGTCCTCGCCGGTGACGTACGAGCTCGAAGACCAGCCCGTGCAGGACGCGGTCGAGACCTGGCGGTCGAGGTAGTCGTTCGCGACGTCGTACAGGACCTCGCTCAGGTTCCGCGTGTCCGAGCCCGAGACCGTGACCGAGCTGAGCGCGGTGCTGATATCGGCGTGCGACGAGCCGAGGGGCGCGATGCCCACGGGGTAGTTCTTGGACGCGCCGTCCTCGGTACCGACGATGCCGAAGTAGGCCCAGTCGTAGTGCTGGGTCAACTGGTCGATGGCGTCGAGCGTGTCCTCGAGACAGGTCGAGCCCGAGGCGCTGAAGACCTCGCCCTCGCCGGTGTCGACCGCCTCGGCGCAGTCCTCGTCCATCGCATCGGACAGGTCGAGCAGGAAGACGACGTTCGGAGGCGCGGCCTCGGCGTTCGACAGGAACTCATCGCCTGCCGACGACGAGCTGGCTTCGGCCGAAGTGGGGCCGAGCAACGCCAGTGGGGCTGCTGCGACGCCAGCGAGGGCGAGGATGCGAACGATGTTGCTGGCGTGGTTCATCTTGTGCCTCACCGGAACTTGCATGCGCCGGACATGATCTTGCGAAGGGACTGGGTCGACGTGATGACGGTCTCGTTGGTCTCGTCGGTCATCGCCATGTCTTCGAACTGGCGTGCGGACGACCACATCTCCCAGTAGTCGGAGCGGAAGCCCGTGTTCCCCTGCTCCGTGCTGTAGCCGGGGGGCGGGTTGCCACACTTCTCGAAGACAGGATCCACCCAGTAGACCCCCATGTTCTGGTCGAACGCGGTGCCGCCGAACTCGGACTCGGCCGACGCCATCGTCACCCAGTTGCCCGTGTCGATACTGTCCCAGTTCTCGCCCTGCGGAAGGTCCGCGTCATCGACCGTGGCGAGCTGGAGGCGGGCGTGCTGACCGCCGGCATGGCTCGTGTTCACGAGCATCATGTACTTCTGGTTGTGGTGGGCGATGCGGTGGTCGATGCCGGCGAGCGACAACGACGAGGCACCGATGATGCCGATGAGGCCCATCAAGATGAGGGCCACCAGCAGCACGTACCCCTTCTGCGAAGCGAAGATCTTCGTGGTCATGGTGCGTACATCACTCGGAGGTTTGCGAAGGTGACGGAGCTGGTCATGGCCTGCCGCCAGAAGTAGTCCTCGGTGCCGGAGCTCGTGTGGTTGGCCAGCGTCAGCGGCGCGCTCGTGTAGAGGCCCCGGGTGTCCTCCTTCCGCGAGCGAGCGGAGACGTGGAACCGCATGAGCCAGGCGCTCGTGCCCTCGACCAGGCTCATGTCGTCGACGTAGTTGGAGTCGTCGGTGCAGTCGTCGCCCTCGAGGCAGTACTCGAACTGCAGGTCCTCGATGTCGTCCACGAGCGGGATGTCGTCCGCGTCCGGGGTCCCGTCGACGAAGTCGAAGTCCAGGTCCATCATCAGCACGGGGTGCTCGGGCGAGCCGGGCCCGACGCCGTTGTCCGTGTTGTCGATGTAGTAGGTGACGATGGTCGCGCGCGAGCAGTGCATGACCGGCGGCAGGTTTCCGTCGCAGTCGCCGAGGTAGTCGCTGTACCCGGTGTTGTCGACGACGCTGATGAGCCCGGTGGACGAGTCCCCAGCGGCGCTGATCTCCCACAGCCAGGCGGGGTTGTCGGCGATGGGCGCGTAGTCCCAGCACATCAGGTACTCGCCCGAGGCGTACTGCTCGATGGTGGTGTCGTAGCCGGGCCGCGCCATGTCGAACTTGATGGACGACGTGCTGCAGTCCTCGATGGTGCCGACCGTCGTCATCATCTCGACGCTGGGGTCGGCGTAGACGAAGGTGACGGCGTCGGTGTCGTTCTCGGCCTCCCACGCGTCGTGGGAGATGATGGCGGGCATGTACACGGTGGTGTCGACGGAGCTGCCGTCCCAGCCGAGCGCGCCGGTGACCGTTCCGCCGGTGCCGTAGCCAGCCATCCGGCCGGAGCGGCTGATGATGTCAGCGGCGAACCGGCTGTTCTGGTTCATGTTCTGGCGCAGGTCCTGGAACAGGAACGCCCTCGACTGCCCGACGAACAGGGCGTACAGGCCGGCGACGACGACGACCGAGACCGAGACCGCGATCATCAGCTCCAGCATCGTGAAGCCGCGGCGGCGTGCACTGGGGGGGAGGAAGGACATCTGCGCTAGTCCATGAACTTGTAGGCGGAGACCGTCTGTCCGTGCCAGTTGCCGAACGCCGAGTCCTGGTAGGTGCAGCGGACCCACAACTGGATCCAGTCACCATCGGCCGAGGTGTCCATGACCTGCCAGGTGACGTAGTAGGTGGGAGCCGAGGTGGCCTTCTGCCGCGCGGCATCGTTCTCGCCGAGCGCGTTGGTGGCGTCAGGCATCCCACCGCCGGCCATCGGGTGGTAGAGCGGCTCCCAGTCACTGGTCGTGGTCGAGGTCGTGGACCAGCCGTCGGCGAGGTCCGTCCCGGCCCGGGTGTGGTCGGCGTCCCAGAGGTGGGCGAGGAGGATCTCCATCCGCTGCTGGGCCAGGTACGAGCAGTCCGTCGCCTTGCGAGCGCGGCTGTTCGACCGGACGGCCTGGGCGTGGAACCCGAACATCACGACCAGCGAGAAGCCCAGCAGCGCGGTCGCCACGAGCACCTCGACCAGCGTGAAGCCGCGTCGGTTCCGGAGAAGAGAGGTGCGCATCAGTTGACCTCGCTGTTGGCGCTGCTACCGACGCTGCCTGCGTCCCGGTGTCCCAGCGCGGAGGTCAGGGTCACGTTCCCCGACCGGGCGATATTGAGCGTGACCGCGTCCTCGACGTCGTCGACGAGGGCGGCCTTGTTGATGATGGAGAGCTGGATGTACCCGTCGCCGACGAAGTCCCCATCGCGGTTCGAGACGAACCCGCGAGGCGAGAAGACGATGGCGTCGTCGGTGATTCCGGACCAGGGGACGAGCGAGACGTCCGCGGTGTCGTCGGTGCCGCTCGCGGACAGGTCGACGGTGCCCAGCGCGGACGAGTTGTCGACGCCGTCCTCGGTCGCGTCGATCGGGAGCGTGTCCCAGCTGGTCGAGGCGCGCGACTTGTTCCCGACCTGGAGCAGCCACCGGCCCTTGTTGGGGGTGCCCGCATCGTCCCAGGAGCTGTCGGACTCGACCAGCAGGAGGCGCGTCTCACGTCCCGTCTCGGCGGCGGTGACCCGCAGCTGGGCGACGTCCTGCCGCAGGTCCTTGCCGACCTTGACCATCCGGAACCGCGGCAGCAGGTCCTGCGCACTCCCGATGCCGATCGCGACGATGACGCTGATCAGCACGAGCACGAAGAGCAGCTCGACGAGGGTGAAGGCCTGGCGGGAAGAAAACACTACGCCCACACGTTGCAAGATCCGATCCATGTCGGAGGGGCGTAGAAACGCCGTGAATGGGCCTGCTGCGTGGGAAAAGATTTCCTAGCCGGGAAAATAGTTCCTATTGAACGCCCGGGCACTGCTCGGTGATGACGCTGCGCCGTCGATGCCCTCGCCGCCGGGTTCCGGAGAAGATCTCGGGCGTCGGTGACTCGGCCTCGGCCTGATCCAGCGCCCGCTCGGCCGCAGCGAGCCACGCCAGCACCGGGGTCGCGGTCTCCTCGCAGCGCTCCGGGTCCACCCGGCCCGCGGTCTTCTCGATCAGGATGCGCGCGCGCAGGTCGAGGAGCAGCGGTCGGAAGCGGCTCTCGTCGATGTCGCCCGACAGAGCCGCATCGACGCCCTCGAGCGCCAGGTCGAGCTCCCCGAGGCGCAGCAGCACATCGGCTCGGTTGTAGCCGTACTCGCCCTGCGTCGGGTCCAGCTCTACCGCCTGCTCGAAGCGGGAGAGCGCATCCTCCTCGTTGTTCTCGGACAGGTGCGCGAGGCCGATGGAGTTGTGGATGCGGGGCTCCTGGGGCGCGAGCGTCAGGGCCTCGGTGAGGTGCAGCCGGGCGAGCATCGGGTTGCCATCGGCGAGGTCGGCAGCGCCGAGCCCGCGATGGCCTCGGTAGTCCCGCGGAGCCAGACGGACGCAGCGCTTGAAGTACTCCCGCGCCCGGTCGCCCTGCCCGCTCTGGAGGTACGTCCAACCGAGCCCGTAGAGCGCGTCGACGTTGTCCGGATCACCGTCGACGACCGCGCGGAAGTCCGCCTCGGCGGCGGTGAGGTCACCACTCTTCAGCGCGACCTCGGCGCGCTCGACACGCGCCGAGTCGGTGCACGGCGGCAGGCAGGCCAGCCCGAAGAGCAGAACGAAGGTCCAGGTACGCACTCAGTCCCCGATTCCGAAGTCACGGATCTTGTACACCAGCGCCTTGTACGAGATATCCAGCACCTTCGCAGCGCGTGTGCGATTTCCCCCGGTCTGTTCGAGCGCCTTGATGATGAGCTCGCGCTCGAGCTGGGCCACCCGGAGCTTGATGGAGAGGACCTCGTCCGTCAGCTCGGCGGACTTGCCATCGACGACGTCCGGCGGCAGATCCTCGACGTCGATGACGTCTCCCTCGCACATCAGGGCTGCGCGCTCCATCACGTTCTCGAGCTGGCGCACGTTTCCTGGCCAGCTGAACCGCACGAGCGCCCGCACCGCAGCGGGTGACACCGAGCGGACGCGCTTGTCGAAGCGCTCGTTGAAGGCCTCGAGGAAGTGGTTGGCGAGCTCGGGCACGTCCTCGGTGCGCTCGCGCAGCGGGGGCATTCGAAGCCGAACGACGTTGAGCCGGTAGAAGAGGTCGTCCCGGAAGTCACCGTCCGCCACCGCGACCTCGAGATCCCGGGCCGTGGCGGCCACGACCCGGACATCGACGCCCACGTCCTTCGAGCCGCCGACGCGCCGCAGCACGTGCTCCTGCAAGACGCGGAGGAGCTTGACCTGCAGCCCCTTGGGCATCTCGCCGATCTCGTCCAGCAACAGGGTCCCGCCGTGGGCCTGCTCGAACAGCCCAGCCCGCTCACGGACCGCGCCGGTGAAGGCGCCGCGCACATGGCCGAAGAGCTCGCTCTCCAGCAGGTTCTCGGGGATGGCGCCACAGTTCACGGCCACGAACGGGCGGTCCTTCCGGTCGGACAGCGCGTGGATCGAGCGCGCGACGAGCTCCTTCCCGCTACCGCTCTCGCCCGTGATCAGGACGGTACTCGGGTAGGCCGCGACCTTCCGGACCGTGTCCGAGAGCTTCCGCATCGCGCGGGAGCTGCCGACCATGCCCTCGAGCGTCCTCCCCCTCATCTGCGCGCGGAGCTGGTCGTTCTCGAGCGCGAGCCGCTCGCGCTCCTCGACCTTGCGGAGCGTGAGCAGGATCTCGTCGGGCTTGAACGGCTTGTTCACGTAGTCGTAGGCGCCGCGCTTCATCGCCTCGAGCGCCAGGTCGTTGCTGCCGTAGGCGCTCATCATCACGGTGTGGATGCGCCGGCGACGCTCGCCCAGCCCGTCGAGGAAGCCCAGGCCGTCGAGCCGCGGCATGCGCACGTCACACAGCACCAGCGAGAGGTCTTCCTCTCGGTCGAGGAGCTCCAGCGCTTCCGCTCCGTTCGACGCCGTGAGCACCTCGTACCCCGCCCGACCGAGGATGACCCCGAGCATGTGACGGAGCGACTCCTCGTCGTCGACGACCAGGACGCGGCGTGCCGGGGCGGTGCCCATGCCGGCATCGTACCGCGAGAGGGCGGTAGGCTCGGCCGATGGCGTCGGTCCTGCAGCTGGTCCACGGCTACCCCCCGCGGGAGGTCGCCGGGACCGAGGTCTACACGCAGCGCCTCACGGACGCGCTCGTCGCCCGCGGCTGGACCGTCCACGTCGTGGCCGCGACGCGGGCTCCCGGACGGCGCCATGGGAGCGTGACCACCGAGACGCTGCCCGGAGGCGGAGACCTGGTCCGCGTGGTGAACAACCTGCCCTGGCGCCCGCTCGGGAATGGGGAGAAGGACTCGCTGATCGAAGGCCGCGTCCGCTCGACCATCCACGGGCTCGGGCCCGACCTGGTGCACGTCCAGCACCTGCTCTTCTTGTCCGCACATCTGCACCTCAAGGTCCCGGCCGTCGGGACGCTGCACGACGCATGGGGATGGTGCGCGCGCGCCGGCAACCTCCTGAAGAACGGCGACGCCCCCTGCGCTGGCCCCGAGCCCGAGGCCTGCGCGACCTGCTACGCGTCCTTCTCACGCGGCAGCAGGATGGAGCACCAGCTGAGCGAGCTCGCGGGGCGGGCCAGCCGACTGATCGACCCGGACCGTCTCCACCGACTGTGGCGACACCTGCCGGCCAGCATCCGAAAGTTCCCGCGCAAGAGCAGCCCGATGGCGGCCTCGCCCGCCGACGTGAGGCACCGCCAGCGCGCCGTCGCCGCGGCGTTTCGGCGCCTCGACCGTCGGGTCGCCCCCAGCCGGTTCCTGGCCGCGCTCGCCGAGGAGAACGGCCTCGGAGCCACATCCCACCTCCCCCACGGCGTCGCTCCCGGCCCGGCCCGGGTCGGCGGCGGTCCGCTCGTGTTCGTCGGCAGCCTCGCGCCGCACAAGGGCCCGCATCTCGTGGCCGAGGCCTGCCGCGGGCTCGACCTGGAGATCTGGGGGCCGGCCACGGACGCCAGCTACGCGGCCTCCCTGCCCAACGTGCAGGGCGCCCTCGCTCCCCAGGACGTGCCCGAGCTGCTCTCGCGGGCCTCGGCGCTGGTCATGGGCTCGATCTGGCCGGAGAACGCTCCGCTGATCGCGCTCGAGGCCCGAGCCTCGGGCTGTCCCGTCATCGCCCCGCGGATCGGCGGGCTCCCCGAGCTGATCGAGGACGGCGTCGACGGCTGGCTGTACGAGCCCGGCAACGTCCGGGACATGCGGCGCGCCGTGGATGCCGTGCTGGCTGCGCCACCGGTCCCGACGCCTCCCCTTCTCTTCGAGGAGCACGTCGACCGTGTCGAGGCCCTGTACCGGGAGGTCCTGTGAGGGTCCTGCACGTGGTGCACGGCTCGCCGCGACTCGGGGCGGTCGGGGGCACCGAGCTCTACGTGGACGCGCTGGCTCGCGCGACCGGCGCCGACGTCGCCGTCCCTGGCACCGCAGGGCGCCTGGACGGTGACTACACAGTCTGGTCCGGCCCCCTGGGTGCGACCGCGCAGGCCGCCCGACCCGATGTCCTGCACGTCCATCACCTGGCCGGTCACGGCGTCCGAGTACCGCGCCTTCCCACCGTGATCACCCTCCACGACTACCACCTGGTGTGTCTGCGCGGTCAGCTCGTCGACCACGCGGCGTCCGTGTGCGAGGGGCCTGGGCTCTTGCGCTGCCGGGCATGCGTCGGCTGGAGCCCTCCAAAGCTCGCGCTCCGAGCCCTTGCGGTGCGGGAGCTGGCTCGTCGCGCCCGCCTGCTGAGTCCCAGCCGGGACCTCGCGACCCGCATGACCGGGTTCGGGCTCGGCGAGATCCATGTGCTCGACCTGCCGCTCGTCGACCCGGTGGAGACCGCGCCCGAGCCAGTCCCCGGGCCGGTCCGCTTCCTGTTCGTCGGCAGCCTCATCCCGACCAAAGGGCCCCACGTCCTGGCCCGTGCCATGGAAGGCCTCGAGGCGACCGCGACGATCTTCGGACCGGGCGAGGGCGACTACGTCGACCAGCTGCTGGCCGGCTTGCCGTCGAACACGCGGCACGGTGGCGTCTTCGGGCCCGCGGATCGATCCGCGGTCTTCGCCGAGCACGACGTCCTGGTCGTCCCCAGCACCTGGCACGAGAACAGTCCGCTCGTGGTCCGAGAGGCCATCGCCGCGGGCCTGCGGGTGGTGTGCAGCGACGTCGGCGGCATCGCGGAGATCGACCCGACCGCGTGCCGCGTCCCCCCCGACGACGTCACAGCGCTGAGGGCCGCCCTGACCAGCGAAGTCGCCACCGGTCGTGGACGACGCGGTCCTCGCGCCTTTCCGATGCCCGAGCACCTGGCCGCCCTCGCCGTACACTACGCCGCATGCTCCTGACCGCCTGGTTGTCCTTCGCCTCGGCCAACGAGGCCGCGTGTCGCACCTGCTGCGTGGAAGCCGGCGAGGACGTGTGCGCGCCGATGCTCCGCGTCGTGGGCGAGGAGTCGTCCGCTGCCGGGATGGCCGGCGACTGGAACGTGAAGGGCCTGTGGCTCCTCGGCTGCGACCACACCGCGTACTGGGACGCGACCGCGACGGGCTGGTTCGACCACCCGCCGGTCCCGGGCGAGGTCGCCACGGACGAGACCTCGAGCACAGCGCTCAAGTGCTTCGTCCAGAACTGCGGCTTCCCTGCCGGGCTCTGTCCTCGCGCCAACGGCACCTTCCCCGCGCTGAAGACGTGCAGCGACGAGCGAGAGATGGCGGACACGGATCTCGTGCCGAAGCTCGCAAGGCCCCAGCCGCTTCCCGTGGTCCGCGATGCTCCGCCCGCCCCGACGCGCGTCGTCATCGCGCAGCCTGAGCCCGCGCCCTCGCCGACCGTCGTGCGCACGACACCGAGCCCGCCGACCACGACCATCGATCTGTCCGTCCCCGCTGGCCCGATCCCGCCGTGCGAGACGCCGCCCGCCATGCAGCGGGAGTCCGCCAACCAGGTCAACCGCGGGAACGACAACGAGATCGCCGGTGACGACGAGGAGGCAGCAGGCGCCTACCGAGCCGCGCTCTCGCTCGACGCCTGCAACGTGCACGGCTGGGTCGCCCTCGGGAACCTCGCGAACCGGATGGGTGACGCCGGCGGCGCCGCCCGCGCTTTCGACAGCGCGCTCCTCCTGCAGCCCACGCACTACGGCGCCGCGGTCGGACTGGGCCGCGCGAGGGAGGCTCTCGGCGACCAGCACGGCGCCGCCGCCGCCTACCAGCAGGCGCTGGATGCACGCCCCGGACTGCCGGCCGCGCTCGATGGACTCGAGCGGGTCGGCGTGGCCCCGCGGTGACCCCTGGACCCCTCCCCTCGCACACCTCCCGATAGAATCACGCCGATGAGCCGACCCACCCCGCTGCAGATTCCCGCCGGCGCCCGCATCGATGTGGTCGAAGGCGGCCTCGCCATCCAGAGCGATGGGGACATCGTGCTCCATGGCGAGCACACGTTCGTCGAGGTCGTCAGCGAGCACGGCGACGTCATCGTCGAGGGCTCGCTCACCTGCACGCGCGTGGTCGCCAACAACGGCTCGATCCGCATCACAGGCGCACTTCGGTGCGACGAGGCGCTCGCTCCAGCCGGCGATGTGCAGCTCGCCGGAACCATCGAGGCCCGCCTCCTGACAGGCGACGCCGTCGCGCTCGAAGGCACGGTCCGCGCAACGACCATCCTCGGCGGTTGCATCCAGTTCGCGGCGGACCTGGTCGAGGCCAAGGGCGTCCAGGCCACCGAGTCGGTGCAGCTCGCGGCGGCCTCGTACACGGTCGAGGTCGTGCTCGCACCGCGCGTCGAGATCGACGCGGCAGCCAGCGGCCGCATCAACGTGCTCGAGTGTCACAACGTTCCGTCGAAGAATGGACTCAAGGGCAAGTTCCGCCTCGGCGAGTACGCGGAGTTCACGGGCGTCGTGCCCGCCGAGTTCCTGGCCGAGCGTGGCGTCGAGCCCCTTGCCGACCAGGGCCTCACCGAGGACGTCACCGCCCCCGTCATGCGGAAGGCGCCCGAGCCCATCGCGCTCGAGGCAACCGTCGAGGCGCCCGCACCGGTGGTCGAAGAGCCCGTCGTCGAGGCCGCCGAAGAGCCGGTCACCGCGCCTGAGCCGACCCCGGTCCCAGACCCCGTCTTCGTGCCCGAGCCGACAGGGCCGCTGGACGAGGTCACCGACAGCATCACGGCCCGCCTCACGGGACCCATCCCCGACCTGCCCGAAGACCCCTTCGCCGAGCCCGAGGGCTTCGACGCGATCGACACGAACGAGGTGGAGGACGGGACGCGTCGCCTGGACTTCGACCTACCGGACGACATCCTCAAGGACGCCCCGCCCGAAGAAGCGCCGCTGCTCCCGCCCAACGTGGTCTCCGTGTCCATGGACGAGCTCATGGAGCTCGACATCGACTCGATCGAGTCCCTGGACGAGCCCCTCGACGAGCCGGACAGCCAGATGGAGATCATCGACGAGGACTCTATGCCTCCGACGCCGGCGCCGCTCATCCTCGATGAGTCGCAGCACCGCGAGCTCCAGTCGAGCATCGACCAGCTGAGCGCCGCGTATCCGCAGCGGGTCCCGCCTCAGGTCGCTCGGCTCCGGACGCTGGTCAACCAGTCGGAGTACCGCCTCGTACGTGACGAGCTGCCGGACCTCTTCAACGAGCTGTTGCGCGAGCACCTGGCGTCGTCGAACAAGCCGCAGCATCGGGTGTTCACCGGCTTTCAGCGCATCAACGAGATCGTGAAGGCCCTGTGATCGCGCTCCTCGCGCTCCTGTTCGGCGCGGGTCTCGACGACGAACAGGCGCGGGTGCTGGCCTACCGAGCGCTCGCCGAGTCGGGCGGTGTCGCGGCGGTCGAGCAGCTGACCGAGGCCATCGGGAAGGAGCAGGATCCGTCTGCGCGCGCCGCGGCCCAGGACGCGCTGGCGCGAATCGAGCTCGACGTCGCCGCGCTCGACCAGCTGCTCCAGGAGGGCAACGAGCTGGCCCGAGCCTGGGCAGCCCACCAGCTTGGACACTACGGCGGCAGCGTCGCGGCCGAGGCGCTGCTGGCGGCGGCCGACGACCCCTCGGCCCGGGTCCGCCGCGAGGTCTACGACAGCCTGGGGCGAAGCGACGACCCGCGCGCGCTCAACATCCTCCGCAAAGCGGCGGTCGCCGATGCCAGCGCGACGAACCGGGAGCTCGCCCAGTCCGCAGCGCTCGCCTCGATCGAGAACCGAGACGGCGTCGACGTCCCGCTCCAGCTGGCGCGACTGAAGAGCGGCACCCCCGGCGTGCGCATCCAAGCCGCAAAGACCCTGGGCGAGGCCGGCGACTGGCGCGCCGTGGACCCCCTCGTCGACGCGGCACAGACCGGCGAGGTCGAGCTGCGGAAGACCGCCCTCCTGGCGCTGGGCCACCTGGGCGACAAGCGGGCCGTGGAGCCCATCCGCGAGCTGGCCGTGGCCCAGTCCGGCCAGGTCCGGTACGCCGCCCTGGCCGCCCTCGCCTACCTGGCCGACGAGTCCGCCACCCCGACGCTGGTCGCCCTGTGCGCCGATCCCGACGCCTCGACCCGTCAGCTCGCAGTGCGCGCGCTGGCGTGGACCGCGGCGCCCGGGACCGCCGAGCGCTTGCGCCCCCTGCTCGGTGACACGTCGGAGAACGTACGCGCCGAGGTCGTGCTGTCGCTGGGCGAGCTCGAGGAGCCCGAGCGCATCGAGGGCCTGGAGCAGGCGCTCGACGACGTCTCCCCCTTCGTCCGGTCCGAAGCGATGCGGCTCCTGGCCGCGACGGGCGCCGACGTCGACGACCACTGTGTCCGCTTGCTGGAGGACCGGGATGCGCTGGTCCGCATCGCAGCGGCCGGCGCCTGTGCCGACCGGGGCGTCACGAGCGCCGTGCCTGCACTCCAGAAGCTCGCCTCGCGGACGCGCGACGACTCCGAGAAGACCTACTACGAGGACGCGCTCGCCAGGCTCAGCCCCTGAGCGGCACCACGTTGTCGTCGTCGTAGGCGTCCATCAGCCGCTGGAGCGCACGGAGCTCGCTGCCCACCAGGGCGTCGAACTGGACGCCCATGCCCGGATTCATCGCCCCGGCCTCGGCCCGCGGGACCGACCAGCGCACCTCGCCCACGGTCTCGATCGGCTTCTTCCGGCCGGGCACAGAGAACCGCAGTCGAAACCGCGTGCCGATGTCCAGCGGCGTGTCCGTGGCGATGAACATCCCGCCGATCGACAGGTTCGCGGTGTAGTCCTCGAGGAACTCGGCGAGCGCCTCGTACTCGACCAGCACCCGAACGGGGAGCCGTCGCATCGTCCGGTGCTCGATGGTCTTCAGGGCTGCACTCATGGGCTTCTCCTCGTGCCTGTCCTCTCGGCACGATCGGCCCGACGTTCAAGCGCCGCGACGAAGCCGCGTCAAGGCCCCGTCAGACGGCTGCTGGCGCCTTGCACCCCCCACGAGCCACCCCTATGCTGTCGCAGCTTCACCTAGGAGGCCGAAACCCATGGGTGGACCCCTGATCCTCGCCCTGCTCGGCTGCAACCAGTACGAGATGTTCCGTCTCGCCGGCTACCAGCAGGCGACGTTCAGCAACGACGCCGACATCGTCTTCGTCATCGACAACTCGAGCTCGATGACCGACGAGGCGGAAGACCTGGCGCTGAACTTCGACGTGTTCATCGACACGCTGACGTCGACCGAGGGCGGCAAGCTGCCCGAGGGTTCCGTCAGCGAGGCCGTCGAGGCCTACATCCTCTACACGCGCGAGCGGGGTCGTTTCCTCGACTACCAGCTCGCCATCACGACGACCTCGGTCGAGGACCCCGGCACCGAGCCGCCCGGTCTCTACGGCGAGCTCGTCGGCGAGTACCCGGTCGTCGACGACTCGTTCGAGGACGTCAGCTTCGAGTTCAGCGCGAACCTCCTCTGCGAGGCCACGTGCTGGCAGTCGAGCTCCGTACCGTCGGAGCCCAACTACGTGTGCGGCGAGGAGCCCGACCAGATCACGCTCCAGTACCTGGACTGCGTGTGCGGACTCGAGGAGTGGGAAGGCAACTGCGGCTCCGGCGACGAGGAGCACCTTGAGGCCGCGTTCCTGGCCATGTGCCGGGGCGTCGAGAACCCGCCTGACGAGTGCTACGACGGCACCCCGTTCACGAACGGCGACGTGATGTCCAGCCCGGACCTGCTCCGCGACGACGCGACGACGATCTTCGTCGTCGTCACGGACGAGGGCGACGGCAGCCGCCGCCTGGGACAGGGCGACTACGACGCCTCGCCGTACCTCGAGCTGCTCGACCTGTTCGACCGCCAGTACCGCTTTGCGGTCATCGGCCCGAACTACGACGTCGACGCCGGCACGCTCACCTGCAACTCGGGTGGCGCCACCACCTGGGGCACCGAGCGCCTGCAGCAGGTCGCCGAGGAGACCGGCGGGTTCTTCCGCCCCATCGCCCAGGAGGGCGCTGGCGGCGACTGCGAGAACACCGACTTCTCGACCCACCTCGAAGAGCTCGGCGCGCTGCTCAACCAGCTGTTGATCAGCTTCCCGCTCCAGTCGGTGCCGGACGTCGAGACCCTGCTGGTCTACGTCGACGGCATCGAGATCCCGCTCGCGACCGAAGACGCCATCACCGAGGACGGTGAGGTCACCTGCGACTGCTGGACCTACGACGCGTCCGAGAACGCCGTGCGCTTCCACGGAAGCGCTGTCCCCGACTACAACCAGGATGTCGAGATCTACTACAAGCCGCTCGAGGGGATGCCCCGCGAGCTGCCGTTCTAGCCGGATCCACGGAGAAGATGATGTTGTTGCTGGCCGGAGCGCTGCTCAGCTCCACCGATGCCCTCGCGCAGGACACGCTCGACCTGGGGACCCTCAAGAACGAGGAGATCACGGTCGTCCAGAAGCTGCTCTACCCGAAGACGGACAAGACGGAGATCGGTCTCCAGCTCGGCGTCATCGCGTTCGACCCCTACATGATCGCGCCCAAGGCGCAGCTCACTGTCGGCAAGCACCGCAGTGAGTCGCTCGAGATCGAGGGCCAGCTGGGCTTCGGCTACGGGTTCGGCACGCGGGCCTACAAGGAGCTCGGTGGCGACGCCCTGGGTGTCCGCCCGGAGGCCTACCGCTACCTCGCGAGCGTCTCCGCCGGGGTCAACTGGTCCCCCATCTACGCCAAGATGAACGTCAACGGCGACCGGGTGATGCACCACGACGTGTACATCCCCATCGTCGCCCACGCGACGCTCGAGCGCCTGGCGTGGGGCGAGCAGTACTTCGCGGTCGCCCCCGGCGTCGGCGTCGGCGTCGGCATCCGGGTCTTCCAGGGTGACGGCGGCGCCATCCGCATCGAGCTGCGCGACGACCTGCTCGTCGAGGCTCGGAAGCAGAGCGGCACGGTCGCGCTCAAGCAGAACGTCGGCCTGCACGTCGGCTTCTCGCGCTTCACGGGCGGATGATGACCTTTCTCATTCTCCTCGCGACGCTGGTGTCGCCGTCGTTCGCGCAGGACGACGAGGAAGCCCTCTTCAGCGAAGAGGAGCGCATCGAGGCGTTCCAGCCCTTCACGGATGCCGTGACCCAGGGCGACACGAACACAGCGCTCGAGGCGCTCGTGGTCATCGTCGACGATCCTGAGCAGGAGGTCTTCCACGGGATGGCCTACAGCTCGATGGGGGGCCTCTTTCAGTCCAAGGAGCTGCCGTACGCGGCCCTCGCGGCCTGGGCCAAGGGCCTGCAGCTCGACCCCGACAACACGGCCAGCGGCGTGAAGCCGGCGCTCGCCGTGGCCGAGCAGGTGCACGACACAGCGTACCTGGAGGCGGTCTTCGCCGAGAACGTCGGCCTGGACGTCGATGACGAGACCCGCGGACGCCTGGCCTACCTGGCCGCTCGCGGCAGCTACTCGAAGGGCAACATCGCCACGACGCTCGGGATCCTGTCGCTGGTCGGCAAGGACAATCCGGACTTCGGCAAGGCGATGTCGCTGAAGGGCATCGCGCTCGCCCAGCAGGGCAAGTACACGGACGCGATGGCGGCCCTGCTCGTCGCCCAGGCGACGGTCCAGGACGACCCCGAGATGCTGGACATCGTGAACTTGAACCTGGCGCGGACCTACTTCGCCGCCGAGAACTTCCCGAAGAGCATCGAGTTCTACGCGAAGGCCAGCCGCGACAGCCACTGGTGGCCGCACGCC
Source organism: Pseudomonadota bacterium (assembly GCA_024228935.1). Classification (GTDB taxonomy): domain Bacteria; phylum Myxococcota_A; class UBA796; order UBA796; family CAJQPC01; genus JAAESX01. Next base: position 19,096 of record JAAESX010000091.1, read on the forward strand.
CAGTTCGAGCGTGCCTGGGCCCACTTCCGCATCGACGACATGAACGGCGCGCTGGGGCTGCTGCACAACCACGTCTCGCCGTTCTATGACGAGTGGTACTTCCCCGAAGCCGAGCTCCTGCGGACGTATTCGCTCTTCCTCATCTGCAAGTTCCCCGAGGCGAGCGCGCAGATCGAGGACTTCCAGGACACGTGGACGCCCGTCCGCGACGAGCTGGAGGACACCCTGCAGCCGATGTCCAACCAGGACGTCTTCGAGGACGCGCGCGCCTATGTGCGGGACGAGGACCACAAGCTCCCCGAGCTCGTGTACCGGGACCTTCACAAGGACGAGCGCTTCCTGACGACCATCGACGCCGTCGAGCAGGCCCAGAAGGAGCTCGACCGGCTCCAGGGCGAGAAGGCCGGCTGGTCGCAGATCGCGTTCAACCTGGTCCGTGAGCGCCGCAAGGAGCTGGTCCTGGGCGAGGGCGAGCGGCTGCGCTCCGGTGTGGTCAGCCGCGCCGACGAGCTCACCCAGATGCTCAACGACACCGAGATCGCCAAGCTCGACATGCTGAAGCTCGAGACCCGCTTGTACGAGCAGGCCAGCGTCAGCGGCGAGATGGCCGACATCGAGAAGAAGGCGATGCGACGCGAGCGGGTCCGCAAGGGCTACGTCGCCTGGCCCTACGAGGGCGAGTACTGGATCGACGAGGTCGGGTACTACAAGGTCAACGCCAAGCCCGAGTGTCCCGAAGGCTTGATGACCGGAAGCGGTCGGTAGACTGCAGCGGTGCTCCGCATCCTGCACCGGAAGACCGAGCTCGCTCGGGCCCAAGCCCAGCTCGAGGAGCTGTTCCGCGGCCGCTCGGACGGTCCGCGCCAGCTCGACCTCGGCATCGGGCCGCGCCGCGACGTCTGCTACGTCGAGGCCTGGGACCTGTGGTGCGGCTTCGCGCGGGACGACCGCCACTACTTGAACCTCTTCGGTCTCGGGTACCCGTTCGGCCGCCGGCTGGACGAGGTGGTCGAGATCAACTCGCCCACCGCGCGACTCGACCGGCGGATGGGCGGCGCCTTCGCCCGCAGCGAGGACCGCGAGCTGTACCTGGTGCACAGGGGCATCGTGGCCGGCGGCAAGCGCGCGATGTTCGACTGGCACCGCGGCCACCTGGTCCCGGTCCAGGACGGCAAGAAGGTGAGCAAGGTCATCATCGTCGCGAACCTGGACGGCGACAGCCCTGTGGCCGAGGTCGGCGGCTTCGTCCGTGGTGTCGCCGCGTTCAAGGCCGGCGAGAAGTCGCCGCGTCCCCGACTTCGGACCGCGCTCGAGGAGGCATTCCACCGGCACCACCCCGACGCGGTCTTCGAGATCGTGACGACGGATCTCGCGGCGGCGTTCGGTCGCCTGGTGCTGGCCGGCGGCGCCGTGCTCGTCGCGCCGGATGGTGTCGACATCGACCGGGTCGAGGAGCTTGGGTACGAGGTCGTCCGGTACCGGTTCGAGGACGGCGAGGCCCGCTTTGGCTGACACCCGGTGGCTCGCCTGGGGAGGCGCCCCGCTGATTCAGCTCGTGTTCGTTCGGGGAGCCTGGGCCGCCCCGGACGCCATCCAGATCGGGGTGGAGACCGCGCTGTGGGTCGCGATGGCCGTCATTCAGCGGCGCTTCGCGCCCAAGGGCTCGATCTGGGCGTCGGCCGCCTGGCCCGCGGTCCTGCTCGTCGCCATGATCGCCCTGCGCGTCCTGGACCCGCTCTTCTGGGGGGTGCCCGTCGTCATCGCAGCGGTGCTGTTCATCCGGGTCCTCGACGACGTCCTCGCCAAGCTGCCGATGCTCGACGTGCCGCTCGTTCTGCTGGCCGGCTTCGTCGCTCGCTACCTGGCGCTCGTGCAGGCGCCTGTCCTGATGCCCCAGGTCGAGATCCTGGCACCGTTCCAGCTCCCCTCGCCCACCGCCACCTCCGAGCTCCGGCCTGTGGTCTGGATCAGCGTCGACACACTGCGCGCCGACGCGTCGATGCCCGCCCACGAGCACATCGCGTCCAAGGGGCAGGCGTGGGACGCCGCGATGTCCACGTCGAGCTGGACGGTGCCCGCGCTCGGCTCGATGCACACGGGCCTCTGGCCGCGAGACCACGGGGCGGTACGGGGCAACACTGGCTTCGGCGCGCTGCAGGTCTCGACGGTCGCCCAGGAGCTCAGTGACGTGGGGTACACGACGGCCGCCTTCGTGGCGAACCCGTTCGCGTCCAGCTCGCTGGGGTTCGCGCGCGGCTTCGGGACGTGGCTCCACCCGGACGAGAACGCCCCCCACCTGTTCGCGCTGACCGGCCGGCCCGCCGGACCAGGGCCCCGGGACGCGGCGCGCGTCGTCGAGCACGCTCTCGACTGGCTCGACGAGCAGCCCGACACCGGCTGGTTCCTGTGGGTCCATCTGATGGATCCGCACCTGCCCTACGACCACGCCCTTCCGGACCACGTCCAGGCACACGACGACGACCTGCCGCGGGCCTTCCGCGAGGGCCGGGTCGAGGTCAGCGAGCCCGAGCGCGAGGCCCTTCGCGCGGCGTACGCCGTCGAGGTCGCTCACGCCGACCTGCACGTGCGGCGGCTGGTCGACGAGCTGGAGCGCCGCCGGGTGTTCGAGACGGGGCTGGTCGTGTCTACCTCGGACCACGGCGAGGAGTTCTGGGAGCACGGCGGCTTCGAGCACGGCCACGCGCACGTGCCCCAGGTCGTCGACGTGAAGCTCGCCATCGCCGGGGCAGGGATCCCGCACGCCGACAGGCAGGACCTGGCGTCGCTCGCCGACGTCGCCGCGACGACCCGCGCCTTCGCCGAGCTGCCCGTGTTCTCCGGCGACAACGTGGGCTTCGACCTGCGGGAGCCCATCCCCGAGGCGCGCATCGCCCTGACCGAGGGGAACCTGTACGGCGAGGACATCTCCAGCGCCCGGCGCGGTCCGGACCGGTGGCAGACGGGCGAGGCGATGCCCGCACACGTGCAGCAACTGGTCGAACACGAGGGCGTGGACCTCGTCGGCGGCTCGGTGAACGAGGATGCGCTCCGTGAGCTCGGGTACATGGAGTAGGGAGCGCTGGCTCCCCCCGTTCCTGGCCTGTCTGCTGACGGCGGCGGTGACCTGCGTGCTGTTCTGGCCGCTCCCCCTCCATCTGACGACGCACCTCCCCGACGGGGCGTTCACCGGCGTCCAGATGTGGTCGATGGGGCACATGGCGCGCATGGTCGGCGGCGACCTGCCGCTCCAGCTCGAGACCGTGCACATCGGCTACCCGAACGCCACCAAGGCGCAGTTCCTGGCGTGGGTCCCGGCCCTGGTGATGACGCCGGTGAGCCTGCTCGTGAGCCCGCTGGCCGCGTTCAACCTCGCCTTGCTGCTGTCCCCCGTCGTCGCGACCGTGTTCGCGTACCTGTGGCTGCGACAGGCGACGACGGCAGACCGCGAGACCTCGGCCGCCGCCGCATTCCTCTATTCGACGTCGGCGTACGTCCTGGCCAACCTGGCCGCGGGCAACATCGACAAGCTCCAGGTCTGGCTCTACCCGGCGTGGCTCGCGCTGGCGTGGTGGACGCTCCGAGGCGGGCGCCGCTGGCTGGTGCTGCCGGTGTTCGTGCTCGCGGGCACGGCGATGGCGTTCACCGAGCCGTACTTCGCCCTGTTCCTCCCTCTCTTCGCCGGCCCACTGCTCGTCGCCCGGGCGGCCGGGAACCGAAGCCGCCGCGAGGGCCTCCTCTCGCTCGCGATGCTGGGCGCCAGCGGCCTCGGCATGCTCCCCGCGCGCTGGTACTACGCCAACGACGGCCCGCTGGACATGAGCGTGCTCTTCGCCCACTCGGTCGTCTCCCGGCACACGACGCCTCCAGACCTGCAGGAGCCCGTCGCCTCGCTCGGCAACCTGCTCCTCGGCCCGATGGGGCAGGCCCCCTCCCCCACCTACAACGTGCACGCCTGCGCCATCGGCCTGGCGCTCCTCGTGGCCACACTCGCGCTCGCGCGTCGGCCCTCCGAGGGGCGCGGCTGGGGCTGGGCCATGGCCGGGCTCGGACTGGTCCTGGCCAGCGGACCTCAGCTCCTGCTCGGAGGCGAGTGGCGGCTCGAGCCCGTCTTCCACGCGCCCTTCTACCTGCCGATGGAGCTCCTGGAGCGCATCGGCTACCCGCTCGCCAAGGGCGGCCAGTACTACCGGGCGACCCCCATCCTCACGCTCGGCATCGTGACCGCGTTCGCAGCCGGCGCCACCACGCTGGCACCTCGAGTCCGACGCGCCGTCCTGGGCGCGGTCGTCACGCTGACGCTGGCCCAGGCCGTGTGGACGACAGGGCCGTTCTGGCCGCATCCGTCGGCGGCTCTGGGGACCGAGTGGCTCGCGGTGCTCGAGGCACGCGGCGAGCCCGATGATCCCGTCGCTGTGCTCCCGCTGAACGCCGAGCAGAAGACCAACGACATCCGGGTGGCCCAGGCGGCGCTCCACCGGCACCCCATCACGCCCGTCCCGCGGCACATGCAGATGCCCGAGATGATGAGCCAGGTCCCTTGGGCCCTGGGAATGCGCATGCAGGGCATCGAGGCGTACCGCCAGATGGGCGTCCGGTTCGTCGTCCTGCACAAAGGCGAGGACGACACGCTCGACGCGCCGTGGATGGTCCGGGACGCCCAGCAGGAGATGCTCGGCGAGCCGTTCTACGAGGACGAGGACGTCGTCCTGTTCGAGGTCACGCCAAGACCCCGGTGATGGGAGACAGCTCCTTCGGATCCACGTCGCCGAGCGCCAACAGGGTCGCCCCGAGGTGCCTCGCGGTGAGCAGAGTGTCGCCCACATCTCCGCTCGTCAGATCGACGAGTTCGCCCGAGACGCGCTCGCCATAGCCGCCGATCGAGCGCCCGCCGTCGAGTCCAGACCCCACGAGCATCGCCGAGGTGTAGGGCCAGTGGTCGCGGCCTCCTCTCGGACACCACCACGACGACCGTGTCGTCCAGGAGTGGCGAGCCGGTCGGGCCGAGCGTCGTCGCGAGGAGCTCGACGAAGACCGAGAGCTCGTCGAACGGCTGACAGACCGGCGGCGAGCACGTCCAGCGCTGCGCCGAAGCGCCCGTCGAGCTGACCGGCCGCGTCGAGCTGCAGATCACTGTCGATCAGCCCCTGGGCGCGAGAGCTGGAGGACACCCAGGCGTCCAGCGCGTCCAGCGCCCCCGCGGGCGCCACCTCGAGCAGGGCCGAGCATCGCCGCGTCGAGCCGCGCAGCCGTGGCCTCCGACGGCTGCCAGGCCTCGCCCAGGGCTCCGTCCGAGGGGTCCACGAGCCCGGCGAGCTGGCCGTTGAGGCCGGCGCGAACCACGGTGTCCGCGTGCGGCCCGGTGAAGACCGGCCCGCTGAGCACGAGCGACGGCATGGCCATCGCGGGCGCCGCTGCGGCGAGACGCACCGACCAGTCGGGGTTCACGCCCGAGGCGTCGCCGGTCAGCAGGTGCTTCATGCACGTGAAGTGGTCGATGGCCGGGAGCTGCATCCCGTTGAGGACCACCGCGCGGTCGCCCCAGGTCTCGAAGAACGCGCGGACCTCGGGCCGGTCCGGGTGGTCGACCAGGTCCAGATCGCCGACCGTCCATGGCTCGGCGTCGGACTCCATCTCGACGTGCGGGTTGTCGAAGCCCGAGAGGAAGACGCGCGTGGGGTCCCAGCCGCCGTTGCACAGCACGAACACGAAGCGCCGATCGGCCGCCGAGGCCGAGGCGGCACGCGGGAGCAGGGACGCCAGCCCGACGGCTCCGGCCCCCAGCATCAGGTCGCGACGCCGCATCAGTGGAGCAGGAACGCGGGATCGCGCATCAGGAGGGTCAGCAGGGCGGTCCAGGCCCCGGCCGCGTCACCCTCGGACTCGTAGAAGGCCTGCCAGTGCTCGACGAGCTCCGCCAGGCGCTCCTCGGAGGCCCGACACGACAGCACGCGCAGGTGCAGCCGCTCGATCTGGGCGGCGACGAGCTCGGGGTCGTCGTCGAGCGGCGAGGCGACGTCGAACAGGCTCGCTGCCCACGCTCAGCCACAGGTCCTCGGGTGTGTCCGGCCCGAAGTCGTTGGCCAGGATCGGGAAGAACTCGCTCTCGGTCCGCAGGGGCTCGGCGTACAGCGACCCCATCCGGTCGGGCCGCGCACCAGGATCTCGCCGACCGGCTCGAGCGGACAGTCGGAGTCGACGTGGAGTCCGCTCGTCCAGACCGCTCCGCCGGTCTCGGGCAGCACGTCGATCCCGCCCATGACCTGCAGGCTGTGCCATCCGTCCACGTCGTCGACGCGAAGGAACCAGTCGTTGCTCTCCGTCGGTCCGAGCCAGTCGACCGCGAGCTCGCCGTCGTCGCTCCAGGCACCACTCACATTGCTGACCCCGATCAGCCGGTCTTCGCAGACCGCCGAGAACTCCGCGAACCGCCCCGCCATGGCGAACCCGACACCGTCCGGTGTCTGGACGATGGCCTGGCCGCTGACCTGTTCCCCTGTGAACTGGCACCCAGAGGACGCGTCCGAGACCTCGGGCAGGTTCGTCGGCCCCTTCTTGAGCATGCCGCCCGGGAATTCCTCGCCTTCGGCGTGGTGGACCTGCCCGTGCGCAGGCCAGGAGCCAGATCACAACAGGACACAGATGGCGGGTTTCTCTTCGGCGCAGTCCTCGCTTCGCCAGCCCCAGTAGGCGGTGTCCCACGCGGCGCACTTCTGGCTGTCGGTGTTGTTCGGCTCGCCCGAGACCCAGTACCCGCTGGCGGCCTGGCCGTCGGCGTCGACCCAGGATCCGCCGACCAGATGGGCGCCGAGCCACCACTCGTCGCCCAGGTTCCACGTGTGGAGGTAGGTCATGTAGATACCGGCCGTGTCGTTCGGCTGGGCCAGGGTGCCGCCGCGCTCCTCGCACAGCGCCTGGCTCTCGTCCCAGGTGCGCTCGCGCTCGCAGAACAGCAGGTGCAGGCCCTCGAAGTCGTGGCGCTCGCAGTCGTCGCAGCTGGCGAGCTCGTCGATCGCCCCGTCGGCGTCGTCGTCGATGCCGTTGCAGGTCTCGACCGCGCCCGGGTGCACGCTCGCGTCTCCGTCGTTCTTGTCCTCGCACGGACCGTAGCCGTCGCCGTCGCCATCCGACTCGCCCCGCTCACAGGCGACCCAGGACCGCAGGTAGGCCTGCCGCTGGGGGATCCAGGCGCGCAGCTTCTCGAGCGACTGTTCGTGCTCCTCGACGCCGGTCGACCGGGTCGGGTCGTCCGCGTACAGGGTCGCGACCTGGGGCTCCCACGCATCGAGGTAGGCCTCGGCTGCGTCGGGGGCCAGCATGTCGGCCATCTCCTCGATCGCGTCCACGTACGCATCCGCGTACTCGTCGGACTCGACCACGGCGCGGAACTGCTCGCCGTTGAAGTACCCGTTGCCCGTCCCCGAGATGGGGTGGGCGTCATACGCCAGGATGTCGAAGGTGAGGTCGAGGTCCCAGGGGATGAAGACGAGCCCATCCTCCGGGTGCTCGTAGATGTAGAAGTTGTGCTCGCAGCACCAGTACCCGTCGTCGCTCCCGACGGCGGCCTCGACGGCCCAGGCGCGCACCCACTGCTCGGGGTCGCCCAGCTCGGCCAGCTCGTCGACGTCCGTCTCGCGGAAGTAGCGGTTCACGACGGTCGAGTCCGACTGCGCCTCGTTCGTCTTCGCCTCCTGGCCGTACTTCCACAGGGTGCCGTCGGCCCACGAGTCGCCGAAGTTGCGCTCGACCCACTCGTGGTCGAAGTACTCGATCGACGTGAACAGGCCGTAGTACTCGCCGTTGACGGTCAGGGTGGCAGCGTTGGCGCAGGCGTGCGGCATGTCGCCGTTGTCGCGGATGAGCTGCCAGGCGAGCCGGTCACGCATCATCGTCGGCTCGTACCAGGCGGCGTCGAGCGCGATCTTGCGGACGCCGTGGAAGCGCGCGTCCGGGTCGTCCTCGTTGAAGCTGATGACGAACTGCTTCTTGCCCCCGAACCAGCTGAAGTTGGGGTTCCCCTTGAGCCGGATCTGGGCGGACACGGTCTCCTCGCCCCAGGTGAACTCGGCCTCGCGGTACGTCTTCCGGCCGCCGGCGAAGTCCTGGGCGATCTGGTTCCAGACCTCGTCGGTGACCTGGACGTGGAAGTCCATGACCTCGTCCTGGTCGTAGAGCCCCGGGCACGGCGAGCTGCCCTTGGCCCCCGGGATCTGCTCGGGAGGTGCGGTGTCGACGAGCGGGAGCTCCTCGTCGGGTGGCGTCGTGACGGTGCCGAGCGTCGGTGCCGACTGGCACCCCAGGATCCAGACGAGCATGGCCCCCAGTGTAGCCGGGCCTACCACGGAGCCTCGCTCCAGCCGAGCCAGTGCGAGGCATCCACGCACACGGGCTGGTCGCCCAGAAGCCCGCAGCCATCGCAGACGTCGTCGAACACCACGAATGCCCACCGGCCATCGAGGCCGCGGACCGCGATCTCGCCCCGCGGCTCGAGCGGACAGGACGAGTCGACGACGAGCCCCGTCGTGAACGCCGTGCCCCCGGTTCGTTCCAGGACATCCACGGCCCCCAGCGCCTCGACCCGCCGGAACAGCCCATCGTCCTCGGCCACGACGGTCCAGTCCAGGCTGCCGGTCGGACCGAGCCACCCGATCGCCGGCTCGCCGTCGAAGCTCCAAGCGCCCGCGACCACGTTGATGTGGACCGTGCGTTCGGGACAGTCGGCGCGCAGCTCGGAGAAGGCACCGGCCATGCCCAGTCGCACGCCGGTAGGGGCCTGGACGATGCCCTGCCCGGTGAGGTTGTCCCCGGTCAGCACGCAGTCGGCGTCGATCTCCGAAGCGCTGCCCGGCAGGTCGAGCGGGACCATCTGCAGATCGTCGCTCTGGACCTGCGAGCCGTAGAAGTGGTGTGTCTGGCCGTAGAACACACCACTCTCGGGGTTGTCGCAGCGGTCCCGGAGCCCGTTCCAGGCCACGGTCGTGAGGCCGTCCACGGTGGCTTCGTTCCACTCGACGCAGGACTCCGAGCGCGCGGCGACCGTCGCGTCGTAGCCTGGAAACAGGGTGCGGGCCGGGAAGGCGTACACCGAGTCGATCAGCTCGGTGACGAGCTGCTCAGCGGTCTCGGGATCCAGCCCCGTCTCGCCGTCAGCGTGCTCGTACGACCAGGCCGACGGCAAGGCGGACGGCTCGACCGGGCCTCGGCAGGCCAGCAGGCTCATCCACGCGAACATGCGCGCATGTCTACTGGCTCAGGTGCCCTCGTCGGCGCAGGTCAGCCAGATGTCGAGGCGCTCGCGGTCCTCTTCTGTGACCCCGCCCTGTGGCGGCATGTCCGCCTCGACCACCGACCGGGCGAGCACCCGATCCGCGTGCTCCCAGACGTCCTCCTTAGTGTCGAACACGACCTCTTCGGGCGCACCGAGCCGGTTATCCGAGGTGCTGGCGTGGCACGTCTGGCAGTTCTGTACGACGAAGCCGGAGCCGAAGTTGTCCCAGGTGGTGACGGGCGCTTCGGCGCAGATCGGGTCCTCGACCAGGCCGCTGTCCGCGACGTCGCCGGCACAGGCGAGCAGGAGCCACATCACGCCAGCACCGAGTCGATGGGGGCGATGCCGTTCAGGTACTCGTCGGGATCCACATCGGCCATGGCCAGCAGCGTCGCGCCGAGCGTCTCGGCGGACAGGATCTCGCCGGAGTCGGCGATGTCCCCCGTCGTCGTGTCGACCGGCAGGCCGTAGTAGCTGTCGTCGAAGCCCCCGATGACCCGGTCGCCGTTGAACCCCGCGCCGACGAGCATCGCGCTCGTGTACGGCCAGTGGTCCTTGCCGTTGAACGCGTTGAGCTGCGGCGTCCGACCCATCTCCGAGAGCACGACGATGCACGTCTCATCCAGCAGGCTGTCCTCGACCGCACCCGGGGTGCGCTCCAGCAGCTGGACCAGGCCCGAGAGCCCCGAGAACAGCGTCTCCCACATGGGGCTCTGCTGGTCGTCGTTGTCCCCGTGCGTGTCCCAGCCGGTCGCGCCGCCGCCGCTGTACTGCAGCGTGATGCAGCGGGCGATGCGCATACGCAGGGCCTCGACCGCCAGCTCGGAGGCGCTCGTCAGCGAACCGTCTCCACCGAAGTCGACCAGGTACTGCATGTCCTTGAGCCGGCCGGCCTGGTCGAGCGTGTGCGAGAAGTCCGCCGTCAGCTGGGCGCCGAGCGCTGAGGCGGCGTAGTCGGCTCGGGCCGCGGCGCGGCGCTCCAGGTACCGGTCCATGACGCCCTCGTACGGGCGCGAGGGTCCGGTCACCGCCATGTCCGAGGCGGCGAGCGCCTCGCCCGAAAGGAGCTCGTCGAGCTGCCCCGACTGCCCCGTCCTGGCCACGGCCACACCCAGGTCTCCCGGGTAGCTCGGCCCCCCCAGCACCAGGTGCGGAAGAATGAACTGGTCGCGTCGGTCCGAGGCCAGCACCGCAGGCCAGTCCGGGCTCGTGCCCGAGCTGTTGCCCGTCATGGCGATCATCGTGCAGATGTCGTGCGCGATCGAGCGGACCAGCATCCCGTTGAGGACCAGCGACCGATCGCCGTAGCTCTCGAAGAAGCTGCGGACCGACGGTCGGGCCGCGTGGTCCACGAAGTCGATGTTGCCGACCGAGCCGAGCTCGCTGCCCGACTCCATGTCGACGTTCCTGTTGTCGAACTCCGTCGCGAACACCCGCGTGGGGTCGTACCCACCCGAGTTGAAGACGAAGATGTAGTTCAGGTCGCCGGGCTCGGCCGCCCGAGCGACCCGCGGTACGAGCGGGAGCGTCAGTGCGCCCGCGGTCAGGGCCGAGCCCTGCAGGAAGGTGCGTCGCTTCATGGTGCCCATCAGTAGAAGAGGAAGTCGGGGTCGCGCAGCAGGACGGACACGACGCCCGCCCACGCATCCACGGTGGAGCCTTCGATGGCGTAGAGATCGGCCCACAGCTCGAGGTTGGCCTCGACCTCGGGCCCGTCGGCGTCGACCCGGTTGCCGAACACCGCCCAGTGCAGCGCCTGGACCTGTCGGACCATCGCGTCCCGGTCGGTGTCGGGCGTCTCGCTGAAGTCGATCTCGGTGAACAGCTTGTCGCCGCCCTGCGCATCGCTCTCGGCGACATACCAGGCCGCAGCCTGCGACAGCCGCTCCTGGACCAGCAGGAGCGTCGTGTTCGGCGACGTCGCGGTCGACGTGACGTTCGTGCCGTCGGCGCCTCCCGCGAGCGTCCGGTAGCCGTACCGATCCGAGCGCATCAGGTCGTACCCGCCATAGGTCCACGAGAAGCCCGTGAGCCCCTCGACCTGTGTCGCGAGCAGGTCGGCGGTGGCCATCTTCTTGGGCACGAAGCCGTCGAGATCGGTGGTGCCGGCCTGGTACTTCTCGTCCTGGACCACCGAGCGCATGAGCGCGCGCATCGTGAGCTCGCCCTCGAGGAAGGCCTCGCGGTGCCCGGTCAGCGCATCGGCATCCGCCAGGTCCGACTCCCGCCGCAGGAGCCCCTCGTACACCGTCTCGACCGTGCACTCGACAAAGCGGTTGTCACCGGCGATCGACTCGCCCAGGTCCTCGAGCGTGAAGCCCGGGGTGCCGTAGTAGGCCGGCTCGACGCCCAGGTAGTCCTTGTACAGGAGCTCCCGTTCCGGGTGGTAGTTCGTGATCTCGAGCGGGTTCTGGTCGTTGTAGTGGAAGAACCCGAACAGGTAGGCCGCAAGCGGGTCCAAGCTGTCATGGCAGTTCACGCAGCTCGGGTCGTTCCGCAGCGCGTCGCTGACCGCCTCGTCGTCGAGCAGGTTCACGTTGCGGTCGAAGTCGATCGGCCGGACCAGGTAGTCGTTGCACAGGAAGATGCGGCTGATGTGGTTCGCGCGCTTCCGGTTCGCGTTGCTCGGCGTCGAGGTGTACCGCCACCACAGCGAGTTCGTGGACAGCACGCCTGCCATCGGGCGACCGTCCGTGTAGCTGGATCGCACCCAGCCGCTCGACCCGTCGGGATACTCGACCGGCCACATCTGCGAGGTGACCTCGTTCGCCATCGTCCAGTCGGCGGTGACGACCTCGGTCCAGGGCAGGTCCTCCTCGGCCACGGTGCTGAGGATGCGAAGCGACTCATCGCCCAGCGCCTGCTCGAACGCCGCCTGGTCAGGCAGGTTGTAGCTCTCCGCCGTGACGTTGAACGTCTCCGAGCGGGTCAGCAGGATCTCCGAGTAGATGTCCCGCACGCGACCGCCGAAGCGCTCGTCGACCAGGTAGTCCTCGACCAGGTCCTCGAGCGCGTCGGGGTCCGCCTCGACGCGGTCGAACTCGTCGGCCGAGGGACGGACGCCGCGTAGATCCAGCGACGTGCGGATGAGCAGGTGCGACGCCTTCATCGTCGGCACCACCTCGGCCTCGGGCTCGAGGTCGATCTGCCCCGAGCAAGCGAGCAGCCAGATCACCACGGGACCGCCCCTTCCCAGCCGAGCAGCCCGGTGGCGTCGGGCAGGCAGGCCTCGCCGACGAACTCGCCACGGAACCAGATGTCGCCGCAGCCGTCGCAGTCCTCGGCGTCGACCGGGTCTCCCGAGAACGCCTCCACCCCGTGGAAGGTCACGTCGTACCAGAGGCCGTCGTTGTCCCGGACCGAGACCGTCCCGGAGAGCTCCTCGGCGCACGCGTTTCCGAGCGCCGCGTCGCTTGCGCTCACGTCGAGCACGACCGTGTCAGCCGTCCCACCGAGCCCGGTGATGCCGCCCTGGACGATGAGGACGTTGCCGAGGTAGGTCGGGTAGACCTCGTTCTCGGGCACGTTGTAGGTCAGCACCGTCAGGTCCGGGACCAGATCCGTCTCGAGCCAGGTCCCGGATGCCTCCGGGCCGTCGTAGGCGAACGCGCCGTTCATCACCATCTGGCCGATGGTGTGGGGGACGTTGTCCTCTTCGACGTACAGCGCCTCGAGCTTGCCGAGGCTGCCGCCACCCTCCCAGGTGGACCCGTCGGGGTTGTACAGCTCGGCGATCGCGTAGACCTGCTGCCCGTTGTAGCTGTAGCCGTCGACCAGGTAGTCCTCGTAGACGTACCCGAAGCCGTACCCGGAGAAGTACGCCCCATCCTCGGTCGTGCAGTAGTCGTACCAATAGGTGTTGCCTTCGCTCTCGTAGTAGTCGGGGCAGCCCTCTTCTTCGCTCTCCAGGACGGCGTCGTACCCGTCGAGCAGCGGCTGGACGTCGATGGCGAGCGCCACGGCCAGGGCCTCTTCGACGGCCAGACCCACGTCCTCGGCGGACAGCGTCGGCACCGGCGGCTCGGACTCTTCGTAGATGTACTCGCTGGGGACGAGCTCCTCGACGGGAACGACCTCGTCGGGGGGGGTGGCAGTGCAGGCGAGAAGGAGGAACATCCTGGACCTCGGACAGAGATGGGGTGCGCGCAGCTTGGACCCACAAGAGGGGCTCAGTCGAAAAAGAGCTCAGCTCTCGTCGCTTTCCGGCTTCTTGTTCTTCGGAATCCGCATCCGGGGCTCGCTGCTGAACCCGAAGAGATCGTCGAGCCCACCGGAGTTTCCGCCCGGAACGCGTCGTGGCGGGGCCGTGTCGCGAGGGGGCGGCGGCTCGTCCTTCTTCTTCGGGAGATCCCGCGGCACGGGTCGGGACTTGGGACCGGTCGCGTTGGTCCGACGCATGCGGAAGCGACCGCGCCTGGCCTGTTCGGTGGAGGCCTCTTCAGAGCGCGCCTGGGCGAGCTCCTCGCGCTCCTTCTTGGCGCGAGCCTGGGCCTCGAGGCGGCGCTGGATGGCGGGGTCGACGCCCGGGGGCAGATCCGCCGCCTTCGGAGCCTTCTTCGCGGGTGTCGGCTTCGGCGCGGCCTTCGGCACGTTCGGGGCGGGCGGGGGCTTCGGCACCGCCTTGGGGGCCCGCGGCGCGTGCTGCTGCTGGGCCGTCTTCTTCTTGTTGGGATCACGGATCTTCGCGTGCGGGGCGGGTCGACGCCGGTCCGAGAGCTTCAGCGCGACCTGGCCGAGCCCGGGGGGGGCCGCCTTCTTCGCCTTGGGGTCCCAGGGGTCCGGCAGCCCGAGGCGCTCGAACAGGTGCTTTCGACGCGCGTGTCCCGGCGCCGAGTCCCGACGCGCACCAAGCCTCTGAGTGAGCCGATCCCCCGGCGTTCGCCGGCGAGTCAGCTCCTCGAGGACATCCTTGGCCTTCGCGTCATCCGCCACCCTGGGAACCTACCGCGCGCTCGCCGACGAGTCGCACCATCGTGGGCAAGCCGGCGTCCGCGGCCTTGCGGTGGACCGACGACGGCAGCCACCACGCGGTCTCGGCTTCGGCCCGGTAGATGAGCAGCGTGCGGCCGTCGAGGTCCTGCACCCGCCAGCTGCCGGAGCTCTTGCGCATGGGCGAGACACCGACCGGTTGCAGCTCCCAGCTGAGCGTGTCCCCGTCGTGCACGGCGGTCCCGGCGTACCGGGTCACGATGCCGCGCGTCGTCAGCTCGATGTCGTAGCCGTAGCGGCCATCCCCGCTGTCACTACGCAGCGTGGACGCGGTGACATAGGGCAGGAACTCGACGTAGGCGTCGAACCCGATGATCACCTGCCAGACTTCGTCGGCGGCGGCCTCGACCACCATCATCGACAGTCCGTTGGAGCCACCCCGCGCCGTATCGACGCGGACCACGACCTGACCGGCTTCGAGCCGAGCGCGCTCGGCCGGGGTGGGCGTCACCGTCGCGCGAGCCCCGAGAACGAGCGCCAGCCAGGTCATGCGACGACGACCTCGACCGGGGACACCAGGTGGCGCGCGAGGGCATCCCGGATCTGGTCCGAGGTCACCGCGAGGAAGCGCTCGACGACCTGCTCGCGCGCCGTCCGGGCGTCGCGGCCGTACCGCTCCCAGTACGCCAGCTCCATCGCGCGGGAGCTCGTTCGCTGTCTCGACATCGCCATCCCTCCGACCATGACGCGCTTCACGCGCTGCAGCTCGGCGGCGGTCGGTCCTTCGTCCGCCAGTCTCGCGACGACCTCGTGCAGGCCGGCGACACCGTCGTCGACACGCTCGGGGTCCGTTCCCATCCCGACGGAGAACGAGCCGCGGTCCCAGCCCTCGCTGCAGTCGGCGTGGACCGAGTACGCCAGCCCGCGCCGGTCCCGGAGCTCCAGGAACAACCGGCCGCCCTGACCCCCGAGCACCTGGGCGGCGAGCGAGAGCGCCTCGGTGTCGGGGTCGAAGAAGCGGGTCCCGGGCCAGGCGATCGCGATGGCCGCCTGTTCGCGGTCCGAGGCGATGCGTTTCTGGACGCCGCCCTGGGGAAACACCGGGTCGGGGCGAGGCGCCAGCAGCGTCGGCCCGCTGGGGAGGTCCCCCAGGAGCGCGTCGATCCGACCCACCACCGCGTCGACACCGACCCCGCCAGCGACCGAGATGACGAGGTTGTCCGCCTGGACGAGGTGGCGGTGGTACCGCAGCGCCGTCGCCCGCCCCATGCGTGCGAGCGCGGCGCGCGTCCCGCCGTCGGGCAGTCCGTAGGGGTGCTCACCGAACAACAGGCGAGCGGCCTCCTGCCAGGCGAGCGCGCTCGGGTCGTCGGAGACCAGATCGACGGCTTCGGCCAGCTCGGCCTTGGCGACGGCGACCTCGTCGGCGGGAAAGCTCGGGTCGGCGAGCATCGAGCACACGAGCTCGAGCGCCTCGTCGACCCGCTCGGCCGGGAACTCGCTGCGCAGGCCGAAGGAGTTCATGCCCGCGACGCCGCCCAGGCTGCCCCCGCGGCCATCCAGGAACGACGCCAGGGCTCCCGCGTCCCGACCCGGCGCGCCGACGGCACGGGCCCAGAGCGAGGTCAGGCCCGAGGTCGAGCGGGTCTCGGCGAGAGCTCCTCCCAGACCACAGGCCCGGACGGCCACCACACCGGCGTCCTCGAGCGGCTCGACGATGACGGTGAGGCCCGAGTCCAGGACCACCCGCTCGATCGCCGGACGCGCCGTGGGCCGAGGTGCCTTGCCCGAGGCCAGGGCCGACCGGAACGCGCTGCCTTCGAGCTCGCCGTTGGGGAGCAGGGCGCCGGCGACCTGTCCCTTCTTCCGGAAGATGGACGCGGCGACCCGCCGGACGTCCCGCATCCGGCACGCCTCGACGTCGGCCCGATACTGACGATCCGCCTCCGGATCGCCGAAGAAGGACTGGTACCAAGCGCGCGAGTGGGCCCGCCCATCGACGGTCTCGCCCATGAACAGACGGCTGGACAGCAGCTGCATGCGGCTGCGCTGGAGCCGCTCGATGCCCAGGTGATGCCCCGCCGCGACCTCGGCCAGGACCTGGCTGGCCTCGCGGACGCAGGCATCGACCTTCCCCCGCAGCGGGCTGAACCCGACCACGACGGCGCCATCGTCCCGGTCCGTCTCGCAGGCGCACCACGTGTCGGTTGCGAGGCCGGTGAGCATCAGGCGCTCGCCCAGGACCGAGCTGGCGCTGCCGGCCAGCATGCCGACCAGCAGATCCAGGGGGACCGCATCGGGATGGTCGTGCGCCACCGCCCGCCAGGCGAGCTCGACGAGCGGCTCGTCGAACCGATCGCGCAGGACCCGCGAGCGGCGCCGCTCCTGGACGGGCTCGACCGGCCGGGGGGGGCGGTCGGGTCGAGGTCCTCGTTCGGGGAACAGCGTCTCGGCCAGCGCCAGGACCTCGGCCTCGTCCACCGGCCCGGCGACGCTCAGGATCATGTTCGTGGGCCGGTACCAGGTGCTGTGGAACGCCATCGCGTCGTCGCGGGTCAGGCGCTTCAGCTCGCTGGCGGTGCCGATGACGGACCGGCCGTACGGGTGCTCACGGAACACCATCGAGCTGACGAGCTCGGCCAGGCAGCGCGCCGCGTCGTCGTCCCCACCGCGGATCTCGTCGAGCACGACATCGCGCTCCAGCTCGACGTGTTCGGGGTCGAACACGGGCCGCAGCGTCATGTCGGCCAGCACGTCCAGGACGCCCGACCAGCTCTCGGCCGGGACGGTCGCGTGGACCACGGTGTGCTCGTGGCCGGTGTACGCGTTGATGTCGCCCCCGACGCCCTCGACCTCGACAGCCACCTGCCCGACCGGCCGGTCCGGCGTGCCCTTGAAGAGCATGTGCTCGACGAAGTGGGCGGCCCCTCGCTGCTCGGGCAGCTCGTGCGCGGCGCCGGCGTCGACCCACAGGTAGATCGCCGTCACGGGCGCGGTCGGCACCGTGTCGACGAGGACCTGGAGGCCGCTGGTGGTGTGGGCCACGTGGCCTCCGGATGAGCGAGCCGCCCGCTATAACGCCGGATGAAGAACCGGTACGGGGTCTACGTGCACCTGCCCTGGTGCGCGCGGCGCTGTCACTACTGCAGCTTCAACGTGCACGTGGACCCGGACCGCGACGAGCGCGCCTACACCGACGCCGTCCTGGCGCAGTGGACCGCGATGCGGCCGGCGTTCACGGGCGCGCCCGAGACGCTCGCCTTCGGCGGCGGGACACCCAGCCTCCACCCCCCGGACGAGCTCGCGCGACTCGTCCGGGCGCTCGCTCCCCAGGGCGAGGTGTCGCTCGAGGCCAACCCCGAGTCGTCCGAACACGTCGAGGCGTGGCGCGACGCCGGGGTCACGAGGCTCTCACTGGGCGTGCAGACGCTCGACGCGCGCTGGACCCGCTTCCTGAACCGCGCCCACGGGCTCGAGGAGAGCCACGCCCTGATCGAGCGCGTTCGCGCCGCCGGGTACCCCACGTGGTCGGTCGATCTGATCTTCGGGCTCCCGGGACAGAGCGTCGCGGACCTGGAGCAGGACCTCGATCGCCTGCTGGCACACGAGCCTCCCCACGTCGCGCTCTACGGACTGACCGTGCACCCCGGGACCGCTTTCGAGCGCGCTGTGCAGCGCGGACGGCTGACCCCCGTCGACGAGGGCGTGTGGGAGGCGATGTACACGATGCTCATCGAGCGCCTGGCCGACGCCGGGCTCGATCGGTACGAGGTCTCCAACTTCGCCCGCCCAGGCCACCGGAGCGCGCACAACGAGCACTACTGGACCGGGAGGGCCTACGCCGGGCTCGGTGCAGGCGCGCACGGGCTCCTCCCCGATGGAAAACGCACGATCGTCCCGGAAGAGCCGGCCGCGTTCATCCGCGCCCCACGAGCATGGGAGACCGAGGAGCCGAGCCCCGAGATGGCCGCCACGGACCTCGTCCTCTCCAGCATCCGCCACGTCGACGGCCTCGATCTCGGCGCGTTGAGACGCACGGGATGGGGGCTCGCGCCTGACCCGGTCCAGCGACTGGTCGACGCCGACGTGCTGGTCGCGGGCCCGCGCCGAGTCCGTCTCGATGGCCGCGGGTGGCACCTCGCCGACCATGTGACCGCCCGGCTGGTGGCCGCCCTGCGCCCCTCGTCTTGACCTCTTCCACCGGACGGAAGGACAATTCCGCGTCCCGCTGGATCGCCGTGTGTCGCCCGACAAGCCTGAACTCGAGAACCCCGACTTCTCCCTCAACCTGAGCGAGGAGCTCCTCGCCGCAGCGGTCGAGGCTGCGGACAAGCGGTTCGCGAAGAAGCCCGGAGAGTCCGAGGCGCTGGATGAGGACGACGACGGCTCGCTCGACATCTCCTTCGACGAGGGCCCCTCGACCGGCGACGAGATCGAGCTGACGGTGGACCTGAGCGTCGATCTCGACATGCCCACCGAGATCATCCCGCCGGACGACGGCGGCGGTGCCGACGAGCTGGCCGCGCTGAACGACGAGCTCATCGCGCGCGTCGCTGAGCTCGAGGCGGAGCGCGACGCCCTGACCGCCCAGCACGAGCGCCGGGTGGCCGAGGTCGAGAGTGTCCGGGGCACCTGCCAGAAGCTGCAGGAACAGCTCAAGCGCGCCAAGGAGCTCAACCTCAAGATGAGCGTCCGCGCGAACCGCCTGCGCGACACGCAGGACCGGCTCAAGCTCCGCCACGAAGACGCCCAGGCCAAGGTGCGCTCGCTCGAGGATCTCGTCGGGCAGGCTCGGAACCAGGTCCGCTCTTCGGAAGACGAAAGAGAGCGCACCCGCGTGCGACACGTCCGCGAGCTCGACGAGATGAAGTCGTTCGGCACCGAGGGGTTCTTCAAGGACCTGCTCCCCGTCCTCGATCACCTGGACCTGGCACTGACCCACGCGGACGACACGCCGCCGGAGCGCATGGTCGAGGGCGTGAAGATGATCTTCGACCAGCTCGGGAACACGCTCCGCCGGATGGGTCTGGTGCGCGTGCACCCGGAGCAGGGGGCGTCGTTCGACCCGAACCAGCACGACGCGATGAAGCACAGCGTGCACCCCGAGGTCCCCGAAGGGCACATCCTCGCGGTGCTCCAGACCGGGTACAGCCTGGGAAAACGCCTGATTCGAGCGGCTCGGGTCAGCGTGAGCAGCGGTGATGGAACGGACGCGGCGGTCGACACTGCCAGCGAGGTCAGCGAGCCCGAAACGGGTCCGCCGGCGGAGCTCGACGCGGACGCGCCGTCCGATGGCGAGGAATGAGCCGGCCGCTCTGATAGGCTCCCGGCTCCTACGTAGGGGAAACGATGTCCAAGGTCATCGGGATCGATCTCGGTACCACCAACAGCTGCGTCGCCGTCATGGAAGACGGCGAGCCACTCGTCATCCCGAATGAGGAGGGCAGCCGGACCACGCCCTCGGTCGTCGCGTTCACGCGAGAAGGGGAACGCCTCGTAGGACAGGTCGCGCGCCGCCAGGCCGTGACCAACCCCGAGCGGACCTTCTTCGCCGTCAAGCGGCTCATCGGTCGCCGCTTCGAGGACGAGTCCATCGCCCGATCCGCGGCGCTGGTGCCGTACACGATCAGCGAGGCCGAGAACGGCGACGCCTGGGTCTCCACCGGCGACAAGAACCTCTCCCCTCCCCAGATCTCGGCCATCGTGCTCGAGAAGATGAAGGCCACCGCCGAGGCCTACCTCGGCGAGCGCGTCGAGCGCGCCATCATCACCGTCCCCGCCTACTTCAACGACTCCCAGCGACAGGCCACCAAGGACGCCGGTCGCATCGCCGGACTCGAGGTCGAGCGGATCATCAACGAGCCCACGGCTGCGGCCCTGGCGTACGGCCTCGACAAGGACGAGGACATGACGCTGGCGGTCTTCGACCTCGGCGGCGGAACGTTCGATGTCTCGATCCTCCAGATCGAGGCGGGTGTCTTCGAGGTCAAGGCGACCAACGGCGACACCTTCCTGGGCGGCGAGGACTGGGACAACCGCATCGTCGAGACGCTGCTCGAGGCGTTCGAGGAGCGCAACGGCATCGACCTGTCCGAAGACGTCGTCGCGATGCAGCGCCTGAAGGAAGCGGCCGAGAAGGCCAAGTGCGAGCTGTCCTCCGTCGAGGACACCGACGTCAACCTGCCCTTCATCGCGACCGGCCCGAACGGCCCGGTCCACCTCATGTACAACCTCACTCGGGCCACGCTCGAAGAGATCTGTGAGGACCTGCTCGAGCGCCTGCTCGCCCCGTGCGCCATGGCCGTGTCCGACTCCGGGCTAGCCACCTCGAGCATCGACGCGGTCATCCTCGTCGGCGGTATGACCCGCATGCCCAGCGTGCGCAGCAAGGTCGAGACGATCTTCGGCCGCTCGCCGGAAGAGGGCGTCAACCCGGACGAGGTCGTCGCCATCGGTGCTTCCGTCCAGGGCTCCGTCCTGACGGGCGAGGTCAAGGACATCCTGCTCCTGGACGTCACCCCGCTGACCCTCGGCATCGAGGTCTCCGGTGGCCTGGTCGAGCCGATTATCGAGCGGAACACCACGATCCCGTGCCGCAAGTCGAAGGTCTTCACGACCGCTCTCGACAACCAGGACCTGGTCCGCGTCCACGTCACACAGGGCGAGCGCGACATGGCGGGCGACAACCGCTCGCTGGGTCGGATGGAGATGTTCGGCATCCCGCCGGCGCCTCGTGGCCTGCCCGAGATCGAGGTCAGCTTCGAGATCGACGCCAACGGCATCATGTCCGTCCGCGCCAAGGACCTCGGCACCGGCCAGGCCCAGAGCATGCGCATCGTCAGCAGCTCGGGGCTCTCGGACGACGAGATCACCGGGATGCTCGCCGACGCGGAGACCTACCGCGACACCGATGCCGATCGCCGCGATCTCGCCGAGGCCAAGAACACCCTCGACGGCCTGATCTACACGACCCGCCGCTCGATGCAGGAGTACGGGAGCGCGCTCGGGGCCGAGGACGCCTCGCACCTGAAGGACTCGGTGGCCTACGCCGAGCAGTGCATGGACGCTGACGACATCGACGTCATCCAGGACGCCCACGACCGGCTGGCCCTGGCCGCCCAGAAGCTCGCCGAGAGCATCTACGAGGCTGCCCACGAAGCCGCCGCCGAGGAGGCCGACGAGACGTTCGAGGACTCCTGGGACGACGACGACGACGACCTGTTCGACGACGAACTCGGCGTCTAGCGCAATGGTCTGCGCCCGGGTGCGGTATTAGCGAACGACCATGGCGCGCCGCGACTACTACAACACCCTGGGGGTCAAGAAGACCGCCAGCCAGGACGAGCTGAAGCGCGCCTACCGCGCTCTGGCCCTCAAGTACCACCCGGATCGGAACCCCGAGGACGTCGACGCCCAGCGTCGCTTCCAGGAGATCGCCGAAGCCTGGGAGGTCCTCGGCGATCCCCAGGCACGGGCCACCTACGACCGGCTCGGCCCGTTCTTCAAGGCCAACGGGCAGCCCCCGACCCCGGACGAGCTGGGCGAGTACCTGACCGACACGATCGGCGGGTGGTTCGGCAAGCGCGGGGACAACGCACCCGGCGAGGACATCCGGTACACGCTCACCGTCGAGCTCGAAGAGGTCCTGACGGGCGTGGAGAAGGAGGTCCAGGTCCCGCGGCAGTGCACGTGCACGCGCTGCGGTGGCGAGGGCGCCGATCCCGACGAGGGACGCCGCGACTGCGAGCCCTGCGAGGGCACCGGCAAGGCGACCGGGCGGCGCTTTCTCCGCCAGACCTGCGCCCGGTGCGACGGTCGCGGCTGGGTCACCATCAAGAAGTGCACGCGCTGCGACGGCGAAGGCCGCCACGGCAGCGAGGACGCGCTCAAGGTCAAGGTCCCTGCCGGCGTGGCCACCGGGCAGAAGCTCAAGGTGCGCGGCAAGGGCAACGACGGGCACGGCGACGGCACCCCCGGCGACCTGTACGTGATCGTGAACGTCGCCGAGCACGCGCTGTTCCAGCGACGCGGGCCGGACCTCCTCTGCGAGCTGCCGATCACGTTCATCGAGGCCGCCCTGGGCGCCCAGGTCCTCATCCCGACGCTGTCGGGCTCGATGAAGATCCGCATCCCCCCTGGCACCTCGAGCGGGAAGATCCTGCGGCTCTCGGGCGAGGGCCTGCCCGTCCCGAAGCAGAAGGACAAGCGCGGGGACCTGCACATGCAGGTCGGCGTCGAGATCCCGGATGCGCTCAGCGAGGATCAGCGCGCGGCGCTCGAGGAGTTCGACCGCCGCACGGGCCCGGAGGCGCACCCACGGCGGGCAGCGTTCGACGCGGCGGTGACGGGACGCACCGAGGGTTGACGGGGGTTAGTGCCCTCAGATGAAGCTGCTCCTCGCGCTGTTGTTGTCGTCCCATGCCGGCCTCCTCAAGGGTCGGGACGCTCCCGCCGACGATCCGGCCATCGTGGTCCAGGCGCGCTCGCTCGCCGCCAGCGACCGGATGGAGGCCATCGCGGTGCTCGAGGAGTACCTCGCACAGGGCGCCGATCCCGAGCTCCTGCCCGTCGTCGCGCTGAACGCCGGCGAGCAGCGGCGCCTCGGTGGAGACCCGTCGTCCGCCCGCGAGCACTTCCAGCGCGTGCTCAAGAGCTGGCCCGACACTGACGCGGCCCAGGGCGCCAAGCTCGGCCTGGCGCTGGTCGCCTACGACACCGACAACGCCTCGGGCAACACCTCGGCTCAGCTGGGGCTCATCGCCGACGAGGTGGCGCCGCCCTCGATGAACGCGGACCGCTACCGCCTGCTGGCGCTCGAGGCGATCGACGCCGGCGAGCCCGACAGCAAGATCCAGGCCCTGGTCGAGAACGCGTACGTCTACGCCGACGACCCCAGCGTCGCCGGCCGCGTCGAGCGCAGCCTGGGCCACCTGCGCCCCGAGGAGACCCCGCCGCCGGACGTCAGCGAGACCAACGACGCCGCGGACATCGCCGCCCTCGACAAGGCGCGCCGGGCCCTGCAGGAAGGCGACTACGCCTCGGCGGTCGAGCACGCGGACGCGCTGCAGTCGACCTTTCCCGACAGCGAGCTGTTGCTCGAGGCCGAGTGGGTCAAGAAGAAGGCCGAGGTCTCCGACCCCTACGACGCGCTGAAGATCGGCGTGCTCCTGCCCCTGTCCGGGACCTACGCTCCCCCGGGAAAGCAGGTCAAGCAGGCCCTCGAGCTGGCGGTCGATCGCGCGGGTGGCGGCGTCCAGCTCGTCTTCCGCGACACCGCGGGCGATGCGGACACGGCGGTCACCGCCTTCGAGGAGCTCGTCCTCGACCACGGGTGCGCCGCCGTCATCGGCCCGCTCGTCGGTGACGTGTCGTTCCCCGTCGCGCTCCACGCCCAGGCCGCCGAGGTCCCGCTCGTCACGCTGACCCAGTCGGCCGCCATCACCGAGACCGGGAACTGGGTCTACCGCGGGATGATGACCATCGAGCATCAGGTCGACGCGCTGCTCGACGAGGTCATGGGCGAGCGCGGCATGCTCCAGTTCGCCGTCATGGCGCCGGAGTCCGACTACGGACGCCTCGCGAAGGAGGAGTTCCTCAAGCAGGTCGTCGAGCGTGGCGGAACGGTCAGCGTCGTCGAGATGTACGACCCCGACGCGACGGACTTCCGCAAGAACGCCGCGATGATCGGCCGCAAGGACTACGAGGCGCGCCGCTCGGAGCTCTACCGACTGCGCAAGGACGCCGAGGAGCGTGGCGAGGACCCCAGCAAGGTCGTGCTGCCCCCGCAGATGGACTACGACGCCATCTTCATCCCCGACAGCTACACCCGCGTGGCGCTGGTCGCCTCGGCGCTGGCCTACGAGGAGTTCCCCGTCGGGAACTTCCAGCCCCGACGCGGCGTGGAGAACATCCCGCTGCTCGGCCTGTCCGGCTGGCACAACGCCGAGCTGTTCACGCGCGGCGGGCTGTACGTGCAGAACTCGGTGTTCGTCGACGCCTACACGCTGCTCGACCCCAAGAGCCACGCGTTCGCCGCCGAGTTCCGCGACGCCGTCGGACGCAACCCCGGTGTCCTGGACGCCGTGGCTTACGACACCGCGCGCCTGGTCAGCGTCGCCGCCCGCACCCAGCCGGCCGACCGGTACGGCGTGCGAAGTGCCCTTTCCGGCGCGAACGTCTCCGCCCCCGTCTCGACGGGAGGACGGTTCGACGGCGACCGCGAGGTCGTGCGCGACCTGTACGTGATGACGATCACCCGCGACGTGGGCATCACGCTCGTGCCGGGATCGAACGGCTCGGAGGGACCGCCAGAACCGCAGTGAGAGCTCCTGGTGTCATAGGCGGTATGCTGGCCTCGGAAATGCCCGACGACCCCGACGAATCCTTCGTGATCCGTTGCCTGACCTCAGGCACTCAGCTGGACCGTGTCTCGGCCGCCGACCACGTTCGCGTGGGACCCGGCGACGACGCCGCGGTGCTGACCGACGGCACCGTGCTGACCGTCGACGCGATGACCGAGGGCGTCCACTGGGACGTGCGCTGGTCCGCCGAGGACGTGGGCCGGCGCCTGGTCGCGGTGAACGCCTCGGACGTGGCCGCCTGCGGCGCCGATCCGACCTGGGCGCTGCTGACGATCTCGCTCCCCGACCCGATCGACGCCGCCTGGGTGCGCGAGTTCACCCGCGGGGTCCACGCCGCGCTCGGCAGCGTGCCCCTGATCGGGGGCGACACCACCCGCACCGAGGGCCCCATCCACGTCTCGATGACGCTCGGCGGACGACTCCGGGGCGAGCCGCTCCTGCGCACGGGCGCTCGGGTCGGCGACGGCATCTGGGTCAGCGGCGTCCTGGGCGCCGCGTCGGCCGCGTTCCACCTGGGCGACCCCGCCTGCATGCCTGCACTCCTGCGTCCGGAGCCGCCGCTCCACCTCGGCCCCCTGCTCGCCGAGCGCGGCCTGGCGAGCGCCGGGATGGACCTGTCGGACGGACTCGCCACAGATCTGGCGCGCCTGTGCGCCGCCTCGGACGTCGGCGCCCGGGTCGACCCCGCGCTCCTCCCCCTCCCCGACGTGCCCCAGGCCATCGAGCACATCGCGTTCGGCGACGACTACCAGCTGCTCGTGACCTCGTCCCAGGACCTCGCCCCCCACGGCCTGACCCGGATCGGGACCATCGTCGCCGGCCAGGGCGCCGTGCTGATCGGCCGCGACTGGCCCGCGGCCTGGCACCACTTCCAGAGGTCCGGCTGATGGGTCTCTCGCTGATCCTGCTCGGCGTCCTCATCCTGCTGTCCGGCTTCTTCTCGGGCAGCGAGACCGCGCTGTTCAGCCTCCAGGCCATCGACCGCGAGCGGCTCAAGGAGGAAGGCGGCGCCGGCCTCGTCGTGAACCGCCTGCTCGAGGAGCCCCGGCGGACCCTGGCCAGCGTGTTGATGGGCAACGAGCTCGTCAACATCAGCCTCTCGACCGTCTGCGCGGGCATGGTCCTGTCGGTGTGGCCGGACAAGCCGTACCTGAACCTGCTGGTCGCGACGCCGCTCCTGATCCTGTTCGGCGAGGTCACCCCGAAGACCATCGCGCTCCGGCACGGTCGACGCTTCGCCGTCCAGGTCGCTCGCCCGCTCACCTGGTGGGCCACGCTCATCACGCCGATCCGGTGGCTGCTCCAGTCGCTCGCCAACCTGGCGATCCGCATCCTGGGCGGCGGCACCGGCAACGACAGCCAGACCATCGAAGAGGCCGAGGTCCGCCGGTTGATCGACGAGGGCCACGAAGCGGGCTCGATCAACGCGGTCGAGGCCTCGCTCATCCACCGCGTCTTCAGCTTCGGCGACGTCAGCGTCGGTCGCTTGATGACCCCCGCCCCGGACATCGTCAGCTTCCAGGTCGGCACCCGCTACCGGCGCCTGGTCGACCAGCTGCAGAAGACCCCGTTCTCGCGCGTCCCCATGTACGGAAAGCGGCCCGACGACGTGGTCGGGATCCTGCTGACCAAGGACCTGCTGCGGTTCAAGGGCAAGACCCCGCCGAGCCAGGGTGAGCTCCGGAACCTGCTGCAGGAGCCCTTCTTCGTGCCGTCGAGCAAGCCCGCCGACGATATGCTGCGCGAGTTCCAGGCCCGCCGGAGCCACATGGCCCTGGTCGTCGACGAGCACGGCGGCATCGACGGCGTCATCACGCTGGACGACCTGCTCGACGAGCTCGTCGGGCCCCAGCTGGACGTGCACGAGGACCCCGAGATCTCCGTCCTGCGCGAAGGTGCCTGGACCGTCGCCGGAGGCATCGACCTCGAGGACCTGGCCGAGCTCACCGGCGTGGTCCTGTCACACGACGAGGTCCACACCCTGGGCGGCTTCGTCATGGACGCGCTCGGCCACGTGCCCGAGGTGGGCGAGACCACTGACGTGGACGGTGTCCGCTTCACCGTCGTCTCGATGGACGACCGGCGGATCCTCGAGGTCGAGGTCATGCTCCTGGCGCCGACCGAAGGGGAGGCCGAGTGAGCCTCACGTTCGCCGCCGGCCTGGTCGCCATCTGCCTCGTGACCGAGGGGTTCTTCTCGGGCAGTGAGATCGCCGTCGTCTCGGCCGATCGGCTGAAGCTGCGCAGCGCCGCCGAGAGCGGGAGCCGGGGGGCAGGCATCGCGCTGCGCATGCTGGAGCGCCCGGAGCACCTGCTCGGGACGTGTCTGATGGGCACGAACCTGTCGACGGTCAGCGCCTCGACGGTCTCGGCCGCCGCCATGGTGACGGTCTGGCCCAACGCCGGCTCGGTCGCGGTGGTCGCGCTGCTCTTCCCGCTGATCCTCCTGTTCGGCGAGCTGATCCCGAAGTCGCTGTTCCAGCACTACGCCGACCGCGTCGCGCCTGTGATCGCGCTGCCGCTGTACCTGTTCTCGCTCGTGTTCGCGCCGGTCCTCTTCATCATCGAGGGCCTGACCCGGCTCCTCTTCAAGGTGACCGGGGGCGAGGGCGCGCTGCATCGAGCGGCCAGCCGCGAGGACATCATCCTGCTGCTCGAGGCCAGCGAGCAGCTCGCCATCGACGAGGACGACCGCGAGCTCATCCAGCGCGTCTTCGAGTTCGGCGAGACCCGGGTCGAGGAGGCCATGGTCCCGCTGATCGAGGTCGCCTCGATCAGCAACGAGCTGACGGCTCGCGAGGCCGTGGCGCTCCTGGTCGAGGAGGGCCACTCGCGCATGCCGGTCTACGAAGACCGCGTCGACAACGTCATCGGCATCGTCCACCACACCGACCTGCTCTTCCTCGAGAGCCTGGACATCCCCGTCGACCGCGTGATGCGGCCCCCCGTCTTCGTCCCCGAGAGCAAGCACATCGAGAGCCTGTTCCACGAGTTCCAGACGAACCGAACGCGCATCGCCGTCCCCGTCGACGAGTACGGCGGCGCTGTCGGGCTCATCACGATGGAGGACATCCTCGAGGAGATCGTGGGCGACATCGTCGACGAGCACGACGAGCGCATGTCCCAGATCACCAAGGTCGGCGAGCGCGAGTGGCTCGTCAGCGCCCGGGTCGAGGTGGACGTGCTGTGCGAGGAGACGGGCATCCACCTCCCGGACGGCGACTACGAGACGCTCGCCGGCTTCCTGCTCGGACGGCTCGGGCGCGTGCCCGGCGTCGGAACCCGGGTCCGCGAGGGCCAGTGGCACCTCGAGGTCACCGAGGCCTCGGACCGGGCTGTCCTGCGCGTGCGCCTGCAGCGACGCTGACACCCCCGCGCGAGCGGATATGGTCCGGGCATGAAGGCCATCGTCCTGGAAGCCGACTGGGCACCCCGCGAGGGGTTCGCCATCACCGACGCCGAGCGCGTCGCCCGCAAAGCCACCGGCAGCGCCGTCTGGCAGAACCCGCGCTTCGCCGCCCGAAGCCTCGACGACCCCACCCCAGGGCACAACGAGGTCGTCGTCCAGGTGCGCGCATGCGGCGTGTGTGGCTCGGACACCCACTGCTACGAGACCGACGAGCAGGGCTACATCATCTTCTCCGGCCCCGTGTCGCTGCCGGTCGTCCCGGGTCACGAGTACACGGGCGAGGTCGTGGCCGTCGGCAAGGGCGTGCGCGAGCTCGCCGTCGGGGACCTGGTCGCCGCCGAGGGGATGCTGAACTGCGGCGTCTGCACGGTCTGCCGCACCGGTCGACCGAACCAGTGCCCGCACCTCGAGATGGTGGGCTTCAGCTCGCCCGGGGCCTACGCCGAGTACATCACCGTCGACGAGCGGTTCTGCTGGAAGCTCGACGGACTGGCCACGGCCCTCGGGAGCGCCCAGGCCGCGCTGGAGATCGGCGCGCTGGTCGAGCCCATCAGCTGTTCGTACAACGGCATCTTCGTGGCGGGCCGCGGAATGCGTCCCGGAGACCACGTCGCCGTGTACGGGGCCGGTCCCATCGGACTCGGCGCCATCGCCCTCGCCCGAGCCTCGGGCGCCGCGAGCATCACCGCGTTCGACGTCTCCGCCGAGCGCAATGCACTGGCGCTCGCCTGCGGAGCCGACGCCGCGCACGACCCGCGCGACGTCGACCCGGCCGAAGCCGTCCTGGAAGCGACGCGAGGCCTGGGCGCGGACCTGCAGGTCGAGGCCGCCGGCGCCGCCGTCCAGACCATGCCGTCGATCGAGCGCTCGTTCGCCCCCGGCGGTCAGATGATCTACCTGGGTCGGACCGGCGAGCGGGCCCCCGTCATGCTGGACGTCCTGGTGACCGGCGCGGCGTCCATCGCGGGCTCACGCGGCCACGTCGGGATGGGCTGCTTCCCCCGCGTCATCCGGCTCCTGGAGCGCGAGGCGCTGCCGGTCCAGCCGATGATCACGAGCCGCCGCCCCTTCGACGACTTCTTCGCCGCGATCGAGAAGTCCTGCGAGCGCACCGACGGCAAGATCCTGCTCGTCTACTGACGCGCCGGGCCCCGAGAAAAAAAGTGCGGTCCAGGGGTCATGTCCCTCGGGAGTTCTTCCGCTTCGTTGTGTGACGACAACGAAGAACCCGGAGGACAACAAGATGCTCACTTTCTCGGCCCACAAGCTCCCGGCCTCGGCCCCCGAACCGACCCCGATCCTCGAGTCCAGCCTCCAGTTCCTGGACGGACCCGAGCACAGCGTCTCGATGCCCACGGCGCTGGTCGGTGAGGAGGTCGCGCTCCACAGCTTCCGCGAGCACCAGGACGCGCTGGCCGGTCCGGCCTTCGACCCGGTGCACCTGTTCCAGCGCAGCGCCATCCCGCGCGCCGCCGTCCGCGGCGAAGAGCAGAGCGTAGCGGCGATTCTCAAGGCGAGGCACGACCTGGCGTTCTGGACGCCGATGGTCGAGCACGGACTCGCCGACATGTTCAGCGGACACCTCCGGGACCTGTACGCAGCCCTGGACCTCCTCGAGCGGTTCCCACCCCGTCGCGCCGTCCTGCGGCCCCACTGGGAAGATGCCCGCGCCGCGCTCGTAGGAGCGCTCCCTCGCGCCACCAAGGCGGCCTGAGGACCCCACACGTTTCCTCGCGGAGGGCTCCGCTCTGGCCCTCCGGCCGTACCCGATGGCACGCCACGGGCACGGTGATCCTCCTGAGTACTTCGTCGTCAATTCCCGGCTCGTCTCCACATGGTGTGGGGGCGGGTCGGGAACGCCGTCGTTGGTGGGCCCATGGGCCGGGGGCCCGCGTTGACGCTGTGGATCGGCGCGTGGTTCAATCCCCGTCGCAGCACGGACCTGAGGCAGCGTTGGGAAAGGCCATTGGCATCGATCTCGGCACCACGAACTCGTGTGCCGCCATCTTCGAAAACGGCAAGCCGCGCCTGATCAGCTACAAGTCGGGCGAGACCACCATCCCGTCCGTCTTCGCGATCGACGAAGAAGGCAACCGGCTCGTCGGGCATGAGGCCAAGAAGCAGGCCCAGCTCAACCCGGTGAACACCGTCCAGGCCAGCAAGCGCCTGATCGGTCGGAACTTCCACAGCAAGACCATCGACAAGGTTCGACAGGTCTTCACCTACGAGCTGGTCGAGGGCGAGAGCTCCGACATCCTCATCAAGGTGAAGGACCAGGTCTTCACGCTCGAGCAGATCAGCGCCGCCATCCTGGCGCAGATCAAGCAGGTGGC
Organism: Pseudomonadota bacterium; assembly: GCA_024228935.1. Taxonomy (GTDB): domain Bacteria; phylum Myxococcota_A; class UBA796; order UBA796; family CAJQPC01; genus JAAESX01. Next base: position 49,392 of record JAAESX010000091.1, read on the forward strand.
CGAGGACGCGCTGGGCGAGGAGGTCGACCAGGCCGTCATCACCGTGCCGGCGTACTTCAACGACCGCCAGCGTCAGGCCGTTCGCTCCGCCGGCGCCCTGGCGAACCTGAAGGTCCTGCGCGTCCTGAACGAGCCGACCGCCGCGGCGCTCGCCTACGGACTCGGTCGCAACCTGTCCGCCCGCGTCGCCGTGTACGACCTCGGTGGTGGAACGTTCGACATCTCGATCATCGACATCAAGGACCGCATCTTCGAGGTCGTCGCGACCGGTGGAGACACGTTCCTGGGCGGTGTCGACTTCGACGACAAGGTCATGCAGATGATCCTCCAGGAGTTCCTGGAGCAGACGGGCGTCGACCTGTCCTGGGACCGCGTCGCCATCCAGCGCATCCGGGACGCGGCCGAGGAAGCCAAGATCCGCCTGTCGACGGTGTCCGAGACGAAGATCAACGTGCCGTACATCGCCAACGGCGAAGACGGTCCGCTCGACGTCGACATGGAGCTCAGCCGAGCCCGGCTCGAGGAGCTGACCGGCGAGCTGGTCGACCGCACGATCCAGACCTGCGCCCGCATCTTCGGCGAGGCGGACTGCACCGCCAAGGACGTCGACGAGATGCTCCTCGTCGGTGGCCAGAGCCGCATGCCGCTCGTCCAGTCGCTCGTCACCGAGTTCATGGGCAAGCCGCCGAGCAAGGGCGTCAACCCGGACGAAGCGGTCGCCATCGGCGCCGCGATGATGGCGCACAGCCTCGCCGGCCAGTCCGACGACGGCCTGACGCTGCTGGACGTCCTCCCGATGCCCATCGGCATCAACAAGACCGACGGCACGATGCACGTGCTGTTCAAGAAGAACCAGCCGCTCCCGGACTACAAGACCCGGACGCTGACGACGAGCAAGGAGAACCAGCGCTCCATCATGCTCCGCCTGTACCAGGGCGAGAGCAAGTTCGTCGAAGACAACGAGCTGCTCGGCACCTTCGTGTTCTCGGGCATCCGTCCGGCGCCGAAGGGCAAGGTCCAGATCGAGGTCACCTTCCACATCGACTCGGAAGGAATCCTCGGCCTGACGGCCCGCGACAAGGCGACCGGCCAGACCGTCGAGTCCCACCTGAAGCTCGGCAAGAGCGCTCCGGGTGAGGGCAAGAAGAAGAAGAAGAAGAAGAAGAAGAAGAAGGCCGCCGCGGCTCCGACGCCGCCGCCGACGCCGCTGACCATGCCGACCTCGAGCCTCGCGGCCGAGCTCGAAGGAAAGGGCCCCGCGCGCCCCGAGAAGAAGGAGTCGGACCCCACCGCGCCGCTCCCCGACAAGCGCGAGCCGCAGGTCATCCAGCCCGAGCGGAAGACCCGCCTCGTGAAGCCGGAGAAGGCCGAGAAGACCGGTTTCTGGGCCTGGCTCAAGAGCCTGCTCGGCCTGGAGTAAGGCGCTGTCTGCAGGAGGCGTCCTCGCCGAGGGCGTCGTCATCGTGCTGGTCCAGCCGCTGCAGCCCGGCAACGTCGGAGCGGTCGCGCGCGCCATGGCCAACACCGGCCTGCGCCGCCTGGTGCTGGTCGACCCGCCGTCGTTCGACATGGAGCGCGCGCGCTGGATGGCCAGCGGCGGCAAGCGCATCCTCGACGAGGCCCGCTTCGTCGCCACGGTCGAAGAGGCCGTCGAGGGCTGCACATGGGCCGTCGGGACCACCGCCCGGAAGCGCCGATGGGAGTGGGCCCCGATGGATCCCCCTTCCCTGGCGACCCAGGCCTTCGAGCGCGAGGGGCCGGTGGCGGTCCTGTTCGGTCGTGAGGACCACGGGCTCGACAACGACAGCCTCAGCTGGTGCCAGGCCGCTCTCCGCATCCCGACCTCGGGCGAGCCGTCGCTGAACCTGGCGCAGGCCGTGCTGTTGACGTGCTCGGCGCTGTTCACCGAGGCCCGGTCGCGCGGCTTCGTCGGCCGGGACGACATCGTTCGGCAGGGCAAGCGCAGCGGGGGCGGCCCGGTCTCCGAGCGCCCACGCCCGCCGTCCGAGCTCGGCTCGCTACAGATGCAGCGCCGAACGGTGGACATGGCGGTCGAGCTGCTTCAGGACACGCCCTACATGCTGGGGCGCAACCCGGAGCAGGTCACCGTGACGCTCGGCCAGTTCCTTGGGCGTGCTCAGCCGACCAAGGTCGAGCTCGAGATCCTGCTCGGCATGATCAAGAAGACACGCTGGAAGCTCGACCATCCCGACGACGGCTGAGACCGAGCGCCAACAGCCCCAGAAGGAACGCCGGCGCGACCGGAGCGCTCGCGCAGCCCCAGTTGCCCTCTTCTTCGATGACCGGCGCGTCCTCGTCGTCGTTCGGGTTCGGCGTGTCCGTGTCCGTCGAGCCATCGCACGAGCCCGGGTCGTCGGCCCAGCCGGTCACGCAGTTGGAGAACCGGTCCTCGAGGTCCGCGTCGTAGGCGATGTACCGCAGCTGCGTGAACGAGCTGATGCTCGAGCCATAGAACACCAGGTCCTGGTCGACCGCCTCGGGCGGGTAGCGCATGTGCAGCCGCGAGAAGTAGGCTTCGTTCGTCTCGCCGTCCCAGCCCAGCGCGTGCAGGTCCTCGTCCGCGAGCGGATCGCCAGCGCAGGGGTCACACCCGCTGGGTGTCCACCCGTACTCGAGGACCCAGCCGGGCCGCTCCTCGGTGGAGAGCGCGGCGACGAACCGCTCGTCGACAAATGTGGCCAGGCCTCCGGTGGCGTCCACGTCGACCATGCAGTCGGTCTCCTGCTCGACCTCCGGGTAGTTGCTGATGTGCGTCTGGCCGGAGTCCGACAGCGCGTAGACGATGAGGTCCTGTTCGCCGCCCGAGTTCAGCGTGCCGAGACGGATCGGCAGCATGAAGGCGTCCGCCTCGTACCCGAACTGGAGCGGAGACAGGTAGCTTGACCCCTCGGGCGTCTCGTCCAGGTTCACCTTCGCCGCGAAGAACTTCGCGCCCGCGTCGACGTACTCCTGCAGCAGGTCCTCGGCGTCGGTCGACACGGCGTAGTCGTTGTCGTTGAGCCACGTGACCAGCGCGCCGCTCTCGTCAGCGGACAGGACGACGATGTCGTACTCGCCGACCGAGAACTCGGCCTCGACCGTCACGCTGTCGTCCGCGTCGTCTCCGGCGCCCTCCCCGTCGTTGGCGCTGTCCAGCGTGCCGCTGTCCCCCCGGCTGGCGAAGTCGTCGCAGGTGTACGTGACCAGCCGAGGAGCTGAGTACGCATCCAAGCGGCCGATGATCTCGCCGTCCAGCACCGCGACGTCCTCGGCGTCGAGCACCTCGGGCACCGGCACGACCAGCGCGAACTCCGAGACGTTGCCCTCGAAGTCGTTGACCAAGGTCAGCGTGGTCCGCGAGCCCTGTCGCACGACCGCCAGCTGGCTCGCGTTGTTGTACATCTCGGCGCCGACCTGGCCGGCGTAGTGGCCACAGAAGGCATGGGCGTCCGGGGACATCAGCCCCAGCGCGATCCACATCATGGGTCTCTCCTTCGTCCCTGCCCACCGAAAGTACCAGTAGACTGGCGCAGATGCTCCTCCTGATGGCCTGCGCCGGCGAACCCGAGCCACCCGCGCGCAAGCCCGACATCCTGGTCGTGGTCCTGGACACCGTGCGGGCGGACCACGTGATGGCCGACCTGCCGACGCCCCAACTCCAGGCGGTCGCCGACGCCGGCGTCGTGTTCACGAGCGCCAGCAGCTCGTCGTGGACGTGGCCCTCGCACGCATCGCTGTTCACGGGACAGGCACCCTGGGAGCACGGCGCCCACTTCACCGAGGGGGACGGGCTCACCGTCGCGGGTGGGTGGATCCAGGTCAGCCCGATGCGCCGGGATGCGGTCACGCTGGCGGAGAGGTTCTCGGCCGAGGGCTACCGGACGGCCGCGGTGGGCGCGAACGCGCTGCTGGACCCCGACCTGGGCCTGACCCGCGGGTTCGAGCAGGTGGCGGTCTACCCCAACCACGACGTGCGGGTTCTCCAGGAGGTCGACGCGGTCCTGGCCGCCGAGGACGACCGTCCGCTGCTCCTGTTCGTGAACCTCTACGCCGCGCACGCGCCCTGGGAGATCCGCGACGCGACCCAGGCGCTCCAGCCCCGCCTCGACGCCGCGACCTGGCTCGACCCGTGGAAGCTCAACCGCGCCGCCATCGCACCGCACGCCGGCCGGACGCAAGACGAACCCGACATGGTCGAGCGCTGGCTCCAGGGGGATCTGGAGATCGACGCGGAAGGCTGGGAGCTGATCAACCAGCTCTACAACGGCGAGGTGATGCACGTCGATCGGGAGCTCAACCACGTGCTGACCTCGTGGAACACCTCCGGTCGCTCATCGGGCGTGGTCGCCGTCACCTCGGACCACGGCGAGCTGCTGGGCGAGCGCGGCATGGTCCTGCACTGCCGCTCGCTGTACCCCGAGCTCACCCACGTCCCTCTCGTCCTGGCCGGCCCGGGCGTGCCCACGGGTCAGACGGTCCAGACACCGGTGCAGCTCCGCGAGCTGTACGGCGCGTTGCTTCAGCTCGCCGGCATCGAGGACGGCTCCTCGCTGCTGGGCACGCTCGACACGCCGCGGACCGATCCGCTCCTCGACAAGGCCTGGAAGGACGGGACCTGGGCGACACGCATCGGCGGCCGCTACACGCAGGGCTACGAGATGGTCCGCCACGAAGGCTGGGCGCTCATCTCGGGGACCACCTCGGGCCACGAGCTCTACGACCTGGAGACGGACCCGGGGATGACGATGGATCTCTCCGAGGCGCATCCGGACCGCGTCGACGCGCTGCGGCAGCACGCGGACTTCGTCGAGGAGCGACCCACGGGGCTCCTCGAGGTCGACGACGCCACCCAGGAGCGGCTCCGCGCGATGGGCTACATCCAGTAGCGAGCGCCGGTCAGCCGACCCAGCCGTCGAACGTCGCGTGCAGGCTCAGGAGCTCGCTCGCGTCGACCTGCTCGGTGGCCTGGTCCTCGAAGGCCGGCCTCAGCCAGGTGCGCAGCTCGGTGTTCCCCTGCGCCAGCTGGCGGGTCATCCCGGCGATGAGCAGCCGTCGGAACGCGTCCCCGACCGAGCCGACGTCCGCCATCAGTCCGTCGAACCTGGCCCGATCGATCAGCAGGACCTTGAGCTCTCCGTCCGCGATGCACGTCGCGCTGCGCGGCAGACCGCCGGCGAGCGCCATGTGTCCGAACATCGCCGGCCCGTCGATGGTCGCGATGCGGCGCGGGAAGCCGCCCAGTTCCATCTTCTTCACGACGACGGTGCCCTCGACGAGGACCCACATCCGGTCACCGTCTTCGCCCTCGGTGCACAGGCTGTCACCGTCTTCGATGACGCGCGCCGGAGCGTCCCGGAGCATCTCGGCGAGCGCGGGAGCCGGCGAGAGTTCGACGCCGCGCTGGGTCAACAGGTCGCGAGCCAGCTCAATCATCCCCCGTCCCCCGTCACGGCTTCGCGGATCGCGGCTCGGAGCGCCTCGGGCTCCTCGTCCGCGTTGTCTTCCCAGGCCCGCCGGAGCGTCGCGTTGGTGGCTCGGATGCGATCGGCAAGCACGCGGACCGTATGGGCCTGCATCGACTGGAGCGCCTTGGTCCCCCGGGCCTTGTCCAGCAGCGTCTGGGTCACCACGAGCGCCTCGGTGTCCCTGGCGGCGACGGCGCGAACGGTGTGCACGGTGCCGTTGTCGGAGAACGCCGCCTCGCCCGCGATCTCGCCGGCGGGGATGCGCCCGACCACGCGAGCCTCGCCGTCACCGACGACCTGGATCTCGAGCTCGCCGCGGACGATGAGCAGTGCGGAAAAGGACCAGGTGCCCGGCTCGAAGACCACGGTGCCCTTCGCATAGTCGCGGGCATAGCCGTGCTCGAGCAGGCGCTCGAGGTCAGCGGTGGGCACGCCGGCCAGCGGCGGAAGCTCGGCGAGCTCGGGGAGTGTGATCACGGACGCCAGCCTCTCACATGTCGTCTTCGGCGACGACCACGAGTCCATCACCCGGACCCAGCGTCACCATGCTGTCCTTCAGCGGGATGAGCTTCACGCCGAAGTTCTCGTCCGCATCGGTCTCGAGCGCGCCGATCTTGTACCCGATGCAGATCTCGGTGTCCCGACCGCGCACGTGCTGCATCAGATCGCCGAAGCGGCACGTGACGGGCAGCTCGTCGAAGTAGAGCCAGGCCGGCTTCACGTAGATCTCGGAGCCGTCCTCCTGGAACAGGTCGTCGTAGACGTCCTGGATGTCCGGCTCGCAGGAGATCTGCGCGAACATCATCGAGACCATGCGGTTGCTGATGATGAAGTCGTCGACGCCCGCGCGGCTGATGAGCTCCTGGTTGGAGCTGTCGAGCACCTCGGTGATCAGCTTCGTGTTCACGTCCCGGCCGTCGGCCATCGCCATCCGAAGGAGCTTGCGGAGGTGCAGCAGGACGATGATGGTCTCGGAGTCCACGCGCTCGGGGGCCGCGTCCTCCGAGGTGTTCTGCTTCAGGATGATGACCACGTTGTAGGAGAACGGGTCGACCGTCGCGAGTTCCTCGCTCGACATCGGGTCCTTGTCGATGAGCGTCACGCTCGCGTTGTCGAGCTCGCTGTTCAGGTCCTCGACCACCGCCTTGATGTCGTCCGAGGCGCTCGGGATCATCAGGTGCACCTCGGAGCCCTCGAGCACGTAGTCGCTGTACTCCGAGATGAGGATCTCGACCTTGGGCGACCAGCCGAGGATGAGCATGCGCTCCTTCGCCGGCTCGATGCGCATGTCCTTCAGCGGCATCTCCTTGGGCTTCATCACCGGCGAGCTCTCGAACTCGATGGTCGAGTCGTCGTCCGCGATGATGAGGATCTCGTCGTCGTCCGCCATGACGTAGTCGGGGTCCGTCCGCATCGCGATCGAGCCGTCGGGCTTCCGGATGCCGATGGGCACACCGTCCGGGAAGTGGAACTGGAGCGCACCGAACGTGATGCCGTTCCACTCGTCGTTGTGGAAGTACATCTCGCAGCCCTCGAACGAGAGCAGCTCGGCGTAGACCACCGACAGGCCCGAGGTGCGGCTCGTCTGGACCATGATCTTGGCCAGGATCTCGTTGCTGTCGATCACGCTGATGCGGTCCGGCGCGATGTCCTTGACCACCGCTCGGTTCCGCTCGTCGAAGACCTCGGCGACGATGTTGATCTCGGCGTCGTCGCCCACGTGCGCGATGATCGCCAGCACCGTCTTGATGACCTTGGCGTCGCTGGAGAGCTTGTCTTCCTGGCTGGCCGCTTCGCCACAGGTGGCGAGCACGATGGCCGAGGCCGCATGCTCGGCGCTGACCTTGGCCAGCGAGCCCAGCCCGGCGGTCGGACCCGAGCGCGTGACCAGTCGCAGGTTTCGCCGATCCGTCCAGAGCTCGCGAAGGTGCTCGTCCATGTCCTCCTTCTCTTCCTCGGCGAGGATGACCGCGACCGGGTCGTCCTCGGACTCGTTCGCCTCGACGAGCTCGCGCAGGATCTCCGGGACCCGCGGCCCCCACCCGACGATGAGCGTGTGCCCGGTCTCGAGCACCCGGCTGTGACCCTTCTTCAGGTCGTCGATGGCCTGGTCCAGCGCCGTCGTCAGGAAGGCGATGAGGGCACTGAAGATGACCACACCGGTCATTCCAGCGATGATCGCGGTGATCTTGTACCCGACGAAGGTCTCGTTGTCCTGGGCCATGTTGCCCGGGTCGGTGAGCTGCAGCCAGGTGAACCAGATGCCCTGGGAGAGCGACTTGGTGACCTCGTCGTGGAGCATCCAGTCGACGCCCCAGAAGAAGAACCGGACGACGCCGATAGCGAGCAGGGCGACGAAGAATGCGACGGTCAGGGCCACGAACAGCGCCCGGCTGCCCTTGGCCAGGAAGGTGTCGAACTGGTACCGCAGCTGTTCCTGCTTGGACGCCTGGATACTCATTGCTCTCTCCCGGGGACACCGGTGGATATCCCAATCCGCATGCTGTTCAACGCGCTACCGCCCGAGCTGCCCGGGCCCCGACTGACGCTCCGTCGCCTGCGTTCGAGCGACGCCGAGACGGTGTTCGCCGTGGCCGAGCCGAACCGGGACTGGCTGCAGCCCTGGCTTCCCTGGGCGGACGAGCCGAAGCTCGCGACGACCCAAGCGTATCTGGAGTCGACCGAGCGCAACTTCGAGGCCGGCACCCAGGCTCACTACGGCATCTGGGAGGCCGGCGAGTACCTGGGAAACGTAGGCGTCCAGGGCGTCGTCGAGCACCGGGGGGAGATCGGGTACTGGCTCGCGAAGCGCGCGACTGGCGCCGGACGGATGACCGAGGCGGTCACGGCCTTGCAGACCGCCCTGTTCGAGGTCGGGCTCCGACGCATCGAGATCCTGTGCGCTGTCGGGAACCTGCCCAGCAACGCGGTGCCGAAGCGGCTCGGCTACACGCTCGAGGGGGTCCTGCGCGACCGGATCGAGCTGTACGGCACGTTCCACGACGCGAACCTGTGGTCGCGGTTGTCGGCCGACCCGTGAGCACCCGCGAGCGCATCCTCGAGGCCTGCCTCCCCGTGTTCGCCGACCGGGGCTTCGCCGGCTCGACCACCCGCGTCCTGGCCGACGCGGCCGACGTGAACGTGGCCACGCTCGCCTGGCACTTCGGCGGGAAGGCGGGGCTGTACGAGGCCGTCATCGACCACATGTACGAGGGCCTCATTGCCATCGAGCTGCCCGAGGACCTGCCCGACGAGCGCGAGGCACGCATCCGCCTCGTGGTTCGGACCCTCTGGAGCTGGTTCCGAGCCCATCGCGACAACGTCCGGCTGCTCCAGCGACACGTGCTCGATCGGGACGCCCTGCCCGAGAGCGTGTCGGGCCGGTGGACCCCGCAGCTGCTGGCGAAGGACCAGGAGGTCGTGCAGATGCTCGGGCTGTCGGACGAGCGCGACCACCGTCTGGCGCTGCTCGACCTGAACCACCTGGTCAGCCGCTACGTCCTCAGCAACGCCGCCGACCTGGTCCTGTTCACGGACGCCAGCGATCCGATGGAGGCTGTCGCTCGGCACCTCGAGGACCGAGCGGTCCAGCTCCTCTCCTGAGGCGCTCGCGGAACACCAGCGCGAGCAGGACGAGGGCCCAAGGGCCGCCAAGCGAGCTGCTGGCGCACCCGCAGACCTCGCGGCGGTTCACCTCCTCGGCCGAGTCGATGAGGTCGGGGAGCTCGACGCAGCCGCGCTCGGTGAACGCCTGCTCGACGCCGAAGCCGTCCTCGAGCACCACCTCGGGGCACGCCCGGCCCGCCGTCCAGTGCAGCAGGTACGAGAGCGTCACCGTCCCGCCGAAGCGGGGCATCTCGGCCCAGGCTGCGGGCTCCTTGCCCGACTCGCGGATCTCGACCAGCCAGCCGTTCGCCGGCGCCGAGGGCACGTCCACGACCGCCGTGACGCGGTGGTACGCGGCGTCGAGCCCGGTGTCGCACAGGTCCGGGTGCTCCTCGCTCGGGGTCACGTCGAAGGTGATCCAGGTGATCTGCTCGGTGTCCTCGAGCGTCCCGACCTGGGCGTCCTCCCGAACGGCCACGTCCAGCGAGCCCAGCTCGTCGTCGTCGTCGTAGACCGTGAGCGTCCAGTCGTCGTCGATCAGATCCTCGGGGACCTGCCAGCCCAGCCAGCCGTCTGGCCGATCCTTGTCCGCCAGCCGCTCCTCGAGCTGGTAGACGCCGCCGCGAGCCTCGGACAGCTCGGCGCTCGGGTAGGCCGCGTCGGTCTTCACGCGCAGCCACGTGCCCTGGCGGACCGGGCCCTCGGCGGGGATCCAGCCCGAGATGCCCGGGTCGTCGTCACAGGGAAAGGCGAGCGGGAGGAGGAGCCACATGCCCGGTCAGGATACGGGCCGGATCGATGGACGGCGTGCACGAGTTCCCGATCCGCCTGCCTCGGCACGCGTTCACCCCCCGGCAGGTGGCCCGGCCGGCCGAGGTCTGGCGGGCGTTCCAGGAGGCGGCGGTGCTGGCCTCGACCGAGTGCGGCTGGCCTCCGGAGCGCTACCTGGCCGAGCAGGTCGCCTTCGTCGTGACCTCGATGACCGCCATCCACGAGCGGGAGGTCCGCTACGGCGAGGAGCTGCTCCTGCGCACGTGGCTGCGGGACTTCCGACGGGACATCCTGACGAAGCGAGAGGTCCGGCTGGTGGGGCCGGACGGACTGGTCGCGGCAACGACCCAGCAGTGGGCGCACGTCGGGAACGTCGACGGCCGGATGGCGCCCACGCGCGCGACGCCCGCGCTCATGGACGCCTTCACGCGGCGCGACGACCTGGGCCCCGTGATCGGTCTTCCGAAGATCGACGAGCCGGTCGATGGCGCGGAGCACACGTTCACGTTCTCGGCCTGGAACACCTGGATGGACCCGCTGGGGCACGCGAACCACCCGAGCTACCTGGACTGGTGCGACGAGGCGCTCGCGCGCATGGCAGCGGCCCAGGGCCTCGATCCCCAGACGGTCGTGCCCGTCGCCGAGCGGATCCACTGGAAGGCCGGGGTGACGGCCGGCGACATCGTCGAGGTCACGAGCCAGGTGGTCGGCTCCATCGACGGGGCCTGGGTCCTGCGCCACCGGATGCGCGGCGCGGACGGCGCGCTCTACGCCCGGGCTACGACCGTGCGGCGCCTGGATGGCCTCCGACCGTAGCGATCCCGACGCCGACCAGCAGGATGGCGGCGAACCCGACGTCCGCAAGCGGGGGCTGCTCCCCCAGCACGACGAAGGCCAGGATCCCGGCGCCGATGGGCTCGAGCAGCAGCAGCGCCGCGATGGTCGTCGTGGCCACGTACTTCACGGCGAAGTTGAAGCCGACGTGTCCGACCAGCTGCGGCAGGAGCGCGAGTCCGGCCAGCGCCATCCAGGTCGACGGCTCCCAGCCGACGAGCGGCAGTCCGCGGACCAGCGCCACCGGGATGAGCCAGGCCGCGGCGAACAGGCAGACCAATGCGCCGTACGGCACGAAGGAGATGCGCTGGCGCACGCTGCGTCCGATCAGGAGGTACGCCGAGCTGAGCATGCCGCCGACGATGGCGAGGGCGTCCCCGGTGAGGCTCGCCTCACCCACCCCGCCCCAGGCCATGCCGACGACCGCACCCAGCGCGATGGCGATGCCGACCCAGAAGCGGCGAAGCGGGGGCTTCTTGAAGAGGAAGCGCTCCGCGAGCCCCACCCAGATGGGCGCGAGCGTGACGAGCACGACCGAGCGCATCACGGAGATGTGCTCGAGGGAGGCGAACCAGGTCCAGAAGTGGGCGGCCAGCGCCAGGCCGGCCAGCAGGCACAGCGCCAGGTCCCGCCTGCTGGCGCGTAGCTTGACCAACCCAGGCGCGAGCAACAGCCCACAGAGGCCCGTGCGCCAGATCGCGATCACGACCGGGTCGGCCGCCTCGGCCAGCCGGGCGAGCACGCCGCCCGCGCTGATGCCGAGGACCGCGAACGCCAGGGCCGCCCACACGAACTTGTGGGCGCTGGCCGGTCCGGTCGTCATCGCCGAGTTGCTAACCTCGCAGGCATGCAGCGCGTGCTGGCGATCTCCGTACCCTTCGCCCTGCTCTGGCTGGCCGGTGAAGCGCGCGCGCTCGAGCCGACCGACTGGACGCTCACGGCCGTCCATGGCCTCCCCGAGCTGAGCGGTCTGGCCATCTCGCCCGACGGCGAGCGGCTGTACGCCGCCGGCACCGACGATCTGGTGCGCGTGTTCCGAACGTCCGACCTGCGCATCGAGGACGCGTTCGGCCAGCGCGGTGCCCGAATGGACCACCTCGCGTTGTCCCCGGCCGGAGACCTGGTCGCCGCCGGAGACCGAGACGGCGCGGTGACCATCTTCGACGCCTGGTCCGGCCAGGAGCTCTACCGGATGGGCGGCAACGGTCGCCCCATCGCCGGCGTCGCCTGGTCCGCGGACGGCAGGGAGATGGGCGTCGCCTCGATGCAGGGGCCCATCCGACTCGTCGACGGGGAGACCGGCCAGCCATTCCAGGTCATCCAGGGGCCGGGCGAGTGGTTCACGCGCGTCACGTTCCAGATGGAGGCCCGCCGGGTCGCCGCCACCGGGCGCGACGGCCACGTGCGCATCTGGGATCTGGACACGGGCGCCATGCTCCGCACCCTGCAGGTCGGCGGCGTGGAGACCACGCAGATGGCGTTCTCGCCCAGTGGCCGCCTGGTCGCGGGCGGGGACTGGGACGGCCGCATCCGCGTCTGGGAGGTCGACACCGGCAAGCTGCGCTCGACGCTGCCCGGCCAGGGCCGAACGGGCGGGCTGGTCTTCCTCGACGAGGTGAAGCTCCTGGCCCGCGGCGGCGACGACGCGCCGGTGGTCTGGGACGTCACGAACGCCACCGTCGTCTCCGACTACGAGCCGCCTCCTCGCTGGACCGGGCTCCCTCCGGACGAGGCCGCTGCCCCCGTCACCTTCGACGACGTGCACCAGCGGCTGGACGCGGCGTGGTCCCCAAAGAACGGCTTCGTGGCCGAGGCCTACGGCGACACGCTGCGCGTGTGGGGTCACGGGCAGCTCCTGGCCCAGCTCGACACCGGGCTGGCTCCCATCCGCGCCGTAGACTTCTCGCCGGATGGCAGCCGCCTCGCCGCCGCCGACGCCAGCGGCCAGATCCTGGTCCGGGACGCGCTGCTCCCAGGCGTCCAGTCGCTGCTGAAGCTCCAGGACGGCCCGGCGCGAAGCCTGGACTGGAGCCCGGATGGGAGCCGCATCGCGGTCGCCGGCCCCGATCTGTACGTGCGGGTCTGGGAGCCCGGCAGCGGTGATGCGGCCCGCGTGCTGTACGGCCACGAGGCGGCCCCGGACCACGTCGCGTTCCACCGCGATCAGCTCGCCTCGAGCGACCCCACCGAGCTGCTCCTCTGGGACGTCGAGACGCGCCAGGCGACCGGTGGCTTCACGCCAGAGGACGGCGCGTCCTGGTTCTCCTGGGCCGACGGCGGCCAGCTCGTCGTCTGGCCCACCGAGGACGGCGCCGTGACGGGCCACACGCTGGACGGGACACGTACGTTCACCAGCGGCGCCAAGCATGCCGGGGGGCAGGGCGACGCGCACGAAGGGCGTATCGTCAGCACGACCCTCGAGGATCTGGCGTTCCTCACCTCGGGTGGCCTGCGCCGGGGCCTCAACACGAGCGCAGCGCGCTTCCACGCGGTCCTGTCGTCCCCCGACGGCTCAATCATGGCTGGAGGCACCGAGGGTGGGTCCGTCTACGTGCTCGACGCGAAGAGCGGCCAGCTGCAGACCTCGCTCCGAGGGCACGCCGGGCGCGTCGTGGCGCTGGCCTTCAGCAGCGACGGGACCCAGCTCGCGACCGGGAGCGAGGACGGCACCGTCCGGGTCTGGATCCGGTAGGGGACCAGACGCAGCGGACTAGAGCTTCGCCTCGGCGATGGCGACGAGGTCGCCCAGGTCCCCGTGGTCGGAGACCACCTTCTCGTACGCTCGACGAGCGGCGGCGTCCCGCCCCAGCATGCGCAGCGCATCGCCCTGCCCCAGCAGCGCGCGCGCCCGGTAGTAGGCGTCGCCGGTCTCGTCCTCGACCCGCTCGAAGCGCGCCAGGGCCTCGTCGGGAGCGTCCTGTCCCAGCGACAGCTCGCCGAGGGCCAGGTGGGCCTGGCTGGCCACGTCGTCGACGTCCCCGTACTCCCGCAGCACGTCGTTCCAGACGCGCTCGGCCTTCTTGTGGTCGCCCGCCGCCGCGTGGCAGGTCGCTTCCTGCTGCGCGAGCGTGGCGACCCAGCCGCCGCCCAGTTCCGTGGCGTCGACGTCCTCGATCCAGTCCAGCGCCTTGCCCGGACGCTCCCGCTCGAGCTCGATGGACGAGAGCCCGATGCGCGCCTGGAGCGCGATCTCGTCGTCGGCCTCGAGCAGCTCCTCGAGGCGCTCCTCGGCGTCGTCGAGGCGGCCCTCGTCGACCAGCAGCATGGCGACGTGGAGGCTCGACCACAGCGCCTGCATCTCGTCCGGCGAGGTGCGCGCGACCTTCTCGTACAGCCCTCGCGCGGCCGCGAGCTCGCCGCGTCCGCGCATCAGCTCGGCCAGGCCGTAGCTGCCGGTCGACTGGGCCATCTCGTCGCCTTCGTGGCTCTTGATGAGGTCCTTGTAGACCCGCTCGGCCTCGTCGTCGCGCCCGGCCTCCTGGAGCGCGGTCGCCAGCTGCTCGAGCCGCCAGACGTCCGAGCCGATGTCCGGGGCGCTCAGGCCCTGGTAGCGCTCCACAGCCCGGTCGGACTGGCCGTCCTGCCGGTCGACCCAGGCCAGGCCCATCTGGGAGAGGAAGACGGCCTCGGGCAGGTCGCTGAACTCACGACCCAGCCGGCCGTAGTCCTCGCGGGCCGCGGCCGTGTCGCCTGACAGCGCCCTCGCCTGCGCGATGGCGTCGAGGATCGAGGCCTGGGTGGGGCGGTCCTCGGCCTGCTGCTGGAGCTCCTCGTAGAGCGTGATGGCGCCCTCGAAGTCCCACTCGTTCACCAGCGTGTTCGCCTCGGCGAGCGCGACGGAGAAGGCATCATCCAGCTCGGGGGCCTCGGCCTCGACCGACTGCTCGTAGCGAGCGGCCTCCTCGTTGCGTCCGAGCGCGCGAAGCGACTGGGCCTTGAGCGAGAGCACCGCGGACTCGGTCTCCTGGTCCCGGATGTCCTGTGACCGCGCGTTCAAGAACGCCAGCGCCTCATCGGGTCGGCCGACCGACAGCAGCGTCCGGACGAGCCCCACGAAGACGGAGTCCCACTCGTCCTCGGGCAGCTCGGTGTCGTCGAGCAGCTCGCCGTAGAGCAGCAGCGCCTCGTCGAACTGGCCGTCCTCCTCGAGCAGCTCGCCGATGGAGACCTTGGCGCGGGCCTTTCGTCCCTCACTGGCGGTCGCCCGCAGGAGCGCGTCGTACTGCTCGAGCGCAGCGCCCCGCTCGCCGCGTGCTCGGAGGATCTGCGCCATCGCCTCGTACGCGTCGAAGCTGGCCTCGTGGCCCTCGGGCAGCCCGGCCAGGAACGAGCGCCAGGCGGACAGCGCGCGGTCGGACTCGCCCGTCTCCATGTAGTTGCCGGCCAGTGCGGCGAGCGCCTCGCTGCGCAGCGCGGGACTGGTCGTCGCGTCCAACACGTCAAGGTAGCCACGACGGGCGTCCTCGACCTGGCCGCGGGCCTCGGAGACGAGCGCGCGCCCCAGCAGGCCGCGGACGTGCGCTTCGGAGTCGGCGGGGTAGCCCGCGATGAGGCCCGAGTACGCGAACTCGGCGTCGTCGAGCCGCCCCGCGTACCGAAGAGCGTCGGCGACCGCGGCCTCGACCTCGACCCGCTCGGTGCCGTCGACCTCGGCCTGGATGTCGCGGAGCAGGCGGATGCCCTCCTCGACCCGCTCGTCCTCGATGGCGATGGACGCCAGCTCGAGCCGAGCCAGCCGGCCCTCGGCGGGGGTCCCGAGGTCGAGCACGCGGAGGTAGACGATCTCGGCCTCGAGGGGCCGGCCGGTCGCCTGGAGTCGGGCCGCGCGGCTGAGCTCGATGCGGGCGGCGCGCTCGGGCTGCCCGGCGTCCAGGAGAGACGCCACCAGGTCGGCCTGCTCGTCCTCGGACAGGGTCTCGGCGAGCCCGAGCTGGGCGGCGGCGTAGGCGTCGGCGTCGTCCGCGAAGCCGTCCAGCACCTTCTGGTACAGCGCGCTCGCGGTCGCGTCGTCGCCCTCGGCCCGGCGGATCCCGGCCTCGAGCACGAGCAGCCGCGCCTCGACATCCGGATGGGTGCCGCGACGCCGGGCCTCGGTCACCAGCTGCAGCGCTCGCTCGACGTCCTCGAGCTGCCAGGCCACCTCGGCTGCGGCGAGGCGCACGCGGCCCTGGTCGATGCCCGGCGCGCGCAGGAGCTCGCCGTAGAGCTGGTCGGCCGTGAACGCATCACCCCGGTCGGCCGCCAGCTCGGCCCGCGCCAGGTCCACCCGGGTCTGCTGGTCCCGGTCGAGGCGGGTGGCGGCGACCAGGTCCAGCACCTCGAGGGCGCGCTCGTACTCGCCGCGACTCGACGTGACCTCGGCGACGCCCAGGCCGACGCTGAGCCCTCGGCCCGGGTTCTTGTCGAGGGCGCCGAACCACTCGTCCCGCGCCTCGACAGCTCGATCGGCGTCGCCCTCGCGGCGGTGGCTGTCCTCCAGCCCGACGAGCGCCTCGGCGTAGAGGGCCGACGGCGTGTCGACCCGGGCCAGGACCTCGCCGTAGGCCGCGCGCTCGGCGGGGAGGTCGTTCAGCAGCGCGTGGGCTCGGGCGAGCTTCACGTTCGCCTCGCCCGCTTCCTCGCCCGCCTCGGCCTCGGCGACGGCAGCCGCGTACTGCTCGAGGGCCCCCGGGACGTCCCCATCGTCCTCGAGGATGCGTGCGATCTCGTAGCGGACGCGGATGCGCTCGCTCGAGCTGGCCGACATCGAGAGGAGCTCCTGGTAGCGAGCCAGGGCTGCGGCGTTCTCGCCCAGCTCGGTCTCCGCGACGGCGGTCTGCTCGAGCTGCTCGGCGTCGTTGGACCCGGACTGCACGAGCAGGACGAACCCGGCCACCGCCACGCCCGCCGTCAGCACGACGCCCGCGACCTGGGGCGTGAGCAGCGCGCGGATGAACGGCGGCAGTCGAAGCGCACCGGCCCGTGCTCCACGCTCGGTGAGGTCCGTGACCATCTCGGCCGACAGCCCCAGCGCGCCCGCGAAGTCCGCCCCGTGGACGATGGCCGCGGACAGATCGGCGCCCTCGAGCTCGGCCTGGTCGAGGATGGCGCCCGAGAGGTCCGCGTCGCGCAGCACGGCGCCGCGCAGATCCGCAGCGGAGAGGTCGGCGTCGACGAGCGACGTGTCCAGGAAGCGGGCCGAGGAGAGATCGGCGCCGACCCAGCTCGAGCCGGGAGCGCGGAGCCGAGCCAGCTGGGCGGGTCCGAGGTCACAGTCGTCGAAGCGCGCCTCGGCCGCGGTGGCGCCGGTCAGGTCGACGCCGTCGAGCTTCGCCCCCGACAGACGGGCGCCATCTAGTCGCGCTCCGGTCAGAGACGTCCCGCTGAGGTCGGCGCCGTCGAGGCGAGCCTCGCGGAGGTTGCAGTCCGACAGGTCCAGCTCGGCCAGGAGCAGGCGACGCAGGTCTCGCCCGGACAGATCGGCGCCCGGCCCGAGGAACAGGTCGGCGGGGGGCGCGCGACGACGGCCAGGGATGGCACGCAGCACCCGGGCGGCGAGACCCTCCTCTTCCGGCTCGACGACGGTCGGCAGCTCGAGCACCTCGAACCGCGCGCCGCGCTCCAGGAGCTCGTCCATCTCGGCCCCGGACAGACCCTGGATGCGACCGATGACCGCCGCCTCGACGATCGCGCCGCCCAGGTCGGCGCCGGTCAGGTCGGCGTCGGCGAGGTCGGTCTCCGTCAGGTCACAGGCCGCCAGGTGGGCCCCGGCGAGCACCGCACCGGAGAACCGGGCGCGCCGCAGCGTCGCGCCCTCGAAGACCGCCTCCCGACCGTCCAGCCGCGACAGGTCGGCACCTCGCAGCTGGGCGTCGGCGAACTCGGCGAACTCGGCCTCGGCCCCGGACAGGTCCGCGCCGTCGAGGCGAGCACGCGCGAACCGGGCGCCCTGGAGCCTGGCCCCGACCAGCTTCAGGTTCCGCAGGTCCATGTCCTCGAAGCGGCAGCCTCGAAGGTCGGCGCCGCTGAGGTCCTTGCCCGACAGCGCCATCGCCCGCAGGTCGTGGCCGGCGAGGTCGAGGCCCGGGCCGACGGCCAGCGGAGCGTCACGGCGACGCTGCTCCCGCCAGGCGGTGAACCGGCCGCGGAGCCCAGCCAGGGCGTTCCTGGCCTGGGCGCGTGACTCGGCGATGGCCCCCCGATCGGCGAGCGCGCGCAGCTCGGAGTCCGACAGCCCGAGGGCCCCGGTGACATCGGCCTCGTCGACCGCCGCCGAGCCCAGGTCCGTCCCCGAGAGGTCCGCCCAGACGAGCCCGGCGCCGCGCAGATCGGTGTCGACCAGCTCGGCCTCGACCAGGTCCGCGCTCTCGAGGTTCGCCATCGCCAGGTTGGCCCGGGACAGCTTCGCGCCGACCAGGACGGCGTCCGTCAGGTCGGCCTCGGACAGGTCGGCCTCGGTCAGGTCGGCCCCCGAGAGGTCCGCGCCCACCAGGCGCGTCTGCACCAGCCGAGCGCCGCCGAGCTTCGCGCGCGCAAGGTCCGCCCCGGCCAGGTCGGCTCCAGAGAGGTCGGCGCCCGACAGGTCCACGCCACGCAGCCGGGCGCGGCGCAGGTCCTGGCCAGCGAGCGACGCGCCGGGGACCACCAGCGCGGCGTCGGGCTGGATGCGCCGCCGCGACTCAACCAGCGCGTCGATGCGCGTGCGGACCAGCGTCTGCAGCCCACCTTGTCGCAGCCAGACGACCGGCCGGCGGAGGCCTCCATCCCGGATGAAGTTCGACGTGCGGGTCAGCGCGCGGGTGCCCCAGGCCGCCCCTCGCCGCGTCAGGTCCGCCAGGGACAGCGCCGTCGCCAGGCGGGCCCACGCACCGGTGGTCAGCAGCGCGCCGGCCTGGACGAGGGAGCCCGACCCCGCAGGCAGGCTGGAGACGCCTCGCAGATCGGCGCCGACGAGCGTCGCCGAGGTCAGGTCCGCCCCGCGCAAGTGAGCGAGCTCGAACAGCGCCCGAGAGACGTCCGCGTCGGCCAGATCCTCGCCGTCCAGACGCGCTCCGACGAACGACGCCCCCTCGAGCGACGCCCGCGACCACGAGCAGTCGCTCAGGGTGGCGCCGATGAAGCGGGCCCCAGCGGCGTGAGCGCCGCTCAGATCGACGTCGATCAGCGTGGCCTCGGACAGGAACGTGTCGTCGAGCCGCGCCCCCGCGAGCGACACCCCGGTGAGTCGGGCTCCGTGCAGGCTCGCTCCGGTCAGATCGGCGCCGTCCAGACGGGTGGCCTGGAGCGTCAGACCATCGAGCATCGCGCGCTTCATCGACGCGCCGGTCAGATCGAGATCCGACAGGTCCAGCCCGCGCAGGTCGACGCCGTCCAGCTGGGCGCCCGGGCCCAGCGCCGTGCGCAGCGTGCGGGCTCGGGGAACCGACGGGAACGGCTGGAACGCAGCGAGCGCCTCGAGGGCCTGCGTCCGACGAGCCGTCGTCAGCTCCTCCCTCTGGGCCTCGATGAACCGGGTGAACCCGCCCATGCGGACCCAGTCGGCGACGACGCCGACGCCCCGGGCCAGCACCGCTTCGAAGGCCGACTCCTTCCGCGTGCGCTCGGGCGCGCCGCCGGGGGTACGGAGCAAGGCGAGATCGCGGCTCTTGACCCCGATGGCGCCGGCCAGGTCGGCGGGGGCTCCGAGCAGGCCCTCCAGCCGGGCGCCCGTCAGGTCCGCGCCGTCCATACGGGCTCCGCGCACGTCCAGCCCGGCCAGCACTCCAGCTCGGAAGTCGGTCTCCGCCAGGTTGGCGAACACCAGCGAGCAGCTCTCGAACTCGGAGCCGCGGAACGAGGCGCCGATGAAGCTGGCGCCCTCGGCCGCGAACTCCCGCAGCGAGCAACCCTCGAGACGGCACTCGTCGAAGCTCGCCGACTCGGCCGAGGCGCCGGTCAGGTCGGCGTTCCGCAGGTTCGCGCGCTCGAGCCGGGCCTCGTCCAGGAGCGCCCCGCGCAGCGACGCTCCCGTCAGGTCGCAGCCGTCGAGTCGGGCCCCGCGCAGGTCGGCACCCGACAGGTCGATGCCCGCGACGTCGAGCCGGCGCAGGTCCTGCCCGCGGAGCGCCGCGCCGGGGACCAGGTCCTCCTGCGTCACGCGCTTCTTCCGCTTCGGCTCGGGGGCGACCTCGACGACCGGTTCGGGCTCGGGCTCGGGCTCGGGCTCGGGCTCGGGCTCGGGCTCGGGCTCGGGCTCGGGCTCCGGGAGCAGCGGGACGGCCGGCTCGGGCGGCGGCTCGGGGACCAGCGACTTCGCCCACGCCAGCACGCGCTCCGGTCCGCCCTCCTCGACCCATGTCCGGCCCCTCGCGACGAGCCGGACGACCAGCGGGTCGGTGAGGCCGCCCTCGCGCAGCTCCTGGACCTGAGCGTCGCTCAGTTCGGTCCGCCGGAGACGGATCGTGGCGGCGCGCGCTCCCTCGAACGACGCCTCGGCGACCGCGGTTCGCGTGAACCTCGTCTTCCGCAGGTCCGCCCCGCGCAGGACCGCGCCCGACAGGTCGGCGCGGTCGAGCCGGGCCTTGCCGAGCCGCGCACCGACGAGCGTCGCCCCCAGGAGAGTCGCGCGCTCGAGCGTCGCGAAGGCCAGCTCCGCCTCGGTCAGGTCCGCGCCGTCCAGCGCGCAGAGGTCCAGCGTGACGCCCCTCAGGTTGGCGCGCCGCAGGGTGGTGCGCCCGAAGTCGCCGCCCTCGAGCCGGGCTCCCTGGGCCTGCGCGCCTTCGAGGTCCGCCTGGGACCAGTCGCACTCGGGCAGGAAGGCGCCGCTGAGATCCGCGCCCACCAGCGTTGCTCCGGCGAACACGGCGCCGGGTCCTCGCACTCGGACCAGCCGCGCGCCGGTCAGGTCCGCCTCCACGAAGCTCCCGCCCGTCAGATCGGCGTCCCGAAGGTCCGCACGGGCCAGCGTCGCTCCGTCCAGGACCGTCCCCGACAGGTCCGCCAGGCGCAGGTCGGCCTCGGTCAGATCCTGACCGGTGAGGTCGAGCCCGGACAGGTCCGCCTCGCGCAGGTCGGCCCCGCGAAGCGTGGCGCCGTCGAGCTCCTCCTGCGAGGGCTTGCCGCGGCGCAGTCGAGCGGACGGAAGCATCGCCGCATGATACCGACCGCCCGATTGACGAGGCGCGCGGCTCTGGCACGCCTCTTGCTCTGTTTCTGGACAACCGCCGGGGCAACCGGCGGGACAACTCATTGACCGTCGATCCGCGGGGACCTATCCTGGGCTCCCCTCCGGACCGACGCTCGTCGAGTCCACCTCCGTCCCCGGAGTCTCCATCATGGACAAGATCGTCATCCGCGGCGGCAAGCCGCTCTCTGGCCACGTGCCGATCACCGGCGCGAAGAACGCGGCGCTCCCGATCCTCATCGCGACGCTCGTCGCGCCGGGTGAGCACCGCCTCTCCAACGTGCCCGACCTGGTCGACGTCTCGTCGATGCTCAGCCTCCTCGGCCGCATCGGCTGTCCGTCGCTGAAGCACGGCTCGGACGTCCGCCTCGACACCACGCGCGTCTCCTTCTGCGAGGCCCCGTACGACCTCGTCCGCAAGATGCGCGCCTCGGTCCTGGCGCTCGGCCCGCTGCTGGCGCGCTGCGGCGAGGCCCACGTCTCGCTGCCCGGCGGCTGCGCCATCGGCGTGCGTCCCATCGACCAGCACCTGAAGGGGCTCGAGGCCCTGGGCGCCGAGTTCGAGCTCTCCGGCGGCTACGTGCACGCCAGGACCTCGGGGCTGCGCGGCGCACACATCGTGCTCGACGTCCCCACGGTCACCGGCACCGAGAACATCCTCACGGCGGCGGTCCTCGCTCGGGGCGAGTCGCTCATCGAGAACGCCGCCCGCGAGCCCGAGATCATCGACCTTGCACGCTTCCTGCGCAGTCTTGGCGCGAAGATCGAGGGCGAGGGCAGCGGATCGATCCGGGTCCAGGGCGTGCACGAGCTGAAGCCGGCCGCCGAGCCGCACCGCATCCTCCCCGACCGCATCGAGGCCGGGACGTACATGGTCGCGGCCGCCATCACCGGCGGAGACGTCACCGTGACGGGCGTGGACCCGCGCGACATGGGCCCCGTGGTCGAGAAGCTCCGGGCGGCGGGCTGCCTGGTCGAGCTCGGCACCGACCGCATCCGCGTCCAGCAGAGCGGCGACCTGCTGCCCGTGGACGTCACCACGCGCCCCCACCCCGGCTTCCCGACCGACATGCAGGCCCAGCTGATGGCGCTCTGCACGCTCGCCAAGGGCCGGTCGGTCATCACCGAGACCATCTTCGAGAACCGGTTCATGCACGTGCCGGAGCTCGCGCGGCTTGGCGCCGACATCCAGGTCGAGGGCAACCGCGCTGTCGTCACCGGCGTCGAGGGGCTGCACGGCGCGACCGTAATGGCCACCGATCTGCGCGCCAGCGCCTCGCTCGTCCTCGCCGGCCTCGCCACCGAGGGACCGACCGAGATCCTGCGGCTCTACCACCTCGATCGCGGCTACGAGCGCCTCGTCGAGAAGCTCCAGGCCATCGGCGCCGACGTCGAGCGCGTCCCCGACGATCTGCGGGACCGGATCCCGACGAGCCTCTCCGCGACGGTGGCCTGAGCCCGGACCGGGGTTAGCGGGAAGGGATGCGGATCCCTCGCGAGACCATCGACGCCATCCGTGAGAACACGGACATCGCCCAGGTGGTCCAGCGCTTCGTGACGCTGAAGCGCGCCGGCAACTCCTGGAAGGGCCTGTGCCCGTTCCACCAGGAGAAGACGCCGAGCTTCCACGTCATCCCGCACAAGAACATCTTCCACTGCTTCGGCTGTGGAGCGGGCGGCGACGCCTTCAAGTTCCTGATGCAGCTCCAGGGCATGTCCTTCATCGAGTCGGTGAAGGAGCTCGCGGGGCCCGCCGGGATCACCATCGAGGAGCGGGAGCTCTCCCAGGAGGACCGCCAGCGGCTGCGTCGCAAGCAGGGCGTGCGCGAGGCCTGTGACCTGGCGGCCGGCTGGTTCCACGCGAACCTGATGGCCAAGCCCGAGGGCGCCGACGCCCGGTCGTACCTGAAGGACCGCGGCATCACGCGGGAGACCTGTGTCCGCTTCCGGCTCGGCTTCGCCCCGGACGGCTGGACCCACCTGCTCGACCACCTCGAGAAGCAAGGCGTGTCCCCGCAGCTGGCGGTCCGCGCGGGCCTGGCTCGGGTCAACGAGCGCCGGCAGTCCAGCTACGACATGTTCCGGGACCGCCTGATCATCCCGATCCTCGACGACCGCGAGCGGCCCGTGGCCTTCGGCGGCCGGATCATGAAGGGCGACGGGCCCAAGTACATCAACTCTCCGGAGACGGAGATCTACGAAAAGTCGAAGACGCTGTACGGGCTGTCGCACGCGCGGGCCCCCATCCAGCGCTCGGGCCGAGCCATCCTGGTCGAGGGCTACTTCGACGTCATCTCGCTGGCGCAGGCCGGGTTCGAGGACGCCATCGCGACCTGTGGAACGGCGCTGACCCCCGAGCACTGCCGACGACTGCGGCGCCTGACCGACCGGGTGCTCGTCCTGTTCGACGGGGACTCGGCGGGGACGCGAGCCGCCGACCGGTCCCTGCCCCTGTTCCTCGAGGCGGGGATGGACGCCCGCCGCATCGACCTGCCCGGCGCGAAGGACCCGGACGAGTACGTGCAGAAGGAAGGCGGCGAGGCGTTCGAGAAGCGACTCGGGTCGGCCCGACCGCTGCTCGAGGACTTCCTCCACCGAAAGATCAGCGAGCACGGCCACGCCGATGCGCGCGCGGTCCGCGAGGCCCTCCCCCTCCTGCGACGCGTCCCGGCCGACGCCCGCTCGCTGGCGACCTCGCGAGCGGCAGGCATCCTGGGCGTGGACGAGGCGACCCTGCGTCGAGCGCTCTCCGACACCCGCGAGGAACAGCAGCTGGCGGGCGGCGGCGGGGCCCGCTGGGTCGGCAACATCGAGCTGAATCACCTGATCTGGCTCTTGATCCACCTCCCCGATTCCGTCTCCGGGGTGGTGGGAGCCGCCGATCCAGACATCGTCACCGACCGCGACGACGTGCGAGCCGTCCTGGGGGCCTTGCTGGACGGTCAGCCGCTCGTCTCCGCCCTCGACGGGGCGGACCCGGACGTCCAGCGCGTGTTCCAGGCCAGCGCGGCGCGTGAGGGTCTCTACACCGAGGACAACGCCCTCGATGCGGCCACCAAGATCCTTGCTCGCCTGGAACTTCGCGGGGTTGAAGCTGAACTCAGCGCCGTTCGAAGGGAACTTTCTGGTTGCGAGCCCACCCTTGACGGGCCAAGGTATCGTGAACTGCTTTCGAGACGTGCCGAAATCCAGAAACGTGGGCAACGACTGAAGAAACTGGTCGGGCCACGGAGATGACCATCGACACGTCGGGTTCAGACACCCCCCGGACGCCACCACGCCGAGAGGACAGCTGATGCTGAAGGACAAGGACCGCAAGGAGATCCAAGGGCTCATCAACATGGGCAAGCAGCGTGGCTACGTCACGTACGAGGAGATGAACAACTTTCTCCCGACGCACCTGATTGGATCCAACCGCATCGACGACGTGATGATCCTGTTCTCGAACATGGACATCGAGGTCGTGAACGCGGTGCGCCAGCGGGCGACCGCTGCCAAGCGCGGCGTGCACACCGACGCTCCCGACACCACGCCGGCCGGTCGCTCGACCGACCCGGTGCGGATGTACCTGCGGAAGATGGGCAGGGTCTCCCTGCTCTCCCGCGAGGGCGAGATCGAGATCGCCAAGCGCATCGAGGACGGCGAGGTCGCCGCCCACCGACTGCTGCTCACGTCCGCCGTGGCGATGAACGGGCTGCAGGACGTCATCGAGCGCGAGCTCGAGAAGGCTGAGAAGGCCGCGCGCAACGGCAAGCGTCCGAAGGGTGGCAACAACCCCCGGGTGGACCAGCTCCGCACGCACCAGAGCCTCGTCGGCACGCTCTTCATCCGCCGGAAGCAGCTGCGTCACGACCTGCGCCGGGCCAAGTCCGCCCGCCGCCGCGAGATGTACGCCGACCGCCTCTACTACACGGAGGAGGCGCTCTACCAGATGTTCACCACGCTCGAGCTGGACAAGAGCTGGGTCGCCGCGTGGTCCCGCCGCGTGCACGAGAGCTGGGAGCAGGTAGGCCGCTACGAGGGTGAGATCGCCAAGGTCGCTCGCGAGGCCGGCGTTCCGGTTCGCGACCTGCGTCGCTACATCCGCAAGGTCCGTCGGACCCCGGCCAAGGGCGGCAACGAGGTCGTCGAGAAGACCGGCATCTGCGTCGAGCAGTGGCAGGAGTTCGACTCCCGCGTCCGCCGCGAGCTGCGCAAGATCCGCAAGGTCGAGGCCCGCGTCGACATCGACCGCGAGGAGCTCCAGGGCCTGGCCCGTGCTCTCGGTACCGCCGAGCGTCAGGCCGAGCAGGCCAAGTGCGAGCTGGTCGAGGCCAACCTCCGCCTCGTCGTCTCCATCGCCAAGAAGTACACGAACCGCGGACTGCAGTTCCTGGACCTCATCCAGGAAGGCAACATCGGCCTCATGAAGGCGGTCGAGAAGTTCGAGTACCGCCGGGGCTACAAGTTCTCGACGTACGCGACCTGGTGGATCCGTCAGGCCATCACCCGCGCGATCGCCGACCAGGCGCGGACCATCCGCATCCCGGTCCACATGATCGAGACGATCAACAAGCTGGTTCGCACGAGCCGCTACCTCACGCAGGAGCTCGGTCGCGAGCCCACGCCCGAGGAGATCGCCGACAAGATGGAGATGCCGGTCGACAAGGTCCGCCGCATCCTCAAGATCGCCAAGGAGCCGATCAGCCTCGAGACGCCCATCGGTGAGGAGGACGACTCCCACCTCGGTGACTTCATCGAGGACAAGAACATCCCGAACCCGAGCGACTCGCTGATCAACCACAACCTGGCTGATCAGACCCGCAAGGTGCTCGCCACGCTCACCCCCCGCGAGGAGCGCGTGCTGCGCATGCGCTTCGGCATCGGCGAGCGGAGCGATCACACGCTGGAAGAGGTCGGTCAGGACTTCGAGGTCACGCGCGAGCGCATCCGCCAGATCGAGGCCAAGGCGCTGCGCAAGCTGCGTCACCCGAGCCGGAGCAAGCGCCTGCGGAGCTTCATCGAGGGCTGAGGCCCAGAAGAGGTTCGCGGGCCCATGGCGCAACGGTCAGCGCAGCCGGCTCATACCCGGAGGGTTCCAGGTTCGAATCCTGGTGGGCCCATCCTCTGACCCCTGATCCAAAGGCGAAATGCATCCGGACATCGAGAAGCTATACGCGCTCTGGCAGCGCGAGGTCACCCGCGACGGGCTGCTGTCCGAGTGGCGCGGCCTGCATGACGCCCACAAGGCGCTCGAGGCCGAGCTGGTCGAGAAGCTCGCCGCCGCCAACCTCGCCCAGAAGAAGCTCGGGGACCTGAAGCAGCGGGAGCGGGAGACCAACCGCAAGCTCGAGACGTACCAGAAGCGTCGCGACAACGCCCAGCGCACCATCGACACCGGGACCGCCAGCGACTTCCGGGCCGCCGAGGCCCAGGTCTCGCAGTGCGGAGACATCTGCGACCAGCTCGAGACCGATGTGCTGGAGCTGATGGAGCAGATCGACGCCGCCACGACCACCTTCAAGGGCGCCTCGGACAGCCGCGACCACATGGCCCATCGGGTCGAGGCCGCGAAGACGACGCT
This sequence comes from Pseudomonadota bacterium, assembly GCA_024228935.1. Classification (GTDB taxonomy): domain Bacteria; phylum Myxococcota_A; class UBA796; order UBA796; family CAJQPC01; genus JAAESX01. The sequence goes on from JAAESX010000091.1 coordinate 75,772, forward strand.
CGACGAGCGACTCCCGACGCTGAAGCCCGAGTTCGAAGACGCGACAGCGGAGCGGGACGACGCGCGCGACGGCATCTGGCGGGACCAGATCAAGCGCTACGACATGCTTCGGAAGAAGAAGTACGCATGCTTCGCCACGGTCGAGGACATGACCTGCGGCGGCTGCCACACGAAGCTCGACGGCCAGCGCTACAGCAACCTCACTCGCGACACCGAGGTGGTCACGTGCCGCCACTGCGGTCGCTTCCTGGTCGTACCGAACCCCTCAGGCGATTAGAGGGAGCGTGGTTCGAGGAGGCCAGGTGTCCGCCGGCGATTCGTCGCGGGAGGAAAGTCCGGGCTCCACAGGGCAGGTTGCCGGGTAACGCCCGGTCGTGGCAACACGAAGGCAAGTGCAACAGAAAGGAATCCGCCAGCCAAGGCTCCGGACACCGGTCGAGGCCATCCCGCGAGTACGCGGGTCGTGCGTCGTCCAGGCCCGGCGAGGGTGACCTCGGGCAAGGTCGAAACGGTGGGGTAAGAGCCCACCGGCATCCCTGGTGACAGGGGTGGCCAGGTAAACCCCAGCTGGAGCAAGGTCGAACACAGGACAGTGGGTGCCCCCCCCAGCGCCTGAGGTGGACCGCTCGAGCCCGTCAGCAATGGCGGGCCTAGATGAATGGACACCGCCCGTCGGAGGGTGATCTCCCTCGGGAACAAGACCCGGCTTACGGCCTCCTCGAACCCTCGCCCCCCGCCCGGGCGAAAGCACCTCGACTGAATGCCCCCTCAGTCCGACGGTCGGATTAAATCCACGGTCCCCGCGAGGACTGAATGGACATCAACAAGGCATCCGTCGAGTACCACGAGCAGGGCCGCCCCGGAAAGCTCGAGGTCGTCCCCACCAAGCCGATGCTCACGCAGCGCGATCTGTCGATGGCGTACACGCCCGGCGTCGCCGAGCCCTGCCGCATCATCGCCAAGGACCCCGACAAGGTCTACTCGTACACGGCCAAGGGAAACCTGGTGGCCGTCGTCACGAACGGCACCGCGGTGCTGGGCCTCGGCAACATCGGCCCCGAGGCCGGCAAGCCCGTCATGGAGGGCAAGGCCAACCTCTTCAAGAAGTTCGCCGACATCGACGTCTTCGACATCGAGCTCAACGCCACGACGGCCGAGGAGGTCATCGCGGCGGTCAAGGCGATGGCGCCGACGTTCGGTGGCATCAACCTCGAGGACATCTCGGCCCCCGACTGCTTCGAGATCGAGCGGCGCCTGCAGGCCGAGCTCGACATCCCCGTCTTCCACGACGACCAGCACGGAACGGCCATCATCGCCGCCGCCGCGCTGCTCAACGCGGTCGAGCTGGCGGGCAAGACCATGGAGTCGGTCGTCGTCGTGTTCAGCGGCGCCGGGGCCGCGGCCATCGCCACGGCGAACCTGCTGCAGTCGCTCGGCATCCAGAAGGACAACATCCGCATCTGCGACAGCAAGGGCCTCGTGCACACCGAGCGCGAGAATCTGACCCCCGAGAAGCAGTCCTACGCCTACGGCACCGAGCGGAAGACCCTGGGCGAGACGCTCGTCGGCGCCGACGTCTTCATGGGGCTGTCCGTCGGCGGCGTGGTGTCGCAGGACATGGTCAAGGGCATGGGCGAGAAGCCCATCCTGTTCGCCATGGCGAACCCCGACCCCGAGATCCCGTACGACGACGCCAAGGCCGCCGTGCCCAACGCCATCGTGGCCACGGGACGCAGCGACTACCCCAACCAGATCAACAACGTCCTGGGCTTCCCCTTCGTGTTCCGAGGCGCGCTCGACGTCCGAGCGAAGCACATCACCGAGGAGATGAAGCTGGCGGCCGTCCGCAGCCTGGCCGCGCTGGCCAAGGAAGACGTGCCGGACTCGGTCCTCCGCGCCTACGGCCTGAGCTCGCTCAGCTACGGCGCCGAGTACCTCATCCCGAAGCCCTTCGACCCGCGCGTCCTGACCTGGGTCGCCCCCGCTGTGGCCCAGGCGGCCGCCGACTCGGGCGCCGCACGCATGCCCATCGAAGACATGCAGGCATACAAGGAGGACCTCGAGAAGCTCATCGAGACGAGCCGCGAGTTCCTTCGCCCGCTGATGAACCGCGCCGCGCTGTCCCCCAAGCGCATCGCGTTCCCCGACGGAGCCGACACCAAGGTGCTCCGAGCCGCCCAGATCCTGGTCGACGAGGGTGTGTGCCAGCCGGTGCTCATCGGCAAGGAATGGAAGATCCTCAAGCGGGCCGAGGAGGCCAAGGTCGACCTGACCGGCATCGAGATCATCGAGCCGACCAGCGATCCCCAGTACGACGAGCTTGCCGACGAGCTCTGGAAGCTCCGCCAGCGCAAGGGCTGGACGCGCCAGCGCGCTCGCCAGACGATGCGTCGCTCGACCTACTTCGGCACGATGCTCGTGCGGACAGGTCGCTGTGACGGCCTGGTGGGCGGTCTCGCGACCCCGTACAACTACACGCTCCGCCCGGCGCTCGAGGTCATCGGGGCCGACGCCAAGGCCGGCGCGCTCTCGGGCACCTACGCGATGCTCGCCAAGGGCCGGGAGCCGATGTTCTTCGGCGACTGCACGGTCAACGTCGAGCCCGACGCCGAGACGCTCGCCGCCATCGCGATGAACACGGCTCGCGTGGCCAAGGCCTTCGGCGTCTCCCCCCGGGTCGCGCTGTTGTCCTACTCGGACTTCGGTGAGCACCGAGGCGCCGCCGACGTGGACAAGGTCCGCAAGGCGCTCGCCATCATCAAGAAGGAGTGGCCCGAGCTGCCCGTCGACGGCGAGGTCCAGGCGGACACCGCGGTGAGCCCGTCCAAGGCGTCGCTGTTCCCGTTCTCGGACATCGCCGGCAAGGCGAACGTGCTGATCTTCCCCAACCTGGCCAGCGGCAACATCGCCTACAAGCTCCTTCGCGAGCTGGGCGGCGTCACCGCGCTCGGCCCACTCGTCGTCGGGCTCAACAAGCCGGTCAACGTCCTGGCCCTGGGCTCGGACGTCGACGACATCGTCAACATCACGGCGCTGACCGTGAACCAGGCCATCGGGCCGCACCGCAGGGACTGACATGGCGAAGAAGAAGAACCGCTGGGACAAGGCCGTCGTCGAGGCGCTCGTCGCCGGAAACGGAGACGAGGCGGTGCTGGCCTGGCTCGCCGGAACGGGCGCGCTCGAGACCTCGGACGTCACGCTCGGACTCTCGGCCGTGGAAGCGGCTGTCCAGACCGGCGCGGTCGCCCCGCTGCAGAGCATCGGCGCCGTCCACAAGGACGTGACCAAGGCGGCCAAGAAGGGCCTCCACCGCCTGAAGAGCAAGGGCATCGAGGTGGCCGACGCCCCCCGCGCCAAGAGCTCCTTCACGCTCGCGAGCGACACCTCGAGCATCCCGCCCGTCGCGATGTTCGGTCCCCCGACCGTCGAGGGCTACAGCGAGTTCGTCCTGTCCTGCACCGACGACGAGGGCACCTGTGTCCTGATGGGCGCGTTCGGCGGCAAGGAAGGCATCCGCAACCTGACGCACGGCCACGTGAGTCGGAAGCAGCTGCGCGACCTGCGGAAGGAGATCGGCCAGCAGTCCGCGATGGTCGAGCTGCCGTTCACCGAGGCCATGTCGCACCTCCTGCCGTCCATCGACCGGGTCCAAGCGCTGACGGGCAAGCTCCCGCACGACTGGGACCACTTCGTGACGCACGTACCCGCCGGAACGCTCGACGCCGCTCGCACCCACGACGCGCTGTCGGGTGTCGAGCCGAGCCCGGACATGGAGGGGACCTCGGCGCTGTCGATGCACCCCTGGTTCCAGCTCTGGCCGGTGGCCTCGGACGCCATCGAAGAGGTCGTGACCAAGCTCTCCACCAAGATGGAGGAGGACTCGGGGGACGACGGCGAGGAGACCCCGTCGATGCACGCCGATCTGGCTGCGGCCAGCGCCAAGGCGCTCGACGGCGACGGCATCCGGGACGAGTGGGTCCGTCGGGCCCGTCTCGCCACCAGCGTCGCCAAGGCGGCCGGCGACGACACGCTGGCCTCGACCGCGGCGGCCATCGCGAACCACGTCGGCTCGGGCGGAGACGCTGGGGACATCCCGTTCGTCGAGCGCACCCTGCAGGTGCAGATCGGCTGGATGGCGCAGCAGGCGATGGAGTCGGGCCCGCCGCCGACCCCGTAGCGCCCAGGGAGCCTTCTAAGCGGCCTTCTCGGCGGACTTCCGCCAGGTGCCGCGCATCACGGCGTCCGTCAGGGCGCCGCGGAGGGTCGCGAGATCGAGCTCGCGCGTGCCCACCGATGCCTTCCGGTCGTGTCGACACAGGATCCCGGTCGAGGTCACGGTGACGCGAACGCGGAACGGCAGCGCTGCGCGAGGCTGACGACCCGCCATCACCACCAGGCGCGGCCCGAAGCGCTCCTTGAGCGCGTGGAGCACGTGGCTCGGGTCGACCGGGGTGTCGGCCGAGAGCTGGAGACGACCGGGGCCGAGCACGGAGATGTCGATGGGGACGAAGGCCATGAGCTCCTCAACGGACCAACGCGCCAAGCCTTGAGCCGGTTACAGCCGCGGACCTGGAGGGCCCATGGCCGATCAGCCCCTCGTGCAGAAGACAACGGACGAAAAGGACGCCGAGCGCCTCTACGAGCCCGTCGCCGGAGAGAGCGGTTTCTCTCTCCGCGCGGTGCTGGTGGGTGGAAGCCTGGGCTCCGTCGTCGCCGCGATGAACATCTACCTGGGGCTCCGCATCGGCTGGAGCTTCGGTGGCTCGCTCATCGCCGCCATCCTGGGCTTCGCCATCTTCACGATGCTGACCAAGTCCGGCATCCTGAAGAAGAAGTTCGGCGTCCTCGAGGCCAACATCACACAGACCGCCGGCTCGGCCGCGGGCTCGATGACCTCGGCAGCCGGCCTGCTCGCCCCCATCCCGGCGATGATCATGCTCGGCCACACGTTCGAGTGGTGGGAGCTCCTGATCTGGTCGTTCGCGGTCGCCTACCTGGGCGTCTTCTTCGCGGTGCCCCTGCGCCGGCAGATGGTGCTCGTCGAGAAGCTGCGGTTCCCCACGGGGACGGCCACCGCCCAGACCATCATGGCGATGTTCAGCAGCGGCGACGACGCGCTCGCCAAGGCCAAGCACCTGATGGGCTGGGGCGCGCTCGCGTTCGTCTTCACACTGAGCACCCAGATCTTCTACTCGGGCCTGGAGATGCCGCCGATCGAGAGCATCGGCCTGTCCATCTTCACCGCCTGGACGTTCTCGTTCCTCATCAGCCCGATGATGACGGGCGCCGGCATCCTCATCGGTCCGCGCGTCGGCACCTCGCTGCTGCTCGGCGCCATCCTCGGCTGGATCGTCATCGGCGGCTACGCAGTCGACATGGGCTGGGCCGGCGGTCCGGTCTTCGACGAGGAGGCCGGCCAGTGGGGCTACGGCACCATCATGAGCTACTCCGAGGGCGTCCGAGGCTGGATCCTGTGGCCCGGCGTCGCGATCATGGTCGCCGACAGCCTGACGAGCCTGGGCCTGTCCTGGCGGACGATCCTCAACACGTTCATGCCGAAGAACAAGGACAACGCCGAGATCGTCGACCTGGCGCCGGACAGCATCCCGAACGCCTGGTGGATGGGTGGCCTCGGCGTCGCCAGCTGCCTCACCATCGGCGCGACCTGGTTCCTGTTCGACATCCCGCCGCACTTCAGCATCATCGCCATCGTGCTGTCCGCCGTGCTGGCCATGATCGCGGTCCGCAGCACCGGCGAGACCGACATCAACCCCATCGGCGGCATGGGCAAGGTCACCCAGCTCGTGTTCGGTGGCCTGGCCCCCGGCCTGGTGGCGACCAACCTGATGAGCGCCGCCATCACCGGCTCGGGCGCCAGCCAGGCCGGCGACATGATGCAGGACCTGAAGACCGGGTACATGCTGGGCGCCAGCCCGCGGAACCAGTTCAAGGCCCAGCTCATCGGCATCGCCTTCGGCATCGTGTCCTGCGTTCCGATCTTCCTGCTGTTCGACGCCGCCTACGACATCGGCGGCGAGGAATTGCCCGCCCCGGCCGCGCACGCGTGGAAGGCGGTGGCCGAGCTCCTGGCCAACGGCCTCGACGCCCTTCCGGCGAACGCCGAGTTCGCCGTGCTGGGCGGCATCTGCCTCGGCATCGCCATGCCGGTGCTCCGGAAGTCCCTGCCCAAGAAGTACCAGGACTACGTGCCCAGCACGCTGGCCATGGGCATCGCGATGATCGTTCCGGCCTACTACAGCGTCTCGATGTTCCTGGGCGCGATGATCCTGGTCGCCTGGAAGAAGCTGTCGCCGAAGACGTGCCTGGCGCTGTCCTTCGCCGTCGCCTCGGGCCTGGTGGCGGGCGAGGGTCTCGCCGGCATCCCGAAGGCCATCCTGGTGCTGCTCGGGGTCGAGCCGATCTTCGGCTAGTACGAGAAGGTCTGCTTCCCGAGCGCCAGCTCGACACCCCGGACCGCGTGGGCCGAGTCGCCCACCAGGTCCAGGTAGAGCTGGTGGTTCTTCTGGTCGATCTCGTCCAGGTTGTCGAAGGCACCCAGCGCCTTCAGCTCCTTGGTCGTCCCGATGAGGACATCGACCGCCTGACCCAGGACCAGCTGGTCCGCCGCGGTCGGCTCGTACAGCCCCGCCGCCATCAGCTTGTGCACGCTCTCGAGCCAGTGGCCCGTGAACTTGAGCTGCTGGGCGAGCAGCACCAGGCGGTGCTCGGGGTGGTCCTTCATGCCTTGGGCGTAGATCCCGATCTCGATGGGGAACCGGTAGAAGAGCAGCTTGGCCTGGACCTCCATCTTGTCCCGCTCGGCCTGGTCCCCGAAGCCCCGAGCCACGACGTACGTCGCACCCTGCACCATGTGGGCGCCGCCACACGTGTAGCTGAAGATGCCCTGGCCCTTCTTCTCGAACGACTGCCCGTTCACCATGGACTGGAGCATGAAGGTCGACTCGCTCGTCACCACGTGGACGAGCATCTTGGCGAGGTCGTCCATGTCCATCTGGGTGCCGGAGAACGCCGTCCACCGCAGCTCGCGCGGAGCCCACAGCGCCAGCGCCTGGACGCCCCAGGGCATGTCGTTCGGTGAGTCGTAGCTGCTGTCCCCGTTCGTCTTGTCGAGGAACGTGGTCTTCACCGAGTGCTTCCAGGTGTCCCCGACCTCGAACTCCTCGCCGTGCACGTGCACGACGGTGGTCGGGTCGACGTCGACCTCGGTCAGGGCCTTCAGGACCAGGTCGGTGTGCGGCTCGATGTCCAGATCACCCGACTTGCGAGGGAAGCTGGGCAGCCGCTCGCCGTCGAGCTCGGTGATCTCGGCGTAGTTCTCGTACAGGAACGGGATGGCCTGCTCGCCGCCCTGGACCGTGAAGCCCTCGCCCCGCGCGACGAGCCCGTGGACGATGGCCCATGGGTTCTCCGGGTCGGACGCATGAGCGTCGACCACCTCACCCAGCAGAGAAAGGGTCTGATCCAGGTCGGGCGACGCCGTGACGGGGTGCGTCGTCTTCGCGTGGATGGTGGGAGCGGTCGGCACGAGACCCGCCGGGACGACCGGCTCGGCGACAGGGGCCTCGACCTCGGGGGCCGGCGGCTCTTCGTCGGTGCACGCGTAGAGCGAGATGCCCAGCGCGAACACGCCACCCAGACCAGCCAGCGCCGGCTTCACTCGGCCGCCGCGGCCTCTTCCGCCAGCTCAGCCGCCAGATCGTCGGCGTCGATCTTGGCCTGCAGCGCGTCGAGCCGGATGACCCGGTCCCGATCGATGCAGTACAGCACCTCCTCCTGCACGGCGATGCGCGGGTGGATGAGGCTGATGTCGCTGAACTTCACGCTGTACTCGACCTTCTTGGCGTTCTTCATCTTGTGCACCCAGCCCTGGTCCGTCACCACCCACATGGTGCCGTCCTCGTCGAGGGTCAGGTCCATGTCCTCGAAGCCTTCGCCCAGGACTTCCTGGTCCCAGATGACGCCGTGCCGGAAGCCGTCCAGGTCGTACTTGATGATCTCGCGCCCGTAGACGAAGTAGAGCTTGTTGTCCTTGCCGACCTCGAGGCCGTTCGGGGTGCCGTCCTCGAGCTCCCAGCGACCGACCTCCTCGGCGCCCATCGTGAACGCGATCATCTCGTCGCCGAGCACGACGTAGAGCCGGTCCTTGCGGGGGACGTAGGCCAGGTAGGCCTCGCCGCCGACCGCCGCGTCGAGCTTGCTGTTGCTCTGGACGGGCCAGCCGATCTGCGGGCGACCCTCGTCGTCGAAGATCTGGACGCGCATCGAGGCGTCCAGCGTCGCGAACCCGCTCGACTCGCCGACCGGGATGAGCTCGACATCCAGCGGCGTCTTGAACTCGTTGTTCTTCTCGCCGGGGGCCGCGCCCGAGACGTACCACTGACGGCCCGTGTCGAACCACTCGTTGGTGATGCCGGGCTCGCCGCCACCCCACTGCCGATCCGCGCGCCCCTCGTAGGTGAAGCGCTGGATGCGGTGGTTGCCGGTGTCCGCGATGTACAGGTCGCCGTTCGGGTCGATCTCGATCGGGACGGGCTCGCCGAACGACTGGATCTGGCCGAGCGTCCAGCCGGTCTCGCCCCAGTACGGGACGTTCAGCGACGGGCCGCCGATGAGGTCCTGGTACGCGTAGAACATCTCGACGAGCGTCTGGAGTTCGCGGGCGCTCTTGCCCCAGGACCGGAGCTGGGCCATCTCGAGCGCGGGGATCGAGTTGGCGTCCTTCAGCTTGCTGAGGGCCTCGATCGCGGTCTCGTCCGGCCGGATCGCCGCAGCGCGGTAGCCCACGTCGACGAGCTGCACGACCTTCGGGCGCATGTAGTCGGCGCCGTCGCCGGCCTGGTCCATGATCCACTCGAGCGAGTCGGTGTCCCCGAACTCGGCGGCGTCGATGGTCCGGAATGCGTCCTTCACCGCCTCGTCGTGCTTCTCGACCGCGCTGTCGGCGGCCGAGCTGTCGACCCAGTTGATGAGGCTCTCGAGCTTGTCGCGCGAGCTGTGGAAGTTCACCGCGACCTCGGCGATGAACAGGTCCGAGAAGACGAAGCCTTCGTAGACATCGACGACCTCGACCTTGATCTTGCGCCCCTCGACGGCCTCGTCGAGCTTCAGGTCGAAGCGCTGGATCTGGTCGAGGAAGACGACCTCGTGGGGCTCGCCGCCGTCGATGTACACCAGGACCTTCTTGGGGCGGCTGTACTCGCGGAAGGACTTCTTGCCCTCGGTCAGGTTCCCGGGCCAGATGCTGACCTCACGGATCTCGGTGGTGCGACCCAGGTCGATCTCGAACCAGGCGCCCTCGCCGTAGCCGTCCTCGCCCTCGGCCCAGCCGACCTTCAGCAGGCCGTCGACCGCCTTGTCGGCGCTGTAGCGGACCTTCTTGTCCTCGGGATCGACCAGGTACGAGCTCGCGGTGGCGCGGCCCGAGACGGCGGCATCGGCGGTGGGCGCCAGCAGCGCCAGGAACAGTGCGGACATGCTCGGTCTCCTGTAGTTCGACTCGACGGAGACACTTACCCCGTCCCGTATTGTCCCTGGTCAGGACTCGGTCGATTCGGCCTCGGCGAGGTTCCGACCGAGCGGCAGCTCCTCCTGGAGCGAGCGCGGCTCGGGGCTCCAGTGGAGTCGGCAGCGTGCCTCGTACGCATCGGCGGCGCCGACCAGGACCCGGCCATCGCCCTCGACCAGGCGCTGGCTCCGGTCCGCGGGGTTGCCACAGACCGTGCAGATCGCCAGGTTCTTGGTGATGTACTCGGCCACCGCCAGCAGGTGCGGGATCGGCTCAAACGGCTGCCCCAGGTAGTCCTGGTCCAGGCCGGCGACGATGACGCGGCGCCCCTCGTTGGCGAGCGCCTCGACGATGGGGACCAGCTCGGGCCCCAGGAACTGCGCCTCGTCGATGCCGACGACCTGGGCGTCCTGGACCAGCGCCGGGATCTGCGAGGCCTTCTGGATCTGCAGCGAGCGCATCTGCATGCCGCTGTGGCTGCCCACGCTGTCGCTCGTGTAGCGGTCGTCGATGCCCGGCTTGAAGATGACGACCGACTGGCGCGCGTACATGCAGCGCCGCATCCGACGGATCAGCTCCTCGGTCTTGCCCGAGAACATGCACCCCGTGACGACCTCGATCCAGCCGAGCTGTCCCTTCACGACCTGAGGCTGCATGCGCCTACTCCTGGCCCACGAACACGAGCTCGCCCGGGCCGGTCCGGCGGAGGACCGGGCAGCCATTGTCGCGACGGACCTCGGCGACGGTCTCGAACGGGGTCTCGTGCGCCTCGAGCGGACGCTCGGCGAACGGGTTCGACCAGGCACGACCACCGATGGCGAGCGCCTCGTCCGGGCTGCGGGAGAGCAGCATGACGCCCTCGACCGGGGCGTAGAGCGGGTCCTTGAAGAGGCACGGCTCGGGCGCATTGCTGAGCGTGGCTTCCCAGCCGACCTCGGGGTCGCTCGAGACCATGTCCGGCTTGCCGTACAGGAACTCGCGCATGGTGCCGCGGGCGATGCCCCACGGACGGTCGGCGACCGCGATGACACAGGTGTGCTCGGTTCCGTACGGGCCCATGCGGTACCGGTCGAGCTCCTGGATGATGCGGCGCTCGACCAGGCCCATCCGACGGCCACCGGTGAACGGGCCGAGCGTCATCACGACGGGGTGGCCCTGCCGATCGACGCGCGCCGGGCGCTCCAGGTCGCCGATGAGCCCGAACTCCAGCGCGACGGTCTCGTCCTCGTACGCCGCGTACCGGCTCTCCCACCGCCCCGCTTCGACCTCGCGGAGCCACAGCTCGACGGCCTGCCGCACCGGCTCGGGATCGAACACCTGCGGCAGTGACCGGCGCACGAACACCGCGAACTTCAGCTTGCTGTAGACGCGGTCGAGCACCTGCTCGAGCTTCTGGACCGCCTCGCGATCCCGCCCCGGATGGCCGGGGTTCAGGAAGGACAGGACCTGGAGGTTGCAGGGGCGTCCCTCGGGTCGGAACATCGACAGCCGCCCGGACGCATCCGAGTCCTCGACGGTCCAGCCGGAGCGCAGGAGCCCGTCCAGCGCGGCCAGCTCGGCGAAGCCCTGGAAGAAGCGACGGTTCTCCAGCGAGCGGAGCAGATCCGCCAGGCGGGAGCGAGCCGGCTCGGGCACGGAGCGCAGCGCGTTCGACAGGGCGTCCCGCAGCGGAGCGGCGTCTTGGGAGCAGACCTGCTTGAGGAACGAGTGAGACGCGCCGCCGAGGGCCTGCAGTTCGACAAGTAGGGCGTTGTCGAAGATCGTCATACCGCGCGTTGGTATTTGGTCCTCGCCGTGTCGGCAAGCCTCAGAAGCTCTCGGGATCGTTGGGGTCCGCGCCCTCGCCCCACGTCTCGGGACGCTGGAGCTCGTCGCGGTCGAGATCGAGACGCAGCGCGACCCAGGACGTGCCGACCTCGCCGGGGCTCGCCTGTGCCAGAGAAGGCCCTTCCGCCGACCAGATCTGGACGATGGGGCGGGCGTTCCCGACGTTCTCGGCGCCCTCGAGCAGCGCACCGTCCGCGTCGAACACGACGGCCCGGTACACCCCCTCGTCCCTTCGCTCGTAGACCCGCGTGAGCTCCAGCCCGTCGCGCTCGATCTCCAACGCGGCCACCGGGTCCCCCCGATCGGGGTGGGCCGGGAAGCCACTCCAGACGTCGAACGGCATGCCCGAGCCGCCCGTGCCCGCCCGCGGCCCCGTGACGTGGAGGTCGAGCTCGACCGGCCCCTCGTAGTGGAGCGCGATCGCCAGCTCGGTGTCCGCGATGGGCGGGAGCACGACACCCTGCTGCTCGGCCCCGGTCCGAGCCGGGAACACCGTGTCGGCCCAGCCGGACTGGTCGACGATGTGCGCGGTGTAGACCCCCGCGGGGACGACGGCCTCGACGAGCCCCGAGCCATCGCTCGCCAGCGAGGCGACGACCGGACGCGAGGCGGGAGCGTTCCATCCGGCGCGCAGCTCGACGGGCACCCGCGGAGCGACCGTCCCGTCCGTGCCGTCGACCAGCGAGATGTGGAGCGCCGCGTCGTCGTCCGTCCCGAGCGTCACCGCCGGAAGGGGGACCGGGGCGTGCTCCAGCGTCTGGCCCGAGCCGACGAACAGCTCCTTGGCGGCGGGCTGCTCGAACAGCTCCAGCGTGCTCCACGTCGAGCCCACGCGCCCGTCCAGTTCGGCGTCGATGCGGACAGGGACCTGCTCGTCCGCGGTGACCATCACCGGGACACGCCACCGGCCATCCTCGTCCGAGACCGCCGAGCCGAGCGGCCCGCCATCTCGTGACAGCTCGACCGACGCGCCCGAGACGGGGAGACCGTCCAGGTCGAGCACCACCCCATTGGCGCGCAAGACCCAGCCTTCGGCGGCCGGGGTGCACGCCAGGATCAGGAGCGTCGGCGCCACGCGAGCACCAGCGCCAGCAGCCAGGCGCCTCCGCTGACCGGGCCGGCCACCCCACAGCCGCAGAGGGGCTCGGGCAGCGCCTTGGTCTTCACCGCGCCGTAGCCGTAGGTGTTGTCTGCTCCGGCCTCACCGAGGTCGAGCGCCTGCCCCTCGATGAAGGACTTCACATCGTCGGGCGACATGTACCGCTGGTCCAGGATGAGCGCGGCGACCCCCGCGACGTGGGGGGCGGCGGCGGACGTGCCGTCGAAGGGCGTGCCATAGGCGGCGGTGATGACGCCGCTCGGGCCGACCACATCGGGCTTCAGGCGGCCATCGTCCGTGGGGCCCTGGCTCGAGAACCAGCTGACCTCCTCGGTCCCGATGTCGTAGGCACCGACGCTGATGGCGCCTTCCGCGTCCGCCGGGAGCGTGAGCGTGGACGCCGTGCTCTCCTCGACGCCCGACCCGAACCAGTAGGGCGCGTACAGATACGCGGTGAGCCCGCTGGCCTGGGCCGGTCCAGCGATGGCGGCGTACACGACCGAGCCACCGACCTCGCAGGCCGCGACCTCGTACGGCCGGTCGTCGCCGTCCTGGACCTCCTCGCTGTACCCGCAGACGTCGCCGTTCTCGTCGTACAGGTACAGGTCGAGGTCGTTCCCCGAGGCGTCCATGGCGTCGGACCACCGGAGAGAGACCTCGACGTAGTTGTAGCTGTTGTCCAGCGGGACCAGGCCCATGCCGGAGACGGTCAGGAACCCGTCGTACTCGGGGTCCTCGGCCAGCTCGCCGATGTGGTACTTGCCGACCTCGTTCCCAGCCGCGGCGACCCAGACGACGCCGCCGTCGACCACCTCGTCGACCGCCTGCGTGAACGGCGAGGTGCCGTCGGCGTGCCAGACGTTGTCGAAGCCGATCGAGGCATTGACCACGTCCGAGCCGTCGGCCACCAGGTCGTCGATGCGCGCGTAGAACTCGACCTCGGTCCCGAACTGGTACAGGTGCAGATCGGCGTCGGGCGCGATGTCGTGCACGATCTCGGCGACCGCGGTCCCGTGCACGCCGACGCCGGCCAGGACCTCGGGGGTCATGCCGACGCTGGCCGGGAGCTCGTTCCCGACCTGGTTGTCGATCTGGCCGAACTCCACGTCCAGCACCGCGACCGTCACGCCGTTCCCGGTGACGCCCTGATCGTGCCAGTCCGTCTGGAAGATCTCGTCGCGTCCCTCGGTGACGACCTCCTTGCTCGTCGCCCGGATCGGCTCCCGGATCCGCTCCGCGCCGGGAAGCGATGCGAGCTCCTCGAGCGCATCGACCGGCACACGCAGCTGGACCAAACCACGAGCGCGCTCCTCGACGACGATGTCGGGCCGCAACCACAGGGCCTCATTCGACACGTCGAGCATCGAGGACCAAGGTGCGACCTCGACGACGACGACAACGGTCTCAGCGGACGGAGACGACGCGCGCTCGACGAGGCGGTTGGACAGGACCGCAAGGTGCTCCGGCGGCGTGGGGCCAGCCAGGGCGAGCGGGGTCAGCAGCTGAAGCACGGCACCTCCGAGGCCACTGTACACTCGCTTCGTGCTCCCTTCTCCCCATGGCCGCGAGCCCGGCCCGTGAAGGGCAAGCTCGCGCTCTCCATCGGCGGCACGCTCGTCCTCGGTGCGGTCGCCGTCGAGGTGGTCGCGCGGGTCATGGACCTGGACCGCAAGCAGTACAACGCCATCGCGGTGGCGACCGAGCGCGTGCAGCAGCGCGGCCCCTGGCAGGACGGCGGCGCCCTGGACGTCCCCTACCTGCCCGCCGGGCTCGAGTGGGACGGGTCCACGCTCGAGACGGCGTACGGGACGTGCGTCGAGGACCACCCCGGGCGGACGGTGCTGATCTACGGCGACAGCACGACCGTCCAGAGCGACATCCCGACCCCCGACCAGGCCGCCGGTCGGTCCTGGCCGGAGTTCGTCGAGTGGCCCGAGGACGTCCAGGCTTGCGGGGTGGCCGCCGAGGGATTCCATCCCGGCGACTACGCCGTGATCCACGCCAAGGTCGCGCCGGTGCTGGAGCCGGACCTGACGGTCGTGCTGCTGTGCGACAACGACTTCTCGCCGCTGTCCCCCCGCGTGGCGGTCCCGACCGACCACGGAATGCTCGCCCTGGTCAGCCCGCCCGAGCACACCTTGATCTGGACGCCGATGTGGCAGCCGCACCTCTACGAGGTGAGCGAGGCCTTCCGGTTCGCACACTGGCGCCTGGCGCTCTCGACCGGCGAGACGCACGAGCTCCCCGTCCAGGTGACGGACGCGGCCATCCGGACCGAGGACGCGCTCGGCGAGTTCGCCGACGCCGGCGACCTGCTGCTGGTGCGGCTTCCCCCGCTCGGGCGAGACCGGGCTCCGGACGGGGGTCACGTCGCGGGCCCCGAGGACGCGGCCCTGCGCAAGGCCCTCGGCGTCGTCGACATCGAGCTGCCCGAGGACACCTCTCCCATCCGCCGCGCCTCGACCGATGGGGTGCACGTGAACGAGGCCGGCCACGTGCTGATCGCCGAGCAGATCGGTGTCTGGATCGGAGACGCACTCGACGATCGCGGTTGAACGGGCCACATTGGCGGTCGCAACGAGGAGACCCCCATGCTGATCGCACTGATCACGTTGGCCTGTACCGGCGACAACATCACCGCCACCGATCTCGGCGACACCGGTCCGGTGACGAGCCCCGACGACCAGGATGGCGACGGCTACACGCCCGATGACGGCGACTGCGACGACTTCAACGGCGACGTGAACCCGGGCCAGGTCGAGTCCTGCGACGGCGTCGACAACGACTGCGACGGCGAGACGGACGAGGACGCCGTGGACGCCACGTCGCTCTACGCCGACGTCGACGGCGACGGCTACGGCAACACCGGCAACGCCGTCCGCAGCTGCGGCACGGTCGAGGGCCGGGTCGAGCAGAGCGGCGACTGCGACGACAACGACGCCGAGATCAACCCCGGCGCGGCCGAGGTCTGCGACGAGTGGCAGACCGACGAGGACTGCGACGGCCTCGCCGACGACGAGGACGAGAGCGTCGACACCGCCGACATGACCACCTGGTACTACGACAGCGACGGCGACGGCTACGGCGACGCCGCGGTCAGCGACTCGTTCTGCCATGGCGGCAGCGACTGGGTCGAGGACGACACCGACTGCGACGACACCGACGAGTGGCTCACGCCCGAGAACGAGTGCGACCTCGGCTGGAACGGCGAGTACACCGGCAGCTTCGAGTACACCGCGTCCCTGTCCGGCTTCTCCGACACCTGCTCGGGCAGCATGACCGTCATCTTCGACGAGTTCGCCGAGCCCCCGATGACCGGCTCGTTCTCGTGCACCTGGGCGCTCCTGGGCACCTCGGACACCGTGATCATCGACGGCGACCTGAGCGAGGACGAGACTGGAATCTTCGGCGCGCTCCAGGTCGGCGACGCCGTCCTCGACGACTACGACGGCACGGTCACCGACGAGCCGCGGTTCTCGGCGAGCTTCTCGGGCGTCACCGAAGTCCTGGGCCAGGCGGCGGACTACACCGGCAGCTTCGACGTCGCGCGGTGATCAGAAGGCGAGCGTGACCTCGTTCCGCTCGCCGATCGACAGCACGTCCATCGGACACACCTGGATGCAGATCCCGCACTGGATGCAGGCGGAGTCGCTGTTGTCCATGTCGTCCTGCCGCTGGGCGTAGGACTGCACGTCGATGCCCATCTGGCAGAACCGCGTGCACTCCCCGCAGCCGATGCACTTGTCGTTGCTCTTGATGGTGATCTTCGAGATCCGGCGGGCGAGCTCCTCCATGTACGCCCGCAGCGGACAGAAGAACCGACACCACATCCGGTTGCCCAGATACGGGTACAGCGCGACGCCGACCACGCTGGCGAGCCAGAAGTCGACCATCAGGCCGTACCAGTGCTCGGCGAAGGCCTTGGTGTTGTAGAGCGCCCCCGCGTTCCAGAACTGCCAGGCGTCGTTCAAGATCAGAAGCGTGACGGGCACGGCGGCCAGCAGGATCCAGCGGCCCATCTGTTCGAGCTTCACGGCGGTCTGGCCGCGAGGAGCCAGGTGGCGCCAGAAGTCGCCGAGGGTCTCTGCCAGCCCACCACAGCCGCACAGGTAGCTGCAGAACCGCTCGCCCTGGTACCGGACGAACACGGGAATGGCGACGAACGTGACGATGGCGCCGGCCGCCAGCCAGCCGACCGCCGCTCCGGTGTCGCCATTCGCCCAGGCGGGCGCATCGACGAGCGACCAGATCGACAGCGGCCACGGCACGGTCATGGCGTAGACCTTCCAGGGCCGCTCGATGACGAGCGGGGCCAGGAGCTCCGGGATGCCGAACAGGAACACCCACTGGAAGCCGATGAGCGACAGGTACCGCTGCTTCTGGACCTTGGCCGGGTAGCGCCGGTACGCGCGGATCCCGAAGACCAGGATGAGCAGTGAGTACAGGCAGGTCCCGAAGAAGCTGAACTCGACCGTGCGGAATCCCAGGTCCAGCTGGAACAGCCCGGGCACGAACCCCAGCACGTCGCCTTCGCCGAACGGGAAGAAGTCCTTCTTGTGCTTGAGGATGTAGAACAGGTAGGTCAACAGCGCGAACGAGCTGATCCACAGCATGCGTAGGGCGTCCATGTGGCCCTGCATCCGGATGCCGAGCTTCTCCAGGAACGCGTACGGCAGCCGCGTCCCCGCGAAGACGAGCACGTCGTCGTTCTCGAGCGTCTTCTCCTCGCCCGAGACCTTCAAGCGCACGGTCTCCGCTGTGATCTCCAGCGGCGAGGCGCTCATCTCGGCGGCCACGCGACCGTCGGCGATGTACCTGTCCAGCCGCTCCTTGTTCTTCGCCTTGGGGCGGGTGAACTCGGCCTTGCGGTAGGCGATGGTGACCTGGGCGCCGGCATCCGCGCAGTCGCACGCGGCCTCGACCGCGGAGTCCCCTCCCCCGACGACGAGGACCCTCCGCCCGGCGTGGTCGTCCGGGTCCTTCAGCGTGTAGCGGACCTTCTCCAGCTGCTCGCCGTCGACCGAGATGCGGTTCACGGTTCCCCGCCGGCCGGTCGCGAGCATGACCCGTCGGGTCCGCACCACACCGGTCGAGGTCGTGACGTCGAACCCATGCGCGGCCTTCTGGACGTCGGTGACCTCGACGGGCTGCTGGATGTACAGGGACCGGTCGTCGAGCGCCTGGCCCCAGCGCTCGATCAGCTCGTCGGTGCGGGCGTCCTCGAACCAGAAGTCGCCCTTGCTCTCGATGTGCCTCGGCTCCGAGAAGATGAGCTTGTTCCGGGGGAAGTTCTGGATGGTCGCGAACGGCTCGCTCTTCTCGAGGACGACGTAGCGAGCGTCGGTCTCGTGCAGCGCCAGCGACGCCCCGATCCCCGCCGGTCCGGCGCCGATGATGACCACGTCCAGCAGGTCCTCGTCCGACGTGCTGGCCCCCAGATCCTTCCAGATCGCGCAGGCGACCTCGTAGCCCTGGTTCAGCGCCACCTTGATGATGGGCGCGTCCGCCAGATCCCCGACGATGTAGAGCCCGCCGACGTTGGACTGGTAGTCGGCGTCGACCTGTGGAAGCTCGCGCACCCCCATCTTGGGGCTGAACTCGAAGCTCAGCTTCAGGATGTCACGGGTCATCGGGCCTCCGCCGTCACAGTACGATGCCCACCGTGGTCGGTTTGTTTCTCGCATCGTTGGGCTTGATGGGCTGTACGAGGGACCCCGGGCCGCCCGGCGTCCTGCTGGTCACCATCGACACCTGGCGCGCGGACCACATGGGTCATGCGACGCACATCGCCCAGCTTCCCGGCCGGACGTTCACCGACGCGTGGACGCCCATCGGTCTGACGACTCCTGCGCACGCGACACTCCTGACCGGCCGAACCCCACCCCAGCACGGGCTGCGGGCGAACAACCACCACGGGTATGCCTTGCCCGCCGCCGAGGTCACCGTCGCCGAGCGGTTCGCCGACGCCGGGTACGCCACAGCCGCCTTCGTGAGCGCCTGGCCCGCTGGCCCCGACGGCGGGATGGACCAGGGCTTCCAGGTCTTCGACGGCCCCGAGTCCGGCGAGCGGGCCACGTCGATCGCGGTCGACGGCGCGACGAGATGGCTCGAGGGCCGAGAGGGCGACTGGTTCCTCTGGGTCCACGCCTACGACCCCCACGGCCCGTACACCCCCCTCGACGGGACCGCCGGCGACGACCGGACGCGCTACGCCGCCGAGATCGCCCAGGCCGACCGGCTGCTGAAGCCGCTCATCGACGACGCGATGGCACGCGGCAGCACCATCGTCATCACCTCGGACCATGGCGAAGTCCTGGACGAGGAGCGCTGCGGCGTCCAGCACGAGCGCAGCTCCAGCGAGCACGTCCTGCGCGTGCCCATGATCCTCGTCGGCCCGGGGATCGAGGCCGGCACCAACGACCGGCGGGTCGGGCTGGACGACGTGATGCCCACGCTGTTGCACCGCGCCGGTCTGGAAGACCCCCGCGACGACCTGCTCACCGTCGAGCGCGAGGTCTGGGTCGGCGAGTCCGGCCTGTGCGACCCCGAGTGCGCGATTGGCTGCGCCCCAGACGGCGTGCTCGGCAAGGACCGCATCGTCTACGGCCCGGAGTCGACCTGGCTCGACCGCCCGGGACGGAAGCCGAAGGGGGACGCCGCGCTGGCACCGCACCTGGCTGACTGGCCACCGCCGGTCGCCGCCACGGGAGCGACGCATGTCGAGCAAGCCACCGCCCTGGGCTACATGGCCCCGCCCGATCCCGAGTAGACGATGCTCCTCCTGCTGTCCGCCTGCACCGTCTGGCACCCGCCACTCTCAGGCCTCATGCTCGAGCCGGCCGTCCCGATGACGTGGGACGACGTCTTCGCCCACCCCGTCGAGTCGGTGACCCTGGACTCGGTCGTGAGCGGCCGGTGGGTCGCGCAGTCGAAGGGCCTGATCAACCTGGACCACCCGGACGCCGTGGCCGCCGGGCTGAAGAACCGCGACTTCCCCATCGCCCTGACGGTCCATGTCATCGATCACCCCCGCAAGGGGCGCTGGATCGTGGACACGGGCGTCGCCGTGGACGAAGACGGCGACCTGGCGAACATCCAGGGCCTGCTCGGGAGCGTGCTGTCGAACACCGAGATCCTCACGCCGCTCGACGAGATCCTCGGCGAGGCTCCGCTGAACGGCGTCTTGCTCACCCACAAGCACGTCGACCACGTCATGGGCATGGGCGACGTGAAGAAGGGCACCCCCATCGTCGGCGGCCCCGGCGAGTGGGGCCAGAAGGGCGCAGAGAACGCGCTGCTACGCAAAGGCTACAAGCGGCTCTTGAAGGGCCACGACGTGCGCGAGCTCCGGCTCGAGGACGCCGTCGAGATCGGCGAGTTCAAGACCTGGGACCTGCACGGCGACGGCTCGGTCTGGGTCCTGTACACCCCTGGCCACACCCCCGGCTCGCTCAGCTTCGTCGTCAACAACGGCTCGCCGACGCTGCTGGTCGGCGACAGCTCGCACACCTGGTGGGGCTGGGACAACGGCGTCGAGCCAGGTGGCTACACCGAGGACTCGGAGCTGAACCGGGCGAGCCTACACGCGCTCAGGCGTCTCGCCGAGGCCCATGACATGCGCGTCGAGGTGGGCCACGAGGAGCACTTCTCCATCACCGAGCCACAATCACCAGGTTCCGCGGAGTGACCTCGGGCGGGCAGAAGCGGCCCAGCTGGACCACGCGGCCACGCTCCTCGAGCCACATGGCGCGATCCATGGCCAGGAAGAGCTCCAGGAGCGGCCGGTAGATCGAGCGCACCAGGCCGCGGGCCCGCACCAGGCGCGCCCTCTCCCACCCGGCGGCCTCGGCGTTGTCGGCGTCGAACGGCGCGAGGTCGTAGCCGGAGAACTCCGCCATCTGGCGCGCCCACCCTTCGAACGGCTGGCTCAGCCAAGACCGCGGGCAGGACTTCGTCGGGTGGTAGACGTCCCGCCCCGACTGCGCGCGCATCAGCCGGTCGAACGCGCAGCGCCAAGCCTGCTCCTTCCGACGGCTCCGCTTCACGTACGAGGTGGCGACGTACTCACCGGTGAGCGCCAGGCGGATGTGCTGGTCCTCCCACGCGAGGTCGACGGCGGCGGCCGAGATCGCTGGCGAGGCCCGCTCGGTCGCGTGGTAGCAGCACGGCGCGAAGGCCAGGCCGTCCAGCTCCGCGGACTGCTCGAGCAGCCGAATGGTGAGATCGCCGCACGCGTGCAGGGCCACCGCGCTCCGCCCGGCGATGAGCTCCGCGCGGAGGTCGGCCTCGAGCACGTCGGCGCAGACGAAGCGCAGGTTGTGCCCCCCCAGCCGACGAGCGCCGCGCTCGCACATCTCGGGCTGCACCTCGACGCAAGTCGCCGTCCGCTCGCCCCAGAGACAGAGCGCCCGGGCCAGGTGGCCTTGTCCGCTGCACCAGTCGACCAGCTCGGACGACAACTGCTCGTTCACGACGGCACCGAACGCCTCGATCATGCCGATCTTCCGGCCCTTGACCCCGCGGCTCCAGCGCGCCTCGGGCAAGCGCACCCGCGGCAGCATCGGCACCTCCCACGCGGCCTCGGCGAGCCACGCACCGAAGGGGTCGGGGAGCGCGCCGGGCTGCAGCTCGAGCGCCTCGATGGCCTCGATGGGGAGCGCGTCCAGGGCCGCCGCGAGCTCGGGCGCCTCGTCGCGCCAGGGCAGCGGCTCGTCCAGGAACGGGTTCGGTCCCCAGCGGTGCCGGGTGCTGGCGAGCAAGGCGCCGAGCCGAGCGAAGGGCTCAGAGACCACGGCCCCTCCAGATGAGACCGGCGATCCCGAGCGCTCCCAGCAGTCCCAGCCCGAGGCCGGCTCGCCAGCCCGCGGGTCGGTAGGTGAAGCGGACCTGACGCGCTTCGGGCTCGACCACGACGCCGCGGAAGAAGCCGCCGACGCGCAGCAGCTCGGCCTCCACACCATCGACCTCGACGAGCCAGCCGGGAGCGTGCCGATCGGCCAGCACGGCGATGGCGCGCTCCTGCCGCTCGGGGAGCTCGAGGACGACCTCGCGGTTGCTCACGTCGCTCAGCTGGACGGCGAGCACGTCGCCCTCCTCGGGCCATCGCTCGGCCGCCAGGCCCTCGACCGCCGGCGCCCCCCGCGTGGCGTAGCCCGCACGCGTGAAGTCGGCGGCCCGATGAGGGGCGTCCGCCGGGCGCGCACCCGTCGCCAGCCAGGCCCGAGGGGCGGCCTCGTCCAAGACGTACACCTCGAGCGGTGCCGGAAAGTCGAGCTGGACCGGTCCGAGCCCGAACTGCGGCTCCGGGGCGACGACGTACCGGACGGCGGCGAACTCGAGCAGCGCTCGGTTGTCCACGCTGACGGACTCGATAGGGAACCAGGGGCGGACCAGGCGCCGGTCGAGCGCGCGCATGAACGCTTCTGTGTCGTGCGACACCGGCAGGTCGTAGCCCCGCACGTCGCGCAGGCCGGCCAGGGCCCCCGTGTTCGGCTGGAGCGCCCAGGACAGCCCGGTGACGCGCCCCTCCCCTGCCCGTTCGGCCAGCTCGATCGACCACGCCGCCGGCTCGGGCAGCGTCTCGAGCGTGCCCTGATCGTACCAGCGCGCCCCGACTCCACTCGCCAGCACGAGCGCCGGTGCGAGCCAGGCCCACGTCGAGCGAGCCCATGCGCGAGGAAGCGCGAACCCGGCCGCGAGTGCCAGGGCGAGCGCGGCGATGCCGCCCAGCCGAGCGGAGTTCACCAGGGGCGTCCCGAGGAGCGCCAGACCGACCAGGACCACCCAGGCTCCGACGAGCACCTGTCCCCAGCGCTGGCGCAGGGAAGCCAGGGCCAGGACGAGGCACGCGACCCCGGGGTGCAGGACCCCGTCGGCCCAGATGCCGGGCCCGGTGTAGCCCTCGACCGCTGGGTGGCCCGACCACGACGGCCAGACGAGATCCGACAGCTGGCCGACGAGCAGGCGGTTCCCACCGTGCGCCGAGGCCGTGGCCGAGTCCAACGCCACGAACGCGAACGGCAGCCAGAAGGGCGCCGCCAGCGCGAGCCCAGCCAGCGCCCCCAGCACGCCGCGGCCGTTCCGGACGCGAGCCGCCCACCAGATGAGCGCAAGCGCAAGCGCGTGCACGGCTGTCTCGGGGTGCCCGCCGGCTACGACCAGCGCGGTGAACGCCGCCACCCATGGTCCGCGCCGATCCTCGATCGACCACAACAGCCACGGCAGCCACGCCAGCGTCCACGCGTGCGGGTGCAGCAACCAGACCGACAGGTACGGCGTCGTCACGACCGCCACCCCGACGACAGCCGCCGCGGGATCCGAGAGCCGAAGCCGGCGAGCCAGGGCGACCGCGCCCGAGCCCGACGCCAGCAGCACGAGCAAGGCCCCGAGCGTGCCCGCCGGGCCGCGCGGCAGGAACACCTTGAGCCAGGTGACCGGCGAGCCGACCGCGGACTGGCCGTCGGCGAGCAGTGGCGTGCCCGCGTAGAGATCGGGGTTCCACAGCGGCGCGGCCCCGGAGCGCAGCTCGTGCACCACACGAGCCTGGAGCGCCGCGAACTGGAGCGCTGGGTCCGACAGCGCCGGGTGCCGCACATGGCCGCCCGCGGCGTCCTGCGTCACGTGGTGAACGCTCAGGTGGTCGTCCGCCGAGATGTGCCGCCCGACGAGCACGCCGGGGAACAGCACCAGGGGGGCCAGCACAATCCACAGCCAAGGCAGGACTCGTCGCACGCGAGAGCGTGATACTCCACCGACGCGCCGGATGCGCTGGAGAGCTGGTGAGTCAGGCGGCGTTCAAGGCCGCGGCGCTGAGCGAGATCGGCCCGCGGGAGACACAGCAGGACGCGTTCGTCCTCACCGAGACGCCCGCTGGGATCCTGCTCGCGGTGTGCGACGGGGTCGGCGGCCTCGAGGGCGGGGCGCTGGCCAGCCAGGCGTGCGCGAAGGCGCTCGAGAAGCACATCCGGACGGCGCGTTCGCCGGCGGGCAGCCTGCTGACCGAGGCGGTCGCGGCCGGCCACGCCTATGTGCTCGCGAAGGCGGCCCACGCCGACAAGCCCGGGATGTCGACGACCTGCGTCGTCGGCCTGCTCAGCGGCAACACACTCCGCGGGGCCTGGGTCGGCAACAGCCGCCTGGCGGTGCTCGACGAGAGCGGCTTCCACTGGCTCACCGAGGATCACGTCGACAAGCCCGGCTCCAACCTGCTGGTCCGCGCGATCGGAATGGGCGGGGAGCTCCGGGTCGCGAACACGCTGCCTCGCCCGTTGTCCCCGGGCGACGTCCTGCTCGTCTGCTCGGACGGCGTCCACGGCGTGCTCGACGACAACGAGCTGTTCGACATCCTCTCGCTGCACGAGCCGAAGGAAGCCTGCCGCCGCATCCAACTCGTGCTCGAGCGCCGAGCCGGGGACGACAACGCCACGGCCGTCGTCCTGCGGCTGAACGACGACATCTCGGAAGACCCGACCCGTGAGCTCACGTTCGACGAGGTCCGGGAACATCTGGACCCGCCCGCGGTTGATCAGAACCGGAAGACCACCTGGCTTGTCATTGCACTCGCCGTCGTGGCCGCGCTCGCCGCCGCGTTCCTCCTCCTCCCCCACCTCGGAGCCCCATGATCGCCCTCGCCCTTGTCGGTGTCGCCGCCGCCGCCCCCCAGATCGACGCCGAGCTCATCGACGTCACCAATGTCAGCGTGGGTCTCTCCGGCGCGAAGTTCACAGCGGTCGTCGAGCTCACGCGCGTCTCCGGGCCCCCCATGGTCCTGAAGGACGTGGACTACGACATCGTGTTCAACGGCGAGGTCATCGGCGGCGCCGGCGCCCTCCCCGAGACCGTTCGGCTGAAGAAGGGCGAGGCCGTCCAGGTCCAGCTCCCCGGTGAGCTCACCGGCGGCGGCAACGCCCTCATCCGCGCCGCGTCGACCGGAAAGCTCGAGGTCCGCATCGTGGGCGAGGCCAAGGTCCGCGCGCTGCTCATCCCCCGGACGGTGGACTTCGAGACCGAGGTCCTCAAGGTCGAGTAGACCGGGGTCCCCTCAGCGGCAGCCGACCGCGAGGACGCCGTGGGTGTCCTCGTACCCGCGCTGCAGACTCCGCGCGTGGAGCCCGAACATCCACTCGCCCGATGGCACCGGCTCGAACATCGCGAACGCGCGCTGCCGGTCCTTCCGCGAGTGGGCGCGCGGCTGGTCGAACGGGTCGCCGACGTAGAGGTCGAGCCGCCGTGTCCGACTCGGTGTGCCACCGGCGAAGACCGTGCAGACGTCCCAGTCCCCGACGTGGTGCTGGACGAACGCGGTGCTGCCCTCGGAGATCGTTCGCCACTGCACCGTGACGGGCTGGATGCCCTGGTCCTCCATCGCCAGCGTCGCCGCGATGGTGTCGGCGAACGACTCGCCCGAGGAGACCGGCGGGATGGACAGCGGGTAGCCGACGGCGACCGTGTAGAACCCGAAGTCGTGCCCCTCCTGGGGCTCGACCAGGATGAGGCGGATGTCGTAGATGCCGTCGGCCGGAGCCACGAACTCGACCATGGGCATGTTGTCGGTCTCGACGTCCGCGGCGACGACCTCGCCGTGCCAGTCCAGCACGTACAGGTTCATGTCGAGCATCCGCTCGGGGTCGCCCAGGCCGATGATTCGCAGGTCCTCACCCGCGGCGAGCGGAATGGGGAACGACGCGCCGACCGTGTCCTGACGCAGGGGCCCGATCGCCAGCTCGGTGAGCTGGATCTGCTGGCGCTCGAGCTCGACGAGCAGACTCTCCAGCTGCAGCAGCGTGGGCTGCAGGCTGGTCGGTTCCTGGGCTTGGGCCTCGCCCCCGAGCGTGGCGAGCACCGCGAGGAGCGCCGGGCTCACCCGCCGCCCAGGGCCTCCTGCACCTTGTCTCCGGCGGAGCCACCCTCGGGCGGGGTCGCCTCTGCGCCTTCCTCGCCTTCGGCGGCCTCGTCGGTCTTCTCTTCGCCGAGCGACTGGAAGGCCTTCTTGGTCTCCTCGGGCAGGGCCTCAATGAGCGGGCCGCACTCGTCGGCCGCGACGTTCGCCCAGTTCGGATCGAGGCACTTGGCCGTCGCCTCGTCCAAGCCCTTGCAGGTCTCGATGAAGTCGGCCTTGGGGAAGAGCGCGGGCACCTGGGCCTGCTGCTCTGCGGTCAGCGCCTGCATCATCTTGTCGCGGGCACCCTGGATGCCCGTGTAGCTGCGACCACAGATCTTCTCGATCTCGGACTTCGGCTGCGACAGCGCCGACTTCTCGGTCGTCTGTTCGCAGGCCGGGAGGACGACCATCATCAGGCCCAGGAGAGGGGCGATCCAGGAGCGGTTCATCGATTTCACCTCGCCCGCGAGCGTATCAGAGGTCCCGCGGAAGCTCGATCTTCAGCGGCATCGTGCCGCCGTCGTCGGTGGGCAGCTCGCAGGTGGCCTCGGGCTTCACGACCGTCGGAGCGACCCGCACGTTGACCGTGCTGTCCTCGACCTCGCACCAGACACCCCGGACGTCCGCGACGACGCGGCCGCTGTCCAGGTGGTCGTACGGCACGGTGACGGAGGCGCGCTGGATGGTCCCGCGGGTGCGCGGCATCACGACGACGCCGTTGGCGTACTGGGTCCGGCCGGCCCAGGACGTGGCCTGCACCAGGTCGACCTGCACGGTCATGTCGTTGTTCCAGCAGCGCATGGCGTGCGGGAACTGGGTCGGGAACTCCGAGCCCTCCATCTTGATCTCGGTGACGAGCCACCGGCCCTCGACGCGGCAGTTCAGGTCCTCGGACGTGGACTGGAACGAGCCGAGCGCGCGGCCGTTGCGCAGGCGCCAGATCTCGGTGGACGACGTGTAGACGTTGCCGGCGGTCGCGACCTCGGGCAGCTGGACCTCGACGTCGACGGTGCGGCCAGCGAAGGCCAGGCTCATGAGCATGTGAAGCATGGTGGGTTCCTCGTTCTCTCTACAGGCAGGTCAGGAAGTGGGGGCCAGGGCCGTCACGATGTGCTCGGCCAGGGCGCGGTAGTTCTGGGCGCCCCGGCTGGCGGCGGCGTACCCGAAGATGTCGACACCGGCGTGCTGGGCCTTCGCGATCTGGCTGTTGATGCCGATCGTCACGGGCAGGACCGCGTCGCCGAAGTCGGTGGCGAGCTCGGCGGTGATGGCCGAGTTCAGCGTGGTGTTCCGACCGTCGACGCGGGTCATGAGGACGCCGAGCACGTCGATGTTCGGGTTCAGGCGCGCGACGCCGCGGATGGCGTCGACCAGGCTGTGCACACCCGAGACCGCCAGCGGGGACGGGTCACACGGGATGAGCACCTGGTCGGCGGCGACGAGGCCGTTGAGCGTCAGGTTGCCCAGGTTCGGCGGGCAGTCGATGACGATGACGTCGTAGAAGGTCCGCGTGACCTCGAGAGCATCGCGGAGCACGAACTCCTTGCCGATGCGGGTCGACAGCAGGTTCTCGGTGGTCCCGAGCTGTGCGTCGAAGGGCGTGACGTCCAGGTTCTCGACGTGCGTCGGCGTGACGACGTCGAGCACCTCGAGCCCCTCGTCGCCGACCAGGACGTCCGACAGCGCGCCGCCACCTACGCGGATCTGCTCGGAGAGCGCGGTGTTGACGTGGCCCTGGGGGTCCAAGTCGACGAGCAACACGCGCTGACCGTGGAAGCGAGCCAGCGCCGCCGCGACGTTCACGCTGGTCGTCGTCTTGCCGACGCCACCCTTCTGGGCGGCGACCGCGATCACGGTGGCGTTCTTCGTGCCCCGAGCCCGCTGGGGCGTGGGGGACGACGGGGCACCACCAACGATGCGACGGAAACCGGTCTTGAGGAGATTGCGCATTGACATGTCAATACCACACGTCAGATCTCACATCAAGGGCGAAGGTGTCCCGCCTCCTCGAGCTCCGAGGCGAGCACCTCGGCGTACCAGACGTACACGGGCGCCGGTGGGTGGATCTCGTTCCCCTCGGGCCCGAACGGGTTGTCGACCGCGGCCAGATCGAGGATGGGCACGTCCACCTGCCGCAGCGCCGTGTCCGGGCCACCGGCCGGGGGGAACACCACCAGGACGGGGACATCGGTCTCGTCCACGAGGCGCGCCATCGCCGCGGCGTCCCGAGAGACCGCCAGCTCGGTCCGGTCCCAGACCGCCGCGTCGAGCGCGACCCGATTGGCGCCCAGGAGCCCGAAGCGCACCAGCGCACTCGCCGAGGTCATCCGCTCCCCGCCGACGAAGTTCTCGGCGTACAGCTCGGGCCACCGGTCGTACGCGGCGTCGAGCGTGCCCTCGAGCACGAAGCGGCGCCCCTCGTTGTAGATCTGGACAAGGACCAGATCGGGCTCGAGCTCGGGCATCAGACGCTCGGCGAGCGCGACCTTCTGGCGCGTCATGTAGCCGCAGACGCCCAGGTTCAGGACCTCGACGCCGGGCAGCGCCTGGTCGAGCCGCGCCGGCCAGGTCTCGTCGTCCGAGACGCTCGCGCCATACGTGTTCGAGCCGCCCACGGCCAGGATGCGGAAGGGCTCCTCGCGGGGCTCGGGGCCGCGGAACCCCAGCGAGTTCACGGTCACCCGTCGGTCGCCGTACGCACCGTCGAGCGTCGCCGAGGCCCCGGGCGTCAGCTCGTACAGCAGCTCCCCGTCCTCGGACAGACGGTGCACGTCGATGTCGGAGACCTGCCTCGGGGTCATCAGGTACAGCCAGCCCGCCTCGTCCCAGGCCACGCGGACCAGCCCCTCGCCGACGAATGCAGCCGCGACGAAACCGACCAGCAAGGCGAACACACGACGCACGCGGCTACCCTACCCGCTGGAGGTGCTCGTGCTGCTCGCGCTGATCCAGGTGACGCTCGCCCAGGACATCACGGTCGACATCGACCAGGACAAGGCCGACGCGGCCGGGATCGACCCCACCGAGTTCGAGAACGAGCTGGCAGCGACGATCGAGAGCGAGCTGCGGCTGGGCGACCAGAGCGCCTACCTCGAGCAGATGGCCCGAGCCGCGCTGTTGTCCAGCAAGGGCATGGGCGTGGACTACGCGACCAACCCGCAGAAGTTCGTCATCGGCGGGTCGGTCGGCAGCGCCGTGAACGCCAGCGGAGCGCGCTTCGGCAAGGGCGGGGACACCCTGCCCACCGGTGGCTTCGCGTTCCAGGCGAGCGGTATAGCCGGCCTGAACCTCGGCGCGTTCGCCGAGGAGGACAGCTTCGCGCGCCGCTTCCTCGTCTACGGCAACGGGATGGTGCTCGAGACGAACGGCGAGCCCTTCGCGGGCGACCTGCTGAACTACGGCGGACACATCCAGTTCAAGATCATCAAGTCCCGGAACGAGGCCATGGCCGAGTGGGGTGGGCTCGACCTGACTGCCGGCTACGAGTACAGCGCGTACACCCTGTCGGCGACCAAGGGTCTGCCCATCGAGTCGAGCGGGACCACCTGGGATGCGACCGGGACGTACACGATCACGTCCACCACCTGGAGCGTGCCCGTCGAGCTGTCGACGAACATCCGCGTCGCGTTCTGGACGCTGTTCGGCGGCGTGGCCTACGACGCCTACCAGAACGGCAGCGCCTCGAGCACCATCGGGCTCGACGGCGACATCACGACCAAGGTCCAGGGCCAGTCCATGCGCCTCGGGAGTGCGGGGGTCACCTACGGCGAGAGCGCCGCGCTGCCGGAGTTCGGCCTGCCCCGTGCATTCGTCGGAACGCAGATCAACATCTTCCCCGTGAAGATCTACGGGCACATGAACATGGCGCTCGACGAGGGCTTCGGCGGACACGCGGGCGTCCGCGTCGCGCTCTGAGACGTCAGCCGAGCGCGACCTCGGCGACGAACAGCCGGCTCCCACCCCGACGGCGTCCGATGCAGTCGTCCGGGAACCCCTCGCCTTCGAGCGCCTTGCGGATGCGATGGAGCACCACGGGCAGGCGGCTGCGATGCAGTCGATCCGCCTGCCGACCCCAGACCGCCTGACGCAGCTCGGTGTTGCTGAGCCAGCCCGGCTCGGCGTCGCCCTTGGCCCGGTCGTCTTCGAGCTGCTTGGCGAGCACGAACAGGACCTCGGCCTGCGTCGCCGCGCTGATGCGGAGCTCGCGTCCGGGCTGCCTCAGGTCCAGGAAGCGCGCCTCGGGACCGGTGGGACCGTCGAGCCGCACCTCGAGACGGACGGTCGGCACCGCGCCCTCGACCTCGGTCGTGGGCCCGCCGCGATCCTCGGCGGTCCGGATGAGCCAGCCGTGGCCGGCGACGTCGAACTCCTCGCCCAGCGTCAGCTCGCGGGTCGGGACCCCCATCAGGAAGATGGCTCCCTGGTCGTCCACGCGGATGAGCAGGTCGCCGACCTCGTTGTCGCCCCGGTGCAGCGGCGTCCGGACGCCCGCGTCCAGGTCCACCAGCACGAGCGTCGACGGCGCCTGGACGCCCCCGAGGATGCGAAGGCGCAGCTCGGTGTCCGGCCCCAGCTTGAGCAGGTCGTCGTCCGTCAGCGCCGTCGGCTCCGAGATCCGCGTGTCGTTCACGAACGTGCCGTTGCGGCTCCCGAGGTCGCGCACCAGGACCTCGCCCCGCTCCAACCACACCCGCGCGTGGTCGAACGACACGTGCTCGTCGACCAGCGACAGATCGGCGTCGCGACCTCGCCCGATGTGGACCCCCCGCTCGCCCACGGCCACAGCCTTGACCGGCTGGCCGTCGCGCAGCACCAGGAGCATGACCGAGCTGGAGTCCATCGTCCCCCAATGATGGACCATCCCCGGGGCCCCGTCAGCCGTGTCCGACCGGGCCCAGGACGGCGAATCCCTCTCCCGCCCCAGTCGTCGCGCAGCGCCGAGGGCACCTGGGCCCGGAAACGGGCATTCTCGCGAGCGGGGAAGTCTGGATCGTCCGCCGGACGGGGCGCATGCGTCGGGCCTTCCTGCGTGCCGCAGAAGTAGGACACGTGGTTGGGCAGCTTCCACGTCTCGCTCGCGAGCACCTGGCTCATGTCCGCCCAGGTCGGCAGCGGCGGCCGGTAGCAGGACAGGAGCGGCTCGCCCTGGGTCCAGCCCAGCTCGCCGAGGGTCGACTCGGACCACAGCTGGACCGCGATGGTCGTGATGGAGCGCACCTCGCGATGCATCCGCTCCCATCGCGGCGAGTCGGCGATGAGCTCCTCGCAGAGCTCCCCGACGGTGCCCACCGGCATGCCGTAGACGAGGTGGTCGAAGTCCCGCCCGGCCTCCAGGCGCAGCGGCGTCACGCCCTCGTCCCACCAGCTCTCGAGCCATCGGCCTCGGGCCTCGGGCGGCAGCTGGTCCCTCGGGCCAGCACTCCAGACCCTCGACGTCGATGAGGGGCTGGTAGTCCGGGAAGTCGACCTGTCGCTCGAGCGAGACGGCGCCGATCCGGTCCCCGTCGACGTGGAGCGAGCGGACGCGATGGAAGAAGTGGACCCGGCCCCCCCGGTCCTGCAGCGCCAGGTACAGCGGGCCGAAGACCGCGTCCACCATGCCCGTCTGCATCTTGTAGAAGCACGACCCCTTGTAGGTGAAGCTCCCCAGCAGCTGGCCCAGGATGGCCGAGCCGGCGCCGACGGACGGACGCTCGGGGTCCCCATCCCCGAACGAGAACGCGGCGTCGTACACCGAGCGGGCCCAGGGACCGCGGCGAGCCGAAGGGTGCGCTCCATGGCGGTCCAGCCAGGCGTCCCAGTCCTCGGCGTCGAGGCGAGCGAGGTCGGACAGATCGCGGATGTCGTCGGCGAGCAGGCCCAGGGCCAGGGTCGCCCACAGGTCCATGAGCTGGGCAGGAGCCCGCCACGCCGGGGGCAGCCCGGCGACCCCATCGAGCAGCCGACGCCTCAGCGACGTGGACTCGCGCAGTGCCCGGAGGGGCGACTCGAGCCGCAGCCCGCGACCGAGCGCCATCGCGGCCCTCATCAACCCCCGCCGGGCCGGCTCGAACGCGGCCGGCGCTTCGGACGGGCGAGCAAGCCAGCTCTCCGCGTCCTGGGGAGCGACCGCGTCATGCAGGCGGTCCCAGCCACCGGCGACCTCGAGGGCGGCCAGCAGCGCGGCCTGGGCCAGCTCGTGAGGCTCACTGCGTGTGCCATCGCCCGGCGTCGACGAGTTCGACGGGTACTGGAAGACCACGGGCACGTCGCCGTCGCAGAGCACCCCGGGGCCCGCCGGATGAAAGGCGTGACGCCAGGTGGCCATGGGGTGCTCGGCTGGCCGGTCCACCTCCGCATAGGCCTGCCGGACCAGCCGGAAGAAGTTCTCGTAGAACCCGAACAGGATGTGGAGGCCGTGCTCCAGGATGCGCCCGTGCTCGTCCCGCCCGCTGGCCGCCTTCCCGCCCAGACGATGGCCCATCGTGAGACGTCGACCTGCAGCCGCTCGCGAAGCTCGGGGGTCGACGAGAGCTGCCACGCCGCGCTGAGCGCCGACGGTCCACCACCCAGGATGACGACACGGCGCTTCATCGCCCGAAAAGCCTGAGCTGAGTCTCCAATCTACGGTAGTCTACGCGCGCGTGAGGGTCTACACTCACCGGAGGGAACCATGGTCACGAGCGTTCTACTCGCGCTTCTCGGTTGCGACGGCAAGCACAACGATGGAGACATCGACAGCAACGGGCTCAGCACCGACTCGGGGACGAACGACGCGGACTCTGGCGGTAACGTGAATCCGTGTGAGAACACCGGAGACTTCAGCGTCACGATCAGCGGCGACGTCAGCGTGTCGCTCTGGATCGCGGGCGACGACGGCGAGCGCGAGTCCACCACCTTCGACGACGCCTACGAAGGGAACTTCCCGTTCGGCGGAATCTGGGTCACCGCGTACACCGAGGGCCTGGACGGCGAGGTCGAGTACCTGGCCGAGGAGGTCATCCGGTACCCGACGACCGACGGCAACCCCTACTCGTTCGAGATCAGCGCCAGCGAGTGCATGGAGGTCCACGTCCAGGCGGTCCTCGACCGCGACGCGGATCGCGTGCTCGACATCGGCGAGCCCAGCGGCGAGCACCCCTCGGCCATCCAGATCGAACCGGGCGGCGACAAGAGCGACGCGGACGTCGACATCCTGACCCAGGGCATCGTCCCGAGCGACGGCGACGGCGAAGGCGGCGATGGCTGGGGCTGGGGCAGCGGCGGCGGCGGCGGCACGGTCGAGTGGATCGAGGTGTCCGGCGACATCCTGGTCACGACGTCCTACTCGGGCGGCGAGGTCGCGGCGCTCGCCTACACGACCAGCGGGTACGGCCCCCTGGGCGGCGACTACGCGGGCCTTCCGACCAGCAACGGTAGCGGCGCGCAGATCGACTACTCGTTCTCAGCCCCGGCCGACTACGGCGACATCATGCTGATGGGGGCCTGGGACGTCGACGACAACTGGCTCTTCGACCCGACCGACGTCTGGGGCGCCTACATCTCCGAGGTCGACGTCAACGGCAACCCGTTGGCCATCGGCTCCGAGGACATCGAAGGCGACAT
Organism: Pseudomonadota bacterium; assembly: GCA_024228935.1. Lineage (GTDB taxonomy): Bacteria > Myxococcota_A > UBA796 > UBA796 > CAJQPC01 > JAAESX01. Next base: position 108,688 of record JAAESX010000091.1, read on the forward strand.
CCAGATCCCGCTCACGGACGCCGAGGCCCCCTTCAAGGTGGTGCCCTACGTCAACGTGGTCGGAACGGTCGCGATGCTGGGCGGCGCCAGCTTCGACGACGACCTCGATCCCGGCACGAAGATGTACGTGGCGGCGCTCAAGTACAAGGCCGCCGAAGACACCACCGTCGAGGATCTCGAAGAGAACGCCTACGACGTCGCGGAGTTCGAGTGGGACGACCTCACCGGCAACTCGAGCGTCCCGTTCGGCCTGTCGGTGCCCGCGAACAACGTCATCTACCTGTGGGCCTACACGGACGCGGACGCGGACGGCACGCTCAACGAGCAGGACGAGGCGGTCGGCGCCAGCGGCACGGACGGCAAGAACGCCACGGGCGAGAGCGACAGCACCGGTCACTCGATCCTGCTGAGCCAGCCCTAGGCGCCTACTGCGAGAGGACCTGTTCCTCGTCGAGGTCACCGTTCTGGTTCAAGAACCGGACGGTGACCTCTTTCGTCGTGGGGTCCAGATCCAGCAGCACCGCTCGCTCGTGCTGGGTGCCGAACGTGAACTGGTCCGGAGCCGTGTCGACGAGCCACTCGCCGAGCGGGTTGTTGTTGCCGCTCGTGCAGGCGATCTCCCAGGTCCGACCGGCCGCTCCACCCATCCTCGGCTCGACGAGCGCGACGAAGTTGACGTGGAAGTCGCCGGCCACGAAGTAGACGTCGTCGATGCCCTGGGCGGACAGCTCGAACAGGAGCTCGTCGCGCTGGGCGGCGTAGCCCTCCCACCGGTCTGCGGCGGCCACGTCCCAGAGCGACGGCATGTCGGTGATGGGCACCGAGTTCATCACGACCTTGAACACGCAAGGGCTCGCTGCGAGCGCGGCCTTCAGCCACTCCATCTGCTCGGTCGAGATGTACTGCGCGGCGTCGCCCAGGCGCGAGCCCGGGACGCGCTCACTGCGGCAGTCCAGGACGAAGATCTCGGCCGTGAGGCCCCAGCGGTACGAGCGCCAGATCTGCCCGTCCTCACCTCGCCAGACCGGGATGTGCTCGAAGTAGGTCTCGAGCGCCTTGGCGACCGTGTCGGGGTCGACCGAGTCCGGGTCCCAGTCGTTCGTCACCTCGTGGTCGTCCCAGGTCGCGAGCAGGCCCGAGCGCGCGTAGGCCTCGCGGTATCCGTCGCCGGACAGGTACCAGCGCCAGTTCTCGCGGAACTCCTCGGCGGTCGTGCGGCCGTCGTTGTAGACCATGTCTCCGAGGTGCAGCAGCAGGTGCACGTCCTCCTCAGCGATGACCGAGAGGATGGGCCACGGGTCGTTCCCCGAGCCGTTGCAGGCCGACAGCGCCAGCGTCAACGGCTCGAGTGCGGCGTCGTCCGGCGCGGTGTGGAAGCGGCCGGCGATGCTGCGCAGCCGCTCGTCCTCGCGCAGGAAGGCGTAGCCGTACCAACGGCCGGGCTCGAGCCCCTCGACGTCGAGCTGCAATGCGCCCGTGTCCGAAGGGGTCGCGTCGACGTCGTGCACCAGGACCTGGGTGTCATCCCAGACCACAACGCGGACATCGCCCAGGTCCGCGACCGTGCAGGCCAGCCGGATCGAGGTCTGCTCCACGATCCCCGCCATGACGGCCGTCGGGAACAGTCCCGGATCCTCGGTGTACGGCGACAGGTCGAACGGCTCCGGCTCGACCCCGGTGTCCCCGGTGTCCGCCGGGTCGCTGTCCATCGGCCGGTCGCTCTCCCGACCCGTGTCGGCCGTGTCGAGCGGCACGCCCGAGTCCTCGCCGCTCGGCGTGCGACACCCCGCCGTCAGGGCGAGCGCACCCGCCAGCATCTCGCGTCGCGACACGCCACCGCGGTGGCCCTTCTTCTTCGGTCGAGGAGTGTCCATCCGGAGACGGTAACCGGCGCTACAGTGGCCTCGTGGACGAGCTCACCGACGAAGAAGAGACCGCGCTCATCGCCTCGCTGAACCGGCTGCACGACGATCTCAAGGGCATGCTCGCGGACCGCTCTCGCGGTGAGGTGGTGGACCTCGACCTGCCGATCGGCCGGCTGTCGCGCATGGACGCGATGCAGCAGCAGGCGATGGCGAAGGCCGAGCGGGAGCTCCAGAAGGTCCGACTCATGCAGGTCGAGGCGGCCCTGGAGCGCGTCGATGACGACGAGTACGGCTGGTGCTGCCAGTGCGGTGAGCCCGTGGGCGTCCGACGCCTGACCGCCAGGCCCGAGGTCCCGTTCTGCGTGCCCTGTCAGGAGAAGGCCGAGCGCGGCCAGCGCTAGTTCCTGCGCTAGAGCGCATCCTCGAGCGTCGCCTGGGCCTCGGACCCGGCCCGGACGAACACCGGGAAGTACTCCAGCGGCACGTCGACGGTGGTGGTCCCCTCGCCGTGCTCGCTGCCGTCGAACAGGTAGACCCAGGTGCCCTCGGGCAGCTCGGGGCTGGCCGAGGTCGCGCCCTCCTCGAGGATGGGCATGACGAAGACGTCGGGGCCCAGCAAGTAGCTGTAGGTCGGCTTGTCCGTGAAGGTCATGAGGCTCCCGCCCTCGTTCATCGCGATGGCGCCGTGCTCGTCGAGGTACGGGACGAGCGCCTCGTGCAGCAGGACGAAGTCCCGGTAGATGTCGACGGTGTCCTCGTCCCACTCCCAGGGCCCGTGTAGCCCGCCGCCGCCGTTCTCCATGAAGGGCGCGAACGCACCCTGCTGCGCCCAGCGCACGAACAACTCCTTGCTGCGTCCCTGGGGGAACTCGTCGGTGTCGCGGTAGCCGCCGATGTCCGAGCCGAGCGAGACGTACCCGTACTCGGCGGAGTGGTACATGTTGTTCAGGGCCCACTTCAGGCCGTCGAACGAAGCGTCCTGGTCTCCGACCCAGCCGGCCCAGACGATGTCCCGAGGCGCGAACGCGACCGGGTCGCCACCCAGATCGAAGCCGTAGTTGTCCACCGGGCGGACGGTGTTGACGGCGTGGTCGCCGACCTTCGCCCGCGTGTAGTCGTGCATGTCCTGGTAGTACATGTGGCTGTAGTCCAGGCGGTCGACCTCGCGCCCGAGAGCCGGCGAGTACGGCGCCAGCACCTGGTAGTAGTCGACGCCGTCGCACTTCCAGCCGTCGATGCCCATGTCCAGGGTCTTGTCCATCTGGCTGTGCCACCAGTCCATGGCATCGGGGTTGTAGAAGTCGAGCAGACTGCCCGGTCCCTTCCACCAGTCGACGACCTTGGGGCCGCTGTCCGCGTCGGCCTGCATGAACCAGCCGTTGGCGGCCAGCTCCTCGTAGATGTCGGTGTCCGTGTTGACCGCCGGCACGATCCACATGACGACCTTGACGTCCTTGGAGTGCAGTTCGTCGATCATCCCCTGAGGGTCGGGGAACCGATCGGGGTCCCACTCGAACGTGTTGTACCCGGTCTCCCAGGGCGAATCGATGATGATGGCGGACACCGGGATGTCGCGCTCGATGTACCCGTCGACCAGCGCGAGAGCGCTCTCCTGGGTGGACTCGTCCTCCCAGACCCAGTGGTGAAGTGTCCACTCGGGCCAGACCCGGTCGTAGGTCACGGCGCCGGAGTCGGTGGTCGGGGTCTTGGTGCAGGCCAGAGCGAGAAGCAGCATGGAATCCGGCTAACCGAGTAGGCTCGGCCCATGCTTCGCCACGTCGACGTCCTGCGCTACGCCGCCCTGCCCTGGGTCCTGCTCGGCGGCCTGGCGTTCGGCGGGACGGTGGCGCTCATCCTCCCCGGCCTGCCTGGCTCGATGGGCGCGAGCTGGCCACCACGACCATCCAGGAGCTCGGGCCGCTTCTCGTCGCGCTGTCACTCGTGGTCACGGCCTCGGGGGTCGACGGCGCGCTCCCCCGGCGTCTGGCCGCATCCGTGGCGGCCGTCGGACTGTGGGCCGTCTTCGGGGTGATGGCGACCGTCGCCGCCTGCCTCGGCGTGCGCGAGTCGCTCGACATGTCGCCCGACATCTTCCTCCACCGCATCTCCCTGGACGTCGGACCGAGCACGCTGGTGCTGGGGGCCTGCGAGCCGGCCTCTTCGCGTTCGCCGTGACCCCGCTTCGCATCCGCCGCGCCATCGCGCTGGTCGTGGTCATCGAGCTGGTCACGGGGCTCCCGCTCCGGGTGCTCGATGTCTGAGGCGGCCCATGTCTGAGAAGCAAGGCAGCTTCCTGTTCATCGTCGCGGTCGCGCTCGCGATGCTCGTCGCGCTGTCCGCGTACCGGCCGGGGATGCTGGCCTCGCGCAACCACTACACGCTCGAGCTCGAGCACGGCTTCGGCGTCCAGCCGGGCATGTACGTCACCATCGCCGGGCTGCGCGTCGGGACGGTCGAGGAGGTCCGGCTCACCGCCGACCGCACCATCGAGCTCCTGCTCGGGGTCGAGGTCGAGTACGCCCGACACGTGCGCAGCGACAGCCGCGGCGACGTGGTCCAGCTCCTGGCCGGCAAGACGGTCGAGATCGGCGCCGGCTCGGGCGAGGCCCTTTCGGACGGCGGCGCCCTGGTCGGCGGCACGAACTTCGACCTGCTGCTGGAGCTGCAGCGGCTCGAGCTGGCCGACACGCTCGCCCGCATCACCCATGTTCTGGAGGAGGTAGACCGCATCAGCCGGGACCTGTCGCTTGGGGACGGCGCGGCCGAGGGCGTGACCCAGCTGCTGACGATCCTCCAGGGCCTGGAGGACGGGAACGGCACGCTCGGACGACTCCTCAAGGACGACAGCGCCCTGGTCAAGTCCGAGGCGACGCTCCAGGCGGCACAGGACGTCACCACTGACCTGTCGGCGATGGCCACGGACCTCTCGAAGGCCAGCCAGGATCTGTCGGCGGCGTCATCGAAGGTCGCGAGCGCTTCGACGTCCACCGAGGACGCGCTCGAAGACGTCACCGCGGCGACCGCCCAGATGAACGCCACGATGAAGGAGCTCTCCAAGACGCTCGAGGCGATGCAGCAGATGCCGGGTCTGCGCCGCGCCGCGAGCGACTGACCCACCGGACGGAACCGGCCGGGCGCGAGCGTGTCCACGTCCGGGTGCTCTTCCTGTTCCCCCTGCTGCTCGGCGCGTCCTTCCTCGACCACGAGCACCGCGTCTTCTACACGAAGACCGAGGTGGAGTCCCCGCTCGGAGAGGCCGCGGATGCCATCGCGGACTTCGGAGGCGGCACCGGGTTCGTGGTCTCGCCGAGCGGATGGATCCTGACGAACCACCACGTGGCCGAGCAGTTCGGCGAGGTCGGCTGGGTCGCCCTGGGCTGGGACGGGGAAGAGAGCCGCCCCGTGAAGGTGCGCCTGGCCCACACCCGCCCGGACCTCGACCTGGCGCTCTACCACACGAACGCGAACGATCTCAGCTGGTTGCCGCTCCGCACCACCGCCCCCGTCAAGCACGAACCGGTCGCGGTCGTCGGCCACCCTGGCGGCCTGCCCGTTCAGGTCAGCTACGGCCGCGTTCTCACCGCCGAGCTGCTCGCGCGCGGCGTGCCCTCGGTCGAGTACGACGCCCAGACCAACTGGGGCTCGAGCGGCTCGCCCGTCATCGACGCGAACGGCGACGTCATCGCCATCCACTGGGCGTGGGACGCGGCCAACCAGTGGAACGGCTGGATGCTGGGCGTGCCCATGAGCGAGGCCCTCGCCGCCTGGCCCGAGCTGGTCGAGGTCCTTCCCCCCTCCTGACGCCGCCCGATCCAGCGGGCATACTACCCGCGTGCTGCTCCTCATCGCCTGCCAGACCCCGACCCACATCATCACGACCGGCGAGGAGGACTCCCCGACCGAGAGCGTGGCCGACATCCCGCTGGAGAGCACGCCTCCCGTCGACACCGGGCCCTTCCCCATCGCCTCGGCCGACGGCACCCCGCTCGCCGGCTACCCGCCGCTGACGGTCGCCTTCGAGGCCGCCGGCTCGACCAGTCCGACCGAGGAGATGATCGGCTCCTGGAGCTTCGACGACGGCGGCACGAAGGAGGGCCTCGATGTCCTGTACGTCTTCGGCGACGAAGGGATCTGGGACGCCACGCTGACCATCGACGACGGCGCCGGCCACACCGCTGATGACACCGTCCAGGTCTATGTCCGCTCGCCGGACTGTCCCCGCACCGGTGACACCGAGATCCTGGGTCAGACCAACGACGAGGAGCTGAACGAGATCAGCGGCGTCGTCGACTCGCCCCTGAACGACGGCATCCTGTGGGTCCACAACGACGCCGGGGACGACCCCCGGCTCTTCGCGCTGAGCTACGACGGCGCCATTCGCAGCGTCGTCGACCTGAGCATCGCCCGCGGGGACCTCGAGGACATCGGCCGCGGCGAGGTCGACGGCGTACCCAGCCTGTTCGTCGGGGACATCGGCGACAACGGCCGGGACAACACCGCCATCTGGGTCCACGTCGTGGCCGAGCCCACGGTCGACGCCACCCAGGAGCGGACCGAGACCGAGCTGACGCCCACCGCCACGCTCACCCTGACCTACCCCGAAGGCGTGGCCGAGGACGCGGAGAGCCTGTTCGTGGACCCGGTCACCGGCGATCTCTTCATCGTGACGAAGGACAGCTCGGGCATCTCGAACGTCTACACCAAGGCGGCGCCCCACAGCACCAGCGAGACCGAACTCGAGCTCGTCACCACGCTGGACTTCTCCTCGGAGCCGCTCTCAGGCTCGCTGACGACCGCGGCGACCATCTCACCGGACGGCTCCCAGATCATCGTCCGGACCTACCGCCAGCAGGCCTACCTCTGGGAGCGCGGCGAGGGCAGCGTGGGCAGCGCGTTCGCTGGCGTCCCTTGCGAGATCAACATGCCGACCGAGCCGCAGTCCGAGTCCATCGGCTTCTCGGTCGACGGCACATCGCTCTTCACGGTCAGCGAGCGCACCGAGGTGCCCATCAACCGCACGCCGCTCGAGGCGCGCGACTGACGTCCATCGGAAGGACTAGTCGCGCTCGCCGATGAACGGCACCAGGTCGGCCTCGCGGTCCCCGATGAAGTCGATCATGACGTCCTGGTAGTACTCGACGTAGTCCATCGAGTACGGCCTGTTCGGGTCGTCCTCGACCATCGGCGTGATCTGATCGCGGACCTCGCTAGCGTAGCTGTGGAGGTCGATCTCCTCGGCGATGGTCTGGGCCTCCCAGACGGCGTCGTAGTACTTCTGCTTGCACGCATTCACGTTCAGGCAGCGCTTCGCGATGATGCCGTTGACCGAGGTCGGGTCCCTGTCCGGCGAGTAGAACGTCTCGTCCATCCCGTGGGGGAGCCAGACGAGCCGGTCCTGACCCGGATCGACGTACACGTGGGCGTCATCACCGGGGTTGGCGAAGGGGTAGCTGTCGTACTGACCGATGATGGTCTCGACCGCGTAGAACCAGATGAACTGGTCGTAGTCCAGGTAGACGCTGGCGTCGTCGATCGAGCCCTGACCGCTGCCTTCGAGAGCGTCCGCGACGCCCTGCAGGTGGGTCCGGTCGTCCTCGCCGAACTCGAGTTGGAAGCTGCTGATGTACTGGTCGTAGAAGTCGACGTCCCAGACCTCGAACATGATGCCCTGCTTGTCCGGGTCGTCGACCCACCGCTTCATCATGTCGCGATCGACGTTCTCCAACACGGCATAGGTGCCGTAGTCGTCGTCGTTGAGCGTGAGCTCCGCATGGCTACAACGAACGGAGGGCACGCCGGCCTCGCGCATCATCCGGTAGGCGACGCGCTCGTGCATCATGCTGTAGTCGTTGGACATGTTGTTGAGCGTCAGCTCGCTCACATCGCCGAAGCTCAGGTTGACGTACTTGTCGAACTTGATCTTGAGCGAGGGCTTCTCGTCCACGGGCAGGAAGCTGTTCTCGCCCTTGAGGCGCACGCCGACCGGCTCGTACCGCTGGCCGTCGTAGATGAACGCCGCCTCGACCCACTCGTGGTCGTCGCCCTTGCGCTCACGCTTCAGCGTCTGCCATCCGTCCTCGCCGATCTCGATCGAGAACTTCGCCAGATCGGTGTCGTCGAAGATGGCGTCCAGGTCGACGTCGCCGCCGAGCCCGGGGATCTCCTCGACCACCACGTCGTCGGGGACGACCCAGGTGAGCGGGTCGCTGGTGTCCTTGTCGCCGGCAGGCCCCGTGCAAGCGAGCATCACGAAAAGCATCTTCACTCCGCGTCGGGTCCGCCATAGGCGCCCATGTCACTGCGTGAGCCGTCGGTGTCCGAGATGCTCGGGTCACCAGCGTCCACGCACTCGCTCTGGCTTCCGAGATGGAAGTCGAGCCCGTCAGGATCATCGTAGTCGGGATCGAACTCGCCGTTTCCGTTCGAGCCGATCGGGCTGCCCTGGTCGCCGAACCCGTCGGCGTCCCAGAAGCTGCAGTAGAAGAACTCGGCGACGCCATCGTCTTCCGTGAGGAGCATGTCGCCGTCGACGGCGCTGAAGATGACGTTGGTGAACTCAGCGACGCCGTCCTCCTTCACCGCGATGCCGCCGGCTCCGGGGCCGTCGTTGTCGTGCGTGCTGACGTTCACCATCGTGAGCGTGCCGCCCTTGACGTAGGCGATGCCGCCGTCGTCGGTCGCGTCGTTGTCGCTGATGAAGCTGTTCTTCAGGAGCGCGTAGCTGTGGTGGTAGTAGGGCTCCCAGGTCTCGTCCTCGTCCGGGTAGTCCCAGACCAGGTCGATGCACAGCGCTGCGCCGTCGTTGGCGTCGTTGTCCGTCAGGTGCAGCCCCTCGAGGGTCACCGTGTACGGGTTGTTGTCCATCGAGATGCCGCCGCCGCAGTCGCTGGCGACGTTCTCGAGGAACGTCGAGTCCGAGATGGTCAGGCGTCCCTCGTTCGTCCACGAGTGGAGGCCCGCGCCGCGCGTGGCGGTGTTGCCCTCGAACCGGCAGCCGGAGACATCCGCGGTCTCGTTGTCGAGCTCGAGTCCGCCGCCGGCGTCGCCAGCCGAGTTGTTCAGGAACACGTTGTCCCTGACGGTGTTGCTCGAGTGCGACATCTTCAGACCGCCGCCGTCGTCCCCGGCCGAGTTGCCCTCAAAGGTGTTGCCCTCGAAGTTCATCTGGCCGACGTACGAGCGTCCGCCGCCGGCGTCGTCGTAGGCCTCGTTGTCCACGATGTAGTTGTTGTAGACGTGGTTGCGGCTGTAGTTCGCGTAGAGCCCCGCGCCGTCCTCGACCGAGATGTTGCCGCGGATCTCGTTGTCGAAGATGTCGCCGGTCGTCTGGAAGAGGATGATGCCGCCGCCGTTGTACTGGCTGACGTTCTCGGCGATGAGGTTGCCGGACAGCTCGTTGTCGCCGTCCATCCAGACGCCACCGCCGCCGGAACCGGCGCCGCGGTAGTCCTCGTCGTTCGTCGTGGCGTTGTTGCCGGTGATCTCGGAGTTGGTGATCGCGATGCCGCCCTTGCTGACGCCGATGCCACCGCCCTCGAGCGCGACGTTGCCGTCGATGACGTTGCCGTCGAACACGCCATCGGTGCGGGACAGGTAGACGCCGCCACCCAGCCCTTCGGCCGTGTTCCCGTTGAACTCGCTGCCGGTCACGTCGATGTCGCAGTTGCTCGCGCTGAAGCCACCGCCGTTCTCGGCGGAGTTGCCCTCGACGACGTTGCCCGACATCGTCAGGTCCGCGTCGTCGCAGGTGACGCCGCCGCCGACGCCGCCCGTGATGGTGAAGCCGTGCACGCCGACGTCGTCCGAGGTCGCCGCGACCGTGACGCCGTTGCCGCCGCCATCGATGATCGTGTCGTCCGCGCCGTCGGTCGACTGGATGGTCAGGTCCCGGTCGAAGACCAGGTTCTCTTCGTAGGTGCCCGGGCAGACCAGCAGGGTGAAGCCGTCCGGGGCGTCGTCGACCGCGTCGCCCAGGTCGTCGTAGTCCGCGACGTCGCCATCACAGACCGACCGGTCGTCGGCGGTGCCGTTGCAGTCGTTGTCGACACCGTCCGCTTCGTCGCCCTCGTCGCCGCCGGGGAACGCGTCGGGGTCCTCGTCGTCGCAGTCTTCGTCCGCCGTGAAGCCGTCTTCGTCGACGTCTCGCTCGTCATCCGGGAGCTCCTCCTCGGGGGGATCGATCTCACCGAGCGTGGCGGCGACATCGCAACCAAGGGCCAACGCGAACAGGATGCTTGCTCCAAACATGACTCGACTCCCACGGACAAGACGTAAAGATACACTCCAATACATGTCTTCGCGCCACTGTAAGGATCACCGTCGATGCTGATGTTGCAAGCATTGACAATCCTTGGATGTGTGGTGACCGAGCCCGAGTCGGGCGACCCGCCGATCGACCTCCCCGACGTCGAGGTCGAGGTCCTGGAAGGGTTCACGGACAGCTCGGACTACCTGTTCAACCGGTACATGGTCCATACGGTCGAGATCACACTGGATTCCGGCGCCGTCCAGGATCTCTACGACGACCCGGACACCTACGTCGTGGGTGGCCTCACCTTCGACGGCGAGCCGCTCGACGACGTCGCCGTGCGCCTCAAGGGCATGTACGGCTCGTTCCGGTCCCTCGACGAGAAGGCCGGCTTCAAGATCGACCTGAACGACCACGTTCCGGGGCGCCGGCTGTACGGGGTCGAGAAGCTCACCCTCAACAACGCGGTGGTGGACTGCAGCTACACCAAGGAGCACCTCGGCTACCACGTGTACCGAGCGGCCGGGGTCCCCGCGCCCCGCACCGGCTTCGCCTGGGTCACGCTCAACGACGAGCCGTATGGCCTGTACGTGCTGGTCGAGACGCCGGACGACCGGCTGCTGGCCGACCACTTCGAGGACCCCAGCGGCACGCTCTACGACGGCAAGTACCTTTGGTACGACGACGGCAGCTACCAGCTGCTCGACTTCTTCCCGCACCTGGCCGAGCTCTACCAGCAGGAGGAGGGGCCGGACCTGCAGCACGCCGACATGCAGGAGCTGACCGACACGCTGGACGCCGTCGCCGGGACGAGCGGGTTCTACGACGACATGGGTCAGGTCCTGTCCTGGGAGCGCTACCACCAGCAGGTCGCTGTGGCCCAGTACATCGGGCACGTCGACGGCTACTCGATGAACACCAACAACTACCGGGTGTACTTCGACCCCGCGGACGAGGGCCGGGCGATGATCATCCCCTGGGATCTCGACTACGCGTTCATCGAGGCACAGGACTGGGGTCGCAGCTGGCGCCGACCGATCGGCACGCTGACCGACAGCTGCTGGGACGACGAGGACTGCAAGGCCCGCCAGGGCGAGGTGGTCGAGGCCCTGTTGACCGATGTCATCGACCAGCGCGAGCTGGAAGATCTCATCGACGAGGTCTGGGACACGATCGAAGACGACGCCCGAGACGACCCCCGCCGCGAATGTGGAACGAGCAGCATGGGGAGTTACCGGGCACACTTGCGCAACTGGGTGGACGACCGCCCACGTGACCTCGACAACTTCTGGGATCTGTGATGTTGCTCCTGATTGCCTGTACCGGCGGCGCCGCCGTCATCGGAACCCCCGTCGAGTGCGACACCGGCTGTGAGGACACCGCGCCTCCCGAAGGCGGCGAGCACCTGATCCAGCTCTCGATCAACGAGATCATGGCTGAGAACGGGGAGAGCCTGCTGACCGACGCGGGCGAGACCCCGGACTGGTTCGAGATCTACAACGCCAGCGACACCGACATCGACCTGGACGGCTTCCTGGTCCGCGACGACCTGGAGAGCGACGAGCCCGAGGCCATCGACGGCACGCTGATCGTTCCGGCTGGCGGCTTCGCGCTGATCCTGGCCGACGGAGCTCCCGGCGAGGGCGCCGACCACCTGCTGTTGAAGCTGAACTCGGGCGGCGAGGACCTGGGCATCTACACGCCCGACGACCAGGCCATCGATCTCATCACGTACGGCGAGCAGGTCCGTGATCTGGCTCTCGCCCGCACCGAGGATGGCGGCGAGGAGTGGACCTACATCGCAGGCGGCACGCCCGGCGAGTCGAACGAGTAGCGACGGCGGAGCTCAGCGCTCCTCGGCACCCCAGACGATCATCTCGCCGCTGGCGACATACGCGCTGCCGATCTCTTCGGACGCCTCGGACACCTCGACCTCACCGCCCAGGTACGCCGCGGTCGCCCAGTTCTGGTAGTCGCCATCGGCGTCGTAGAGCAGGTACGCCGTCAGCGTGTCCCAGTCAGCGGCCTTCGTGCCGACGCTCGCCATGTCCTCGGTCGTGCCCACAGCGTAGACCGCGATGTTGGCGCCGGTCTCGAGCTGTCCGGTGACGAGCAGGACCGAGTTCCCCGTCTCGTACTCGCCGAGGACCGCCGAGGTGAAGGTCACCGGGTAGTCGACGCCCGCGTAGTTGTAGGCGAACGTGCCCGAGCCGTACGCCCAGGTGTTCTCCCGCCCGTAGCTCCCCCAGGTGGACTCGAAGGTCACTTCCACGCTGCCGACCTCGCCGAGGCAGGGCCAGGCCCGCCCCTCGGTCGACATCGCGGGCGGGTCGTCCAGCTCGTCGAGGACCGCCAGCTCGCGGAGCTCGACGAACTCGCGGACGCGCTTGCCCTCGGCTCGCCAGTCCGACTTGTTGTCGTACTCGTCCGCCAGGTACGGCTTGATGAGGTCCTGCATCTCGTCGACGCGATCGGCGAGCTCCTCGCCGGACCAGACCTCGAGGAACTCCTCCATCGTCGCCCAGTAGAGCGCCCTCCCCTCGTCGTCGGCGTAGAGCGCCTGGCTGAGCGCACTGTTGGCCACGACCGTGCGCGGCTGGGCCACCCCGAAGGGCTCGTCGCCGGTCAGGATCGCGTCGATGCCCCACGGCATGAACCGCAGGCGGCCGTCCGAGGGGTCCACGTAGACGTAGAAGTTGTTCGTGTTGCCGGCGTAGCTGTCCCAGTGCCCGACGATGCCGTCCGCCGCCCAGGTCCGGATGAACTGGTCGACGTCCAGGTGTGGCTCGAGCGCCTCGATCAGGTCGTCGGGATCGGACTCGAGCACCTCGGTCACGGCCATGATCTCCGAGAAGTCGCCCGACCCTTCCTTGTCGTCGAACGTCCCGGTCCAGTCGGTCCGGAAGTCCGACAGCGTGCCCTCGTACAGGTCGCCCGAGCCGTCTCCGAACGTGCGGGCGAGCATCTCGCTCTTGATCGGCTCGACGTTCGAGTAGACGCCCAGATCCTCGCCGTTCACCGTGATGTGCGCGAACGAGCAGCGCGAGGACTCGACCCCCAGCGCGGCGTAGATCTCGTACCCCATGCAGCTCTTGAGCCGCGACAGGTCCTGGCGCCCGTTGTTGAACGTCAACCGCGTCAGGCCGTGGAACAGCCGGTCCTCCTCGTACTTGTCGAAGCGGAACTTCAGCGAGGGCCGGTCGGGGGTGACCGAGCCGAGCAGCCCCTTCTTGCGGACCGCCACGTTCTCGAGGACCTCGCCGTCGATCTCCACCGTCGCGGAGACCCAGGAGTACGGGCTGTCGAAGGGCTGCTGGAGGCACGTCTCCTCGGTGAGCTCCTGATACAGGTTCCGCTTCTGGTTGCGGATGAGCCCCCAGTCGTCAGCGTCCATCTCGATGTCGATCTCGAGCACGCGCGAGCTGTCGTAGATCTCCTCGCCGAGGACCGCGGGCTCGACGGGCTCGTCGCTGTCCCCCGGTACCTCGATGGGGACAGAGGTCCCGGTGCACGCGAGCGAGAACAGCAGCGAGAGGGCGAAGGCGGGCATGCCCCGAATGTACTGCTACGATCACAGGGATGCTGCTGATCACGCTCCTGGCCTGCGAGGACGACCTCAACACCTGCGAAGGCTACGGCGAGCCCGAGGCCCTGGGCGCCGTCGACGACGCGATCGACGAGGCGTCCGGCCTGGCGATCAGCACCTCGAACATCGTCTGGACCCACAACGACAGCGGCGACACCCCGCGGGTGTTCGCGATGGACCTCTCCGCTGACCTGCTCGGCACCTGGACGCTCACCGGCGTGCCCTCGGGAGATCTCGAGGACATCGCGTTCGGGCCCGACGGTCTGGTGCTCGGGGACATCGGCGACAACGACAAGGACCGCGACACGGTTCGCATCCTGCGCTTCGCCGAGCCGAGCGATCCGTCCGACGACGGCGCGATCACCGACGTCGAGGAGCTCACCCTCAGCTACGACAACGGCCCCCGCGACGCCGAGGCGCTGATCGTCGACGACGACGGCACCATCTACGTCTTCGACAAGAAGAAGGACGGCGACACCCGGCTGTACCGGGTCGACGAGGACGCCGGCCTGCTCGAGGAGGTCCACCGGTTCCAGGTGCCCGGCGGGGGGAACGTCGCCGTGACGGGCGCCGATCTCACGCCCGACGCCGACCGGCTGTTCCTGCGGACGCGGGACAAGATCCTGATGTACTCACGGGCCGAGGGAGCGAGCTGGGCCGACGTGCTCGACGGCACGCCGTGCTCGGTATCTGTGGCGGATGAGCTGCAAGGTGAGGCGGTGGGCGCAGCGAGCTGGGGAATCCTGAGTTTGTCTGAAGGTCGTAATTCCACCCTCTTTCGCTACGCGAAACAGTGAAAGCGGCGGTAAGGTGGCCGCCGTCACCGAGCTGCCATCTTGCTGTCACGCGCCGCCGTCCACCGAATCCGAACCGTCGCCGGAGCCACGGCTGCGGTGGCGCTCGTCGGTCTGGCAACGTTCTCCTTCAGCCCGAGGGACCTGGCGCTCAAGGGCATTGTCGAGGAAAACGCTCGCTTTTCGATGACGGCCGAGGCCGGAGAAGTGACCTGGACGGAGAGCCAGCACGGCAACGCCAGCGGGCTCCGAGTCGTGAACCAGGGAACGCTCCAGCTCGACAACGGTGAGCAGGTCCAGCTCGAGGTCACGGTCGACGCAGGCGCCCATGTGGCAGCCGGCGATCCCCTCGCGACGCTCGACAGCCACCGGAACACCCGACTGCTCGACGAGCTCGAGGCCGAGCACAACGCCACCCAGGCGCGCCTCGACCTGCTGCTCGAGGGCGGACGCGCCGAGACCATCTCCGCCGCGAACCGCCAGGTCGAGGTCGCCCGCGCCCAGCTCACAGCTGCGCAGCGCGAGCTCACCCGCTTCGAGTCGATGGAGAACCAGGCCGCGGTCGCGGGCGTCGAGGCCGACACGGCACGCGCGCTCGTCCAGATCCGCGAGCGGGAGCTGGCCCTGGCGCTGGCCCAGGTCAGCGAAGCCCGCCTCCCTCCGCGCGCTGCCGAGGTCGCGGAGCTCCAGGCCATGCTCGCCGGCATCGACAGCCGGATGGTCGAGGCCCAGCAGCGCAAGGCCGCATCCACCGTCGTCTCGCCCGTCAGCGGGACCGTCGGCGCCGGCCGGGCCGGCGAGGTGCTCGTCGTCACGGCGGACGGTGATCGCTACGTCCGTGTGCCCGTCTCCCAGAGGGATCTGGACCGCGTCCAGCTCGGCGACAACGTCGAGTTCGAGACCGACAGCGCCGTCGCGGTGGCCGGCCACGTGGTCGACATCGCCACCGAGGCCCAGCCCCTCGGCACCCAGTCCGTGTTCTGGGTCGCCGTCCTGCTCGACAGCGGCGCCGTCGTCGCCCCGGGTGCCACCGGCACCGCCCACTTCCTCGGTCAGGGGTCGTGACCGAAGGGCGCTGGGAGCTCAAGTACATGGTGCGCGAGGAGAACATCCCGCACCTGCTCGACGTGGTGAAGCCCTACGTGAGCCCCGACGAGAACGCGAGCCTGCTCCCGAACGGCGGCTACGGCTACACGGTCAGCAGCCTGTACCTAGACAACGAGCAGCTCGAGGGCTACACCGAGCGGCTGCGGATGGACCGCATCCGGAACCGCGTCCGTGTCCGCACCTACGGCAAGCCCGGGGACCGCGCTCCGGTCTTCCTCGAGGCGAAGCGCAAGCTCGACAACCAGGTCATCAAGCACCGGGCCCGCGCCCCGTTCGACTCGCAGGAGTGGAAGGAGCTCGGCGACCGCCCCTGGCAGGCCTGCGTCGAGCCCCTCACGGGCGTGAACCGCCAGCGCGCCCAGCGCTTCCGGGACCACGTCGACGGTAAGAAGATGGTGCCCGTCTGCACCGTCCGGTACGAGCGCGAGATCTTCACCTCGGGCAACGATCGACTGACCCTGGACCGGAACGTCCGCGCCGCCGTTCGGCCCCCTGCCAACGACCTGTACGCCCCGTCGACCATCCGCCTCATCCCGGAGCCCTGGGTCGTGCTGGAGATCAAGTTCTACGGCCAGGCGCCAGAATGGATGCGCATGGTCATCCGTGAGCTGCACCTCCGCGCCGAACCGGTCAGCAAGTTCGCGCTCGGCGTCGGGCTCGGCCTTCGCGCCGACCACCCGCTCGAGGTGAAGCAGATCACCCCTCACTCGGTCCTCGCTGCATGAATCCGTTCGAGATGGAGCAGGTCTTCAGCCAGACCGCGACGATCACGACCGAGGATGCGCTCCAGGGGCTCATCCTGGCGCTCGCTCTCGGGCTCGCCATCGCGGCGCTGCACAGGTTCTCGAAGATCGAGGCCGCCGCGGCTCCGGGGATGCTGTCCGCCATCGCGCTGCTGCCGCCGATCACGTCGCTCGTGATGATGGTCATCGGCAACAGCCTGGCCCGCGCCTTCTCGCTGGTCGGAGCGCTCGCGATCATCCGGTTCCGCACCCGGCTGCGCTCGCCGTGGGACATCACGTTCATCTTCCTGGCGCTCGCCGTCGGGGTCGGTTGCGGCGTGGGCGCCCATGCCGTGTCGATCCTCGGCACCGGGGTGGTCGGGCTCGCCGTGCTGCTGCTCGGCGCCTTGCCCGGGACGCGTCCCGTCGCCGATGTGTACGCGCTCCGCTGCGAAGTGTCCGCCCACCAGTGCGGCCCAGCCGAGCTCGAGCCCATCCTCGCCAACTTCGTGGCCGAGAAGAGCCTGTCCGAGGCCAAGACCGGCCGCTTCGGCGAGGCGCTGTCGCTCACCTGGCGAATCAATCTGAAGCCCGACGTCACCATCGAGAGCCTGCTCGGCGAGCTCTCCGCGGTCGAAGGCGTCGAGCGGGCCACGCTCGTGGCCAACCCCGACCAGCTCGGGGAGGAGGCCTGATGATTTCCTTGCTCCTGGCGTACACCGGCTTCCTGGGGTGCACCGACGGCACCGGCGGCGACGAGGGGGACGACCCCGAGACCTGCTTCGACGGCGAAGACAACGACGCGGACGGCGAGATCGACTGCGACGACGCGGGCTGCTCGGACGTCGAGGGCTGCCTGTCCTCGACCGGTGACATCGTCATCAACGAGTTCATGGCCGCGAACGGCACGACCATCGAGACGCCCGAGGGCGCCTACTCGGACTGGATCGAGCTCTACAACGCCGGTGAAGAGAGCGTCGACATCGGTGACTGGACCATCACCGACGACCTGGGCGTCCCCGGCAAGCACATCCTGCAGTCGCAGACCATCGAGCCGGGCGGGTTCCTGCTGCTTTGGGCCGACGACGACGAAGAGGAGCTGGGCGCGGGTCACCTGGGCTGGCACCTGGACGTCGAGGGCGAGTCCATCGGCCTGTACCGGCCGGACGGCTCGGCCAGCGACACGGTCGAGTACGACGCACAGGCGGAAGACCTGTCCGCGGCGCGGATCCCGGACGGGTCCAACGACTGGGTGATCACCGACGACCCGACCCCCGGGGAGAGCAACGGCGAGTGATCCTCGCGCTGCTGGGGTGCCAAGGGGCCACGGTGGCGATCGGCCCGGAGCCGGAGGACACCTCGGTCGAGTGGAGCGGTACGTGCGGCCTGCAGGTCGAGGAGACCGAGGTCTTCGGCGTCGAGGGGGACCGCATCTCCTTCGATGTGTCCTGCGAGAGCGGCGCCAAGGTCACCGCCAACCTGCCCGAGGGCGCCGAGCTCGACGAGGACGGGTTCTCCTGGAAGCCCGCCGAGGATCAGGCCGGCGATCACACGGTCCTGTTCCAGGGCTCGGGCGACGGCTTCCCCGAGACCGCGAGCGTCACGCTGCACATCGCCGACGACTGGGAGGACAACGACAACGAGCCGGTCGAGCCGACCGAGTACCTCGAGGAGTACGGCCTCCCCGTCATGCACATCGACCCGCGCGGGGACCTGTCCCAGGAGTACATCGACGCGCGGCTGTGGTGGGAAGGCGTCGAGTACGCCTCGGAGATCAAGATTCGAGGCGCCGCCAGCGCCAGCTACCCGAAGAACGGCTTCACGCTCGACTTCGACGACGTGCAGCTCGAGCTGTCCGACCGCGGAATGGGCGACAAGCGCCACCTGGTCCTGATCTCGACGTTCGACGACAACGCCTACGTCCGGCAGATGCTCGCCTACGACCTGTGGAACGACATGGCGGACTTCCACGACGCCGATCGGCTCCGCGTCCGCACGTTCCCCCTCGTCGTCTACCTCGACGGCGAGTACCACGGGCTGTACGTCGCCGCCGACCACATCGACGACGAGTACCTGGGACAGATGGGCCTCGACCGCGAGAGCTCGCTCTACAAGGCGGTCAGCCACGACGCCGACTTCGCCTGGAAGTCCGACCTGACCAGCGGCTACGAGCTCAAGGAGAGCGACACGTGGCAGCCGCTCATCGACCTGGTCACGTTCACGGGGAGCGCCTCGTCACAGGAGCTCGTCGACGGCGCCGACGCGTGGATCGACTCCGAGGAGTTCATCGACTGGTGGGCGTTTGTCTACTTCTCCATGAGCGGGGACTCGGCCGGGAAGAACAGCTACCTGGCCTGGGACGAGCCGAACCACCGCATGCGCTACGCGCCTTGGGACTTCAACCACAGCTGGGGTCAGGACTGGCGCACGCTGCGGATCGACAGCGACTACGACTGGGACATGACCAGCCGCAACAAGGTCTTCGACGCGCTCCTGGACGTCGACAAGGACCGCGTACGCGAGCGCTGGGACGTGCTCTTCGACGGGCCGTTCTCCGAGGAGGCCCTGGTGGCCAGGCTCGATGGCTACTACGCCGACGTCGACCCGAGCGCGGCACGCGACTGGGACAAGTGGGCCGGCGAGTACAAGAGCTACGGCGGCTGGTCGTCGCGGTCGGACTGGACCACGTACGAAGAGGAGAAGGAGTACCTCTACGAGTGGGTCCGGGAGCGCTCCGAGTGGGCGCAGGGCGAAGGCCGGCCCTAGGCCCGAGAGTCGAGTCCCGAGAGTCCCGAGAGTCCCGAGAGTCCCGAGAGTCCCGAGAGTCCCGAGAGTCCCGAGAGTCCCGAGAGTCGAGTCCCGTCGCACCGTGCTCTCCCCGTTGCTTCTCCGGACCCTCGGTCGGCCCCCCGGCTGCGTCGTGATGGGGGCCTCCCTCGGGCCCTCCGAAGCAAAGGGAGAGCGAGACATGAGCGAGAGGAACTTCAGCTTCGAGAACCTGGACGTCTACAGACTGAGCGTTCGGGTCAACGAACAGGTGATGGACATGAGCTGGCCCCGAGGCCGAGCCCACCTGAAGGACCAGGCGATCAGGGCGGCCGACTCGATGGTGCTGAACCTGACGGAAGGCTGGGGACGAGGTCGTCACACAGCCGCAGGAAAGAACCACTTCCGCATCGCGAAGGGCAGCGCCGCCGAGGTCTTCACCGCGATGGTCCTGATGAAGCGCACCGACCTGCAGTCAGACCTGCGCCGCATCGGCTCGATGCTTCACGGGCTCCAACGGTGAGCCCGGCGGCTGCTCAGTTACAGGTCCCGGGCATGTTCGCGTCCAGCCACGCGGCGCGGTCGTGCTGCCACTCCCGCAGCCACTCGACCTCGTCGGTGTAGCTGTCGCCGACGTACGAGTTCGGGTCGACGTACTCGCCGATGGTCTCCCACTTCTCGTGGTCCCGCGGCTCGGCGTGCTCGAGCTCGGCCACCATCTCGTCGATGGCCGCGTCGATGTTGGCATCCGACAGCGGGCCCGCCCGGTGCTCCTCGTACCGGCACCGCAGCGCGTCCTGGAACGCCGGGTCCGACAGCAGCCGCTTCCACCAGTACGGGAACTGGTAGCCCTCGCCGCAGTTCGTGAGGTCATCGATGATGAACCCCTCGATGTTCTCGCAGTCGCAGTAGTTCACGTTGCCGTAGGCGCGGTCGAAGTCCCAGACCGGCCCCGCGTGCAGCCGCCCGCCGTCGGCCTCGGAGTCCTTGTACAGGTACGCGGACAGCCGGTAGGCATCGATGTTGTGGGTCATCTCGTTCAGGATGAAGTGGTCCATCCAGTCCTCGGCCACGACCCAGTCGTCGTAGGTCGACGCGAAGTCGTCGGCGGACAGGGCGGCCTCGAACTCCTCGAACCACGCCTTCAGGTAGGCGTCCTGCTCGCCGGTGATGTCCTCGTACCGGGGGTAGTGGTAGTCGATCTTCGTGCCGCGCTCGGTGTCCCAGCCTTCGTTGCGGTGCTGCTCGATGCGGACGATGTAGCCGCCGGTGATGTCGCCATCGGTCCCGTTCTCGGCGATGTCCACGCGGTCGTTGTCCTGCCGGACCCGCTCCACCAGCAGGTAGACGCCGCGGTAGCGCCCGTCGTCGTACAGCTCGACGAACCGGGTCCGGACCGACCAGCGCGGGCTCACGTCGCGGGCCATCTGGTAGGCCAGCGCGTTCCGGATGAGGGTCTTGTCCGAGTACGGCGCGTGCAGGACGAAGTCGCTGCCCTTGGGCAGGCCCAGGATCTCGTGGTTGGCGTCCTCGCCGTCCTCGTCACGCAGCTCGATTCGGTAGCCCTGCTTCGGGTATCCCTGGCTGCTGCTGCCGTGGACCTCGATGCCGATGGGCACCTCGAGCAGGCGCGGGTCGTCCTCGACGTCGTCGTGGTCGTCTGTGGTCGGCCGGATGATGGCCAGCGTGCCGTCCGCCTTCTCCCCGGTCGGGATGCTGCCTTCGAGCTCGACCCAGAACACCGGCACGTGCTGGGGAACGCCCGGGACCTTCTCGGTGCCCGTGTCGTCGACGACGGGGACCTCGGAGTCGACAGGCTCCTCGGTGACGAGCTCGACCGAGTTGCCGCCGCTGCAAGCGAGCCACAGCCACATCACGGGTAGACCGCCGGCGTCGAGGTCATCACGCCAGTGCTGTCGACCGTCAGGTGCACGACCTGCTCGACGACGACCGCGCCGACACCCGGCGCTGTCGCCGAGGTCGCCGCGGGAAGCGTCTGGTTCGACACATCCGTGCCCGAGTTGTCCACGACGACCGCGAACAGCCCCACCTCGAGGCCCGTCGCCGGCATGCCGTCCGGGTAGATGCTGTGCCAGGGGATGAGGATCTCCCAGCCGTTCTCGGTGGTGCCCGCCGAGCCCGCATCTGTCGGCGAGTTGCCGTGCCGGCCGATGTTGCCGTAGTCGAACGCCGTCGTGGTGAAGAGCCAGTACAGGTCGTTCGGGTTGACCCACGGGTCACCAACGCCGCGAAGCCCGGCGGACTCGTCCATGGTCACGAAGTCGACCGGCGAGGCGTTCAGCGCACCCACGGCCAGGTCGAACCCCAGCCCCTCGACCTGGACGTCCAGGGTGAGCGCCGAGAGCGCCAGGTCCAGCTCGCCCGTCGGGTCGGCGAGCGTGTTGTCGCTCGCCAGGCCCGTGCCCTCGCCGAGGTCGACGTCGATGAGGAGCAGCGGGGTCATCCCCGGGCCGTACACCCCGTCCAGTCCGATCCGCATGCCAGCACCATCGGAGCCGACCCGCAGGGCGTCGAGCTGGTTGTCGCTGTGCGACGTCGTCCAGGACTGGGTCGTGATGACCGAGCCCACGTCGTCGGTGGCCCCGTCGATCAGCGGCGGCACGTAGGGCTCGTCGACGACCTCGTCCTCGATGACCGAGGCCAGCACCGTGTGGACCCAGACGTTCTGGCGGCGCTCCTCGTGGAACCACTGGGTCCGCGGCCCCTGCGCCCAGACGCCCACGTCGTCGTTCGTGTGCAGGCCCCAGTGGAACAGCGTGCCGGGGTAGCCCTCCTCGGTCGTGTTCCCATCCAGGTACATCCCGCCGCACTCGTGGTCCGCCGTGACGACGATGACGGTGTCCTCGTCGGCCCGGTCCATCGCGACCTGGACGGCCTTGGCGAACTCCGAGGTCTCGAAGTGGACCGCGTCCGGCATCTGGCCGTGCGAGGCGTGGTCGATGCGCGCGCCCTCGACCATCAGGAAGTAGCCGTCCGTGTCGTCCTCGAGCAGGTCGAGCGCGGCCGTGGTCATCTCGGCGAGCGTCGGCTCGGTCGAGTCGTCCGGCTTGAAGAGCTTGTACTCGAGCTCACCGCCGGCGAAGAGGCCGAGCACCGGCCGGCCGTCGGGCACCAGCGACGCGAGGTCGTCCGCCGTCGACAGCACCTGGAAGTCCTCGTTGTCGACGAGCGCATCCGCGAGCTGCGACTGACCTCCGCCGAGCAGGATCTCCGGCGGGGTCGCGAAGATGTCTTCGATGATGCCGTCGATGTCGCCGCGGCTGTCTCGATGGGCCGTGAAGGCCGAGGGCGTCGCGCCCGTGATCTTGTCGGTGGTCACGATGCCGACCGACATGCCCCGTGCCCGCGCCAGCTCGCTGAGGCTCTCCAGATCCTGATGAGCCTGGTCCACACCCAGGAAGCCGTTCACGGTCTTCGTGCCCGTGGCCATGGCCGTGCCGCTGGCCGCCGAGTCCGTCGTCCCCGTGACCGAGGCCGTCTGCAGGTTGCCCTGGTGCGGCATCGACTCGAACGACAGCGTGCCCTTGGCGCCGTTGTCCAGGAGCCCGCCGCCGGCGACGTGCTCGAACCCCATGCCGTCGCCGATGAACAGCACGATGCGCGGCGGTCCGTCCAGCCCCGTGTCCGGCGGGTCGCTGTCGTCCCCCGAGTCCGGAGGATCGCTGTGGGTGGACTCGCCGGTGTGGGCGGTCTCGCCGGTGTGGCCGGTCTCCGCGGTCGGCGTCGAGTCCGACGTGGAGTCCTTCGGTGTGGTCTCGGGCGCGCGCGTGCACGACAACAGGAAGAGCAGCATCCGCTAAGACTACCCGTTCCGCTTGGCCTTCCGCGCGTTCTTGCGCTCGGCCTTCGCCTTCGCGACCACCGCGCCGGCGTCGAGGTGGTCCTGACCGCGCCGGACGTACTCCCGGTAGGTGCCCGGGTAGTCGGTGACCCCATCCGCATCGATCTCGATGATCCGCGTCGCCAGGCGGTCGGTGAACCACCGGTCGTGGCTCACGAAGATGATGGTTCCCTCGTACTTCTTCAGCGCCTGGGCCAAGGCCGAGATGCTCTCGATGTCGAGGTGGTTGGTGGGCTCGTCCAGGACGAGCACGGTCGCCTCGATGACCGCGACACGCGCGAACAGGAGCCGGGCTGCCTCGCCACCGGACAGGTGCTCGACCTTCTTGTCCGTGTCGTCGCGCGAGAACAGCACGGCCGCGAGCCGCCCGACGACGGCGCCCATCTCGGCGGTCGGGCAGACCTCCCACAGGGCCTCGCGGACGCACGCGGTGGGGTCGCCCAGGGCGTCCTTGTGGTCCTGCGGGAAGTACCCGAAGTCGGCCTCGTAGCCCCACTCCGCCTCGCCCGCGTCTGCCTCCAGCTCGCCGACCAGGATCTTCAAGAGCGTGGACTTGCCGATGCCGTTCGGCCCGATGACCGCGATGCGCTCGCCCCGGTCGACCTCGAAGGTCACGTCGTGCAGCACGTGGTTGTCGCCATAGGCCTTCGAGACGCCCTTCACCGTGAGCGCCCGCTTGCCGCTCTTCCGACGCTGGTCGAACTTGAACTTCGGGCTGCGCCGCGAGCTGCGCGGCAGGTCCTCGATGACCATCTTCTCGACCCGCTTCTGGCGACTGTTGGCCTGGCGCGCCTTGCTGGCCTTGGCCTTGAAGCGACGGATGAAGGCCTTGTGCTGCTCGATCTCCTTCTCGCGCTTGCCGATGACGGCTTCCATGCGCGTCCGCTCTTCGCGCTTCTGCTTCGTGAACGCGTCGTAGTTGCCTCGGTAGACGGTGACCCGCTCGTAGTCGATGTCCAGGACGTGGGTGCACACCCGGTTCAGGAAGCGCAGGTCGTGGCTCACCACGATCGCGCAGCCCTTGAACTTCGTCAGGAAGGTCTCGAGCCAGGCGATGGCCAGGATGTCGAGGTGGTTGGTGGGCTCGTCGAGGAAGAGCGCATCGGGCTCCGCGGCGAGCGTCTGGGCCAGCAACGCCCTGAGCTTGTACCCACCCGAGAGGACCCGGAGCGGCATGTCGTGCTGGTGGCCGGGGATGCCCAGGCCCTCGAGGATCTCGGCGGCCCGGTGCTCGAGCGAGTAGCCGTCGTACCGCAGCACGACGTCCTCGAGCTCGGCGTAGCGATCGTCGTCGAACTCCTCGGCCGCCAGGACCTTCTCCTTCTCGACCATCGCGTCCCAGAGCTCGGCGTTGCCCATCATCACGACGTCGAGGATCCGGACGTCCTCGAACTCGAAGTGGTCCTGGCCGAGAACGCCGATTCGGACGTTGCGCGGGCGCTTCACTTCGCCCTCGCTGGAGCCCTCCTCGCCAGAGAGGATGCGCAGGAGCGTGGACTTGCCGCTGCCGTTGGCTCCGACGATGCCGTAGCGGTTGCCACGGTCGAGCTGGAGGTTGGCGCCGGCGAACAGCGTCTGGTCGCCGTAGCCCATCGAGAGGTCGGTGATGGTGAGCATGGTGCGCGCATCTAAGCGCCGGATAGGCAGCTGGCATGAGCGCCTTCGAGTTTTTGGGTGGTGAAGCCGGCCTGCGCGAGCTGGTCGACACCTTCTACCGGTACATGGACACGCTGCCCGAGGCCCAGGCCATCCGCCGGATGCACCCCAAGGATCTGACCGAGAGCGCCGACAAGCTCTGGATGTTCCTGGTCGGGCGGTTCGGCGGACCGAACCTGTACGTCGAGAAGCACGGCCACGCTCGACTGCGTGGTCGCCACATGCCGTTCGCCATCGGCGAGGACGCCGCGGACGCCTGGATGATCTGCATGGATCGGGCGCTCGAGGACCACGTGCCGGCCGGCGTCGAACGGGACGAGCTGAGCGCATTCTTCCGAATGGTCTGCAACCGCATGCGAAATCGCTGACGCACAGGTACGCTCCCCACTCAGGTCCGCGGGCCGGGAGTGGATTCAATGCTCAGTCTTCTGTTGGCCTTCGGCTGTATCGACAACACGTTCGAGACCCCCAGCGAGGTCTGGACGCCGCCCGACGACACCGCGCCCCCCTGCCCTCCTGGCATCGACTGCACCGAGGACTCCCCCACCGAGTCCGGCGTGGACTCGCCGGTGGACTCGGTCCCGCCCGACTGTGAGGTCGAGCTGGTGGCCTCGGCGACCATCCCGACCCTCGAGGAGTGCGCGGGGACGACCACGCCGCCCGTCACCGATCCCTGGGACGTGGCCGTGGAGTGGCAGTGGACGAGCGGCGACGCCTACTACCTGCCGCTGATCGGCAACCTGACCGACGACAACGGCGACGGGAAGATCAACGAGAACGACACCCCCGACGTCGTGTTCGCCTCGATGGACGGTGTCCTCCACGTTCTCGACGGCGCGACGGGCACCGAGCACTGGTCCCAGAGCGGCCACAACGGGTACGCCGTGGGCACGCTGGCCGACGTCGACGGCGACGGCGTGACCGACATCATCTCGGTCACCAGCGGCAGCAAGCTCCAGGCGCTCGACCACACCGGCAGCGTCATCTGGACGTCGACGCAGAGTGTGTCGACCACGCACCCGCTCGCGGCCGTCAGCGACCTGGACGAGGACGGCCTGCCCGAGGTGCTGATCGAGTCCTTCGTGCTGAACGGCGAGGACGGCACCCTGGACTGGTCCGCGAGCACATCCAGCTCGATCCCGTACCACGGCGCGACCGCAGCGGATCTGGACCAGGACGGCGACAAGGAAGCCATCTTCCAGAACAAGGTCTACGACCACAACGGCAGCCTGCTGTGGACCAGCTCGGTGCAGGGCAGCTACGGCCACTGGCCCGTCATCCTGCAGTACGACACCGACAACGAGGCCGAGGTGGCCATGGTCGGCGGCGGGAAGCTGGCGATCTACGACCACGACGGCACCGAGCTCGTGAATGTCAGCGCGGGGACGACGCAGCCCGGACCGCCCTGCCTCGCGGACTTCGATGGAGACGGCGAGGCCGAGATCGCCTGGCCGAGCAGCAGCAGCTTCAACATGTACGAGCTCGACGGCACGGTCATGTGGACGAAGAACATCAACGACTCGAGCGGCCTGGCTGGCTGCAGCGGGTACGACATCGACGGTGACGCCGCGCTCGAGGTCCTGTACGCCGACCAGGACACCTTCTACATCTGGGACGGCGCGACCGGGACCGAGCGGTACAGCAACGGGGACCACAACAGCGGCACCATCTTCGAGTACCCGACCGTCGCCGACGTCGACAACGACGGCAGCGCCGAGATCCTCATCAGCAGCAACTACGGAAGCGGTGGGCTCAAGGGCATCACGGTCTTCGGACACGCCGGCGACGGCTGGCCCAAGTCCGGCACGACGTGGCACACCCACGACTTCGCGGTCACGAACATCGACCCCGACGGCACCGTGCCGAAGTCGCCCGAGGCGAGCTGGCTCAAGTACAACGTCTTCCGGGCGCGCCCGGCAGTCGACGACCCGTCCACGGCGGACCTGACGATCGCCATCACCGAGGTCTGCGTCGCGCACTGCGAGTTGGGCCCGGTGCGGGTGGCCCTCACGGTCGAGAACCAGGGCGGCGCCGACGTCGAGGCGGGCACCCCCTGGGCGCTCTACAGCGTCGACAACGAGAACACGCTCATCGCGATGGGCCTCCTCCCGGCCGTCGCGGCGGGCGAGCGGCTGGCCGGCTTCGAGGTCGAGATGATGCCCGAGGACTTCGGTCGCGGCGGCATCCTGGCCATCGTCGATGACGACGGCGCGGGCAACGAGAGCGTCAGCGAGTGCGACGAGACCAACAACGAGAGCTGGTACACCGACGTGCCCTGCTAGCTCTCCGCGCGTGCGGGCGCCGGCCGACTTCGTCGGCTGATCGGCGCGCACGCTTGGGCTCAAACGCCCTCGGCGCTCGCAAGCCGTACGTCTCATCGACGGCTGACGCCGCCGATGAGCTTTCGCCCGCTTCGCGCGCACCGCTCCGCCGAGTAGCCGTACTCGTCCGAACTCGTGCCTCGCTCGGTCTCCGTGCGGCCCGGCGACGGGCGTTTGGCTTCGGGCTCCGCCCTCGCGCTCGCTCCGCTCGCAGCTCTACTGGTCTGGCGAGCGCCACTCCATGGTGCTGAGTGACAGGTCGAAGCCCAGGTCGCTGCTCGTCGCGGCGGCCTG
Source organism: Pseudomonadota bacterium (assembly GCA_024228935.1). Lineage (GTDB taxonomy): Bacteria > Myxococcota_A > UBA796 > UBA796 > CAJQPC01 > JAAESX01. The sequence goes on from JAAESX010000091.1 coordinate 135,909, forward strand.
GTGGACCTCGACCGCGACGACGTTGAAGCCCGAGATGAACAGCGCCGCGTCCAGCTCATAGGTCGTGAACGACGACTCCGCGCCGTCGCCCACCGACTCGCTCGCCCAGGTCAGGTGCGTGATCTCGCCTTCCGGCAGGTTCCGCCGGACGGCCTCCTCGCCGTTCACCCAGACGACCGCTCCGTCGTCGACGTTCAGCTCGATGACTCCGCCGACCGGCACCTCGGACAGCTCGAACAGTCGCCGGAAGTAGATCGTCGGGGTCCGGTCGTCCGCAGCCCCGCTCGCGACCTCGGTGTTCCGCACGGGCTCGCCGAAGCCGAAGTCACCGGAACCGCTGCTCCACTCGGCCGCGTTGAAGTCGGTCGTCTGCCAACCCGCGGGGGCCTCGCTGGCGTCGTAGTACTGCCACTCCGAGCCAGCCTCGAACACGGGCACCTCGACGAGCTGGTCGTTGGTCTCGCCAGGCGTCCCACGGAACACGAAGTCCAGGCAGCCATCGCCGATGCAGCAGTCCGGGATGCGCGAGACGCTGAAGTCTGCGCCGACGGTCCCGTAGTGGATGACCTGCCCTCGCCCGTCCGGCGCCCACAGCACCAGATCCCCGCCGCTCGCCGACAAGCGGAAGCCGACGTGCTCGACGCCCGCCTCGGGCAGGCCGTCGGCGTAGAGCACCGTGTAGCCACCAGCGGGCACGACGACGTCGCCCAGGATCCAGGGCGAGCTGTCCTCGACGTCGTCCGAGATGCCCCAGCCCGTCAGGACGTAGTGCTCGTCGGTCGGGTTGTGGATCTCGATCCAGTCCGGCGTCGAGCCGTCCTCGAGCGCGAGCACCGACTGGTTGTCCGGCATGAACTCGTTGAGGCAGAGGGGCATGGGCTCCGGCGGGCCATCGGAGTCGACCGGGCTGTCCACGGCGCTGTCGACGGGAGAGTCGGGCTCGCTCTCGAGCACCGCGGACTCCTTGCCCGGCAGCTCGCCGAGACCGACGAAGTTGTCCACATCCTCGGGAGCCGTGCACGCCAGGATCAGAAGCCCCAGAACGCCCCCATGAACGCATTCCGCGCTTGGAGCCAGGCCCGGACGCGAGCCTGTTCGGCGACGACGCTGTCCACGCTGCACTCTCGTCGGGGGTCGGCGGCGACCGAGTCCGCGATCAGCGCCACCATCGCGTCGTGCTTGGCGACCAGGTCCAGATCGGTCGCGATGTCCACGATGTCGATCGAGGCCTGGCGACGCTCGGAGTAGCAGGCCGCGTCCTGCATGCACCAGTACGCGAGCAGCCCCGTCGGCGCCCTCCACGAGCGGCCCCACTGGTAGTCGTAGAGGAAGCTGTAGTCGAAGTCCCACGGGACGAACTCCATCTTCCCGTCGTCGGGGTCGAAGTAGACCCGGTAGTTGTTCCGGTTCATCGCGTAGCCGTCGTTCTGTCCGACCCACTGCTCGACGGCCTCGAACCGGTGGAACTGGTCCCAGTCCACGAGCTTGTCCAGCTCGCTGTAGAAGGATGGCTGGCCCTTGTAGGTGTTGAGCGCGGTCGACACCGCCATGATGTCCGCGTGGCCGACGTCCGTGCCCTCTTCCAGCTGGTAGAGCGTGTCGACGCCAAGGCCGAAGTCCAGGAGCGTGTAGCTGTAGCCGCCATACCAGACGTACTTCCCGTCGTACAGGTTGCCGCTCGGGTTCTCCTTCGTGCGGTCCAGCAGTCGATCGTCGGGCGTCTCGATGATGACGTACAGGCCGTAGTCCTCGCCGTTGACCGTCACGTGCGTGTACCCGGTGCGCGAGGCGGCGACGTCGGCGGCCTCGAACAGCTCGTAGGCCAGGTTCTCCTTCACGTAGGAGCAGTCGACGACCCCACCGGCGTTGAGGCTCAGGGTCTCGATGCCGAAGAAGCGCTGGTCGTCGACGAACTGGTTCAGATCGATCTTGAACTTCGGCTTGCCGGACAGGGGGCGGAGCGAGCCGATCTTGCCCCGGATGCGGACGCCCACCTCCTCGAGCTCGTAGCCGTCGATCACCACCGAGCCGCTGACGTAGGTGTGGGGCGCGGTGACGAGGCCGTCGGTGGCCGTCGTATCCAGGGTCAGCTCGATCTCGTGGATGACCCCGTCGTCGAAGATCCAGTCGTCCGACACGTCCTGGTCCGGGACGGTCTCCTCGGTCACCTCGGGCGGGTCGCTGTCCTCGGGGGGCTCGCTGTCCGCGCGGCTCTCGACCGGCTCGACCTCGGAGTCGATCTCGACCTCGGAGTCGACGTGCGTGCTCGGGCCCGGCGTCGTGTCCGGAGGCGTGCATGCGAGGAGGAGGGCCAACATGGCGGGATCATAGCGCCCAGGAGGCCGGCCTGACGAGGTCAGCTCTTCATGTGATGTCGATGTTGTCTATTGACAGGGCAAGACTACGATCGGATCGTGCTCGTTGGAGGACCGCATGGATCTGGACAAGCTCAACATCACGGACCTGATGACGCTGAAGGAAGCGATGGCCCTGGGCCGCCAGGGCGAGGCCCGCGCGATGCTTCGCGAGCGCGGCGTCGGCCAGTGGAGTGATGTCCAGCGGCCGCTCGAGCTGGGCGACGACGGCGAGCTCCCGACCGAGGAGCTCGACGCGGCCGAGGTCATGGAGATGCGGTTCGCGCTCCCTCGCACGGGCTGAGGAAGAGAGCTGACACTCTGTTCCCTTGAGCTCGGACGAAGATGCAAATAGTCTGGCGGTCATGATGCTCAAGACCGCCACCGTCATCGAGCCGAGCCGACGCGCCAACCGAAGGGCGCCTGGCCAGCTCATGCACATCTGAAGTCTGAGCAAGACCGGGTACCTGCAGAGCGGCGACAAGCGCTTTGTCCTGCTGCACGGCGAGCCGGGCAACGAGCGCGACCTGGCCGCGATCCTGCGGCTCGTCCACGCCCCGTGCGAGCTGGAGTTCCTGCGGGTCGGCCACGACGCCGCTCCGGTGCCCCCGAAGCTCGCCCGTGAGCTGTGGAAGCTGGCCCTCGGCGCCAGCTCGCCCAAGGACCTTCGCGGCACCCCGGGCAGCACCATCTACCGCGGCGGCGCCTTCAGCCGACGCATGGGCCTGCCCGTCTCCGCGCAGACCCAGGCCCTCATCGGCGGCGACAGCCTGCGCGTCGGCGACACCATCCGGTTCGACCGTGAGACGCGTGTCCGCGTCCTGACCGAGCTCGCCGCGCTCTGCGTCCTGGGCGTCACTCGCATCCAAGGCGTCCGCGCACGTCGCTGACCGCCAGGTCGCCGCCGATCGCCTCGAGCTCCTCGTCGAACGCGGCGGGCACACCCAGCACACGGGTGCCGTCCTCGGACCAGGCGACGTGCTCGAAGACGCAGACATCGTCCAGCTGAGCGACGAAGCGCACCTCGCTGCGAACGGGCTCGAGCTGACGGATCGACACGAAGCCGTCGACATCGCCGGCTGTCAGGAAGAGGCCTCCCGCGCCGTCGACGTGTGCCAGACCGTTCACCGGCCATGCGCTGAGCGTCTCATCCGCCTCGACCTGCAGCGACTCGGTGTGCCATCCCAGATCCCGGCCCCACCGGTCCTGGACCCGCACGCGCAGGGCGACCTCGGTGTTCGGGGCCAGCGCGATGTCGTCGAGCGTGCGCCCGACCGCATCGACCACGACGACCTCGGAAGCCGGCCGGAAGCGGACCGAGAAGCTGTCCTCGGCCTCGCCCTCGAACCAGACGTCCGTGCTGCCGCGGGTCATCGGCCCGAGCTTCAGGAGGTTGGGCTCGTCGGTGGCGTACGAGCTGTCGGCGGCGCCCCAGACGACCGGGGCCTGCCCGGCCTCCTCGTCCCCGACGAGCGCGGTCGCGCCGAAGGTGGGAGCGAGCCCGCCGGCGACGGCGTGTTCGGGCGTCCAGGCGGTCTTGCCGTCCAGAGCGAGGTCCGAGGTGAACCAGAGGACGTTGTCGTCCCCCTGGAAGTCGTAGCAGCCGAAGAGCGAGAGGAAGAGTGTCATGCCCGTGTTCTACGAGGCTCAGATGTCCGCGGTGCGACCTGGGCTTGAACTCCGTGTGAATCGGTCCCGGCGGCGGAACAGCATCAAAAAGCCGAGCAGGATCAGCGCGTTGCCAGACCGACAGCCGCAGAAGCCGCGAACCCCGCTGCCCTGGAGCTTCACGTCTCCGTCCAAGCCCGTGTCGTCGACGCCGCCGTCCGGATCGGTGTCCAGCGGCACGCCCGTGTCCCCGGTGTCCCCCGTGTCTTCGGACTCGGGCGCCTCGGAGTCCGGTCCGCCGAACGCGCCGATGTCACTGGGCGAGCCATCGGCGTCCAGCAGGTCCGGCGTGCCCGCGTCGATGCAGGGGGAGCCCTCGGCCAGGTGCAGGTCGTCGGGGTAGGCGACGAACTCGCAGTCCGCCAGGACGTCGTCCGGGCCCTCGAGCTCGATGGCGTCCAGCTCGAACCAAGCGTTGTGCGAGGCCTCGACCGTGCCGCCGACCGAGACCGGGGTGTCCGGCCCAAAGGCCCCGATGTTGTTCACGAACTCGGTGTAGGCCGAGCCCAGGGACAGCAGCGACGCGCCGTACTGCGAGGACCCGTCCAGGAAGTCGTTGTTCACCAGGCTGGCCGACTGGCCCGAGACCGCGAGGACCCCCGTGCCCTGGGCCGTGCCCGCCCGGAAGACCGAGTTCGTCACCTCGACGCTGTTGCCCGTGAGGCTTGCCACGCCGCCGTCGCCGTAGGTGGTCTGGCCCTCCTCTAGCCAGACACGGACAAGCGAGATCGACCCGCCGCGAGCGTACAGGAGACCGCCTCCGTTCTGGGCCGAGCCGCCGGTGGCGCGGACATCCGACATCATCAGGAAGTCGCCGTCGAGCCACGCGATGGCCCCGCCGGCGTTGTAGGTCGTCGACGAGCCCTCGAAGGTCGTCGACTCGACGACCAGGTCGCCGCCCTGGACGTAGAGAGCTCCTCCGCCGTTGTAGCCGGCGTTGTCGGAGAACTCGGAGCCACTGATCTCGACGGTCCCACCGACCACCGCGACGCCCCCGCTCGTGCCGTACGTGGTGCTGTTGCCGTCGACGACGGTGTCCTGGAGCACGAGCGAGCCCGAGACCTGCAGCGCGCCCGGGCCGCTGTAGCCCTGGTTGTCCGACAGGACCGAGCTCTCGATGACGACGTCGCCGTTGACCTCGATGCCGCCGGTCTGGCCATAGGTCGTGGAGTTCCCGCGAACAGACGAGTCGGTCATCACCAGATCGCCGCCATCGAGCTGGATGGCACCGGCCCCGTCGGGGGAGGCGTTCCCACTCAGCTCGACGGCGTGGAGGACCAGCGTGACGCCCGCCGAGCTCGTGAACGCCCCAGCACAGCCGACCACCGAGGCGTCCGCGACGGTCAGCTCGTCCGTGTCGATGCGGAAGCACGGGTCCGAGCCGTTCCCCGTGAAGTCGATCCCCTCGAACGACGACGGGCTCTCCAACAGGTGACGCCCGATGATCTCGACGTCGCCGTCGGCACGGACCTCGACCTCGGCCCCGACCGTCAGGTCCTCGCTGTACCCACCGCCGGCGACGAGGATCTCGTCGCCGTCTTCGGCCGCGTCCAGCGCCTCCTGGATGGTCGAGTAGTCGGCTGGAACCTCGAGAGTCGCGGCGAGCGCGCTGGTGACGAGCAACATGCCGGCGATGCTACCCGGTCTTCAGCGTCCGCAGGCTCGCGAGGACCTCGTCGCGGAACGCCGGCTCGGTCGGACCGTCGTCGCCGAACGCCTGATGGAACGACCCCATCGCGTGTGCCCCGACCACCGTTGCGCCCCAGTGCGGAAGCAGGCCGGCCCAGTGCGAGGTGTTCGTCAGCCCGCCGCGCGGCCCCGGTGAGGTGCTGAGCAGGACGGTCGGCATCGCGAAGACCTTCCGGTCGACGCGCGAGACCCAGTCGATGGCGTTCTTCAGCATCGCGGGAGGCCCGCCGTTGTGCTCGGGCATCGCCAGGATGAGCCCGTCGGCAGCATGCAGCCGGTCGTACAGCGCTTGCATCGACGCCGGAACTCCCTTTTCTCGTTCGAGATCCACCGAGAAGATGGGCGCGGGGAAGTCGAGGACCCGGACGACGTCCGCACGGATCTGAGCCGCGGCCCAGGTGACGAAGCGGTGGTTGATGGAGTCGAGGGCAGAGCTACCGGAGAGAGCGAGGATGGCCATCGCCCACGCCTAACGTCAGGTCCCCGGCTCGCGCTCGCCCCCCAGCCAGCCCCGGACGTCGTTCGCGTCCAGGACGAGCGAGAGGTCGTTCACCGCGACCAGCCCGATGAGCCACCACGCCATCGCGCCCTCGGCGGAGCCGATCCGCGTCGCCAGCCAAGGGACGCTGATGAGCCAGGGCCAGTGCCCCGCGCCCAGGATCCGGGTGAACCCGAACCACCACGTCAGCGTCATCATCCCGGCGCCTGCGACCGCGAAGACTCCGAGCGTGACGACCGCCTCGAGCGAGGGCAGGAAGAACAGGGGGACGACGCCGTTCACGACGACCATCAGCCCCACCCACAGCGCCCAGGGGCCCGTGCCGAGCACACCGCGAAAGAACGTCATCGGGACCGACAGGATCGACATGCTCGCCACGATGCCAGGGCGGGCCGAGCGTCGCACTGGAGTGTTCGCAGGCGATGAGGTATCCAGCGTCATGCCGCAGCAGATCGCCGCGATCGACCTGGGATCGAACTCCTTCCACCTGGTGGCCGCCGCGGTCCGCGAGGGGATCCAGATCGTCGACCGCCTGAAGGACCCCGTCCGACTCGCCGCGGGCCTGGACGCCGACCGGAACCTGGACGAGGCCAGCCAGGAGCGCGCCCTGGCCTGCCTGCGTCGGTTCGGGCAGCGCCTGGCCGAGGTCCCCTGCGGCTCGGTCCGGGCGGTCGGCACCAACGCGCTGCGCCAGGCGCGAAACAGCGAGGCGTTCCTGGTCCGCGCACAGCAAGCGCTGGGCCACCGGATCGAGGTGGTCAGCGGCCGCGAGGAGGCCCGCCTCATCTACCTGGGCGTCGGGCGCGACCTGGAACAGCAAGGCCCTCGCCTGGTCGTGGACATCGGCGGGGGCAGCACGGAGCTGGCCGTCGGCGAAGGCGCAGACCCTCTGATGGTCGACAGCCTGTACATGGGCTGCGTGTCCTGGACGATGCGGTTCTTCTCGGACGGCCGGGTCAACGAGGAACGGATGGACGCGGCCGTCACAGCGGCCAGGATGGAGCTCTCGGCCGTGAAGCGCCGCTATCGGGGCGCCGACTGGGACGTGGTCCTGGGCTCATCGGGCACGATCAAGGCGGTCGACAACCTGCTTCGCGACAACCACCTGTCGCCCGATGGCATCACCCCCGAGGGCTGCGCCCGCCTGCGCGCCCGGGTGATCCGAGCAGGTCGCATCCGGGACCTCTACCTGCAGGGCCTGTCCGAGACGCGACGCGAGGTCCTGCCGGGCGGCCTGGCCGTGCTCATCGCGGTGCTGGAAGCGCTCCGCATCGAGCAGATGGCGGCCAGCCAGGGCGCGCTGCGCGAGGGGCTGCTCGTCGACCTCGTCGGGCGGCTGACCGACGCCGACACGCGGACCGCCACGGTCGAGAACCAGCAGCGCCGGTACGGCGTCGACCACGAACAGGGCGAGCGGGTGGCGAAGACGGCCACCGCCATCGCGACCGCAGTCTCCGACGGCTGGATGCTCGACGAGCGCGACGTCCGCCTCGTCGGCTGGGCCGCGGGGCTACACGAGGTGGGCACCGCCATCGCGTTCGCCGGGCACCACAAGCACGGCGCCCACATGCTCGAGCACGCGGAGCTCCCCGGCTTCACTCGCCAGGACCAGCGCGCCATCTCGCTCATCGTGCGTGGCCACCGCGGCAAGTTCCTTCCCCAGGACCTGGCCGCCCAGGCGACGCTCGAGGACGACGGGGGCCGCGCCGTCATCCGCCTGGCGCTACTGCTGCGCGTCGCGGCCTGCCTCCACCGCACGCGCTCACCCCGGCCTCGGCCCGTGCTGAACGCGGCGGTCGAGGACGACCTCCTCCACCTCGTCTTCCCCGAGGGCTACCTGGCGGACCACCCGCTGACCGTGATGGACCTCGAGCGCACCACGAACGCGTTCAAGCGTGCGGGTCTGGCCCTGCGCTACGAGTAGCTTGAGCGCGGAGGCCGCGGCCGCAGGATGTCCTCGACCGTCCACCGCCCATCCAGCGCCTCTACCCAGCTCGTCCCGCGCCCTTCGAGCAGCGCCACGTTGCAGGTCGTCAGGCGGTGCCAGGTGCCGGTCAGCTGCTCGACAGCCTGCTCCCAGCCGGGGTTGTGACCCACGACGAGCGCCGTCCCGATCTCGGGATCGAGCTGGCCCAGGTGCTGCCGAAGGACGGGAAGACCCACGTGGTAGGGCGCCCGGTGGAAGGTCACCGGTGCGTCGAGGCCCAGCCGCTCCCACGTCTCGGTGGCTCGGACCGCGTCACTGCACAGCGCGACGTCCGGCTCCCACCCCAGCTGGGTGATGCGCAGCCCCATCTCGGGTGCGTCCCGACGGCCTCGCCCCTTGAGCGGCCTCTCCCAGTCGGTCGCCGCGGTCGCCTTCCAGGACGATTTCCCGTGCCGTACCAGCACGATACGGCGACACACCGTCACGACAGGAGCGCTCGCATCTCGTGCAATCGCTCCAGCTCTTCGGGCGCCAGCTCGGGGTAGCGCGGGTCGATGGCCTGCAGCGTGCGCATCACGATGTCGGCGACCGTGGCCCGCATGAACGGCTTGTCGTCCGCGGGGATGCAATACCAGGGGGCGTTGGGCCGGGACGTCGCGTTCAGGGTCTGCTCATACGCGGCCATGTACTCGTCCCAGTGCGCGCGCGTCTTCAGGTCGCCCGCCTCGAACTTCCAGTTCTTGCCCGGGTTGTCGATGCGCGCAAGTAGCCGGTTCCGCTGCTCTTCCTTGCTCACGTTCAGGAAGAACTTCACGATGACCGTGCCGTTCCGAGCCAGGTGGGCCTCGTGCTCGCGAATGCTCCGCTCGCGGTCGGTCCAGATGGTCTCCGGCACGTCGGGCAGCCGCTGGTTCTCCAGGATGCTCGGGTGGACGCGGACGACCAGGAGCTCCTCGTAGTAGCTGCGGTTGAAGATGCCGATTCGTCCGCGCTCGGGCATGCAACGGCTGGTCCGCCACAGGAAGTCGTGGTCGAGCTCCTTCTGGCTGGGGCGCTTGAACGCGAAGACCTGGCAACCGGCGGGGTTCACGCCGCTCATCACGGCGCGAATGGTGCTGTCCTTCCCGGCGGCGTCCATCGCCTGGAAGACGAAGAGCACCGCGTGCCGGTCGCTCGCGAACAGCCGGTCCTGCAGGTCCCGGATCTCGTCGATGGAGCGCTTGAGCCGCTTCTTGTCGCGCTTCTTGTCGCGCGAGGGCGGCTCGGTGGCGTGGTCTTCGCGCGTGAACGTGCCGTCGAAGGGAACGCGGAACGGGCTGGCGACCGGTTCGATCATCCGTGGAAGTCCGCCAGGCCGGCCAGGAGCTCCTGCTGGCAGGCTCTCGCCGGCTCGCCAGAGGGCACACGCTCCCAGCTGCCGTCCGACTGCAGCGCCCAGGCGAGCGCGTTGTCGTGGAGCGGGGCCTCGAGCGTCTCCTCGACGACCCGGGCCTTCAGCGCGCGGTCGTCGACGGGCCAGGCGGTCTCGACCCGACGGTGCAGGTTCCGCTCCATCCAGTCGGCGCTCGCGCAGAGCACCTGGTCCTCGCCGGCGGCATGGAACCGGTAGATCCGCGCATGCTCGAGGAACCGTCCGACGATGCTGCGCACCGAGATGTTCTCCGAGAGACCGGGGACACCGGGCCGGAGCCGGCAGATGCCGCGGACCACCAGCTGGATGGGCACGCCGGCCCGCGAGGCCGCGTACATCGCGTCGATGACCTGGGGCTCCGACAGGCTGTTCAGCCGAGCCTGGATGCCGCAGGGCTTGCCGAGCGCCGCCTGCTCAGCCTCGAACGCGATGGCGTTGAGCAGGTGTGGGAACAACGTGAACGGCGAGTGCAACAGCCGTTCGGTCTCGGCGACCTTGCCCAGACCGGACATCTCGATGAACAGCGCCTGGACGTCCGCCGCGATCCGCTTGTCGGCCGTCATGTAGGAGATGTCGGTGTACAGTCGCGCCGTCCCGCTGTGGTAGTTGCCGGTCCCGAGGTGCACGTAGCGCCGGAGCGACTTCCCTTCGCGGCGCACGATGAGCAGCATCTTGCTGTGGCACTTGTGGCCCACGACGCCGTAGACGACGTTGGCCCCCGCCTCCTGAAGCCGCTCGGCCAGCTGGATGTTGGCGGCCTCGTCGAAGCGAGCGCGGAGCTCGATGATCACGCAGACCGCCTTGCCTCGCCAGGCGGCCTCGAGCAGCGCTTCCGCGATCGCGCTCTCGGAGCCGGTCCGGTAGAGCGTCTGCTTGATGGCGACGACGTTCGGGTCGAGAGCGGCCTGTCGGACCAGCTCCACGACCGGGGCGAACGACTGGTAGGGGTGGTGCAGCAGCACGTCCCGCTCGTTCAGCACCTCGAACAGGTCGCTCTTGGGCTCGATCCCGTCCGGGAGGGCCGGCACGAACGGCCGGTACTTCAGGTCGGGGCGGTCGACCAGCTGGCAGAGCGCACCCAGTCGATGCAGGTTGACCGGTCCGTTGACGCGGTAGACGTGCGCCTCGGTGAGCTCGACCTCCTCGAGCAGCGACCGGGCCACGGACTTCTTGCACGTGTCGGCGATCTCGATGCGGACCGCGTGGCCGTAGTTGCGTCGACGGAGCTCACCCTGGAGCGCGCTCAGCAGATCGACGCTCTCTTCCTCGTCGACCCACATGTCCGAGTTCCGTGTGACGCGGAACTGGTGGCACGCCTTCACGCGCATGCCTGGGAACAGCTCGCTCATGTGGGCGTGGATGACGCTCGACAGCAGCGCGAAGCAGTGGCCTCGGCCCGGCAGCGCGACGATTCGGGGGAGCGCCCGCGGGACCTGGACGACCGCCAGTCCGCTCTGGCGCCCGAACGCATCCTCGCCCGAGAGCGTGACGATGAAGTTCAGGGACTTGTTCTGCACCTCGGGGAACGGATGCGTCGGGTCGAGACCCAAGGGGGTCAAGACGGGCAGGGCCTGCTCGAGGAACCACTTGCGCAGCATTCGCCGCTGTGACTCGTTCCAGGCGGCCCGCTTCAGCAGGAAGACGTCCTCGGTCTCGAGCTGCGGAAGGAGCTGGTTGTTCAGGACATCGTACTGGCGTCGGACGAGCGCCTGGGCCGAGACCGAGATGCGCTGCAGGACCTCGGTCGGCAACAGCCCGTCGGGGGCGTTGGAGCCCAGACCGAGCGCGACGCGCTGCTCGAGCCCGGCCACCCGGACCTCGAAGAACTCGTCGAGGTTCGAGCTGACGATGGTGAGGAACCGAAGCCGCTCCAGGAGTGGGACGGCCGGGTCCTCGGCCTGGGCCAGGACCCGGCGGTTGAACTCGAGAGCGGACAGCTCGCGGTTGAGGAAGCGACCGACATCCGAGGGTGCGTCGACGATCGCGCTGTGGGGAGCGAGTTCCATGAGAGCCCCTGTGCCACCCCCCAGATTAGATCGGCTGTGTGACGACGCGCGGGCAGCCCAACGTGAGGATCCGACCGCTGGCGGGCGAGGCCGAGCTGGACCTGGTCGCCCGGCGGATGCGCGCCACGCTGGCCGAGGTCATCGGCCCCGATGGCGAGTCGATGTACACGCTGGAATGGCTGCGCGATCGAGTCCGACAGCACCTGGATGGTCGGCATGTCGGGGCGGCCTTCGTGGCGGAGCTCGACGGCGCCGTCGCGGGACACACCATCGTCCGTCGAGAGGAGGGCTGCGGCCTCTTCTCGACCACCTACGTCGACCCCGCGGCGCGCCGGGCAGGGATCGCGGAGGCCCTGCTCGAGCGGGGCGAGGAGTGGATCCGCGCGCAGGGCCTGGAGAGAGCCGCGACCCACACCGCCGGGGGCAACACGCCGCTGCTGAAGCTGTACGAGCGGCGCGGCTACGCCGTCGTGTTCACGGACCCCGACAGCGGCATGGTCCGCCTCGAGGCCGACCTCACGGCAGGATCCCGTACGTGAGCCGCAACAGGCCGCCGGCGTACAAGTGGTTCGTGCCACGAACCCGGACGTCGTAGCCGCCGAGCCCCTCGGCCCCGAGGAACAGCCCCTCGCCGAGGGTCAGGCGGAACCCGGCCTGCGTGTACGGACTGGTGAGTCCGACGGCGGTGATCTGGTCGACCGTGCCGAGCTCGACGAGCTTGACCCCACCGGTCCATTGGAACGCCCACCGGTCGGACATGTGGCAGTGGCCGAGCATCCCCGCGGCGGGCCCGACCAGCGCCCGATCCTGGGCGAACTGACCGCGCACCCCCAGGTGCAGCTCGTAGTGACAGGGCGCGTCGAAGTCGATGTGCTCGAACCGGATCCGGTTCTGCCAGACGCCGGTCGTGGTCTTCGGCCCGAGCGTCATGTCGAGGCCGAGGTCCGCCACCACCACGTTCTGGTGGGCCTGGAGGTCGTGCACCACGCCACCCTGGGTGCGCAGCCCAACGCAGCCGAGGAGGAGGAGGATCACGAGTCGAGTTGCCCAAGGCTGTGGACGGTGGTCATCGACGACGAGCGTAGCGCGCCTGCCCGTCCCGACGCCTCACGTGTCAGAGCGGCTGGGAGAACAGAACCATGCTCATGACCCTGGCCTTGCTGGCCTGTACCGACTCGTCCGAAGACAGCGGCGACAGCGCCTGCACCGAGTCCACCTGGTACCTGGACGCCGACGGCGACGGCTTCGGCGACGCGGACCGAACACTCGACGCCTGCGAGGCCCCCAGCGCCTATGTCGCAGACGACACGGACTGCGCCGATCTCGACGCCGACGTGAACCCCGACGCGGCCCTGCCGACCTGGCACCGCGACGGGGACGGCGACGGCTTCGGCGACGCATCGGCCCCCCGGGGTCGAGGCCTGCCATGGTCCGGATGGGAGCGTGTCCAACGCCCTACGGCGAGAGCGATGAAGGCGACGAAGAGTACTTCGGGTACGAAGGCCTGGTCGCGCTCTGGTACGGGCCGATGAGCGGGGCCATGACGACGGGGGATGCGGACGGGACCCTTCTGGGGCACCCGGAGCGGGCTTCGTACAACGGCGCCGTGGTCAAGACGGGGTTCGACTGGGACGGAGACGGCCTGCCCGACGTGGCGACCGGAGCCCCGGGGTACTCGGTCGACGACGAGAGCACCCTGGGGGCGTTCTACCTGGAGACCGCGACCCCGTCCGGCGACATGGACCTGCCCACCGCGCACCTGGTCATCACGGGCGGCGAAGACGAGCTGTTCGGAGGAGACGCCTCGATCGCCGATCTGGACGGCGACGGCGAGCTCGATCTGCTGGTCGGCTGCGGCTACGCGTACGTGTCCGCGAACTCGGCCAGCTACACCAACTGCGAAGGCGCCTGGCTGTTCTACGGGCCGCTGAGCGGCGACCTGACCACCGCCGACGCGGACACCCACTTCGAGGGCGACGGCCTGCCCGGCGGCGAGGTGATGCTCCTGCCCGATCAAGACGGTGACGGGACGGGCGAGGTCCTGATCAGCGATCTCGACAGCTCGGACGGGGCCCTGCTCGTCTTCGACCACCCGGAGTACTGAAGGCGAAGGCCTGAAACCAGCCGGCGGGCGTACCATCCGAAGATGGTGTTCCTGCTCATCTCCACGGCCTTCGCCGGGCGCTTCGACGCCCGCGCTCCCACCGACCCCAAGCATGGCTGGGCCTACGTCGGCGTGGGCAGAAGCAGCTTCACCACGGAGTTCTGGGAGCAGGACGGCAAGGACCTCACCTTCGAGCTCCCGTCGAGCTGGACGACCTGGCGTGTCGACGTGCTGGCCGAGCGGGCGACGGCAACACCGACATCATCCCAGGGGTGATGGCGGGCTGGTTCGGCGAGGTCGGCCCGGTCCGACTCGGAGCGAGCGGCGGCATCGAGGCCGAGCTGGCGCTGGGGCGAACGACCACGGCCATCAGCGAGGGTGTCGAGGTCCTGGTCGGCTGGCGCTGGTTCGAGCTGGGGGGCGAGGTCCAGCGCTACGACAGCCTGGGCGGCCTGTCGTTCAACAAAGCCGTGACCACCACGCGGCTGATCAACGACCCCGAGCGGTTCACCGACATCAGCAACGACTACGGCACGCTGGCCGGACGGCTCAGTGTCTCCGCCGGCCGGGTCGGAATACACGGCGGGGCATGGAAGGCGTTCAAGGTCCGGAACGGCCCGGGAGACTTCCAGGGAGCGACGCTGGGCGTCAGCACCTGGTGGTGACCCCCCTGGCATCGGCTGGGCAGTGTCCTGGCCGCTGCCTGGTTCGCCACGCTCTGCCTGTACGTCTTCCCGTGGGACGAGCTGGACACCAAGCGACCGAAACTGGTGACGAATGTTGTCCAGACGCTGCAGATGTACCAGTCGTGGCGGATGTTCCGGGACCCCAGCAAGTGGGACCGCTTCCTCATCCACGAGGGCCTGAGCGACGGCGAGTACACCGAGATCGTGGCGGACACCCGGCCGCCTGAGGGCTCGTTCCTGGTCACGGACTAAGGGCGCTGGCGCAAGGTCCAGTTCGCGATGAGCACCAGCAGCAACTACCTGCCTGGCTACGCCGACTGGGTGTGCACGCAGGCCGACGTCGAGGCCATCCGCCTGTCGCACCTGAAGCGGCGCAAGCGCACCGTGAAGACCGCGCAGAGTGGTGAGGCCCGGACCGAGAAGCTGACGGTCGTCCTCGAGCAGGACTGCCCGTGAACGCCTGGGACCGCTTCTGGTGGGTTCGCGCCGACCCGCGCACTCTGGCCGCCCTACGCATCGGCTGGGGCCTGATGTGCTTGCGCTCGTACGCCCCGTTCTGGGGCGAGCTCGAGTTCCTGTTCACCGACGCCGGCATGCTGCCGCTGGACGCCCGCGCCGAGTTCTACGGCAGCACGCGCTGGACGCTCCTGTCCGGGGTCCACGAGCTGGGAGGCGTCGAGGTCTTCTTCGCGGCGCTCCTAGCCCTGTTCGTGCTGACGGCGTCCGGACTCGGGACGCGCATCGTGCTGCCGCTGGCCTGGATCGGGCTGGTGTCGCTCTACAACCGCAACGCCGCCTACGCCGCCGGCTCGGATACCGTCCTGCGGGTCCTCGGCTTCTACCTGATGTTCCTGCCCACGAGCCGGGCCTGGAGCCTGGATCGATGGCTCGCCGACCGGTTCGGCTGGGCGATGAAGCGCGAGGGTCCCCGGCCCTGATGCTGCGGCTGTTCCAGCTCAACGTCGCGCTCGTCTACGTGGCCACGGGGGCGCTCAAGGCCCTGGAGGCGCCATGGTGGGACGGCACCGCGGTCTGGCGGTCGCTGGGCAGCGAGCACTACTGGCGGTTCGACCTGTCCGGCCTGCTCGCCCACCCCTGGACGTTCCCCCTGACGAAGCTCGCGACGTGGGCCACACTGGCCTGGGAGCTCGCGTTCCCGCTCGTGTTCTGGAAGCGCCTGCGTCCGTACATGCTGCTCGGCGGCGTCGCGCTCCACGCAGGCATCGTGGTCTGCCTCAACATCGGCCCGTTCTCCGAGGTCATGATCTGGAGCTACCTGGCCTTCTTCACCTTCCGGAGGACCTCATGATCTGGCTCATCGCGTGCACCTCAGCCGAGCCCGAGCCCGACTTCCCCGTCTACCGGTACTCGCACGTGGGCGGCTTGAACGCAGCCGAGACCCACCTCTACGCCGCGGGCGGGAGCGGTCTCGGCGGAAAGGACAGCCGGCACAACGCCTGGCGCTACGACCTGGCCGCCGGGGAGTGGGAAGAGCTGGAGACCCAGCCCGCGCAGGTCTTCCGCGCGTCCTGGGCGACCCTGGACGACGTCGCCTACGTCCATGCCGGCAGCCTGGACCCCGACAATACAGACACCGACCAGCTCCTGACCTGGGACCTCTCGACGGGCTCATGGAGCGAGATCAGCCAGTCGTCTCCCCGACCCTCGCCGCGCTTCAAGGAGGCCGCCGCGTCGACGGGCGAGCGCATCCTGACGTACGGCGGCCAGTTCGACGACGACAGCGAGACGGTGACGTACGGCGAGCTCTGGAGCCTCGATCCGACCACCACGACCTGGGAGGAGATCTCGACGACGGGCGGCCCCGGCGAGCTGACACGCGTCGCCTTGGCCTGGGACGCAGCCCGGAACGTGCTTTGGCTCTCGGGCGGGATCGACCCGGAGAGCGAGCGCCACGGCTGGCTCTGGTCCCTCGATCCGGACACGTGGACCTGGACCGAGGTGTCGGCGGACGGCGAGGGCTCGGGACCGCGCGCGAGCCACACCTGCGCGCTCATCGGCGGCGTGCTGCACGTGTGGGGTGGGCAGAGCGGTGACGACGATCTGTGGACCTACGACCCGGACACCGGCGTCTGGACCGAGGTCGTCACGGGGGATGGTCCTCCGGGCCGGGACGCCCAGGTCACGGGCGTCGGGGCCGACACGCTCTACCTCTTCGGAGGGGATCCCTACGACGAGGAGATCCCGCATTTCACGAACGATCTCTGGGCCTTCGACACCATCGACCAGACCTGGACCGAGCTCGAGCCCTACGTCGAGTAGGCGCTACAGCAGCTACGGCAGCTGGCTCTTCAGCCAGTCCGTGATGTCGGTCTCGAGCGCGGGCGTGTCCGCGAACAGCTTCGTCCCGTGCTCGCCCGGGTCGTACTCCTGGAACACCCACCCGCCCGGGTTCGCGTCCTCGAAGCGTGTGTTGTTGTCCGCCTCGAACGCGGGGTAGCCGAACCAGATGGGCAGCTCTGGGATGGCATCCATGTCCGTGTTCGCCGTCGTCGTCCCGACCACGCTGATCAGCGCCGCGGTGGTCACCTGGGGCCAGCCCTCGGTCTCGGCGCCGCCCATGTAGTCCCACGTGCTCGTCGTGCCGTTGCTCGCCGAAACGATGACGAGCTCGGAGAAGCCAGCCACCTGCAGGTGCTCGACGCAGGCCTCGATGTCGTAGCTGCCCTTCACGGTGTTGTAGGCGTCTTCCGCGACCCCGCCCGAGTCCCCTGCCCCACGCCGATCCGGCCGGATGACCGCCCAGTCCTCGTCGACCAGCAACTGGACGAACGAGGCCGGCCAATCCGTCCGCTGCCACGCGCCGCTCGGGTTCATGTGCACCAGGACCACCGCGGGCCGGTCTCCGGACGAGGCGCCCCAGTGGTCCGCGACGATGGTCACGTCGTCACGCGTCGTCAGGGTGACGACCTCGCCTCCCTCGACGGTCGGGACCGAGTCCGAGGGCGTCGAGTCGTCCGAGTTCGTGCAGGCCAGGGCGAACAGCAGCATCGGAGATCTCCTCGACGCAGCGTAGCCCCGACCCCGCTGCCCGCCCAACCGGGGGCCGGCACGGTTGTTGCTGAAGACGAGGGCAAGGAGCACACCCATGTCCCAGCACGACTACATCATCCTGAGCTCCGATCCCCAGCTCGCCCTGCGATGGGACGAGGTCACCCAGCCCAACGCCCGCTGCACCGCCGTCTGGAACCTGGACGAGCTCGACGAGGCCCTGGCGACCGAGCCCCAGCTGGTCCTGGTCGACGCCCGAGCCGACCGGCCCGCCGCGTTGCTGGCCGCACGCTGCGCACGCGATGCCGGCGCGACCGTGTTGCTGCTGGGCCCCGCCGAGCGGCGCCTGATGCTCGAGGGCCTTCGGGTGGGCTGCCAGGACGTGCTCCACCCGCTCCACCCCGAGCAGCTGGCCACCTTCCTGGAGATGATCGACCGCCGTGACCTGGGCGTCCTGTACGCGGTCATCGGGGCCCACGGCGGCTCGGGCGTGACGACTGTCTCCATCGCATTGGCCAGCTTCCTGGCCCGAGACGAGCGGGTGGCGCTCGTCGACCTGGACGTGATGGATCGCGGCCTGGCCAGCGCGCTCGGCCTGCAGCCCGGGTTCACCGCACGGGACCTGGTGCGCTCGACGGGAAAGATCGACGAGAAGCGGCTCCGCGCGGCCATGACGCGAACCCAGGGCGGGTTCTGGATCCTCCCGCAGGAGGAGGACATCTTCGACGAGCCGGCTGTCGAGCCCGAGGAGCTGCCGTCCCTCATCGCCGCGCTGCGGCACGCCTATGACCACATCGTCATCGATCTCGGCTCGGGCTTCGACGAGCTGATGCAGCGGGTCGCCTTCGACGCGAGCCACGTCGTCCTGCTGACCACGCAGGACCGACCGTGCCTCCAGACGGCGAAGCTGCGCGTGAGCCAGCTCCGAGAGGTGGGCCTGCAGGACGACCAGATGCACGTCGTCGTGAACCAGTTCAACGCCTCGTCCGGTCCCGGCGTCGACGTCATCTCGGACATGCTGGAGATCGAGGTGGCGCTGACGGTCGCGGACGACCCCGTGACCGCGGGACACGCGCTGAACCGCGGGCTGCCGACACCACAGGTCGCTCCCGACGCCGAGCTCGTCCACGACGTCGACGACCTGGCGCGTCGTCTGCTGGGTCAGCCCCCCGTCCCCGAGCGAAGAAGCGCACCTGGTGGCCGTTCGGCTAGCTGGGTGTGCTGACACCCTGGGCGGGCGCACGCGCCCAGCGCCGCAGCTCCTGGAGACCGCCCAGGAGGCGCACACCCTCGAGCGGCTGGGCTCCCCGACCGCCGAACAGGACCTCGGTCCCCGGTGGAAGGGTCGGCAGCAGTGCTGCGAGCTGGCCTGACGCGCGCTCGCCGGTGTGCTCCGTCGCGCTGAGCACCAGGGCGCGAGGACGCGTCTCCTCGACGCTCTTCCGGATCGAAGACAGGGGGAGATCGGCCCCGAGGAACACCAGGGGCACCCCCTCGGTGACCAGCACGGCCGCGACCATCTGGAGCCCCAGGTCGTGCTGCTCTCCAGGCAGCGTCGCGAGCACGACCGGTCGCCCGGGCCCGCCGGCGAGAGGACGCCAGACGCCCTCGAGACAAGCGCGGACGCGGTGGCTGGCGAAGTGCTCCTGGTGCACGTCGATCCGCCCGTCGGCCCACGCCGCGCCGAGCTCGCGCAGGAAGGGAGCGATGGCACCGGATACGAAGTCGGCGAGTCCCTGCTCGGCCAGGGCCAACCTCAGCGCCCGATCGAACCCAGGCCCGTCGAGCCGGGCGACAATCTCCAGCCAGTCCGCCGGATCGGACTCCCGCGTGGGCGAGCCGATCAGGCCCCGGAGCTCGTCCGGGCTGGCCGGAACGACCTGTCCGGCGCGGAGACCTCGCGCGAGCGCGTCGGCGATCAGCCGCAGCCGCTCGATGTCGGACGTGTCGTACAGCCGATGTCCGCCGTCCCCGCGCCTGGGGGATGGGAAGCCGTAGCGACGCTCCCACGTGCGGAGGGTGTTCGCGGGAATCCCGCAGGCACTCACCAATGCGCCAATAGCCAGACCATTCATGTTGTCCGAATACCATTTGAACAGGTATTTGGCCAGACTCAAGTCATCTGAACAGGTTTTGTGGATGTTATTCGATCGGACGAGTATGTTTTGAACAGCTTTTGGAGAACCACATGGTCTGGCTACTCGCCGCGACGGCCCACGCCGGCCTCTGGACCCACACCGCCGCGGAGTTCGACGAGCCCTTCGAGGCGCTCATCGTCCCCGGCTGCCCCACCGAAGCGGATGGCTCGGTCAGCGCGTGCCAGTGGCGCCGTGCATCGTGGGCGGCCGAGCTCTTCCACGGCGGCGCGGTGGAGAACATCGTGGCATCGGGAGCGGCCGTCTACACGCCGTACGCCGAGGCCGAGGCGCTCGCCCAGGCGCTCGAGCACCTGGGTGTGCCCTCGGATCGCATCCTGGTCGAGGACGACGCGCGACACACCGACGAGAACGCGGCGTTCAGCCTCCAGATCTGTGAGGACCGGGGCTGGCAGCGCCTGGCCGTGGCGAGCGATGGCCTGCACGCCGTCGTCGTCGAGAAGATGCTCATCGAGTGGGGGGCCGACGCCTTCGCGTTGCCCGTCACCGACTACCGGACCACGCCGGTCCCCGAAATCCGCGTCGAGCCAACGGACAGGTGGAGGCCACCGCACGAGGTCGACGAGCGGTCCCGTCCGGCGGCGTCGCTGGGCGGGTACCTCTGGAAGGCGCTGACCGCCCCCGTCCTCGAGCACCTCCCGCCGGAGTCGAACCGATGATCGCGCTCATCGCCATGGCGGTCGCCGCAGAGCCCCGCCTTCCCGAGGTCGTGTACGCCGCGCCCGCCGCCTACCCGACCGAGGCCCTCGATGCTGGGGTCGAGGCCAGCGTCCTCCTCCAGCTCGAGGTGTCCTCCGAAGGCCAGGTCGTCGACGTCCTGGTGGTCGAGCCGACGGGGAGCGCGTTCGAAGACGCGGCCGTCCTCGCCGCGCAGGCCTCCCGCTTCACCCCCGCGTACGACGCCGAGGGGCTGCCTTCGGGCGCCGTCATCGGGTACCGGGTCGTGTTCGACGTCGAAGCCGCCCCGCCCCTCAGCATCGAAGGGACCACTTGGAACGCGGAGACCCGCAGCCCGATCGGCGACGTCCGAATCGAGGCGCTCGGCCCCGACCAGGAGCGGGCGCTGGCCGTCACCTCGTCCGCTGGAGAGTTCGAGCTCGTCGGCCTGCCGCCCGGCGAGTGGACCCTGCTCGCGACCGGTCCCGGCCTCGTCCCCGAGCTGCTCGAGCTGGAGCTGACCGCCGGCACCGTCGCCCAGGCCGAGCTCTACCTGATCGCGGACACGGAGGCGTCCGGCCAGAGCGACCTCGAGATCGTCATCGAAGAGGAGCGCATCAGCGCGGAGATCGGCGAGCGACGCCTCACCGCCGAGGAGATCCAGTACCTGCCCGGCACCTCGGGGGACGTGGTCAAGGTCGTCCAGAACCTGCCCGGGGTCGCCCGCGCCCCGCTCGGGACGGGCAACCTCATCATCCGCGGCACCGCGCCCGAGGACTCCGCGACCTACCTCGACGGCAGCCCGATCCCGCTGGTCTTCCACTTCGCCGGCCTGACCTCGGTGGTCCCCGGCGACGCCCTGGAGGAGGTCGCGTTCGTCCCCGGGAACGCCAGCGTCCGGTACGGCCGGGTCCTGGGAGGCGTCGTCGACCTGCGCACGACCACCGCGCTCCCCGAAGAGGGTACCGGCCTGATCAGCATCGACCTGTACCAGTCCAGCCTGTTCATCGAGCAGCGGCTGGGCGAGCGCACGGCGGTGACCATCGCGGGTCGCCGGAGCTACATCGACGCGGTCCTCAGCCCGCTCCTCAGCAACACGGACACCGGGCTCAAGGTCCAGGCCCCCCGCTACTACGACGGCCAGATCCGACTGGTGCACGAGGCCGACGCCACGTGGGACCTGCTCGTGTTCGGGTCGGACGACCGGTTCCGCTTCCTGGGCGCCGAAGAGGACGAGGTCTTCGCCTCGTACGCGGACCGCTTCCTGCGCGCCCGCGTCCGTCGGCTGCGCGAGGTCGGGGACGTCCAGCACGAGACGACGCTCTCGCTCGGGCCGGAGATCCGCTTCTTCGAGTTCGGGGACGAGAGCGAGGCCTACGAGCGGGACCTGGCCGCGTCGCTGCGCGAGGAGGTCGCGGTCGCTCCGACGGCCGGTCGGCCCATCGGCTTCCGCGCCGGGCTCGACGTGCTGGCCGGCGAGCAGAGCTTCCTGTTCGACGTCGGCCGTACCGAAGAGGAGGGCACCAGTTTGTACGTCGCGCCGGGCGCCTACGCCGAGGCGACCGTCCAGGCCGGCCGGCTGGCGGTGACCCCGGGCGTCCGGGTGGACGGCTGGGGCTTCGACAACGGCTACCGCGCCACGACCGTCGACCCGCGCATCTCCCTTCGGTACGCGCCCTGGCCCAGCACGGTCTTCCGTGGCGCGGTCGGCCGGTACAGCAGCTTCCCGACGCTGCGCCAGGTCGATCCCGGCGCCGACGGCACGCTGGATCTGACCGCCTCGCGCTCGCTCCAGGCCAGCGTCGGGGCACAGCAGCAGCTCGGCGACAGCCTGTCCGTCGAGGTCGTCGGCTACATCAGTGAGCTCAGCGACCTGGTCGTGGGGCGCGAGGACCGCCTGCGCTTCTTCAACGGTCCGCCCCCGGTCGGCCCCTTCGACACCGACCCCTACGCCAACGACGGCGTCGGTCGCTCGGTCGGCTCCGAGCTTCTCGTGCGCTACGACGGCGTGAACTCGACCGGCATGCTCGCCGCCACCTGGTCGAGCAGCTCGCGCCAGGATCGGCCGGACGAGGAGGTCGAGCTGTTCGCCTACGACCAGCCGCTCGTCCTGACGGCCCTGTGGAGCCAGAAGCTGGGCCGCGACTTCCGGGTCGGTGCACGCGTGCGAGCCGGCTCCGGGAACCCCTACACCCCCGTGGTCAACCGGTACTTCGACCTGGGCAGCCGCAGCTTCGTCCCGGTCTACGGCGACCGCAGCTCGGGCCGCCTGCCCCCCTTCTTCAGCCTGGACCTGCGGGTCGACAAGAGCTGGGCCTTCGCGCGCTGGGACCTCGGCGCGTACCTCGAGGTCCAGAACGCCACCAACGCGAGGAACGCCGAGCTCATGGCCTGGAACACCGACTACTCCAAGGAGACGCCCATCACGAGCAACCCCCCACTGCCGGTGTTCGGCGTGCGAGGTTCCTGGTGATCCTCCTGATGCTGGCCTGCGCGGGCCCGAGTGAAGACACGCTCATCGACGAGCTGCGGGTCCTGGCGATCCTGGCCGAAGCCCCCGAGGCCGCTCCGGGTCAGACGCTCGCCGTCGAGACCGTGGTCGTCGACCCCTTCGAGGACCACCAGCTGCTGCAGTGGACCTGCACGTCGCTGGCCCCGGGGACCTGCCTCGAGGCCGACGAGGAGACCTGGGAGGACCTGACCGTCGACGAGCCGGTCACGGACTTCACGATCTCGCCTGCCCTGGCTGCGGTCGCCGGCGACGAGCCGCTTCCGTTGGTCAGTCGGTGGGCCCTGGCTTGCGAGCCCGGCGCCTGCCCGTTCCTCGATGGGCTGTCGGGGTCGATCCCGGACGACCTGCGCGCCGACCTGCAGGACCCCGCGGAGCTGCTGCGGGACCTGCCGCTCGAGGGCGTCAGCCTGGCCGTCCAGCCCGTGGACGTCTCCACGCGCACGGACATGGCCGAGAACCCCGCCGTGACCTGCACCGGGCCGAGCGAGGCCAAGCCCGGCGAGACAGTGGACTTCGAGTGCGAGGTCGCTGGCGGCTTCCAGGAGGACGCCGCGATCTGGGGCTACACCAGCGCCGGCGCCTGGATCGGCGCGTCGATGCCCCTGGCCCCCGACGACACCTCGGCCACCTACAGCTGGGTGGCGCCCGACGCCGAGCAGCAGGTCGAGCTGTGGCTGGTGGTCACCGATGGCGGCCGAGGCACCGCAGTGTGGAGCGCTCCGCTGGACGTGCGCTGACGGACCTCAGCCAGACAGCAGCTGCAGCTGTTGGGTCTTCTCGTCGAGCACGCGGTCGGGCTCCATCAGCTGACCGCCGTACAGGACGACGGCCGCACCCGGCCACGAGTCCACCAGCGAGTGGGGATGGGCCACGGCGTGGACGGCGGACTCGACGGCGGCACACGGGATGCGCTCGTCGA
This sequence comes from Pseudomonadota bacterium, assembly GCA_024228935.1. Lineage (GTDB taxonomy): Bacteria > Myxococcota_A > UBA796 > UBA796 > CAJQPC01 > JAAESX01. Next base: position 159,506 of record JAAESX010000091.1, read on the forward strand.
CGATGATCAGCGGGGGTCGCAGGTTCGCCGCTTCCCACGAGGCGCGAGCTCGCGCTGCGAGCTCCTCGGCCAGCGCGTTGCCGTTGTCCGGACTCCACAGGTGAAGCGCCGGGCACTCCCGTCGCAGGGTGGCCATGCGCTCCTCGAGCGTCGGGGTGTCGACCTCGCCGAGCAGGATGCGCTCGGGCTCACCGAGCAGGATGGCGACGGCCTCGATGCTCGCGAGCGCGTCATCGAGCCCCGAGCCCGCCAGCACCGCACGGGCCCGTCAGACCCGGTCCTGGTCTCGCCAGCCCTTCAGCTCCCGGAGCGCGAGCTCCACGTCCAGCACCTGCCCGTCGGACACACAGCTCGCGTACCCCCCGGTGGCCATCGCAGGGAGCGGGAGGAGACGGTCCGGACGGTCGGTCACGGGGGACATCTCACCCCGGCCTTGTGCCGGATGGCGCACCCACCGCGCGACCTCGACCGCGACGTCGAGGGGGACGGGGGCGGCGAATGGGAGCAGCAACCTCCAGCGTGGACCGGGCTCTCGCTCGGCGAGCCGGCGCTGGTGGAACGCGGTGGTGTACGCCGCGAAGCGCAGGTGTCCCCACCTCTCGCGCAGCCAGTCGGCGTCGACGCGCGCGTCGTCCATGTACTCGACCGCCAGCCCACTCACCGAGAGCACGACGGGGTCCGCGTCAGCCGGCAACACGTCGTTGTGGAACCGGGCAAGTGACCAGGCGGGGAGCTGACCCACGGCGTCGTCGACCGCGCCCGGCCACAGCTCGGGCTTGTCCACGGCCTCGAGGATGCGCTCCCAGGCGTCAGGGTGGAACGTGCCGACGGTCGCGAATCGATGCGGCGCGGCGAAGCGGGTCAGTCCTTCCATGGTCCGCTGGAGAGCAAGGCCCGTGCCACCTCGCGACCGGGTCTAGTCCCAGGTGCCGACGTCGAAGTTGGTCACCGCGTACGAGCAGTCGTCCCGGCCCTGGCACTCCTGGGCCCGCGCCTGCCCGGTCATCTCTCCCGAGCTGCCGTCGGCGTCGAAGATCGCGTCGACCCGGACGGTGACCTCGTCGAAGTTCGGGTCACGGGCATCCTCGGCGACGTGGTAGTCCCCGTCCATGAAGCGAGGGTCGAAGCTCCGCTCGAGGGCCGCGGAGCCGGCATCCATCGCGGACACGGCCACGTCCCAGGTCTCGGCGAACTCGCCGTCGTCGGTCAGGAACACGAGCGTCGTCTCGAGCTCGACCCGGTCCAGGCACTCCACCTCGACGTCCGGGCCGTCCTGGGCGTAGACCGCGGTGCTCTCGACGAAGCGAGCGCTTCCAAGGGGGCCCAGGGTCAGGGTGAGCAGCGCGTCGCCACCCAGCGCCTTGATCAGGGTCTCCTCGAAGGGGCCAGGAGTGATGACCAGGTCGACGATGTCCTGCGCCGAGACGCCCAGCTCCGAGTCGTCATCCAGGGGAATCTCGGTGCGGGTCAGCTCGCAGTACGGCTCAGCGCCGTCCGAAGGGGAACAGCCGACGAGCGCGTAGAGAGACCAGAGCATGCCTCCAGTCCGCGCAAGCCACGGGCCAGCCGGGAGCGCCGAGATGGGAGCCGCGCCTGGAGTAGGGTCGCCGACTCCACGCCGAGTCCGACCATGATCCACACCAGCACGCATTCCGCCCCCGACTACCCCGACGTCTCGGTCACCGAGTACGTCCTGCGCCACGCTGAGCGTCTGGCGGACAAGCCCGCGTTCATCGAAGGCGGCAGCGGCCGGGTGGTCACCTACGCCGCGCTCGCGGACCGGATCCGTTCGCTGGCAGGAGGTCTCCAGGCCCGAGGGGTCGGCGTCGGCACGACGTGGGCCGTGATGGCGCCGAACGTGCCGGAGTACGCCGTCGTCTTCCACGGCCTGGCCTACGCCGGCGCGACCGTGACCACGCTCAACCCGACGTACGGGGCCGAGGAGATCGCGCAGCAGCTGGGGGACTCCGGCGCGACCGCCATCGTCACGGTCGAGCTCTTCCTGGAGACCGCGCGGGCCGCAGCCGAGCAGGTCGGCATCGAGACCGTGGTCGTCATCGGCCCCGGCGACGCGACGCCGCTCTCCGAGCTGTTCGGCACCCCACTGGCGTCCCAGGTCGCGGTCGACTGCGCGGACCACGTCGTCGCCCTCCCCTACTCGTCCGGGACGACCGGGTTCCCCAAGGGCGTGATGCTCACCCACCGGAACCTGGTCGCCAACCTGGTCCAGACCGAGAACCACCTGCCCCTCGACGAGGACGAGGTGGCCTACGCCGTGCTGCCGTTCTTCCACATCTACGGCATGCAGATCCTGATGAACTACATGCTGTCGGTGGGCCTGACGGTCGTCACCGTGCCGCGGTTCGACCTCGTGCAGATGCTCGAGCTGACCCAGAAGCACCGCATCACGCGGCTGTACCTGGTCCCGCCCATCGTGCTGGCCCTGGCGAAGCACCCCATCATCGACAGCTACGACCTGTCCAGCGTGCGCCAGATCTTCAGCGGTGCCGCACCCTTGGGTGGCGAGGTGGCCGAGGCCGCCAGCGCTCGACTCGGCTGCTCGATGGCCCAGGGCTACGGCATGACCGAGCTGTCCCCGGTGACCCACGCCGTGCGCGAGGGCGACTACAAGGCCGGCTCGGTCGGCACGCTCATCGCGGACACCGAAGCCCGCATCGTGGACCCGGACACCGGACGAGATGTGGATGAAGGGGAGCCTGGCGAGATCTGGGTGCGCGGCCCGCAGGTGATGAAGGGGTACCTGAACAACCCCCAGGCCACCGCCGCGACCATCGACCCCGACGGCTGGCTCCATACCGGCGACATCGGCCAGCGCGACGACGACGGGCACTTCTTCATCGTCGACCGCCTCAAGGAGCTCATCAAGGTCAAGGGGTTCCAGGTCCCTCCGGCCGAGCTCGAGGCGCTGCTCCTGACCCACCCGGGCATCGCGGACGCCGCCGTCATCGGGATCCCTGACGACGAGTCCGGCGAGCTCCCGAAGGCCTTTGTGGTCCGAAGCGACGACGCGCTGGACGAGGACGCCGTCATGGCGTTCGTCGCCGCGCGGGTCTCGACCTACAAGCGGGTCCGGCTGGTCGAGTTCATGGACGCGATCCCGAAGTCGGCCTCGGGGAAGATCCTGCGCCGGGTGCTGCGCGAGGCCTGAAGAAGGCAGGCGAGCAGCGGGAAGACGACAAATCGCGGATCGAGTCTTTCGGACTCGACGAGGTGGCGGGTCCAAGGACTGGAACAACCCGAGGGAGACACCATGAAGCGACTCATCCTTCTCGCGCCGTTGCTGGCGACCGGCTGCCAGTCCACGCTCACCGGAAACGAAGGCAACTTCCGCTTCTCGTACATGGCGGACGACTGGGTCAACGACTTCAACAAGCCCGTCGCGGTCGGCGCGTCGCTGGACATCGAGGTCCGCGGCGTCGGCTCCAACACCCCCGTGACCCTGAGCAGCGCCGCCTACGACGACGCCGCGGTGCTCGAGGTCACGTCCTTCGACGGCATGGACATCATCGTCACCGGCACCGGCGATGGCCTGGCGCTGCTCGAGGGCGAGGGCGAGCTGGACGGCGAGACGCTGACGGACTCGGTCAACATGCAGGCCGCGGTGCCCGAGGTGCTCATGCTCGCGCACGCCTGCTCCACCGCCAACGAGGCCGCCTACATCCTGGACCGGGACGTGGTCGTGGCCTTCGAGATGCAGATGGAGAACACCCAGCCCGTCATCGGCTACGGCTACTACCCGGTCGAGCTGGACTCCACCTCGGCCGCCGTCGAGCACGACAGCACCAGCCAGATCTGGATCAGCGTCAACACCGGCGACGTCGAGGAGAGCATCACGATGAGCTCCACCATCGACGACACCACCCTGACGATGGAGCTGGCCGAAGAGGGCCGCATCGACGGCGTCGAGGAGCCCACCGCCTGGGTGGTCGAGGACATCGACGTGGGCGACACCAACGCCTTCTTCATCCGCCCGATGATCGGCGAGCTGGTGGTCTGCCAGTCCGACGTGCTGATGACCGTGGCGTCCGACACCCCCGAGACCTGCGCCGTCCACGAGCACGACCCCGAGGGCGACGGCGAGAACGAGACCGGCTGGTTCGCCGTGGAAGGCGTCGGCGCGGGCACCTGCCTGTACACCGTGACCTACGCCAGCGGCGCCGAGGGCGAAGGCGTGTCCGAGCAGTTCAGCTACACCATCGAGCCTTAGGCTCCCGGCGGGAGGTCCTCCTCGATCAGCTCGAAGCAGCCGTGATCGAAGGGGGCCCCCGAAGCGGGCTCGCGGCGTAGCAGGCGCTCGCGCAGCCCGCGCCTGGCGAGCTCGGTGACCCGGTAGTAGCAGAAGGGGTTGTTGCCCCGGCGACCCAGCACCGAAGTGCTGGTGGAGGGGCATCCAGCCAGGCAGACCGCGCCGTAGTAGCAGCTGCCGCAGAAGCCCCAGAGCTGGCCAGGGTCCTGCGAGCGGCAAGCCAGGATGGAAGGGTCCTCCTCCCAGATCTGGCGCAGGGATCGCTCGGAGAGGCGGCCGGTGCAGTAGTCCTGGGTGGGCATGGACAGGCAGGGCTTCACCTTGCCGTCGCTCTCGAGCCCGATGACCCGCTTGCCGCCGCTGCAGCCGCCCCAGTGGGCCGGGGCGCGTCCGGGGCGCGAACGGAGCACGACCTCGTTGGGGCCGAAGTACCCGATGTTGTCGCCAGCGAAGATGTCGAAGGGGGGGCGGCCGGGCGCGGACGGACCTCGCAGCTGGATCTCGGCGAGCGCGTCGATGACCTCGACCACCTCCCAGGGCTGCAGCAGCCAGTCGGGGGCATCGGCGGCCCGGCCCATGGGCGAGGTGAGCTGCACCTGCCAGCAGTCCACCCCGTGTGCATGGAGCACCTGGGCGATCTCGGGGAGCTGGTGCTTGTTGAGGCGGTTGATCTGGGTGTTCGCTGTGACCGGCAAGCCGGCCGCCACGCCAGCGTCCAGGGCGCCCAGCGCGAGCGCGTAGCCACCCGGGACCCGTCGCATGCGCTCGTGCGTCTCCTGCAGCCCGTCCACCGACACGGCGAGCTGCCCCAGCCCCACCGAAGCGAGGTGCCGCACCATCGCCTCGTCCAAGGCCCTGCCACCAGTGAGGACGGAGACGAAGACCCCCGCCTGGACCAGCGCCTGGATGATCTCGTCCAGGTCGGGCCGCAGGTAGGCCTCGCCCCCGATGAGGGTGACCTCGCGACAGCCCAGCTCAGCCAGCTGGGCGACGACGTCGAGCACGCCAGCGGTGTCCAGCTCGTCGGCCTGGGGCAAACCGGCGCGGCTGCCGCAATGGGCACAGGCCTGGTCGCACCGCCGCGTGAGCTCCCACACCGCGTAGACCGGCGCGGTGTCGGGGGTCCCGGGGCGCGGTCGACGGCGGCTGGTCTGCATCTCTTCTCCTGTGGGCTGCAGCATGGCAGCTCAGAACTCGACGACCAGGCTGACCCGCGTCGGCGTCGAGGCTCCCTCCTCGATCGGGAGCTCGTACGACGGGTCCGCGAGCACCCCGGCGACGCAGTCCTTCTGCGCCGACGTCAGCACATCCTCGACCAGAACCGGCTCGATGGCCTGCTGGGAGATCCGGCCCTTCGACGGCTCGACCGCTCCAGACCAGCGCAAGCGTCCCGGCCGCTCGGCCCCCACGAAGCACTCGGCCAGCCGCGGCGAGCGCGCCGCCACCTGCATCCGGAAGGCGTCCAGCCAGGGGAGCGGCGCCAGCGGCTCGGTCTCGAAGGCGGGCCGGTCGATGCGCTCGATGGGGGCCCGGATGGGCAGCGGCACCGGCGGCGGCTCGGGCTCCTCGACCTCGACCGGCACCGGCGGAGCGACCGGCTCCTCGACCGGCGCGGGCGCGCAGGTGCAGTCCGAACAGAGGAGCAGAAGCAGCAACAGGATCAGCAGCAGGAGCCCCCAGCCCAGGCGGCGGCGCTTCTGCTTCTCGGCCTGCTTCTCGGCCAGGCGGCGCTTCAGGTCTTCCCGACGGCTCACCCCCCGAGCCTCCAGCCGAAGACCAGCTCGCCGTCCTCCTCCCACTCGATGGGCGTCAGCTCCAAGGGGACGAAGACCGAGGGCGCCGCCGGCTCGATCACGGGGAACGGCCAGGGCAGCGGGTCCGAGGGAGCGAGCCGCAGGCTGCCCACGTAGACCTCGGCGTCCGAGGCCAGGGCGTGCCCACGCTGCTGTGCCGAGGCGCTCGGCTCCAGGGCACCCAGTCCCTCGAGGATGGCCTGGGAGCGATCGACCAGCTCACCGGCTCGCCGAGGAGCCCGACCCCGCTGATCGATCTCGAGGAACGGCTGGAGCAGGTGGATCTGCGTCTCCAGCGTCGGGATGTGGGCCGCGCGGACCTGCTCGTCCTCGAGCTCGAGGCGTCCGAGCAGCAGCTCGAGGAACTGCATCGTCTCGTTCGGCGAGTCCTTCAGCCCGGTGTCCAACAGCCGGTCGAACGCCCGCATGTCCCCCGTCGCCAGAGGCTCCAACAGGAACAGCCGCCGCTCCATCGCGGTGCGTCGAGGCTGGTGGGCCTGACCGCGCGTGAACGAGGTGTGGTCCGCGCGCAGGGCCGCCCGCCACATCAGGTCCTCGAGCAGGACGGCGTACTCGCGACGCGGAACGAGCTCGCGCAGGGTCACCATCAGCTCGTCGGTGATCTCGAACTGCGAGGCCACGAAGGACAGCCACCGCAGGCTCAGGTTCTCGACCGTCTCGGCGTCGCGGGACTCGGGCGCGTACTGGAGCGCATACGCCAGCGAGCGCAGCGCCTCGGGCAGGTCCCCCGTCTCGACGTGGTGGAGTCCCCGGTGCAAGGCGATGACCCCACGCTCGTCGAAGCCGGCCTCGGCGTCCACGGCCAGCAGGCGGGCGCCGCGCTCGCCGGACCAGATGGGCTCGCGCATCAGGTCCGGCGAGCCGTAGCGCGCGATCCACCGCTGGACCTCCTTGCCGTCCTGGGCGTCGATCAGCTCGTCCAACACCCCCAGGGCGATGGCGTCGAGCTTGTCGGCGTCGCCGCCCTGGGCCCGAGCGTGGCCGAACAGGAACAACCGCCGGTCCGGGGACAGGACCATCCACTCGGAGACAGGCCAGTCAACGCAGTCCTCGAGGATGCGGGCGGCCTCGGTCTCCGGGTCGAGCGTCGTGTCGGGGACCTGCTCGCGCAGCGCCTCGAGCGAGCCCGAGAGCAGGTTGAGCGCTCGCCCACGCCGGGTGGCCTCGAGCTCCTCCTTCCGCGCCTCGCGGGCCGCCAGCTCGGTGAGCTGCAGGTCCAGGTCGAAGAGGCGCGCGTCGATGGCTGCCATTCCGCGGACGTCTTGCAGCGCCGGCTTGGCCTCCTGGAGCAGGTAGCGGAGGAGACGCGCCGCCACCTGACGGTCGGACAGCTTCGCGCGGGGTCGCTCGCCCGCCTGGATGAGCTGGGTTCGGGGCAGCGCGCAGGGCCCCCGGAAGAAGCGAACAGCCAGCAACTCGGCCGGATCGAGCACGTCGTTGACCGAGACGAAGCGCTGCTGTCGGTCCAGCTCGAAGGCGTCGAACGGAGTCGCCGTCGGTCGGCTGGCCTTGCGACCCATGTTCCGCACGACCCAGTTGTGCAGCGCCAGGGACCACAGCCCGGCGCCTTCCTCGTCCGTTCGGTGACCGTCCTGGCAGACCCCGAGCTCACCCAGTGCCGCCCAGGCGACGCTGTGGAAGTCCGGGTCGTGGACCGAGACCCGACCGGTCTCGTCCTCGACCGCGTTCCGCAGCATCCACAGCCGCAGGGCCTCCTCCGGGCGCCCCTCCCGCAAGGCCATTCGGGCGTTGTAGTAGACGAGCGTCTGCTCAGAAGGCGAGCCCGCCAGCGCCAGTCCCAGCAGCCACAGCCCCATCAGAAGGCGACGCCGAAGTCGAGCGACAGGTCGGCCCAGACGTACAGCTCGGTCCCGCTGGCCGGCGCGAAGATCGGGACCGCGAACATCACCCGCGGCGACAGGAAGAAGCCCTGGGAGAAGTAGATGTCGTTACCGATGCCGGCCATCACGTTGTACCGACCGGGATCGACCTGCATGGCGTCGAGCCTCCGGTCGTCCAGGTTCTCGATCTCCTTGTCGGTCAGCGCGGGCGAGGCCAGGCCCGAGGCGATCTCGCGGCGTCGCATGCCGTCGGTGCTGAACGGGTAGAAGCCGTAGCGCACGCCGACGTAGGCATTGAACACCAGCTCCAGCGCCGGCAGCCGTCGAGGCATCGTGGTGATGACCCCCTCGGCGACCGGGATGACCGCGGCGATGTCGAAGTCGATGCGCGACGGGCGCCCGGGCTGTCGGTACGGGGTGAACGCCAACAGCTCGCTGCTGGGCGTGTCCCAGACCCAGACGTAGCTGACGCCGACCTCGTAGATCAGGCGTTCGCTGGGGACCCGCAGCATGCCGCCAAGGCGCATGCTGTTGAAGTTGTTGAGCTCGTACAGGTGTCCGCCCGTCACCGCGAGCTGGAACTGGCCGTCGCGCCAGTTGTACTCGACGGGCTTGCTCGTGCTGCCGATGGTCCGCTCGACGAGCACCGAGAACGGGAGCCGATGCTCGGAGATCCGGTCGTCGACCGGCGGCTCTTCTTCCTCGGCCTCGGTGCCCAGGGCCAGGCCCACCAGGAGACTAAGGATCACTCGGGTAGCCCATGTCGGAGTCGTCCGGGTAGACCGGCTGGAAGCAGCTGTTCGCGTAGGTCGTTCGGAACGGATCCGTGATGTGGTAGACGCCGGCCGAGTCGAAGGTCGGGTGGTCGCAGAAGCGCGTGCAGTGGGCCAGCTCGTCCTCGATCCAGAAGCTGTCCGTCGTCCACACGAACGAGCCCAGATAGCTCTCGCCGTCCGTCCCGACGCCGAACGGCACGCTGAACTGGAAGGCGGTCGCGGACCCGGCGAAGAACGCCTCGTACTCCATGCGCAGCAGAAACGGGAAGTCCCAGTAGACGCCCAGGTCGTAGCGGCTCTCGCCGAACCAGCTGTGCCAGTCGGGCAGCATGGCCAGCGGGATGACGCCCAGGGCCACCGTCTCGCAGAACGTGGGGTCCAGAGCGCCGCTCTCGCAGTCTTCGGCGATGAGCGCGAAGAACTCCGGGCTGGCCAGCAGATCGCTGCGCACGTAGACCGGCAGCGGGGACTCGACCGTGCAGTAGCTGAAGGCGTCGTCCTGCTCGGCGAAGATGGACTCGTCGTCCAGGAACGTGATCGACCCGAAGGTGCCCAGGTCGATGTGCTCGGTCGTGGTGGCAAACCGGGGGGCCAGCAGCTCGACGCTCTGGACCTCGCCGGCCTGGGCCTTGCTGTAGGTGTCGATGAACTCGAGGAAGCCGTCCCGGTCGGGCAGGATGGGCAGCGACCCGAAGGTGAAGGGGCCGAGCTCCAGATCCGGGTTGTCCGGCGCGATGGCGCAGCTGCGGCCGGAGGCATCCTCGCTCAGCCCGGCGGGGCACCACAGGGTCACCGGCTCGAGCTCGGGCAGCGTGAGCGTGTGGATCTCGCTGTCGAAGACCCAGGCCCCCGCGATGCGCGGCGAGGCGCGGTGCCGCTCCTCGGGCACGATCTCGGCCAGGGCCTCCTCGACGGCCAGGGCGAGCCCGTCTTCGTCGCGATGCAGGCCGATGACCAGGGCCATGTCGTCGCCCGCCGGGCGCTGGGCCTCGACCGCGTCCGTCATGGCCACGACCAGCTCGTCGACCCAGCCGTCGTCCTGCCAGTCGTCGGCGCAGAAGACCGGCTCGTCCGGGAGGAGCACGCGCTGGCGCTGCATCTCCTCGTGGTCCTCGTCGATGATGCGGTCGCACGGCGCGATGAAGAAGTCGATGCGCGCCAGGTCCTCGACGGGGCTGCGCAGCACCGGAAACGCCGGCCGGACCTCGGGGTTCTTGTGCGCGTAGGCGTCCGTCGTGAACGTCCCGGTCGCGTCGAGCACCGTGCTGTCCGCGCAGACCAGCGCCGCGTCCGAGGCCGACAGCGGCAGGGCGCTCTCATTGAACACGGCACGGTGCTCGGTCTCGGCCGAATCCAGGCCAACCGAGTCGAAGTCCTCGGAGCAGGGCACGCCGTACCCGTACGGGTTGTCCTCGGTGGCGACCACGTCCGAGCCGGCGGACTGGCCGTCGACCTGGAACCAGCGCCGGAGACCGAGGCGTGTGGCGTGCTCGTTGCGGACGGTCGGGAACTGGTTGCGCCCGCGCCACTGGATGAACTGGTTGGTCTCCTCGAAGACGCCGTACACGACCATGCTGCGGCCGTGAGGCTCGCCTGACGCGACCACGTTGAAGACGGTGTCGGCGTCCAGCGCCAGGTCACCGTCGCGGTGGTAGCGCAGCCGGACCTGGACCTCGCGCGGCTGGAGCTCGACGTGGATGCTCGCGCTGCCGCAGAGCGCGTTCACGCCGCAGTCGACGTCCCGGTGCGGATGCACCATCTCGAGCTCGGTGATGGGGGTCCAGTCCACGCGCTCGTCGTCTGTGGCCCAGGTGATCTCGACCACGCTGGGGTCACCCAGGCCCTGCTCGGCCTGGACCTCCCAGAACACGAACAGCGTCTCCTCCTCCTCGAACCACGCGACGTCGGCGAGATCGAAGCCCGCGTTGACCGGGTGGATGGGGACCTTGTTGCAGGCCCCCACCCAAGCGAGGAGACCCAGGGTCATCCGACCACTTGCTCGAGCCGCACGCCCGCACGCCGCAGCTGGTCCTGGAAGCCCTTGGCCAGCGCTACGCGGGCATCCTCGGCGCGCTCGGCGGACACCGCACCCGGCCGGCTGACCGAGGCCTGCAGGGACCTGGGCATGGCCTCGACCAGCCGCTCGCGCGCGTCGCCCGGGATGGATCCCAGCCAGGCGGAGAGCAGCTGCGCGTCGACCCCGAGCATCAGATCGGCTCGGGCCTCGTCGCTCAGCACGAACAGCATGTCGGGGACGAGGATGTCCGCGTGCCAGGCGGGCAGGCTGCCACCGAACCGCGTCAGCGCCTCGGAGAACAGGGTGCGTCGCATCTCGGTCCCGCCCTGGGCGAGCAGGACGGACAGGGCTCCAGCGGCGTCGAACACCGCGCCCTGGTCGGCCACACGCTCGGGGGCTGGCGAGGACGGAGACTCACCACGGCGAGACGCCTCGAGAGCCTCGAAGACCCAGGCGGCCTCGTCCCGATCGAGGCGGTTGCTGAGCAGGAGCGCTCGCGAGCAGCCGGCCAGCTGAGCGGGGGCCAGCAGCCGCGCCATCTCGAGCTGCACGGGCAGCGGCGAGAGCGCGAACAGCAGCCCGCCGATGCGCCCGGGGACCCCCGCGATGAGCTCGGCCAGACCCGAGGCGCCGAAGTCCTGGCGAAGGCTGCGAAGGACCGCGGTGTCCGCCTGGGACGACAGCGTCGCCGAGAGCGCGTGCCGGTTGAGCTTCTCGAAGAACTCGGCGTCGTCGGGCGATTCGCCCGGCTCGACGTTCTTGACGAACTCGGCCAGCGCCAGCTTGTCGGCGGCCACATCTCCTCCCTTGGGGAAGGCGGCCGAGAGCTCGGGGAACCGCATCATCGCGTGGACCAGGAGCTCCCTGTCCTCGCTGCGCAGCAGGTCCCGAAGGAGCGTCCCGACGGCAGGATCGCTGCCTCGCGCCAGACGCTCGGACCACGCGTTCTGCTGACTGACGACGTAGTCCGCATCCGGGCCGTCGACCGTGACCTCGACGGGCACCGCGGCGGGCTCGTCTTCCGGTCGGCCTAGCTCGGCGAGCAAGGCCTGCTCCTCGACGGACATCCGGCCCAGTCGACGCCAGCCCCAGATCAGGGTCAGCGCGGCCAGGGTCGCCAGCAGGACACCGAACATCCAGAAGAAGTGGGGCAAGAGCTCACTCCAGAGCTCCTCGGTCCAGGTCGCGGGGCGGGCCGGCGGCCGCTCCTCCTCGACGACCTCGACCGGCTCCTCCTCCTCGCCCTCGTGCGGGGCCCGCAGGTACTCGGGCAGAGCCTGCAGCGACTGGTTCGAGACGCTCACGACGACCCAGCCCGACGACAGCTTGGCCTGCAGTCGGCGGTTCAACGCCGAGAGATCCGCGGCCTCCTCGGCCTCTTCGTGCGCGTACGAACAGCGCGCTCGCGTCAGGTACTCCTGGGAGGCCTCGGAGCCCGGTCCGGCCTCCTGTCCCAGTCCGGGCATCGACGTCGAGCGGGCCTGATCGGCCACCGCGTGGTCCAGGTAGCTGCACCCCTTGGAGAAGCAGCGCGAGGCGTCGCAGTCCATGGCGAGCGCCAGCTCGAAGTCGTTCTCCAGGTCCTGGAGCTCGGCCAGCACCGAGGGCGGAATCACGCGGTCCGGCGCAGCCTGGGCCGGGGCGCCCAGCAGGGAGATCAGCAGCAGCATCAGTAAACCCTCACGACCACGCGCCGATGGCGCGCCAGCCGCTCTTCTTCGGACAGGCCGACCAGCAGCTCCTCGTCCAGCTTGACGGTGTCGGCGTAACCCTCGACGCGGATGCGCTCGGGCTCGACGCCGACGGCCTGCAGGTGCGAGCGCACGGCATTCGCTCGGCCCGACGACAGCTCCCAGTTCGTGATGGGACCCAGCATGGGCACCTCGTCCGTGTGTCCCTCGACCGCGAACTGGTACTTGTCGCGGTACGGGACGAGCGTCCCGAGCATGCGCTGGAGCGTGCCTTCGTGTTCGCCGCGAACGATCGAGCTGCCCGAGTCGAAGACCAGGCCCGAGTTCAGCGACAGCTCGAGCCCCTCGTCGGTCAGCTGGGTCGAGATGACCTCCTGGAGGCCTTCCCGCTCGATCTGCGCGTCGATCTCTTCCTGGATCGCGCTGAGGCTCTCAGGCTGCTCGACGCCGCTGATGCTCTCGGCGATCTGCTGCATCTTGGCCTGGCTGATGTCGGCCGCCGCCAGGAGCATGACGAAGAACACCAACAGGTTGGTGATCAGGTCGGCGTACGAGAGCAGCCAGCCCTCGTCGCTGTCGTAGGTCCGGCGCTTCACGCGTCGCGGCCGGACCAGGCGATGAGCTCGCCGACGGTCTGTTCACAGCGCTCGAGCACCCCGAGCCGTTCGTCCAACAGCCCACGCAGGAAGTGCCCGATGGGACCAGCGATGCCGGCTCCGAAGGCCACGCCGTACAGCGTGGCGAGCAAGGCCATCGACAGCGCCGCGCCCAGATTCGAGTCCTCTGAGCCCATGCTCTGGAAGAGCTGGATCATGCCCGTGATGGTTCCGACCATGCCGAACGAGGGCGCCAGCTTGGCGAGCAGCTCCCAGTTGCCGACCGCGGGCTGCCAGCGCGACAGCTCGGCGTGCTGGAGCTCGGTGAAGGCGGACTTCACCCCCTCGGCGGGTGCCCGGTCGAGCACCAGCTTCAGCATGCGCCCGGTGGCCGGGAACGTGCTGGCCTCGGCCAGGGTGACCGCCTGCGCCCGGTTGCCGTCCAGCCAGAGCTGGGCGAGCTGGACGCGCTCGGCCTCGAGCGCCTCGTTCGCGGGCTTCAGCGTGCCGAGGCCCGGCAGCAGCTCGCGCAGGTAGCCGAACGTCCGCAGCGTGTTCCTGGCGCTCGACATCACCATCACGGCGGACAGCGAGCCGCCCAGGACCATGACGGCCGCGTGAAGGTCGAAGGCGGTGATGGTGGTGGCGTCACGCTCTCCGCCGAAGCCATAGGCCACGACGAAAGCCAACAGGGCCAGTCCGAGAATCTGCACAGCGTCTCCTAGAAGCCCTGCTCGGCCTGCAGCTGCTCGAGCTGCTTGCGAACGGCGGGGTCGGTCTCGATCTCTTCGACCAGCTCATAGATCTCGATGGCCTTGTCCCGCTCGCCGAGCAGGACCAGGATCGAGCCCTTCGCTCGAAGGGTCTCCGGGTGGGAGGGGTAGCGAGCGAGGATGAGCTCGCACCACTCCAGGGCGAGCTCGTAGTTTCCGGCCGCGATGGCCTCTTGCATCCGCGTCCGGGCGACGGTGATGCTCAGCGCCGGGGCGTCCGCGTCCACACGCAGTCCGCGCTCCCGGTAGGCCTCCTCGAGCACCGCGTCGGCCGCGACGGGCGGAGGCGGCACGAGGCGGGTCGCGGGGATGGTCTCGACGTCGGTCGCCCCCGCCGTGTGCTCGATGACGATGCGCTGGCCGCTGGCGAGCATCGGGATCTGCACCTCGGTGATGACGTCGCCGTCGTTCCACTGGACCGTCATGGCGGTCGTCGAGCCGAAGCCCATGGGGCGCAGCTGGGTCCCGTCGTCCTCCTCGAAGGCCTGGTTGACCTCGGGGGCAGGCTCGATGAGGTACTGCGTGTAGTTGCGCGTCGCGCACGCCAGGGAGAGGAACAGGATCATGGGATGACCGGTAGCAGGCGCAGGTTCATGAGCGAGATCCCCAGGCCGAACTGGCCGTTGGTCGAGAGTGTCACCACCGCGCCGTAGTTGCTGCGTCCGAACGGCACGCGCACGACGGCGACGCCGGTGACGAGTGGATCGATGACGTCTGGGGGGTCATCGCTGGTGTCGAAGCTGCGGACCAGGGCGGTGGGGAGGCTGAGGACGACCTTGCCGCCGACGAGCGTGTTGCCGAGCTTCAAGGCGCGGTAGTGCGAGGCCCCGATGCCGAGCACGGGGTCCAGGAGCGACACGGTCACCCCGGACAGGTTGGCGTTGTTGGGGCCCCACTGGTCGGTGAAGTCCGCGCTCAGGTGCTGGCCCGGGTACAGCGCCAGATCCACGAACGCATGCGTGATGGCGTCGCCCCGAGCCCGCCGCTCGAGCTCCTGGGTCAGCGTGTAGTTGCGACGCGAGCGCTCGTTCTCGATCAGGTAGGGGTCGATGTTCATGGCGAACACCACCCGTCCCGTGCGCAGGTCGACGATGCGGATGGCCACGCCGCTGACCAGCTCGTCGACCCAGACGCCGGTGCGCGCGGCCGCCGACTGGCCTCGGGTGTGGTCGTCGAGCCGGATGACCTCGTCCAGACCGACCGGGCCCGTCTGGTAGCTGAGCGTCCCGTCTCCCACGAACGCGCGAGGCGCCATGCAGGCCTCGCACAAGCGCAGGCCGCCCGAGCCGAAGCTGGTCTGCAGGACCTCGATGACCCGGATGCTGAACCAGTCCTGGGACGTCTCGTAGCGAGGCTGGGCGCTGACCAGGATGGCCGGCATCACCTGCTCGGGGTCGATGCGGCCGTCCTCGATGCGGACCTGCAGCACCTCCTCGAGGCGGTCCAGGGCGTCGCGCGTGGTGGCCGTGTCCGCCCACGCTGCCGAGGGGACCGCCATCAGCAGGATCAGGACTGTCCGTTGGAGGAGCTTCAGAAACAAAAGCTCACCTCGGTGCCGAGACTGTGGGCTTCCAGGCCAGCGAACTGGAAGTACCGGCCCAGGTTCCGCGAGTCGTAGAACCCAGGCAGAGTCTCGAAGAACAGCGCGACGCCGACCCGGTTGCCGATGCGAGCGTCGAGCCCGACGTGCAGGGCGCCGAACGTGGCCCGAGGGTCATCCCCTTCGAGGCTGGTGATGATCTGGTCGACCGTCAGGGTCTCGTTGCTGAAGCTGCCCGTCGCGGGCCCCCAGACCGACATCACGGCGCCGCCGCCGAACAGGTAGAGGTCCGGCCGGGTCAGCGAGCGGTACCGGCCCGTCAGCAGCCGGCTGATGCGCGCCTGGCCCATCAGCCCCTGGTAAGCCTGGGGGATGAAGCTGTAGCCGACGACGAAGCTGGATCTCCAGACCTGGCTGCCGGTCGGGCTCAGCTCGACGCCGCTCTGGAGCCAGGGGAACGGCGGAGGGGCCGTCCCGGCGTTGTTGCCCTGGGGCTGGGCGTAGGTGCGGATTCCGAGCGTGAGCGGGATGGTCACGGCGCCGCGGCTCTCCAGGGTCTCGATGTACTCCTCGCGCGCTTCCTCGGCCGACTTCAGGTGCTGGGGCTGCCGCAGCAGCGCCGGCGTGCTGGCCGAGGTCGACGCCGTGTGGCTCCAGACGATGGGCAGGTCCGGAGTCAGCTTCGTGATCCGCGCCCGCAGCACCAGCCAGCTGCCCTCGGCCTCGATGTCGATGAAGAGCGCGTGCCGACCGCTCGCGCCGCCGAGGTCGTCGAGGACTTCGGGGTTGTCCAGCCCCCGCGAGACCACGGTGCCCTCGGGCCCGGAGTGCACGACGACGGCTGTGCAGCTGGGGCAGTGCACCAGCTGGATGTTCGAGCCGGGGTTTTCCAGCAGCAGGCTGTTGAGGTGGTTCTCGAGCAGGGCCTGGAGCCCGGTGCCCAGGCCCACCGGGACGGTGACGCCCGCCAGCACGACCGGCGTCGGGGTCGCGAAGACCGGCTCGGAGATCCAGCCGTAGACCATCTCGTCGAGCAGGTCGTAGGCCGAGAGCTGCACCTGGTTGGCGATCTGGCCGCGCACCCGCTCCAGCTCCGCGTCGCGCGCGTCCTCGATGTCCGAGGCCTGCGCACCGGAGACGAGCAACGCGAGCAGTGCGAGCACTACTGCAACCACGTCCACACTCCTCCGGCACAGATGCCGGCGTGGATCACGGTCTCGCGTCGATCGAGCACGAGCGGGGCGAGGAGGACCTGGTCGGGGCCGAGCGCGCCGGTGTCGGCGTAGCGGGCGCACGCCGTGGGGTAGGCCTCGAACGGCGGCATGCGCGTGATGACGTCCAGGTCGTCGAAGCCCAGGATGGGCGTGCGGTCCGAGACGAGCAGGCCCTGCTCGATGAGCGCGTTCTTCGTGGCGAACGAGAGCTTCGCGTCGACCTCGCCGCTCGTGGTGTGGCTCTCGACGAGCCAGGTGGCGTCCTCGAGATCCGGCCGAAGCGAGGCCAGGCGCGCCATCTGGTCGGCGTGCTCCCCGAGCGAGCCCAGGATGGCCTCGTCTGCGGGCTCACGGAGATCCGGGTCGAGCATGCGCTGGCTGCAGACCAGGACGCTGCGCTCCATCAGGTCACCGCGCGGTCCCACCGGCACGACCACGCCCGGGTAGCGGTCGGCGGCCAGTCGGACGGGGAGCCGCTCGCACTCCAGGCTCCGCGCTGAGCTGCGCGACTTGAAGAGCGAGGGCGCAGGGTCGTCCGTGTGGGTGATGCTCTGCCAGAGCGCCCAGGTCATCAGGTAGAGGCCCATCTACTCGTGCACCACCGGCGGGGCCTGCTGGAGCACGCGCCACTGCATGCCGGCGTTGAACACCATCTGGCTGAGCTGCCCGTACAGGTCGTCGGACAGGTCCTTGTAGGCGGAGTCGTCCAGGACGATGTCCTCGGGCTCGCGCGCGAACCGATCCATCACCTTGTTGACGCCCCAGACGCCGGCCCCGATGCGCCGGATGATGCGGCCCTCGAGCGTGTCGCTGGCGAGCAGGAAGCCGCTGCCGTCCTTGACCACGACGTCCAAGGCGAAGCTGTACTCGGTGACCGCGGGGACGATCGAGGCCGTCAGCACGAAGAGCACGCGGGTGACGACGTCGTGCGACTGGTGCACCCGCTTCGAGGTGAGCTCGAGCGTCAGGTCCACCTCGGGGACCTGGGTCTCCTCTTCGGCGTCCTCCCAGGGCGCGTCCTCGAACTGCTCGTTCGCCGGCTCGCCACCGATGCGGGTGGTGACCTGGGCGCCCTGGTTCTCGAAGAGCGTGCCGACGTGCTCGCAGAGTGTGCGGGCTTCGCCGCGGCTCAGATCCTCGCCCGGGTTGCAGACAACCTCGAGCGACAGCGCCGGGAAGTTCTCGACCGTGGTGTCGACAACGACGGGACCGTGCAGTCCGGCGACCGGCTGGTACGTGTGCACGCACCCCAGGCTTGGCATGGCAAGCCCGGCCGCAAGGAGCGCAGCGACGGTCAGTCTCCGGTGGATGGGGTCTCCCTGCAGGTGGGACACCATAGGCGGAAATAATCGGAAAGGAACTCGGACGACCTGGCGCTTCGCCTCTGGGTCTGTTCAGTCGGCTCGCCGTCGGAGCAGGCCCAGCAGCCCCAGCGCGAGCAGCGAGAAGCCGGAGCCACCGCTGGAGCCCTGGCTGCAGCCGCCGCAGCCGTCCTTGTCATCATCCAGCGCGTCGCTGCCATCGCAGTCCTGGTCGATGCCGTCCCCTTCGAGTTCGGTCGCGCCTGGGTAGCTCTGGGCGTCTGAGTCGTCACAGTCCGCGTCGTCGCTCACGCAGCCCGAGGGCTGCTCGCAGGCCAGCTCCGTGACGTCGGGGTCGCCGTAGCCATCGCCATCACCGTCCGCGTACCAGGTGGCGGCGTCGACCGAGTCGGCGGGGTCGGTCTCGCCGTCGCAGTCGTCCACCGGGTCGGAGCTGGTGCCTTCGCCAGCATCGCTGCAGTCCTCATCCGAAGAGATCATCGTCGTCGAGCCGTCGGTGTACCCGTCGTCGTCGTAGTCCTGGTAGCAGACCTCGTAGCCGTCGCAGTCCTGGTCCACCTCGTCGCCTCAGCTCCAAGGCCACCCGCTCCAGCCGCTCGGCCCACGCTGCATCGTCGTGATGACGGGCGATGCGTCGGGCCGCCAACCAGTCTCCGCTTCCAGCCGCGGCGTCAAAGCGGGCCACCTCGGCCTCGGCCTGTCGGGCAGCCTCCAGGGCCTTGGCTGCGCGCCGGCGTTCGAGCTGGAGCTGGTTCTCCTCCGAGCGCAGCTGGTTGAGCAGCCCGCGCCATCGGCTGCGCTCCAGCAGGCCGGAGTAGGGCTTCAGGAGCTCGAGCCGCTTCGAGGCCGGCATCGACGCGTCCAGGGACTCCAAGGCCAGCAAGGCATCGACGGCGGCGGCGGGCTTCTTGCCGGCGATGGGCAGCAGCGCCCCCAGGTCCTGGAAGCGCCCCCCGAAGGTGCCGCGGTCCTGCTTGGACAGCGCCGCCCAGGCCAGAAGCCCCCTCGCGCCCAGGCAGCAGCGAGCGAACCCGCTCCACCGCTTTCCCTGACCGCGCCAAGGCCGCGGCCTTTCGCAGTGCTCCCAGCCGGTGGCGCAGGTCCGCGCCCAAGCGCTCCGCCTGCTCCAGCTTTCCGACCGCCGCGGCGAGGTCTCCGCGCTCCTCGGCCTGGTCGGCTTCGGCGGTGAGCTCCCCAATCTGCTGCGCTGCGAGGGCCTGCTCGGCGCGGACCCGACAGGAGCCCGCGACGGCGCTGCCCGGAAAGCACTTCTGCACGGCGGTCGCCCGCTGCAGGAGCAGGCCCCACCGCTCCTGCTCCAGCAAGCGCTCCAGCTCGGCTTCGACGGGTCTGCGCTCCGCGGCGCGGTCCGCCTGTCGCCGCGAGTCCAGGTCCGCGGACAGACGCTTCAGCGCCGGGTGGGCTGGGTCCGCGTCGCGCAGATGGCCCAGGCAGGACTCGGCGACATCGAGTTGATCCTGGGCCAGGGCCTGACGCGAGAGCTCCGCATAGACCTCGGCCGGACCCGAGAGCCCTTCGACGAGCCTGGAAGCCACGCCCAGTCTGCCCAGGCGAGCCGCCGCCATGGCCAAGAGCCCGCGCACTCGGGGGTGCTTCCGCTCTCCTCGGTCGAGGCCCGATTCAAGCGCCAGCGTCTCCTCGTCCATGGCCAGGTGCTCGACCAGCAGCTCCAACAGCGCGAGAGCCTCGGTAGCCCGTCCAAGGCTCGCGGCGAAGGCACCTCGGAGCAGCTGCTCTGCCAGGGGGTAGTCGTACTCTTCGAGCGCTCTTTGGGCGTCCTCCAGCACCGTCGGACTGACTGAAGCCGCCTGCGGGGCGGTTGCAGCGGCCTGCGGCTCATCCGCGGCGTCCACCTGCCAGCGCACCCAGGACCGAGCTTCATCACTGAGGGCAGACAGCGGCGCGTGGCAGGCGTCCCGCTGCCCCGAGACGTGCTCCAGGATGACCAGGTCCTCGCTCTCCGGTCGTGCCCGCAGCTGGTCGCCGAAGCGCTCCACCAGCAGGCTCTGCAGCCCGGACTTGAGCGTGTAGCGCCGCCTCTCTTCGTTCTGGGAGAGTCCCCGATCGGTGCGATTCACCCGATGAATCAGGCGAAAGAGCTCTTCGATGCGAACCTGCCCCCGTCACGGAGGAGCCGCTCGGGGTCAGGCAATCCTCGGCGTCCCACCTCGGATTTCTACCACGAAGGCATCGACGCCGACCTGGGCCGACGCAAGGAGTCTCAGCGCCGTGGATCCGACACGTCCGGCAGGTTCTGGACGAAGCGTGTCGAGGGGTGCCGAGCGATGGTCAGGCGGAACACGGCGCCTGGTCCTTCTGCCAGAGCCACGTCGCCTTCATGCGCATGTGCCACGTTTCGCACCGTGGCCAAGCCAAGGCCCGTGCCCTGCCTCTTCCGTGTCATGAACGGCTCGAACAGATCGGCGCGATCTTCTTGCGGGATGCCGGGACCGTCATCGCGCACCTCGACCACAAGCTGGTCAGCGTCAAGCGACGCCGAGACATCGACGTGGCCGCCGGTCGGCTCCACCGCCTCGATTGCATTGTGGACCAGGTTCTCCACCGCACGGGCCAGTTGTCGCTGGTCGGCCCAGAAGGAACCGCTGCTGTTGCTGTGGGTGCGAAGCTGGACACCGTGGCGCGCTGCCTTCGTCTGCAGCGGGTGCAGAACATCGCTGAGGAACTCCTCCAGGTCGGTGTGAGTGAGAGACAGCCGGCTAGCGCCACCCCGCGAGTAGGCGACGACATCCTGCAGGTCCGCCACAGCACGACGCAATGACGCCGCGACCTGCGCTAGATCCTGGCCAACCTGGTCGTCTACGACCGACTCCGAGGCCAGATCATTGAAGAGCATGGCACTCTGTAGCTGGTTCCGGAGGTCGTGAGCGAGCGTGCTGGTCTTCATACCGACCGCCACCAAGCGAGTGTCGCGCTCCAGTAGTTCCGACTCAGCCTGGCGCACCCTCCGCTCGGCGTCGAGCGCCCTGCGCAGCCTCAGAGCGGCGTCCCGAGCCTGGCGTCGCTGCTCAAAGCGAGCCTGCTGCGCAATACCGACCACGATCGCCGAGCCCAGCAGCACGGCCGAGGGCATGACGGCCCCGCTCCATCCGTGAGCACCGCCGTTCACCCCGATGTAGGCGGCGGTGAGAGCGAATCCGTAGGCCCCGCCTACCCATCCGTTCCACGGCATGAACGACGCACCAAACAGGCACATCAAGACCCCCGCGTCGAAGGTGCTGGCGAATCCGCTGTCCATCGCCGCCATCGCGACCATTCCCAGGCCTGCAGCCATCAGCGTGGAGAAGCTGAACGCGGTCAGGGCTGTGCGCGTCTGGAAGAGTCGCAGCGGCAGCAAGCAGACCAAGGCAGACACGCCCATCCCAAGGCGGATTGCGAGAGCCTCCTGCGCGATGTTCGGGACCACCACGTGGTCCACGACATGGAAGGCGGGGTAGAGGACAGCAAGCAGCAACAGCGCCAGACGGGTCCGTCCTCGAAGGACGTCCTCCTCGGACGCCACCTGCGGCTCGACAGGGTGCACGATGGAAGACATGGGTACAGGATCCCGGGCTCAAGTTGATTGCGCCGCGTAGCCACAGTGCCTCACCCATCCGACGCAGAGTTCCGGGGTGATGGTGTTCCAAGCCTTTTCGACGTGCCCACGCCGGAACGCGAAGTCCAGCAACGCCTTGTAGGTGGCGCGGTGAAGCGCCTGGGTGCGCCCACTCAGACGTCGTCGGCGAAGAGAGTCGAGATAGCGCTCGAACGACAGCGCATCGAGGCTCTTGATTCGACGCGGCGCCAGCGGAGACTCCAGCAGTTGGTTCCACACCAGCTTCTCCTTCTTCTGCGTCGACTCCGCGACGGTGCCCTTGCGCTCTGGCCAGAACACTTCGTCGAGGTATCGCCTCAAACTCCACCGACCAGGGTCCTCCGAGACGGCCCCGAGGGCATCGAGCAGCTCCTCGCGGTCCGGGTCCATCAACAGCTCCCGGAAGCCCTCCCGATGGATGGCGGCGTACCGGACCAGGACGTCCTCCCGAGCTGTCCCTCGGACCCGCTCGTCCAGCTCCACCGCCGTCTCCAGACAGCGGCGAGCATCGCTCTCCGGCATGCGGCCGAGACTGACCGAGGTCCGCTCGGACCGCGAGCCCCGAATCAGGGTCCAGTAGTGGTCGCCGGTGGGCCTCTTGTCGCGCTGCAGGCGCCAGGTGCTGGTCGTCGTCATGAGCAGAGAATGAGAGACCGACGGCCCACTTGCAACGCTATAGGGGCCGACGGACTCTCATTTCCTCAATGAGCTCAAGTACCCCCGAAAGGATTCGAACCTTCGGCCTACGGATTAGGAATCCGCCGCTCTATCCAACTGAGCTACGGGGGCGTGGCCTCCGTGTACTCCCGGCTCCCCGGCGCGTCAACGCTCGCCGCGGCCCCTCAGCCGTCCTTTCGGCCGAGGCCGTCGGGCAGGTACCAGCCGCCCCCCGCCGACACGACCAGCGTGTCCGTCGGGTTGTTCGTGCCCAGCACGGTCTTCAGCCCCGAGACGTGCAGCGTCGTGTTGCGTGCGTAGACGGACAGCCGACCGCCGACCTGGGTCTGGAACGCCCGCAGACTGCCCAGGCGTTCGGGTCGTCCCAGTTGATCTTGTTCAGATCCGAGCCCCCGAGGCGGTGGAATCCATAGACCATGGGACCGAGGCCGAAGCGGCCATCGGGCGACCACGTGAAGTTGGCCGAGTAGGCGAGCTCGCCCGGCAAGCGGGCGTCGCCGAGAGCCAGCCGGTGCCAGTAGCCCCCGGTCGCCGACGTCGAGTACCAGCCCGTCGCCAGCGACGCCGTGCGACCCACGGAGACCGCTCCGCCCAGCGCTGTCTGACCGTCGCCGAGCGCGGTCAGCCGGTGGCGCTGGTCCGCATAGGCCTCGCCCGTCCGCCCCATCAGCGAGATGCCGACGGACACAGGAGCCGCGTAGAACTCGTCGACGCCCCGCAGCTTGAGCACGCCCTCGACGTCTCCGAGCCCCCGAGAGGTCTTGCAGAAGTCACCGCGGGCTCGTCGACCTGGCCGGCCCAGCCCACATCCTTCGCCTCGGGCGCCA
The DNA here is from genome assembly GCA_024228935.1 of Pseudomonadota bacterium. Taxonomy (GTDB): domain Bacteria; phylum Myxococcota_A; class UBA796; order UBA796; family CAJQPC01; genus JAAESX01. Next base: position 182,475 of record JAAESX010000091.1, read on the forward strand.
CCTCGGTCTCCGCAGGCGGTGCCGCTTCGACCACCACCGCCTCGACCTCCTCAGGAGCGTCCGCTGCCGGCTCGACCGCCCGTACCCGGGTCGGGACGACCCTCTCGGTGACGGCCGGCACCCGCTCGACGACCGGCTCGACGACCGGTGCGGTCGCCTGCTCCCGCGCGGACTCGGGCTCGAGCGGAGCAGGGGCTTCGACCACCACGACACGCGGTGCGGCCTCGGCGGGGGTCTCGGCGGGCCCGCGGGTCCCCGCCCAGAGGAGCGCCATGAGCACGGCCCCGAGAAGGGCGACCGCGACGAGCACGAATGGCCACACTCGGCGTCGGTCACCGGTAGCCGGGGCCACGACGGGAGCGACCACCGGCTCGATGAGAGGGGGAGGAGCGACGGAGACCGGAGGCGGCGGAGCCTGCGCCAGGTGGGCTTCGTGCACGGCGCCGGACACGCGGGTCATTCGATGGATGTCGCGGATGAGGTCCTTCACCTCGATCTGGTCGCCGGGGCGACACATCGCCACGCGCTGCGCGGCGCCAGACCCGAACGCCTTGCGAAGGATCTCCACGCGCCGCTCTGGACCGACGGGCGAACCGGCCACGCCGGCCATCTGCTGCCAGACCCGCTCGAGTCCGGCCTGCGGACGGCTCTGGGGATGCACCGAGAGGGCAGCGGTCAGGTAGCTCAACATGTCCGGGTGAGCGCCGTCGACATGGACCCACTCGAGCCCTTCGAGCACTGCCCGTTCCGTCCGGGCGACCGTCTGACGGACCAACGGGTTCGACCCGGAGACCAGCTCGAGCACCAACAGCGCCAGGCGGTAGACGTCCGCGGCCCGCCCACCGCCGGCCAGGTCGACCTGTTCCGGGGGCATCCGCGCCACCTGGAGGACCGTGCGCTCGGCGAGCAGCGCAGCAGAACAGAACAGAGCCGGAGCCGGGTGCCCCAGCAGATGCACGGCGCCGTCCACGCCGATGAGGACGCGGTCCGCATCCAACCGGCCGTGCCACGAGCCCGCCTGGTGGATGGCATCCAGCTGCCTCGCGATCTCGACGCCGATCGCCAGGCTGTCCTGCAGCCCGAGTCGTCCACCCCGCGACCGGAGGCGGCGCAGAAGCGTCGAGAGCGTGCGGCCCTCGACCCACGGCGCGGCACGCCAGAGCACGGACGACCGCCCTCCCACCTGGCCGTCCGCGCCATCCAGCGCTGAGCTCCAGAGAGCTCGGAACTCCAGGTCTCCCTGCAGGCTGGCGCGGGGGATGTGCAGCGCCACCGGCCCGTGCTCGGAGTCGGCGCGGAACACCACGCACAGGTCCGTGACCTCGACGACCTCGTCCGCGACGTAGGGCCCGAGTTCGAAGAGTGGCGGCTGGACGGACGGGAGCGGCTTCATGCGCGACAGGACCTCTTGTTGCCGTGCCTACGGGTCAGCCCGGACAGCGGTATTTGCGCCTCCCTTACACCCCCCTGAATGCCCTGAATCCGTCCCGACGAAGTCCCCGGAGAACCCGCGAAACCGCCTGAGTCAGTCGATGACGCGAACCGTCCCTGCCGGCCCTTCAGCGACCCTCGCGTCACCATCGCGCCCAGGCGAACTGTCTCGGCCGGTCCATCCGGATCCGAGACGATCCGTGCCCCGAGCTCGACCCAGCTCGAACAGTGGGGGTCGGGCCGGAACCCCAGCCGTTCGAGGTCCTCGCTGTACAAGTCGAACGCGGCGTCGTAGCCACGCTCGGCCTCGGCCAGTCCGCGAAGCTCGTCGTACACGCAGCCCAGCACTTCGGACTCGCTCAGCTGGGCCACGAGCTGCCCGTCCTCGATGGCGACCGCCGGCTCCTCGACCTCGACGGAAGGCAGCCAGGCGTCGGCGTTCCCCACCACCCCGGGAAGCGCCAGGAGCTCCAGCACCGCGCCCTCGTCGAGCCGGTTGACCTCCTTCTTCTCCCCATCCATGTCCGCCCCGAAACCCCGTCCGCGTTCCGGTCCACGCGTGATCACCGCCACCAAGGGCAGCGACGCGTCCCAGTCCATCTGGAACGCGAAGTACAGCGCCGCGTCGGGTTCAGGCTCCCGGCCCGCCTCCTCGAGGCCGCGCGGGTTCTCATCGAATGCGGCGTAATAGGCGTGCACAGCCGTGCGCATCCCATCCAGGTGTCCCAGGGCCAGCGACTCGAGCTCCGAGCTGCCCAGCACGGGAATGAGCAGCCCGTCGGGCGAGGTGACCACGCCGCCGGGTTCGGCCGGGACCGAGACAAGGTCGGGCTGGGGCTCCGCCACGGCCGGCGGTTCGGGCTCGGAGACGACCCGGACCTCGGCGGGCGGAATCCACTCCCCCGCCTTGTCGGGAGCGGGTGCATCCGTCGATGCGGAGAGGATCCCGGCTGCCAGTCCCGCCAGCATCAAGACCACGACCGCCGCCAGGACGGCCAGGCGAGACAGGTTCGCAGTCGGAGCTCCAGGGGGCTTCGCGACGAGCGCGGTGCCCGCCCGGAGGTCCCGTCGAAGCGTCGCCACCTCGTCCCGAAGCGCGTCGGTGTCCCCTACGCGACGCTCGGGGTCCGGCTCGAGCATCCGGACCAACAGCGCTTCGACCGCGGGGTGCACGCTGACGACGTCCTTCCAGCGGAGCGCGCCCGACCAGTCCATCAGCGGCGCCGGGTCCCGCCGGGACAGCAACGCGATGGCCAGGACACCGAGCCCGTAGACATCCGTCGCCGGGTACGCGTCGCCAGGAAGCTGCTCCGGAGCCATGTACCCGAAGGTCCCGGCCACCGTTCTCCCGCCGAGCTGGGGGTCGCGCAGGGCGTCGCGAACGGACCCGAAGTCGACGAGCGCCAGCGAGCCATCCGCCCGCTGCATCACGTTCCCGGGCTTCAGATCACGGCGGACCACCGGGGGCGAGCGTCCGTGCAGGTAGCTGAGAATGCTCAGGATCTCTTCGACGATTGCGAGGACGTCGTCCTGGTCGTAGCGCCGGTCCACCAGCTCCTCAGCGAGCGTCCGGCCGCGGATGAACTCCTGGACCAGGTACAGCCGACCGCGCTCGGCGATGCTCTCGATGGCCGCCGGAAGCGCCGGGTGGTCGAGCTGCCGGAGCGCCGTCGCCTCGCGGTGAGCCAGCTCCGTCCCCTTGGCGTCGGGGTGGACGAGTGGCATGTCCTTGACGGCGACGACCCCGCCGGACTCCCGGTCGCGAGCACGGAAGACAGACCCCATCGCCCCTTGCCCGACGCGCTCCTCGAGATCGAAGCGCCGAGCCACCCGTGGGTCGGCCCCACACTCGGCACAGGGCGTCGCCTCGGTGACGACGCGACAGGCCGCGCAGATCAGTCAACACCCAGGAACTGGTAGACATCTTCCCAACACGCCCGGGCGTCTGGCTGCCAGACATAGGCGTGGAACGCGTGTCCCGCGCGGCCGTACTCCCGACCGGTCACCGGCGCGCCGAGACGTTCGAGCGCGGCGAGCAGGCGCACGCTGTCGTGGGCGATGGGGTCCCCGCCGCCCCAAGGGACGAACGTTCGGGGCCACGCGTCGACAGCGCCCAACGCTTCCAGGGTGTTGACGGGATCTGCGAGCTCGGCTGCCACCCCCTGGGCGTACTGCAGGCAGGTGTGATCGATGATGTCCTGGACCAGGGCCGGGCAGGTTCCCTCATAGCGCTCGGGCGCGCTGGTCTGGTGCAGCCCACAGAACGGGATGAGCGCCGTCGGGACGACCTCGCGGAGTGGCTGAGCCCAGGGCTCCGGCCGATCCGTCACCGAGGCCAACGTACTGACAACGCTCAGGTTTCCTCCGGCCGACTCGCCCGTCAGCACCAGGTTCGTTCGATCGCCGCCGAACCGACTCGCGTTGTCCCAGACCCACCGGGTCGCGAGGCACGCGTCCTCGGCCGCGGCAGGAAACGGATGGGTGGGGGCCAGCCGGTAGTCCGGCAGGAAGGTGGCGTAGCCAGCGCGCGCGAACGCCAGGCCGAACAGCCAGTGCGTCCGACGGCTGAGCGCCCGGAAGCCTCCGCCATGGAAGTAGATGGCGACCGGATGTGGCCCGTCCCCCGGCGGCAGGTAGACGTCCATCCGGTGCTCGGGGCGCGGGCCGAAGACCACGCCGTCGTACCGACGGATGCCGTAGCGCTCGGGGCGGGCCCACGGGGTCGCACCCACCGAGGTCGCCAGCGACGCAAAGCCGCTCGAGGTGATCCAGCTCACCATTCGGCGACGACGGCTCACTGTGCGTACCCCAGCGCACGCAGGCGAGCGCGAACGGCCTCGTCGACCACCCGGACCTGGGGCGTGAAGCGGGCCTCCACCTGGATGGCTGCCAGCGCCGCCGCCTCATCGACCTGCCCGTCCACGTGCACTCCTGTCTCGGCGTCCACCAAGACACGGCCCTCGGCCGAGATCGCGACGGCTCTCTCCACGTCGTACGAGGTCTCCGACACGACGATTGCAGCGGGGGCGCCCAGCGTCGGTCCCGCGGGGTCCAGTCCGGCGATCTCCCGGATGGACCCGGCGATCCACGCGGTGGAGACCGGTCGCTCGTCGACGTCGTGCCAGCCCGTCCCCATCACGGCGAGCGGCACGTGGATCTGCTCGTCGTCCAGCTGCCGCCCGTGGCCGAAGTCACCGTGCTCCCAGAACGCCTCGCCGTGGTCGCCGGTCACGATCCAGATCGCGTCGTCCCGGAATGGGCGCGCCGCGCCCCAGAGGGCATCGATGACGCTGTCCGCCGCCATGAGCTCCTCGTCGTAGGCCGCCAGCGTCTTCCCCAGGTCCCGGTCCTTCCGGTAGCAGTCGCCCATCGCGTCCCACTCGACGTCGGTGAGCATCCGACCCGGCGGTTCCTCGCTGTGCATGCCCCTCAGTCCCTTGGGCGCGAGGTACGGGCAGTGGGGCTCGAAGATGTGGACCGCGAGGAAGAGTGGCCGCGTCCCCTCTCGGGCGTCGATGTAGGAGCGGACCGCCGTGGCGGTCTTCAGGCCCGAGGCCCCGACCTCGTTCTGGTAGCGGGCGAAGCCCTGCTCCAGGCCGTGTCCATCGAAGAACTCGTTCGTGCCGAAGAAGGCCGTGTCGTACCCGACAGCCGAGAGCTCCTCGGCCAGGGTCGACGCCTCGTCCGGGACGACGTGCTCCGCAGAGACGACACCCAGCTCCGAGGGCCGTAAGCCCGTGAACAGTGAGGCCATGGACGGCAGGGTCCACGGCGCCGGGGAGTAGGCCCGGTCGAAGCGACGGCCGCGCTCGGAGAAGACCCCCACGGTCGACATGGTGTCTCTCGCGTACCCCCACTGGAGCAGGTGGTCCGCGCGGGTGCTCTCGATGGTGATGAGCACGATCGACGGGCTGGTCGGCACCGGACGGGTGTCGGCCACGGGCTCGACCGCGGGGACGGGCTCGACGGGCTCACCCGAGCACGCCAGCCCCAGCAGGATCACGAGAACAGGACCGCCAGCGGCTCGAGCACGGCGGCCCCCAGAAGCTTGCTGCGCTCGGGCGACCAGCCGAACTCCTCGTCCGGGGCGTTCTTGTTGTCCTTGAACGGCATCTCCAGCGTCAGCCCAAGACATGAGAACCGCTCGGCAACCTGGTTGCCAGCCATCGTCATGTTGGCCTCGCCGGGCTTGTCGATGCCGTAGCCGTGCACCTGCTGGAAGTCCGGACAGACCCGCTCGTACGCGTCACGGAAGACCTTGTCCTTGGCGGCGCGCTCCTCGTCCCAGCCCGGCGTGCCCTCGCACCCGCTGATGAAGACGTAGGGCAGCTCCTCGTCGCCGTGCACGTCCATGAAGAAGTCCACCCCCGATGAATCCATCTCCCTGAGAACGTTCAGGACTTCCGGACTGCGCTCGGCGGTCGGCCCGTGCCACTCGCGGTTCAGGTTGGCGCCGGTGGCGTTGCAGCGAAGGTGTCCGCGAACGCTGCCGTCCGGGTTCATGTTGGGCACGACGTGGAACGTGAGGAGCGCGCGGAGCTTGCGAGCCAGCGCATCGTCCGGGTCCATCAGGCGCTCGAGGAAGCCCTCGACCCACCACTCGGCCATGCTCTCGCCGGGGTGCTGGCGGGCGATGATCCAGACCTGCTTGGGCCCGGTCCCCACGGTGACGCGGTCGAGCTCTCGACCATCCAGGGTGGTGCCGATCTGGTCCACGCGGGCGAGCGGCGAGTTCTGGGCCCAGCCGACCAGCTCCATGTGGCGCTCCCACGAGTACGGCGCGAAGTAGGCGACCCAGACCACGTCCGAGGTGGCCTCGAACGCGATCTCCAGGACGCCGTCGTCGAAGGTGGTGTCGACACGGCGCCAGTTCTGCCGGTCGGTGGACACGCACGCCCGGTAGCCGACCCAGGCCACGGGGTAGCTGGCGCTCTTGGCGTTCAGGATGCGGAGCCGCACATCCCCCTCGGCGCCCGACACGCGGAAGTGGAACCACTGCATGTGCTCGCCGCCCGCATCCAGCCGGATGTTCAGGTCGGTCCCGGAGACCACCTCGATGTTGCCGGAGTCGAAGACGCTGGAGATGTGCATGTGCGGCTACCCTGGAGCGATGTGGATCTGGATGCTGGCTTGCACGACAGATGAGGAGCCCGTCCCGTATACCGGCTGCAACGGACAGGACCACCTGTGCGAGCGACCACTCGACGAGGTCGCGTTCCTTCGCGCCCACAACAGCCATGCGAGCCACGAGCGCGGGTACCACCTGGTGGCGGCCAACCACACGTGGGCGATCCCGACCCAGCTCGAGGACGGCGTCCGCAGCCTGAACGTCGACGTCTACGAGTGGGAGGGGCAGCTCGCCGCGTGCCACGGGTTCTGCGACCTGGGGACCCAGCCGTTCGATGAGATCCTGGACGAGATCCACGCGTTCCTGGTCGACAACGACCGGGAGGTGGTCCTGATCGACTTCCAGGACGAGGCCCCCGCTGGCGCCATCGACGAGGCCATCGCGGCCCACGACCTGAACAGTCTCGTGTACCTGCACGACTCGGGCACCCCCTGGCCGACGCTCGAGGAGCTGGGAGGTCGGCTGGTGATGACCGCCGGTCACGTCTACGGAACGGGCTGGAAGTACGACGAGCCCGAGGACCTGGACTGCACCGTCCAGGGCGAGCCGTTCGAGCACGGGCTGTACGAGGTCACGCACGTGCTCACGAACCCCATCGCCAGCCCCGAGAACGCCGAGGCCATCAACCACGATCCGGTCATCGGCGACCACGTCGACGCCTGTGTGGCCGAGGTCGGGTTCATCAACATGTTGAGCGTCGACTACTACAGCGTCGGCGACACGCTGGCCGTGATCGACGAGCTGAACGCTCCCTGAAACACCTGGCGCATTCGAGGCGTAGAACCCTCGACGCTGCTCCTCGTCCTCGGCTGCACCACCTCGGATCCGTTCTCGGCGCACGACGTCCAGAGCCACAGCGACGTGGGCGGCGCCGTCCCACGCGACAGCATGTGGGTCCTGCACCCCGACCTGGGCTCGGCGAGTCGCATCGACCGGGCCTTCGAGCGGATCACGACGTATGACGTGGGCGTGGCTCCAGCTGCGGTCGTCGACACGCAGCTCGGACCCGTGTTCACCGTTCGCGGCGAGCGCAGCGTGGTCCGGCTCGAGGCCGAGGGGGAGACCCATGTCCAGGTCGGCGCCGAGCCCGTGGGCCTGGTCGCCACCCCGGACTTCCTCTTCGTGGCCGTGTCTGGAGAGCGCCAGGTCGTGATGCTCGACGGCCAGAGCCTGGGGCTCGTGCGCAGCTTCGAGATCGACGCCTCGCCCGAGTGGCTGACGCTCGTCGACGACACGCTGTTCATCACCGCTCGGGACCGGCTCTTTCGGCTGGACCTCCCCAGCGAGGAGGTCACCGAGGTGCCGCTCCCCACGCTGGAGACCTTCGATCCGACGCTCACCCGCGTCGTCCCGAGCCACCCCCGCGTGACCGCTCCCCCCCGATCGAGCGTGACGGCGAGCTGTTGATCCCCGCGCTGTCGGTCGACACGGACAGCGCCGAGGGAGAGGTCACGGTGCCGTACTACGGCTCGTCCCCGGTCGGCTCGCCCGGTCGCTTCAACCCGTTGCTGCTGGTCCTCCCGCTCGACGGCGGCGACATCGACCCCATCCACTTGACGCACGGGCGCGTTCGAGGCGCTCCAAGCACTCCGGTCCTCGCCCCGGACGGGCGCGTGGTCGTTCCCCTCCCCTCGGCCGACGCGGTCGTGACGGTCGATGTCGACGCGCGCATCGAAGGCGCGCTCGGGCTGTTCGACGCCCCCATCGAGGCGGAGACCTCGCTCGCCCGACCGACGTCGGTCTCCTTCGACCGAAACGGAGATCCCTGGGTGTTCGAGGCCGACACCCGCTCGGCCACGCGATTCCAGGGAGACCGGCCGACGCTGTCGCTCACGACCACGAACCAGGACCTGGGCCAGGAGCTCGAGCTCGGACGGCGCCTGTTCCAGACCGCGGCCGAGTCGAGCCTGAGCACACCCGGGAGCGGCGTGGCCTGCGCGACGTGCCACATCGACGGCGGCACGGACAACAACGTCTGGCCGCTGGATGGCGGCGATCGCCAGACGCCTGCGCTGGTCAGCGCTGTCGCCCCCTACACCTGGACGCTCCAGGTCGACTCCATCGCCGACGAGATCCACCTGACCAGCGTCGAGCGGATGGGTGGCTCGGGCCTGACCGACGAGCAGGCCGATGCCCTGGCCGCCTGGGTCGACCACCTGAGACCCGTGGACGTGCCCGAGCAGGACGCCGACGCGGTCGTTCGGGGCGAGCAGGTCTTCTCGCACGCCGGCTGCGCCTCCTGTCACCCCGCCCCGACGTACACGAACGGCATGAGCTACGCCCTGTTCGGCCTCGATGCCGTGGACACCCCGAGCCTTCTCGGCCTCGACGCCACCGCGCCCTACCTGCACGACGGTCGGGCCGAGACGCTGGCCGACGTCATCGACCTGTCCGCCGACGCGGGCATCGGCAGCGTCCGCGGACTCGACGACCAGGAGCGCGCGGACCTGGCCGCCTTCCTCGCGTCGCTCGAGGAGGCCGATTAGCCAGGAGGAATGCTCCTCCTCACCCTGGCCTGCACCCAGTCCACGCCGACCGACTCGACGCCGGACACCGTCCCGTGGACCGCCGACCGGCCCTTCCTCGATCTGCAGGTCCGAGGACGGCACTGGGCGCGCGGCATCATCCACGTACACTCGCCCTGGTCCCACGACGCCTGCGACGGCGAAATCGACGAGACCGGCGAGTTCTCGGAGACCTGCCTCGCCGACTTCCGCGCCGGGTTCTGCCGCACCGGGATGGACTTCGCGTACGTCACGGACCACCCGAGCCACGCCGCGTACCAGGACTACGACGAGCTGAAGCTCGCGCGAGAAGACGACGAGGTCCTCTCCGACGGGGTCCGCATGTCCTGCGGCACCGTGATGATGCCGGGCATCGAGGACACCGTGATGCCCGTCGGATTCTCGGAGCATCTTCCCGGGACCGAGGAAGAGCGCGACCACCTGTACAACCAGTCCGACGCCGACGCACTCGCCGCGTTCATCGAAGCCGGCGCGCTGGTCCTCCAGAACCACCCCGAGGGCCTGGAGCGCGAGGTGCTGCTCGAGCGCCGGGACGCCGGACAGATCGGCCTCGAGATCTTCAACCTCCACGCGATGTTCGCCCCGGACATCCGCAGCGAGGACCTGGGCCTGGACTCGTTCGGCTGGGTCGAGGACATCCGTCCGTTCACCGAGGGGTCCGCCGAGCCCGATCTGTTGTTCCTGGCCGTCCACCAGGACCAGCCCCCGAGCCTGGACCACTGGGACGCCCTGCTCGAGCTCGGCCCCACCGTCGGCATCGGCGGAACGGACGCCCATCAGAACGTCCTGGACATGGAGCTGGAGGACGGCGAGCGGGTCGACAGCTACCGCCGGATGATGTCCTGGTTCAGCAACTGGCTGCTCGTCGACGAGGCGACTCCGGCTGGCTTCGACGAGGCGCTGTCCTCGGCCCGGAACGCGCTGGTTTTCGAGGCCCTGGGCACCCCGGCCGGGCTGGACGTCCACCTGGGCGACGCCGAGCTGGGCGAGGTCACCTCCGGCGGTACGCTCTCTGTCGGCTGCGTGGGCCTGGCGGAGTCCTCCCCGCGCGGCACAGTCCCGCCCGAGCTGCGCGTCGAGGTCCGGCACGACGGCACCGTGGTGGGCACCGAGTGCGGCGACTACGAGGCCACCGCGGGGGTCTGGCGGGTGAGCTGGTACATCACCCCGCACCACCTGGCGGACTTCCTCGGGCCGGACGATGTCTGGTCGGACCGGGAGTTCCCTTGGATCCACACCGGCGCGATCACGGTCCGATAGACCGTCCCCTCCCCGTTGATGCCGTCGGTTAGGGCCTTTCTGCCCGATTGACACCCTCGGCGCCGCGGCGGTAGGTTGCCCCCCGTTCCACGGCACCGATTGGAGCCCGTTCCATGCGTTCTTCCCGCCTCTTCCCGCTCCTGACGATCGTCGGTTCGAGCCTGTTCATCGAGGCTTGCAGCTGCCGCGAGGACCCGATCCATCTCATCGAAGAGACCCCCGAGGATCCCCACGACATCGGTCAGTACCTGTCGATGGGCGTCCTGGATGGCGCCCCCGTGGTCTCGTACTACGACCGCACCAAGGGAGCGCTGGCGTTCTCGGTCGGCACGATCGGGGACGACGGTGTGAGCTGGGAGGAGGAGCGCGTCGCGGGCTACGCCGGCGACGACGGCCTCGATCCGGGCGACGTCGGAAAGTACACCTCGCTCGAGGTCGCCGACGACGGAACCGTGTGGGTGAGCTTCTTCGACGCCACGAACAACACGCTCCAGTACGCCCAGCGGAACGACGTGGACGACTGGGAGGTCGCGCTCGCCGACAAGGGCAGCGGTCCCACCCCTGCGGCCGGCAAGTTCTCCTCGCTGCAGCTCGACGGCTCGGACCCGGTCGTCGCCCACTACGACGAGGGCTACGGGCAGCTCCGCCTCGCGACCTGGAACGGCAGCGGCTTCACCGGCGAGGTCATCGACGAGGGCGAGGACTTCGTCTCGGACGACACCGGCATCGAGTCCGCGGACGCGAACGTCGGGCAGTACAGCAAGCTGCTCATCGACGGCGGCACCCAGTACATCGCCTACTTCGACGCCGCGTACGGCGACCTGAAGCTCGCGACGAACACCGGCGGCGGCTGGACCATCACCGTCATCGACGACGGCATCGACGAGGTGACGGGCGAGGAGGCCATCGTCGGCCACTGGCCCTCGATGCTCGTGGACGGCGGCGAGCTCGTCATCACCTACCAGGACTTCACGAACCAGGACCTGCGCATCGCGCGCGGCAGCGGCGAGAACTGGTCCACCGAGCTGGTGGACGCCGGCGAGTGGCGCGGCGCCGACAGCGAGCTGTTCATGAACGGCAGCTACCCGGCCATCGTCTACTTCGACGGCAACAACAACGACGTCCGCCTGGCGACCAACGACGGTAGCGCCTGGAGCCTCGACACGCTCGCGGGAGACGAGGCCGGCCTCGGCTTCCACAACGAGACGGTCGAGATCGGCGGGCAGCGCTACGTCGCCTGCTACGACTACACGAACCGCACCATCTGGTTCGCGAAGCTGTAGTTGCTCGTCCTCGTCGGAAGCACGCTCGTCGGGGCCGCCCTCGCGGGCACGACAACCGTTCATGTCCTCGACGTGGGGCAGGGCGACGCGATCCTCATCGAGGCCCCCGACGGGTCCCACATCCTGATCGATGCCGGGAAGCGTGGACCGGGCGTGGTCGACGACCTGGAGGCGATGGGGGTCGACGACCTGGAGCTGGTCGTCGCGAGCCACCCCCACGCCGACCACATCGGCGGCATGCAGGAGGTGGTCGAGGCCTTCGACATCGAGCTGTACATCGACAGCGGCCTGGAGCACACGACCAAGACCTACCGCGAGCTGATGCTCGCCGTGGAGTCGCGGGACATCGAGTACAAGAAGGCCGTTCGGGGCCAGGAGTACGACTTCGGCGAGCTCCACCTGGACATCCTGTGGCCGGGCAACGTGCTGCTGCGGAACACGCGCTCGGACCTGAACAGCAACTCGGTCGTGGTGCGGGCCCAGCACGGCGACACCTGCTTCCTGTTCACCGGCGACGCCGAGGAGCCGACCGAGCGCGGACTCCTGAACAACGGCCTGGAGCCCTGCCAGGTCCTGAAGGTGGCCCACCACGGCAGCGACCACAGCACCACGAGCGCCTTCGCGCGAGCCGTGCAGCCCGAGGTCGCGCTCATCAGCACCGGCCTGGGCAACCGCTACAAGCACCCCGGCCTGGAAGCTCTGGGGCACCTGGACGCCGAAGGGGCGCTGGTCTACCGGACCGACCTGTGGGGCATCCTGAGCGTCCAGACGGACGGCAAGACCTACGAGGTCATCGACGGCATGCCCGCGGATCCGGACATGGGCTGGGTCCCGAAGGACCACCTCGGCTCGACCGGCCGGACCGTGGGCCCCAGCCCCGACATCCCCCGGCCGCCCCGCGCGGACGCCCCGAGCGAGGACGTTCCCGCGGAGACGCCGGCCGAGGTCGAGCCCACGGAAGCACCGAACCTGTCAGGTGTTCGTCCTTCGACGGGCGCCGACGAGGACGTCGAGGACTCGCGGCGCGGCCTGATCCAGCGTATCAAGGACTGGATCGCGCGACGCCGTGCCCGTCGTGCTTCTAAAGAGTGACCCCCCATGCGCATCCTGCAGATCCTCCTGACCGCCCTCTTCTTCCTCGTGGCGACGCCCGCGTGGGCCGGGGTTGACGTGAATTCGGCCAGCCAGTCTGAGCTCGAGACCCTGCCCGGCATCGGACCGGCCAAGGCCAAGGCCATCCTGGAGTACCGCGCCGCCAACGGGGCCTTCAAGAACCTCTCGGACCTGGACGCCGTCTCCGGCATCGGACCGGCGACGCTCGAGAACCTGGCCGCCGCGGTCGAGTTCGGCGAGGAAGGCGAAGCCACCGCATCCGGACGCGAGGAGCCCACGACCAGCGTCGAGGCGCCGAAGAGCACGGGCGGCATCAACATCAACAGCGCCAGCCTGAGCCAGCTCGAGCAGCTGCCCGGCATCGGACCGGCCAAGGCCACCGCGATCCTGGACGACAGGGACGCCAATGGGCCCTTCGCGAGCTGCGCCGACCTGAGCCGTGTGAACGGCATCGGCGACGCCACGGTCCGGAACATGGGCTCGGCCTGCACGGCCGCGGAGTAGGCGTGTCCGAGGAGAGCCTTCGCCGGGACGTCGTCGCGACCTCGCTCGAGCTGCACGCCCGCGGCTGGGTGGCGAACCACGACGGAAACGTCACCACACGCCTCGGCGAGCGCTTCCTGTCGACCCCCACGGCGGTCAGCAAGAGCGCCGTCTCGAGCGAGATGCTCATCGTCGTCGACGACAGCGGCTCGGTGGTCCAAGGCACCCGAAAGGCCTTCTCGGAGCTGAAGCTGCACCTGGCCGCGTACCGGTGCCGCCCCGATGTGGGCGCCGTCCTGCACGCTCATCCCCCGACGGCGACGGGCTTCGCGGTGTCCGGCGTGGACCTGGGCGAGCCCTTCATGGCCGAGCCCATCGTGTCCATCGGCTCGCGCATTCCCACCGTGCCGTTCGGCCTGCCGGGCGACCCCGAGCTCGACGCCTCGCTGGCCGCGGCCCTGGGCGGAGCCGACTGTGTGCTGCTCGCCAACCACGGCGTGCTGACCGTGGGCCCCGACCTTGAGACCTGCCTGCTCCGCATGGAGCTCGTCGAGCACGTGGCGAAGATCGCGCTGGTCGCACGCCAGCTTGGCGGCCCGGTCGCGATCCCCTCGCACATCGTCGACAAGCTCCAGAAGAAGCACGACGGCCTGTTCCCTCGCAACGCGGCCGCGCCCGAGCCGACCTCGTCGAGCACCTGGCAGCAGCCGACCGCGCACACCGGGTCGGCGAGTCACATCGTCGCGAGCGCTCTGAAGCGCCACACGTAGTCGACTACCGCTCGGACACCAAGCCCCTCAGGTAGTCAAGACGTCCGCGTGCTCCGGCGACGAGAACAGGTAGCATCCGCCCACCGTATCCAAGGTTGCGTGGGCCTCGCTCCGCGCTAAGCCCACCCTGGACGACGTTCGGAGACATCGCGAATGAGCCGTTGGAAGAAGGCCTTGGCCAAGGCCGGACTGCTGGAGCTGGACGGAGACGAGATCGAGCCCACCGCGAGCGAGGACACTCCCGCGGACGCCGATGACATCGACCGCATCCTCGCCGAGACCAAGGCGCTCGTCGGCGACGCCGAGGCCGCACCGCCGGTCGTGGTCAAGCCCACCCCGCCGAAGATCTTCGAGCCGCTCGTCGAGGTGGTCGAGAACGTCGAGCTCGACGCGCTCTTCGCCCAGAGCGGGGTGCCCGAGTCGCCCTTCCCGGCCGAGAAGCTCCTGAAGGTGCTCGACGGCCTGCGTGCGCTCGATCCGGGGACCCGCAAGGCCGCCATCCTGGCGATGGACGCCGCGGACGAGGACTGGACCATCCAGGACCCGCTCCTGGACGCCAACCGCAAGATCGCGGCGCTCGACACGGCCCGCGAGCGGCTGACCGCGACCGCGGCCCAGGCCGAGGCGAAGGCCGAGACCGACCTGGCCGAGCAGGAGACGTACAAGGAGGAGGCCTCCGCCACGATCCGCGCCCAGATCGCGGATCTGGAGAAGCTCCTCGAGACCGAGCTCAACAAGGTGGCCGAAGAGAAAGCCACCATCCACGCACGACTCCAGGAGACGCGTGCAGCCTGCACGCGCGAGTCCGCCCGCTACGAAGCGGAGTCGGACCGCCTGAAGTCCCTGACCCTGACCTTTCCGACCGAGAGCTGATCCATGGCCAAGCTGACCCCCCTCGCGAAGGGACTCCTCGCCTTCTCCATCCTCGCGGTCGCCGGAGCGGCCATCTACCACCTCGGGTTCAGCGACCCGGGCGAGGCGGATCCGGTCACCGACGGCGACACCACCAAGCCGGTCGGTGAGAAGCCGACCTTCGCTTCCGGCGACTCGCTGGGTAGCGAGGACAACCCGCTGAAGGTCTCCATCGTCAGCTTCCACGGCTACGCGCCCGCGCTCGTCGCGAACGGCAACAGCCTGACGACCCAGCCCGGCAGCATCTTCGCCAAGCAGGGCGTGAACGTGGAGTTCGTCATCCAGGACGACATCCCCACGCTCCCGACCATCTTCGGCAGCAAGACGGCGCACTGCGCCTGGCGGACCAGCGACTTCTGGGCCCAGGAGCACCCGAACGTCCGGAACGCCGGACTGGACGCCAAGGCCATCGTCGTCGTGGACAACACGCAGGGCGCCGACGCGGTCATCGCGACCGACCCGAACGTCCAGTCCATCGAGGACCTGGCCGGCAAGAAGATCGCGCTCCTGCAGTACACGCCCTCGGACGGCATGGTCATCGACGCCATCGACAACTCGATGCTGACCGCGCGGAAGAAGAACTCGATCGACTTCGTCTACGTGAACCCCGACGAAGGCCTGGCCGGCGTCCGTGCCGCGCTGGAGTCCGGCAACGCCGACGCCGCCGCGCTGTGGGACCCGGACCTGTCCCTGGCTCGCACCGGCATCCCCGGTGCCCACACGATCTACTCGACCAAGACGGCCACGAACCTGATCTACGACGTCATCGTCTGTGACTCGGCGTACCTGGACGATCCGAAGAACGACGCCGCCTTCCAGGGCTTCGTCGCGGGCTGGCTCGAGGGCGTCGACGCGGCCGAGGCCGACCACGACAACGCGGTCGACGCGCTGGTCGAGACCGAGGAATTCTTCGAGCTGCTGGCTCGCGAGGAGGGCCGGGACTTCGTGAAGGGCCTCTTTGGCGAGATCGTCTGGACCGGTCTGGACGACAACGCCCGCATCCTGGGCCTGGCCGGCGGCACGAACCACTACGAGCGCGTCTACAAGCGCTTCGACGGCATCTACCGCGCCGCTGGGGCCCTGGCCGACCCGACCTCGCCCGTCATCACGCCGCAGGACAGCTTCGAGACCAAGTACGTCGAGAAGCTGCTGGCCGCGGACGCCAAGGCGAAGGCGGACGCCGCCAAGCCCCAGTTCACGTTCACCGAGTCGCAGGCCAAGGAGGCCCACGCGGTCGAGGCCCAGCTGACCAAGCCCATCGAGATCAACTTCGACACGGGCAAGGCCGAGCTGACCAAGCGCTCCGAGCGCACGATCGACGAGGAGATGGTCTCGCTGATCGAGAACAACGGCTCGGCGTACTTCGAGGTCAGCGGCAACACGGACTCGACCGGTAGCCGCGGCACGAACATGAGCCTGTCCGAGAGCCGCGCCCAGGTCGTCGTCGACTACCTGGTCAAGGAGTGGGAGTTCCCCGTCGAGCGCTTCATCGTGGTCGGAAACGGGCCGGACAAGCCCATCTGCAACGAGAGCAACCCGGCCGAGGAGGAGATGAGCCTCGAGGAGTGCCGCGGAGCCAACCGAAGCACCCGCCTGGCGATTCACAGCCGAGGCTGAGATGTGGAACCCCTACGACACGCTGCCCCCCGGGCGCAGCCGCGTCATGGGCATCGGCGCCGTCGTCAGCGTGCTCCTCGTCTGGAGCCTGCTGTCCGGAACCGGGCTCGTGCCGCCGAACAAGCTGCCGGCCCCCTGGGAGGTCGCCGACGCGTTCGTGAAGCTCGCCTGGTACGCCGACAAGGGGGAGAGCCCGCTGCTCATCGCCACGGCCTGGTCGCTGGGTCGGGTCGCCTCCGCAGGAGTCCTCGTCGTCGTCATTGGCATCCCCATCGGCATCCTGATGGGCGCGAGCACCAAGGTGAACGCATTCTTCTCGCCGCTGGTCGACCCGTTCCGGTCCGCGCCCATCGTGGCCGTCCTGCCCATCCTGGTGATGTGGCTGGGCATCCAGGAGTCGATGAAGATCACGTTCCTGTTCCTGGGAGCCGTGGTCTACCTGATCCCGATGGTCCGGGACGCCGTCCAGGCCGTTCCGAGCACCTTCTACATCTCGGCCCGGGACCTGGGCGCGACCGAGTGGGAGGCCATCCGCCACGCCGTCATCCCGATGGCCATGCCGCGCATCGCGGACGCCGTCATCGTCGCCATCAGCGTGATGTGGACCTACATCACCGTCGCCGAGTACGTGAACGCGGAGAAGGGCCTGGGCCAGCTCATCAGCCACGCCCGACGCTTCTCGGCGATGGACCAGGTGTTCGTCGGCATCTTCGTGATCATCGCGCTGGCTCTCGTCACGTTCCAGGGCATGACCTGGATGAAGACCCGGATGTACGACTGGGAGGTCACGTGAGCGAGGCCACCCCGGTCCAGATCGAGCTCGAGGGCATCGCCCAGGAGTACCCGAAGCCCGATGGCTCCGGCATGCTGCGGGTCGTCGACAGCATCGATCTCTCGCTCACGCCCGGCATCACGATGCTGCTGGGCCCGTCCGGCTGCGGCAAGAGCACCATCCTGCGCATGATGGGCGGCGTTCGGCCGTTGGGCGTGAAGACCCCGACCGAGGGCACCGTCACCATCGACGGCCAGCCCTGTGACGGCCCCCACGACGACGCCGTCATGGTCTTCCAGCGGTACGCCAACCGCCCGGACCTGTCGGTGCGCGAGAACGTGGCCTTCCCCTTCCGCTTGAAGCTCTGGCGCGACAAGGTGCCCGAGAGCGAGCAGAAGAGCCGGGTCGACGACATCCTTCGCGAGGTCGGCCTGGCCGACAAGGCCGAGCTCCGGCCCCACCAGCTGTCGGGTGGCCAGAACCAGCGCGTCGCCCTGGCCCGAGCGTTGGTCCTGAGGCCGCGCATCCTTCTGATGGACGAGCCGTTCGGCGCCCTGGACGCGCAGACCCGCGAGGAGATGCAGGCGCTGCTGAGCGACCTCATCGCCGACCACCCCTGCCTGGCCGTGTTCGTCACACACGACGTGACCGAGGCGCTGCTGCTCGGCGACCGGGTGCTGGTTCTCTCGACGCAGCCCGCCCGCGTGGCCGACGACTTCACGATCGACGAGCCGCGGCCTCGCTCGACGCTGTGGCTCCGCTCGACCGGCGCTCGCGCTCTCGAGGAGCGCATCCTCGACCAGCTGCACGCCTGATGTCCGACAAGAAGCCGCTCCAGCACCTGTGGCAGAAGGCCGACGCCCTCGACGAGAAGGACGTCAACTACCTGCAGGAGATGGTGACCAGTCAGGTCAGCGTGCTCGGACTGGTGGGTGCGCTGGGACTGGGCGCCGTCCTCTCCGTCCCGCTCGGGCTGGGCATCGGGGCCATCCCCATCATCGCGGCGCTGGCGGCCGAGGGGGTGCTCGCGCTGTTCCTCCCTTCGTCGCCCGTCTTCCGCGAGTTCGTGAACAAGCGCAAGCGGATGGACCAGCGCGAGGCCGTCCGCACGCACCTGCTCGAGGAGCTCGCGTCCAAGGCCCGCCCCGACGACAAGAACTGGCGTACGTACGAGCGGATGCGCGAGCGGCTCAGCTCGCTGAAGAGTCTGGCCGGCAACCGCGACACCTCGCTGTCGGGTCGGAACGTCGAGGACCTGGACAGCGCCACGGTCGACTTCCTGGGCCTGTGGGTCGCGTGGCTGGCGATGCGCGAGCGGTGGGAGGACGTCGACGAGCGGGGCATCAACCGCAGGCTCGGGGAGATCAAGGCGAACCTGGGCCAGACCGACGACGCGGTCGACCGGCACCACCTGGAGAAGGCCGCCAGCGACCTGGAGCGCATCCTGGCGCGCCGGAAGTCCCTGTGGGGGCGCGCCGCGAGCGTCGAGGCCGGCATGCTGTCGATGGCGGACACGTTCGAGGAGGTCTACCAGCGCGTCGTGGCCAACCCGAACTCCGCGGACGCCGCCGCGGCTCTGGACGAGGCCGTCGAGCGCATGCACGTGGAAGAGCAGCTCGACTTCGCGGTCGACGCCGAGCTCGAAGGACTCTTGAAGAAGCGACGCGCCGGCCAGCGAGCCAAGGCCTGAGGAGACCGTGATGAGCCCCACCCGAATCCACCTGAAGGACCTGCAGGCCCGCCACGACTTCTCCGCGAGCAAGGCCCTGGTCGAGAGCGCCCTGGGTCGCGCCATGCGCAGCAACACGTCGCTGGTGCGCTTCTTCGCCCGCTACACGAGCTGGAACGGGTACTTCGGCAGCGGCGTCGCGGCGCTGGCCGCCAAGTGCGGGCGCTCGCGCAAGGTCTTCATGGACCGCAACCAGCCCATCGAGCAACTGGCCGACCGGTCGGTCTTCGTCGGGAGCTTCTTCTTCGACGCCGCGCGCGACGAGTTCGACGACCGCGACACCGTGCATCGCGACACGCACCGCTGCCTCGCCCAGGCCACGCTGTCGGGACTCATCACGTACAGCCGGCTGACCGAGACCGGCGAGATCAACATGCTCTTGAGCGACCCGGTCTGGCTCGACGCGCTCCAGGAGCGGGTCGCCGTCGGCTACGGGGCCCGCAGCGCCGACACGCCCGCCTCGATCTTCCGCGCCATGGGCTACCACCTGGGGAGCGAGGTCCTGGCCGACGAGGAGTTCAGCCTCATCCACACCGCGATGGAGCAGGCGAACCCCGACCTCGTGAAGTGGCTCGACGGCCACTCGGTGACCATCGCCGGCCAGGAGCACAACGCCTGGTACTGGGTGAAGATCCACTCGGGACACGGCGGCGGAGTCGAGGCCGACCACTTCGACTGGGCCATCAAGGGCGTCCGGCGAGGCTTCCAGTTCAGCAAGCCGACCCTGCACCCCGAGCTCAAGAAGCAGGTGTTCCTGGGCTTCGACGACTTCGCGCGCGACCACGCCGAGTTCTTCACGAACGTCGGCGAGCTGTAGTCCCGTTCATCGGTCCGTGATGGTGACGCCCTCGAGGCCACGGACCATCTCGTGGCCCCACATCCCCGCCGGGGTCTGGAAACCGGGCGTGACGTCGCCCGCCTCGCACCGCCGGACCGCTTCGAGCGCGGCGTGGACCGTCAGCGTGTAGCCCTCGGGGCCGTGCAGGATGGCCTCGGCCCGTTCGTCGCCCTTGATGACCTCGCCCCAGATGATGCTCTTCCCGCGCGCACGGGCGGCGTCGTCCGGACCGCGCAGGTTCTTGTCGACGTGGTTCAGCAGCACCTTCTGGACGCTCGGCGCCCCCAGGACCGCGGTCGCGGCGCCACCCAGGAGCTGCATGCCCAGGATCGCGGCGCCGGGCAGCGACGCGTACACCCGGATGTTGGGGATGCCCGTCGTGTAGAACGCCGTCGACACGTCCCCCCAGGGGATCGTCACGCACTTCACCGGGCCACGCCCGAAGTCGATGTGGCGAACGTCATGGGCGATGCCCACCTTCTGGATCCGGCCGTTCTCGCGGATCGCACCACCACCGCCCAGGTTCTCCACCGTGGTGGTGGCCGTGCCGTGCGACAGCTCGCCGAACATCAGGAGCGCCAGGTTCAGGTGCGTCGTGCCCGGGAGCCGCTCGGACAGGTGCTTCGCCAGCGAGTCGCTGGGCACGACGTCGTACCCGACCCCCGGGATGAGCGCGATGCCCGCCTCCTTGGCACGAGCGGACTGTCGCGCCGCTCCCTCGAAGACGCTGATCTCGCCGGTGACGTCCAGGTAGTGGGTCCCGGCCTTCATGCAGGCCTCGGCCATCGCCTCCCACGTCCGGTGGAACGGACCAGCGCAGTGCAACACCACGTCGAGCGGGCGCAGGATCTCGACGAGCTCGGGGTCCTCGAGCGAGACGGCCCGGTGTTCGAGGCCCAATCGCTCGGCCACCGCCGCCAGTCGGACCGGGTCACGTCCCAGCAGGAGCGGCTTGCTGCCCTGTTCGATCGCGACCCGCGCAGCCAGCTCGCCGGTGTAGCCGTAGGCCCCGTAGATCGCGTACGCCACTCAGAAGCTCCCGTCGTTCGCCATGGATGCCCACGGCTCGACGATGGGCAAGGCGTCTCCGTCCTGCAGCAGCTCGACGCTGTGTCCGTCGGGTGAGACGACGAAGGCCATCCGCCCATCGCGCGGGGGGCGCGCGATGGCCACCCCGTGATCGACCAGGCGCTGGCAGGTCGCGTAGATGTCCGGCACGGCGTAGGCCAGGTGGCCGAAGAAGCGCCCGGTCGGGTACGGCTCGTCCTGGTCCCAGTTGTGGGTCAGCTCGACGGTGGCGGTGTCACCGTCCGTGCCGGTCCCCAGGAACACGAGCGTGAAGCGCCCGCGCTCGTGATCGCGACGCCGGACCTCCACCAGTCCGAGCTTCGTGCAGAAGAAGTCGAGCGCGGCGTCGAGGTCACGCACGCGAAGCATGGTGTGGAGATAGCGCATGGGGGCTCCAGGCCAAAAGACGCGGCAACGTAGCCAGTCGCCGTCCTCGTGCGAAGGTTCCTGTCATGTCCATTGCCACCGTTCCCGTCGCGCAGGCCGATCAGAACTCCCGCGCCGCATTCATCGCCAAGACCTACGTCCACCTGTTCGGCGCCATCGGGCTCTTCACGGTGATCGAAGCCGGGCTCTTCCTCTCCGGACTGGCCCAGCCCATCGCCGAGATGATGCTGAGCGTCAGCTGGTTGCTCGTGCTCGGCGGCTTCATGGTCGTCGGCTGGATCGCCAGCGCCGCCGCGGCCCGCGCGAAGAGCCTGCCCGCCCAGTACGCAGCGCTCCTCGCCTACGTCGGCGCCGAGGCCTTCATCTTCGTCCCGATGCTCTACCTGGCGGACCTGTACGCCCCGGGCGCCATCTCCTCCGCTGCGCTGGTCACGCTCCTCGGATTCGGCGGCCTGACCGGCATCGCGCTCCAGACCCGCAAGGACTTCACGTTTATGGGCGGCATGCTGCGCTGGATCGGCGTCGGCGTGCTCCTGCTCATCGTCGGCAGCATCGCGTTCGGCTTCGAGCTGGGCGTCTTCTTCAGCGTCGCCATGGTCGTCTTCGCCGGGGCCGTGATCCTGTACCAGACCAGCAACATCATGCAGAACTACCCGAAGGACAAGTACGTCTCCGCCAGCCTGGCGCTGTTCGCCGCCGTCGCCCTGATGTTCTGGTACGTGCTGCGGATCTTCATGTCCCGCCGCTGAGCGCTCGGGCCCTATCTGGCGTACATGTCCGCGCCGCTCAGCTGCAGGTTCGGGAGCCACGTCGTGTAGCCGACGCCGGTCCCGAGATCGGTCTCGAGCCGCCACACGAGCTCGCCGTCCGCGTCGACCTCCTCGACCCGCCCAGCGGTGCTCCACGTGACCATCGTGTGGTCGCCGTCGACCCGCTGGACCGAGCCCAGGCCGAAGCTGTACAGATCCTCGTCGCCCCAGTAGTCCCAGACCTGCTCGGCGGTCTCGACGTCGTCGGACCAGGCCGGCGGTCTCGGTGGTGAACCGGACACGTGCGACGGTGCCGATCATGGTCCCCGGACCGTACCTCCCGGGCCATTGATCTCATCCACGATTCCGAGCACCACGGCGTGCACCGGCGAGTCGTCGTCGGCCAGGATCTGCCTCGCCGTGTTGCCTTCCCGCGCGCACAGCACGAGGTCGCCCTCGCCCGCCTGGACGGAGTCGCTAGCCAGGAAGACATGCCCGTTCGGGGTCTTGCCATCCCACTTGACCGGACGACAGACGAGCACGGTGTGCCCCTCGTAGACGGGGAGCTTCACGGTCGCGACAGAGTTCCCGATGACGCGGCAGAGGATCACTCGTTCCCCCAGACATCGTCGACGATGGCCACGATGGCGCAGTCGACCGGCACGAAGGTCTGCGGAAGGGCGAGCGCGGCCTCGCGCCCGGTGATCCACTGCACCGTGTCCCCGACGCCGGCCTGGATGGGGTCGGCCGCCACGATGGGACCGCCCTGGGCCACGCCGTCGTGGTCGTGGGGCTGGATCAGGAGCAGCTTCACGCCTTCGAGCGCTTCGTGCTTGCGCGTCGCGACGACATTTCCGATGACGCGGGCGAGCTCCATCAGGTCACCAGGGAGAAGGGTGCGGGCCGCAGGATAACGGCGAGGAAGTCCCCATGGGGACGCGGGATGCACTCGGCCTGGGTCAGCCGGTCGGCCGCGTGCGTGCGCGCCACGTCCAGCGCGGCCTCGACATCGGCCTGGGTGCCCTGGACGACGAAGAACGCTTTCCCACCCAGCGCGGGCGTGATGCGCAGGCCGGCGAGCTCGACGTCGGCGTCCTTGAGCGCTCGGTCGCAGGCCAGCAGCGCGCTCGAGGTGCTGCAGGTCTCGACCACACCGACGGTGTCGGGATCGATGCACCGGAGCTCCCCGCGCAGTCCGGGGAGGATGCTGGAGTGCACGAACGGCAGGAACAGGTCGTGCACCAGGTGGTTGCCGGCGACCTCGAGCCCTTCGGTGCGCGCCTCGTCCACCTCGGCCACGCCGCCGGTGAAGAGGATCAGGTAGCGCCCGGGCTCGACCAGGTTCGCCTCGAGCACCTCGACAGGGCTCTTCTTCACCATCGCGTCGACGACTCGGTAGCCGCGCGCGATGGAGTCGAGCTCGAGGAGCGCGAGGGCGTCGGGCACCCTCAGACGATGCGGAAGTAGCCCGCCAGCGTGCAGCGGCGGACCCGGGTGAAGTCCCGCGCGGTCGTGAGGCCCTCGCCGGTCGGACTGGCGATGGTGAACGAGGTGAAGCCCTCGCCTCCGAAGCCCAGACCCGCGAAGTTCGACGCGTTCTTGATGAAGATGCTCACATCCATGACGCGCGCCATGCGGTGCAGCGCGTCCAGGTTCTTGCTGTACATCGACGCGGTGTGGCCGTACCCGTGCTCGGCTTCCTTGGCGAGGTCGATGCCCTCGTGCACGTCGCGAACGCGGGTGATCCCGATGACCGGCATCAGCTTCTCGAGCTGGATGAACGGGTGCTCGAACGGGACCTCGCAGATCACCAGGCGGGGGTCGCCGGTGAACGGCACGTCGATCTCGCGGAGCATCTTCCCGGCGTCCTGGCCGACCCAGTCGCGGTTGATGTGCTCGCGGTCCGCCGTGAGGATGAGCTTCTCGAGCCGGCGGATCTGGTGGTTCCGGATCAGCACGGCGCCGCTGTTCGTCATCGACTCGATCAGGCGACCGGCGACCTTGTCGACGACGAAGACCTCCTTCTCGTCCGTGCAGATGACGTTGTTGTCGAAGCTGGCGCCCGCAACGATGCAGCGTCCGGCGTGCGCGATGTCCGCGGTCTCGTCGACCACGACCGGCGGGTTGCCCGGGCCGGCGCAGATGGCCTTCTTGCCACTGTTCATGGCGGCCTGCACGACGGCGCCGCCACCGGTCACGACGATGAGTCGCAGGCCGGGGAACTTCATCAGCTCGCCGGCGGACGCGATGGTGGGCGTCTCGACGCAGCACATCAGGTTGTCGGGGCCGCCGACCTCGATGCTGGCGCGGTTGATGAGGTCGATGACGTACGCCGAGGTCTGCTTGGCGGCCGGGTGCGTGTTGAACACGACCGTGTTGCCGCCGGACACCATGCCGATGCCGTTGCAGAGGATGGTCTCGGTGGGGTTGGTGCACGGCGTGATCGAGCCGATGACGCCGTACGGCGCGCGCTCCATCAGCGTCAGGCCACCGTCGCCGGTCCAGGCCGTGGGCTCGAGGATCTCGGGCCCGGGCGTCTTGTGGATGACGAGGAGGTTCTTCTTGACCTTGTCCTCGGTCCGCCCGAGTCCGGTCTCCTCGTGCGCCATCGACGCCAGGTTGTAGACGTCCTCGGCGGCGCGACGCCGGATGTTGGCGATGATCTCCCGCCGCTTCTCGAGCGGCATGTTGATCAGCGTGCGCTGAGCGACGTGCGCCGCAGCGACGGCCTCGGTGACCGTCTTGTAGACCCCGTGGGGGTTCTGGGGAGCCTGGTTGGTCCGCGGCTGTTCGCCAGCGGCGACCCGGGCGAGCACGCGCTCGACCAGCGTCTGGATCTCAGCGCGATCCATCAGTCAGCCTCGGGCGGAAACGGAGGGTTCTTGTTGAACACCAGGTCTCCTTCGCGATCGATGGTGTCCACGATGGCCATGACCACCGCGTCGACCGGACGACCATTGGTGGCATCGGTCTGGCGCGCCGAGCTGCCCGAGGCATACAAGACCACCTCGCCGACCCCGGCGCCCATGGCGTCCGCGGCGACGACGAAGGACTCACGGCCTTCAAGAGCGAGCGTCAGGTCCTGCACGAGGTACAGGCGCAAGCCCTCGATCTTCGGGTCCTTCCGCGTAGAGACGACCGTCCCGACGATGCGACCGAGCTTCATCGGGCGCTACTCGCTGGAGGCACGGCCGAGCGGCAGGACCTCGTCCACGTTGCTGTGCGGACGCGGGATGACGTGCACGCTGACGAGCTCGCCGACACGCTGGGCCTGGCGGGCGCCGGCCTCGGTGGCGGCCTTGACCGCCGCGACGTCACCACGAACGATCGCGGTGACGTAGCCACCACCGATCTTCTCGTAGCCGACCAGCTCCACCCGAGCGGCCTTCAGCATTGCGTCGGCGGCCTCGACCATTCCGACGAAACCACGGGTCTCGATCATTCCGAGGGCATCAGCCATCTGGGATTCTCCTATCCGTCAGGTCGACGGGCCATTCAAAAAGGGGGGGTTCAGGAAGAGAGGGACTCGATGACGGCCTGCGCGGCTTCGGCTGCGGAGTCGATCTCCGACTCGCTGCCGGCCATCCAGAGACGACCGAATGCGCCGAAGGGACGCAGGTTCACGAGGTTGACGTTCGCGGCCTTTTCGGCCTCGTTCGCAGCGATGACCACCCAGGCGGCCGGCTCGGTCTCCAGGATGAAGAGCGACTGGCCCGGGATGAGCATCATCCCCTGGCGGTTCCGGTTGATCAGCTGGGCCTGGTAGGCCTCGACCGACCGGATGATCTGGTTGCTCACCACGGTGGGCTTCTTGACGTCCTTGCGGTCGACACCCAGGTGCGCGAGCACGGCGTCACCGGCGGAGTGCACCTCGCCCTGGTCCTCGTGATGGACCTCGAGCAGCCCGAACGCCCGCTCCACAACCTGGACGGCCGGCGCGACGCGCGTCGCCTTGAGAGCGACATCGGTGACCCGATTGATGATCATCCCCGGCGCCGTCTCGATCCAGAGCGAGGCCTGGCCGGCCAGCGGCAGGAAGCCACGACAGGTCGTTCCCGTGAAGGCCGCGAGCTGCGGCTGCAGGGAGTCGATGAAGACGTATCCGCGAACGGTGACCGACATGGGCTGTCCCGAGAGGAGCGACTTCCTACCGCGTCCGGTCGCAACGCGTCAAGGCGGCCCCCCCGCCCCGTTGACACGACCGATCCGCGGGTGCGAGCGTTGCACGTCCCCAAGATGGAGAACGCCCGTGAGAACGGCCTGTTCGATGCTGGCACTCGCACTCCTCGTCGCCTGCCCGGAGACCGACGGAACAACCCCTCCGACCGATGCAGATGCAGGTGCGGACGCCGACGTGGTGGTCGAAGAGGGCATGGACCCGAACGGCCACACGCCCGAGACCGCGGCGAACGGCAGCTCGTTCGACTTCACGAACGGCGAGGTCATCCTGAGCGGGACGGTCTCCTACGAGGGTGAGAAGACCGGGCGGATCCGCATGGATCTCCTCACGCAGGAAGGCATCGCCGCGCCGATGCTCGTCTCCGCGGAGGAGGCGCCGGAGCTCGGACCGTTCCAGGTGAAGGTCCCGAAGGACTTCGGCCAGCTGCACATCCTGGGCTTCATCGATCAGGCCTCCGATGGCCCGTCGCCCGACGATCCGGCCGGCAAGGTGACCATCGAGGTCGGCGAGGTCGACATCGAGGGCCTCGAGCTGGTGCTCTCCGAGGATCCCGATCTGGGCGTCCTGCGCCCCGGTCCCCCGCCCGAAGGACAGGAGGGTGGCCCCCTGGGCGGCGAGCCCCAGGAAGGCGTGCCCGAGGGCGCCACGGACGCGCCGGCCGAAGACGCGGGCGACACGCCCCCCGAAGAGGGCGCCGACGCGCCGGCCGAGGAGCCCCCTGAGGAAGGCGCGGAGGAAGCCGCGCCCGAATGAGCCGTCGAATCTCCGTCGTCGTCCCCGTCTACGACGAGGAGGGCAACCTCGAGCCGCTCCACGAAGCCATCACATCTGCGCTCGAGGGCCTGACGTTCGAGGTGCTGTACGTGGACGACGGGAGCGTGGACTCGACCCCGATCGAGCTGGCGCAGCTGGCGGAGCGCGACGACCGCGTGCGCCTCATCCGGTTCGTGCGCAACTACGGCCAGACCGCCGCGCTCACCGCGGGCATCCGACACGCCAGCAACCCGATCATCATCACGCTGGACGCCGACCTCCAGAACGACCCGGCGGACATCCCCACGATGCTCGAAAAGCTCGACGAGGGCTACGACGTCGTCTGCGGCTGGCGGAAGGACCGACAGGACGCGAAGTGGACCCGAAACGTCCCGAGCGCCATCGCCAACCGCCTGATCAGCGAGCTCAGCAACGTGCACCTGCACGACTACGGCTGCACGCTCCGCGTCTACAAGTCCGAGTACCTGAAGCACATCCCGCTCTACGGCGAGATGCACCGCTTCATCCCCATCTACGTGACGTGGGCGGGCGCAAAGCTCGTCGAGATGCCGGTCCGGCACCACGCCCGAGTGCGCGGGGTCAGCAAGTACGGGCTGGGTCGAATCCCCAAGGTCCTGCTCGACCTGACGACTGTGAAGTTCCTGCGCGACTTCTACGTCACGCCGATCTACTTCTTCGGCTACGCCGGGTTCTTCTTCACGCTGCTCGGCCTCATCACGGCCACCTGGGCGGTCTCCGCCGGGGTCATGGGCGAGCTCGATCTCGCCGGCATCCTGGGGGTCGGCGCGGTGCTGATGATGATGCTCGGCCTCGTCGAGGTCACGCTCGGCATCGTCGCCGAGGTCCTCATCCGGATGCACTACGACATCCGCGACAAGGCGCCCTACCGCATCCACAACGTGACCAACCTCGACACGCGCGAGGAGGTCGTCGCGCGCGCCCAGACGGCGTCCGAATAGATGTGCGGCATCGCAGGCGTCTTCCGGTTCGCTGGACCGGTGGACCGGGAGCCGGTTCGCGCCATGGTCCGCGCCCTGGCCCATCGTGGCCCGGACGACGAGCACATCCTGGACGTCCCACAGGGCGCGCTGGGGACGCGCCGGCTGTCCATCGTCGACCGTCCGAACGGCCGCCAGCCCCTGGTCGACGCCTCGGGGGCCGCGACGCTGGCCTTCAACGGCGAGGTCTACAACCACACGCCGCTCCGCAAGGAGTTCAAGAGCAACGGGCTGGAGTTCACCACCGAGTCCGACACCGAGGTGCTCGCCGCGCTGACCGCCCACATGGGCCTGTCCCGCACCGTCGCCCGCGCCGATGGCCAGTTCGGGGTGGCCGCCATCACGTCCGAGGGCCTGTTCCTGGCCCGGGACCGCCTGGGACAGAAGCCTCTGTACTGGACCGAGGTCGATGGCCTGGTCCTGTTCGCGAGCGAGCTGAAGGGCCTGCTGGTCCACCCCGCGGTCCGGAGAGAGCTCGACCCCGACGCGCTCGCCGAGCTGCTGCTGTTCGAGTACGTGCCGGCCCCGCGCTCGATCTACCGAGGCATCCACAAGCTCGAGGCCGGGACGATGCTGCACGCGGGCCCCGAGGGCGTCCGCATCGAGCGCTGCTGGGAGCCCCCCCTCCCGGGCTCCGCCGGCCTGCGTCACGGGCTCGCCGAAGAGAAGTGGGTCGACGCCATCACGACGTCGCTGCGCATGGCCGTCCACAAGCGCTGTGACACCGACCTGCCCATCGCCATCTGCCTGTCGGGCGGGATCGACAGCAGCGCGGTCGCGGCGCTGGTCGCGCAGTCAGGGCGCACGAAGCAGACCAGCTTCGCGGTGACCTTCGACGAGGCCTCGTTCGATGAGTCGGGCCCAGCGAGAAGCGTCGCAAAGCACCTGGGCCTCGAGCACGTCGAGGTGCCGTTCTCGTCGGGCCAGCTGCCCGAGGTGCTCGCGGCCCTGGAGAGCGGCATGTGCGAGCCGCTGGCCGACGGCTCGCTGGCGGCGACCTGGTTGCTGACACGAGCCATCCGCGAGCGTGGCTTCAAGATCGCGGTGACCGGGGACGGCGCCGACGAGCACTTCGGCGGCTACCCGACCTACTTCGCCCATCGACTGGCGAAGCGAGCGCGGCTCGGCGCCGGCTTGCTGGGTCGCGTCGCGCGGCGCCTCCCGGCCAGTAGGCAGAACCTGGGCAGCGGGTACCTGGCCCGTCGCTTCACGGCGGGGCTGGGCCATCCTCTGCCCCGCCGGAACCAGGTCTTCCTGGGCGCCTTCCTGCCCGAAGAGCTGGCCAGCCTGGGCGTAGCCGGGAATCCCTGGTCCACGGTCGACCGATGGGGAGCCCAGGTCGACGGGCTCGACCCCCAGGACGCCGCGATGTGGCTCGACCAGCGCCTCTACCTGGGAGAAGGCGTGCTCACGAAGGCAGACCGGGCCTCGATGCTGAACTCCATCGAGCTGCGGAGCCCCTTCCTGGACCACCACCTGGTCCGGCTCGCGGCCTCGCTGCCGCTCAAGCACAAGGTGCGGGGACGCGAGACCAAGGTGCTGCTGCGGAAGGCGCTGGCCCCGTTCGTGCCGCGCGACATCGCTCGGCGACCGAAGAAGGGCTTCGGGGTGCCGCTATCGGCGTGGCTCGCTGGTCCCCATCGCGGGCTGATCGACGGGCTGGCCGACCAGCTCGACGGCTTGATCCGCGGCGACGCCGTCCGAGCCCTGGTGCGCGAGCACCTGGACGGACACCGAGACCACCGGCGGCGGCTGTGGACCCTCGTGACGCTGGCGCGCTGGCGTTCTGGACCGTGGGGTCCGCGGACCTAGACCTTTCGGGCGCTCGCGTACCAGGCGCGCGCGTCGGCGAACGCGGCGATGACCGCCTCGCTCCCCAGGTCGACCCACACCAGGTAGTCGGAGACCTCGGTCTCCACGATCGCCGCGACGAGCTGCCCCTGCGGGACGGCGCCGAGCGCACGGATGACGTTGGTGGTGGAGACCACCTGGCCGAGCTGCCCGATCTGGGCGAAGCGCGCGCGGTGCCCCTTCCAGAGGGCGGTCAGCAGCGTGCGGTCGTCCATCATCAGCGCGTTCACGACGTCGAGCGCCTTGATGCCCTTGAGCTGGCGACGAAGGATGCGATCGACCTGCGTCGGCAGCTCGAGCAGACGCTCCACATGGGCAGCGGCCTTCTTGCTCTTCTCCTGCTCGGCGGCCGCCTTGGCGGCATCCAGCGCGGACCGCATCCGCGGCGCTCGGCTCGACAGCCCGGCCAGGCGCGACACGGGCTTGGCCTCGGGGACCTCGTCGATCTCCTCGGACAGCGGGGGGATGTGCCGACGGCGCTGCTTGCTTGCCTTGCCGCCAACACCAGTGACAGCCGGCTCAGCGGGTGCGGCCTCAGCGGCTTCTTCCTTCTTGTGGGCCGGCTTGGCGGCCTTGGCCTTCGCCAGGGCGGCGCGAGCCAGGGCCTTGGCGAGCTCGGCCTTGTTCGCGGCCGAGGGACCAGCGGGAGCAGGCGGCTCCGGCTCGGGAGCGGCGACTGGCTCGGGAGCGGCGACCGGCTCCATGACGGGCTCGGGGGCGTCCAAGGCCGAGAAGCCGCCGGGCTCGGGGACCTCGATGGCTTCCTGCGCCGGGGTCGGCGAGACGTGCGCCCGCTCCGGCACGGGGGCCGGCTTCGGCGATCCACCAGGATCGGCACCCTTCAGCATCTCGAGGGGCACGCCGTCGACGGGCATCGAGATCAGCGGGTCGGTGGACTCGGGCGGAGCGTCGAACTCCGAGTCCCCGAGGATCTCCGGCAGCGGTGCGGTCGACCCGGGGAAGTCGCGCAGGTCGGGGCCGTCGAAGAGACTGGCAAGGGGGTCGAACCCCTTCTTCTGATCCGCCATGGGGGCGTTTCCTGGGTCCGGTGAGGACCCTGAACGTACCCGCGGTCGGTGGTGAGGGTAGGTTGAGACGATGCAAAACTTCACCGCCCTGCAAGGGGCCATCGACCGGTGTCGGGCCACGGGGGCCACACCGATCGTCACGGTTCGGCACGGACAGACCGCCGCGAACGCCGAACGACGCTTCGTCGGAGCCATGGACGTCCCCCTCGACGACGTCGGCCTCGCCCAGGCCGGCCAGCTCGCCGACCGGCTTCGCGGGCTGTCCTACTCCGCGCTCTACAGCTCGCCGTTGTCGCGCGCTCGGGTCACGGCCAGCGCGCTCGGCACCCCGGAGCTCGATGGCGCCCTCCAGGAGCTGGACCAGGGCGACTTCGAGGGCCGCCCCGCCGTCGAGGTGATGTCCCAGCACCCCACGATCTTCGAGCAGTGGGCACGCGACCCGCTCGACGTGCGGGTTCCCGGCGGCGAGACCCTGCGCGAGCTGCGAGAGCGAGCGCTCCCCGCCGTGCTCGAGCTGGGCTCGCGGCACGACGACACCATCGTGGTCGTGAGCCACCAGATGGTGCTGGCGACGCTCGTGCTCACCGCCCTGCGTCTGCCGTTCCGGTTCCTGCGTCACGTTCGCCAGGGAAACACCGCGGTCAGCGTCCTGGGCGTGCGCGATGGCGAGCTGAGCGTCCACCATCTGAACGACACCGACCACCTGGCCTGAGGGCCTCTACGCTCCCTCGAGCTCGCCGGCGATGGCCTCGAGGCGCTCGCCCGGGACCACGAAGTCCTCGTTCGTGAACTGGCAGGTGATGGTCGCCTGTCCTTCCTCGGCGGCGATCGCCCGGAGCTCGGCTGGCCCCAGCGCGCGGAGCATCCCCTCGACCCGCGCCATCGTCGTGCGCAGCACCGTCACCTGACGCGCTTCGAGCACCTCGACGGGGCCGCCCAGGAGCTGGGCGAAGGCGAACTGGGTCATCGTCGCGCCGAGGTCCGCCGTGCGCAGCGGCGCGACCCAGGGCTCGAACCCATCCAGGTCCCACTGTCCGCCGAGCATCTCGACCAACAGCCCGCACGCCGAGGTGACCCGGTCGCCGTCCATCGTGACGCCGAGCCGCACGACCCCATGGGCCTGCTGCGACTGGACGAGGAAGTGCTGGAGCGAGCGCTCGAAGCTGCCGTCGAGCTCGGCGGCGCCTCGGTAGAGCTCCTTGTCCCCCTCCCACTTGATGGCCAGCATCGCGCCGCGCAGCTCGCTCGCCGGCGGGTAGACGCCGGGCGTCAGACGCGCCCGCACCGAGCCGTCGGCTCGGGCCTCGCCATGGAACGCAAAGCGCGGCTTCTCGGCCTGGACCTGGATCATCAAGCGCTCGTCGCCCTTGATGTGAGCGCTGAGGAGAAGCGTCGAGAGCAGCCCCTCGGCGCAATGCCGGGCAGCCTGACCGCCGAGTCCATGCGCCTGGCGGACCTCCTCGCAGATGTCCGGGCAGACGACGGCCAGAACCCGAGCCCGCCCGTCGGCGACGAGCCCCCGGATCAGACGCCCCTCACTCATCGACGGCCGCCTTGGGCGCCTCGACCCGGACGGGGACGGTGACCTGCTCGGTGACCGGCATGAAGCAGAGCGTGCCCTTGCAACCCTGCCAGATCGCCTCGACGACCACCTCGTGGTCCCCCGGTGTGGCCGGCGCCGTGACGGGGAGCTCGATGTAGACGTCCATGTCCCAGAGCTCGCGCATGAGCCCGAGCGCTGGATCCTCCTTCTCGATCGCCGGCGGCAGGGACACCTCGCCGACGGTCAGGCCGGCCGGCTCGACGACCGTGAGCTCGGTCATGTCCTTGTAGAGCGTGGTCCCCGGCGGCACCGTGATGATCACGGTCGCGGGGCCGGTGGCCAAGGGAGCGAGGGTCAGTCCGGGCGACGTGGCGCGGAACGGACTGGCTTCGGGCCCGGCGTGGACGGCCGAGCTGAGCGAAAAGGCGAGCAGCAACATCACCTCCAACTAACCACGACGGGATAGAGGCGGCAGCCATGCGCGTCGCCGTCGTCATCCCCGCGCTCAACGAGGAGCAGGCCCTTCCCGGCGTGCTGGCGGATCTGAACAGGCTGCGCCCGGGTCGCGTGGTGGTCGTCGACAACGGCTCGACGGACGAGACGCCCCAGGTCGCGCGCGACGCCGGCG
Organism: Pseudomonadota bacterium; assembly: GCA_024228935.1. Classification (GTDB taxonomy): domain Bacteria; phylum Myxococcota_A; class UBA796; order UBA796; family CAJQPC01; genus JAAESX01. Next base: position 215,542 of record JAAESX010000091.1, read on the forward strand.
CCATCGTCGTGACCGAGCCCCGCCGTGGATACGGCAGCGCGTGCCTGGCCGGCCTGGCCTTCCTGTCCGACGATCCGCCCGACGTCGTCGTCATCCTGGACGCCGACGGCAGCGACGACGTGGACGACCTGCCGCTCCTGCTGAGGCCGATCCTCAAGGGCGAGGCCGACATGGTCCTGGGCGAGCGCGTGTCGCTGGCCGACCGAGGAGCCCTGCTGCCCAACCAGCGGTTCGGGAACGTGCTCGCCACGCGCCTCATCCTCCGCTGGACCGGCTGGACCTACCGCGACATGGGACCGTTCCGCGCGCTCCGCTGGGACGCCATGCAGTCGCTGCACATGACCGACACAGCGTACGGCTGGAACGTCGAGATGCAGATGAAGGCGGTCCAGACCGGACTCCGGATCGAAGAGGTGCCGGTTCGCTACCGCACACGCGGCGGCGGGCGCTCGAAGATCTCGGGCACCGTGAAGGGAACAATCAAGGCGGGCATCGGCATCCTTCGCGCCTGCTGGAAGTACAAGGCATGAAAGCGGTCGTCTTCACCAAGCCGCCCGTCCCGGGCACCGTGAAGACGCGCCTCATCCCCGCGCTGGGGCCCGAAGGCGCCGCCCAGCTCCACACCGCGATGGCCGCCGACGTGTTCGAGCTGGTCCGCGCGGCCGGGCTCGAGCTGACGGTCTCGCTGGCCGGCGACCCCGATCACCCCTGGGCGCGCTCGCTGGACTGCCCGGTCGAGCCCCAGGTCTCCGGGGACCTGGGGGCCCGCATGGCTCATGCGCTGCGAGGCGGAGACTGCCTCGCCCTGGGCACCGACGCACCGACGCTCCCCATCGAGGTCCTGCGCCGAGCGGCTCGCCTGGAGTCCGAGGTGGTGGTCGGCCCCGCCTTCGACGGCGGCTACTGGTGCATCGGCTGGAGCACCCCCCGGCCCGAGCTGCTCGCCGACATCGCCTGGAGCACCTCGTCGGTGCTGGCCGAGACGATGCTCCACGCCCGGCGGCACGAGATCGACGTCACGCTGCTGCCCTTCTGGTATGACGTGGACACCCCCGACGTGCTGGACCTCCTCGTCCAGCAACTGCGCTTTCTTCCCTCCTCCGTCGCCCCCCGGACTCGCGCATGCCTCTCCACACACAAGGCCTCCCGGCCGAGCTGAAGTCGATCCACATCCTCGGAATCTGCGGCACTGCGATGGGCTCCATCGCCGGCATGCTCAAGGACGCCGGGTACGCCGTGACCGGCTCGGACACCGGCGCCTACCCGCCGATGAGCGACTACCTGGCCTCGCTCGGGATCACGATCCAGCTCGGCTACGTCGCCTCGAACCTCGACCACGACCCGGACCTGGTCGTTGTGGGGAACGTCATCCGGGCAACGTACGAGGAAGCCGTCGCCGTCGTCGAGCGCGACATGGACTACTGCAGCTTCCCGCACGTCCTGGGGGAGCTGTTCATGAAGGACGCCACGTCCATCGTGTGCGCCGGGACCCACGGGAAGACGACCACCAGCAGCATCACCGCCTGGCTGGCCGACGCGGCGGGCCTGAACCCCGGCTACCTGATCGGTGGGGTCGTGAAGGGGTGGGATCGGACCGCTCGCGCCGGGGGCGGCACCCACTTCGTCATCGAGGGCGACGAGTACGACACGGCGTTCTTCGACAAGCGTCCGAAGTTCATGAGCTACCGGGCGAACACCGCCATCCTCACGAGCGTCGAGTTCGACCACGCCGACATCTACCGGGACCTGGAGCACTGCCAGGAGGCGTTCCGGGACCTGGTCCGCTCGATGCCCGAGGACGGCTGCGTGGTCGCTCGCTGGGACCACCCGAGCGTGCGCGCCGTGTGCGAGGAGTCCCCTTGCGAGGTCCGGAAGTACGGGCCCGACCAGGACTGGGACGGGCGCATCGAGCGGGTCGACCACGAGACCGGGACCATGACGTTCACGGTCCTGCGCGGCGGCGAGACCTTCGGCACGTTCACCTCGAACCTCGTCGGCGAGCACAACCTGTACAACCAGGTGGCGGCTGTCGCGGCGCTGGAGCGGGAGGGCTGCACGGCGGCCCAGCTCGCCGAGGGGTTCCGGACCTTCCGCGGCATCAAGCGCCGCCAGGACGTGGTCGCCGAGCCGGGCGGCGTGACCATCCTGGACGACTTCGCGCACCACCCCACCGCGGTCCAGGTGACGACCGAGGCCCTGCGCCTGCGCTTCGGCGGCCGACGACTGTGGGTGGTCTTCGAGCCGCGCAGCAACACCTCCCGCCGGAAGATCTTCCAGGAGCCCTACGCCGAGGCGTTCGGCGAGGCCGACCTGGTCACCATCAAGGCGACCTACGACGAGCGCATCCCGCTCGAGGAGCGCCTGGACCCCCATGAGCTCGCCGGAGCGATCCGCGCCCGCGGGACCGAGGCCAGCTGCCTCGACAAGACCGACGACATCGTGGCCCTGGTCGCCGCGAACGCGCTCGAGGGCGACGTCGTGGCCGTCTACAGCAATGGCGGGTTCGACGGCATCCACAAGAAGCTCGTCGAAGCGCTCGAGCAGCGGTTCGGCCGCGCGACCGAGGGCTGACGAGGGACGCTAGGCCGGGTCGTAGGGAACGACGATCGCCGCCCCAGGCTCGGCGTCGCCGCCGGACGAGAAGCCGCCGCTGATCAGGATCGCTCCGTCCAGCAGCGCATCGACCCTGCAGCCGGGCCGCGCACGGTCCATCTCCAGGTACGGGTAGCGCTCGCCGCTCTCGAGGTTCAGGACCTCGACCGTCGTCTGGGGCGTCTCGGGGGACCCATCGGCGGTCCCGCAGCCCAGCACGTACCAGCCGTCCTCGATCCAGGCGTCCCAGTCGCCGCTGACCCGAGGCCGCGCGGGGTCCACGCCGCCGACGAACGAGCGGCTGGGGATGTCGAACAGGCGACCCGTGATGGGGGTGTCCGAGGCCGACTCCCCAGCGCCGACCCAGACCGTCTCGGCGTCCAGCGGGATGAGCATCGCGCCCTCGAGCAGGTCAAAATCGCCGCTCTCGACGGCGTAGAACGCGTCCGAGACGTTGGGGTTCACCGCCGCGGCGTCCTCGCTGAAGTTGAAGAGGCCGGTGGCGTTGGCGCTCATGCCCTGGACGAAGACCTCGCCCCCCTCGACCGCGACGCAGCCGGTCACGGCGGCCTGGTCGAGCCCCGTGATCACCACGTCCGACCAGTTCAGCTCGTTCGTGTCGGGGTCGTTGCGCATCCAGTCGACGGCCAGCGTCAACCGGTTGCCGCCCATCGCGACGCCGAAGCCCTCGCGGAACTCGGCCAGGCAGTGACCGGACCGGTCGTTGGTCATGTCCGTCTCAGAAGACAGGAGCCCGCTGACCGGGTCGTACTGGAACACCCCGGGATGGGCGCGGCCGCTGCCGGCGAGGATCGTGCGCCCGCCAGTGATGAGCAGCGTCCGATCCGGCCGGACGGTCCACGAAGCCGCGTAGAGCCCCAGCGGCGCGTAGGTCCCAGTGGGCTTGAAGATGCCCTCGGCCGGGTCGTAGACCTCGAGATCGGCGTACGCGACGCCGCCATCAGGGCTGCGACCGCCGAACAGGAGCACGCGGCCGTCGGGCAGCCGGGCGGACAGGTGCTCGGACCGTGGCGCCGCCATCTCGTCGGCCACAGGCAGGACCTGGTTCACCGGCAGGAACGTCATGGGGATCGTCAGATCGACGCCGGGAGCGAGCCACACCTCGGCCGAGCGGCCGTAGCTCACGACGGTGCCTCCCCCCAGCCCCGCGACCCGGAAGCGTCCGGTGCCGAAGTGGTCCAGCCCCGGGACCTGGGCGTCCTCATCCAACGAGAAGCTGGACTGCTCGACGACCTGTCCGTCGACGACGAGCTCGATCAGCACACTGTCCACGCCGTTCCACGGATCGGCGATCGTCGGGTTCACCAGGTCCAGGACCAGCGTCCCTTCCTGGTTCACGATGGTCGGTCCGCCCGTGCAGGCCAGCATCAAGAGCCACATCGACCCCCAGTTAACCCCGGTTAGGTGACGGCTGTGGATGGACACTCGCTACCGAACCTGAAGACCAGCCTGCCCGGACCGGCCAGCCGCGCCCTCGTGGACCGCCTCGCGCGGGTCGAGTGCCCTGCCATCACGTCCCGGCGGGCACGACGAGCCGAGGCGCTCGGGGTGGCCGACACCGACCCCATCGTGTGGTCGTCGGCGCGCGGAGCGAACGTCCTGGACGTCGATGGCAACGTGCTCGTCGACCTGACCGCCGGGTTCGGGGTCGCCAGCGTCGGCCACGCCCACCCCGCCGTCGTCGCCGCGGGACAGGCCCAGCTCGGGGTCCTTCCGCACGCCATGGGGGACGCGTTCCCCGACCCCCGGCGCATCGAGCTGCTCGAGCGACTCGCCGAGCTGACCGGGCTGTCCCACACGATCCTCGGCAGCTCCGGGTCCGACGCGGTCGAGGCCGCGCTCAAGACGGCGCGCATGGCCACCGGGCGGGACGGCGTCCTGGCCTTTGAGGGCGCGTACCACGGGCTCAGCTACGGCGCGCTCGCGGTCACCGGGTACAAGACGGGCGCATTCCAGGCCCCATTCGCGGCCCAGCTCGGGGCGCATGTTCGACGCGCCGAGTTCGGCGGCGAGCTGCCCTCGCTGGATGGCATCGGCGCCGTGATCGTCGAGCCCATCCAAGGCCGCGGCGGAGTCCGGGTCCCTCCCCCGGGATGGCTCGCTGGCGTCCGTGCGGCCTGCGACCAGGCCGGCGCGGTCCTGATCCTGGATGAGATCTACACGGGCTTCGGGCGCACCGGCTCGCTGTTCGCCTTCCAGCACGAGGGGGTCCGACCGGACCTGCTGTGCGTCGGCAAGGGCATGGCCGGCGGCTACCCCATCTCCGCCTGCATCGGCACCCGCGAGGTGATGGCCAGCTGGGGCGCCAGCAAGGGCGAGGCGCTCCACACCCAGACATTCCTGGGCAACCCCGTGGGCAGCGCGATGGCGCTCGCCTGCATCGACCTGGTCGTGAACGGCGAGCTCCACGCCCGAGCCGAGGAGTACGGCGACTGGGCCCGACGCCGTCTGGCTCGGCACGGGAACCTGCGCGGCCGGGGCCTGTTGCTGGGGCTCGAGCTCCCCGACGCGCTCGGCACCTCGCGGGCCCTCTTCGAGCGAGGCTGGATCGCGCTGCCCGCGGGCGAGCAGGGAGAGGTGCTGTGCCTGACTCCGCCGCTGACCATCTCGGGAGCGCAGCTCGAGGGCTTCTTCGATGTGCTCGACGAGGTGCTCTCTTGAAGGCCCGAGCGCTGCAGCTCATCCGTGAGGGCGGGGACGTCGAGGCGTTCGCGTTGGAGCTGTTCCGCTACCAGCGCGACCGCAGTCCGGCGTACTCGCGACTGGTCGGAGACGTCGAGCCTGGCTCGCTCGCCGAGATCCCGGCCATCCCGGTCTCACTGTGCAAGGACGCCATCTTCTCGACGGTCGAGGACGGCCCGGTCTTCCGGACCAGCGGCACGACCTCGGGCCGGCGTGGACAGCACCGGATGGCCGACACCGCCGCCTACGACGAGGCCGCCCGACGCTGGTTCGAGGCCTGTGTCGCGAACGCCCCGACCCGCTGCGTGTCGCTCTGCCCGACGAACGTGGACAGCTCGCTCGGGCACATGGTCCGGCTCCTCTACCCCGAGGCCCAGACGTTCTTCGACGAGTCCCTGGACGTCGATGGCGCCTGGGATGCGCTCGCCGGAGGGCCTGTCTTCCTGGCCACCACCGCCTTCGCGCTGGCCTGGCTCTTCGAGTCCGACCGCCGGGTCGAGCTCGCGCCAGGCTCGGTGCTGATGGTCACCGGCGGCTTCAAGGGCCGCACGCGGAGCCTCACCGAGGCCGAGCTGGACGTCCGCGCCAGGCTCGGTGAGGTCCGACGCATCGACGAGTACGGCATGACCGAGCTGTCCTCGCAGCTCTGGGGCGCTCCCGGCCAGGGCTTCGCTCCCCCACCCTGGCTCGTCCCCTACACGGTGGACCCGCTGTCCGGCGAGCCGACCGACGGGATCGGGCTGTTGCGCTTCGTCGACTGTGCGAACTGGAGCAGCATGGTCGCCATCGAGACCGAGGATCTGGGCGAGGTCCGCGACGGCCGGGTGTTCCTGCGCGGCCGGCTCGAGGCCTCGGCAGCTCGAGGATGCTCGCTGACCGCCGAGGAAGCCCATGGGGCTTGATCGCCTGACCGACCCCGCGACCTGGGGAACCGGGCTGTCAGACGAGGGGGCACGCCGCGCGCTGGCCGCAGAGGTGGCCTGCATCGAGGCCGCAGACGACCGCAGGGTGGCCGACCGGAAGGTCCTGATCTGGTGCGCCGGAAACGTCTTCACCGCCCCGCTGCGCTGGGTCCACCGCTTCCCGGACGCGGTCCTGAAGGCCCCGTCCAGCCGCCCGGGCCCCGCGCTCGCCATCGGCCAGGCGTTTGGATGTCCGGTCGAGGTCCTGCCACACGCCGAGGCGTTCCATCTGCTGGACGAGGCGGACGCTGTGCTGGGGTTCGGCTCGGACCAGGCGATGGACGAGCTGGCCTCACGGCTGACCGTGCCCCACTCGCTCCATGGGCACCGGGTCAGCGTGGCCGTCGTCGAGGACATCTCGAACGACAACGCTCGCAAGGTCGCGATGGACGCCGTGCTGCACGACGGACAGGGCTGCCGCAGCCCGGCGTGCGTCTTCGTCCTGGGCGACGCCGAGCGGTTCTCGATGCGGCTCGCCCAGGCCCTGCGCGAGCTCGCCCACGAGGTCCCCCGGGGCGACATCGACCCCGCGCTCGGGCCGCAGATCCGTCACCGACTGGGCCTGGGTCGAGTGTACGGACGAACGTGGAACGGCAGCGAGTGGGGGGTGCCCATGCTCCCGGTAGAGCACGCAGATCCGGTCGCGCTCCCCCGCGTCGTGACCGTGCACCCCGCGACCCGCGCCGCCATCGAGGACACGCTGTCCACCTGGCCGATCTCGGCCGTCAGCAGCGACGTCGAGCTGGACCGGCCGACCGTCAGCCTGGGGCAGCTCCAGTCCCCGCCCGACGACGGGACGTGGGAGGGTGTCGACATCCTGGAGCGCCTCGCATGACGATCTCGGACGAAGCGCGCGCCCTGCACGAGCGCGCGCTCATCGTGGACCTGCACTGCGACGTGCTCCTGACCACGACGTTCCTGAAGTGGAACTGGGCCCGCCGGCACCGACCGAACCCGACCCCGGGCGCGCTCCTGATGGGCCACGTCGACATCCCCCGGCTGCGCGAAGGGAACGTCGGGGCGATGGCCCTGGGCATCGTGACCTCGCCGCTGGCGGGCAACCGTGGCCCGACCAAGATCGAGCGGATGCTCGACCGGATGGACGACAAGCTGCGCCTGCACCCAGACCACCTGGAGCTGGGGACGACAACCCAGGCCATCCGGCGCATCCGAGAGGACGGTCGCATCGCGTGCTTCGCCGGGCTGGAGGGCGTGCATGGACTGCGCGGGAAGCTGGACCGGCTCGAGCACTACCGCGACCGTGGCATGCGCTTCTGCGGCCTCGCCCACTTCACCGAGAACGAGGCCTGCAAGCCCATGGTGGGCTGGGGACAACACCCCACGGCCGGCCTGACCGACTACGGCCGCGACCTGGTCGACGAGCTGAACCGGCTGAACATGGTCGTGGACGTCGCCCACGTGAACAAGGGCGGCGTCATGGAGACCTGCGCCCGGTCCAAGGCCCCCGTCATCTGCTCGCACACCGCCTGCAACGGTGTCTACAGCTCACCCAGGGGGCTGGACGACGAGCAGCTGCGCGCCATCGCCGACACCGGCGGCATCGTCGGCGTCATCTTCGTCTCGATGTTCCTCGGCCCCGGCGGGCTGGCGGCGGTCGTGGAACACCTGACCTGGATCCGGGACACGGTCGGCGTCGAGCACTGCGCCATCGGCAGCGACTGGGAAGGCTTCGCCAGCTACCCGCGCGAACTGGACGGCGCGGACAAGCTGCCGCTGCTCACGCAGGCCCTGTTGGACCGCGGCTGGACCCACGGCGAGATCCTCGCCGCATGGGGCGGCAACTTCATGCGCGTGCTCGGAGAGGTCGCCGGCTGAGGGCGCCTATTCCTTGGTGCGGGCCTGGACGCGGGGACGAGCGGGCAGATGCCCTTCCATCTTCGTGCGAGCGCGAGCCAGATCGCGGCTGATCTGCGCCGGGTGGACGCCCAGCTCCTGAGCGATGTCTCGGCCGGTGCGGCCTTCCAGCCACGCCTCAAGCACCTGCGCTGGCCGGTCGTCGTTCTCGCTCAGGTAGGTCCGCACGGCGCGGGTGGCCCCGGCCTTGCGTGCACCGTCACCGCCCATGCGGGCCACGACCCCATCGGCGTTCTCGAGCGACCACGCCGACATGCAGCGCATCGCGCCCGGATCCTGACCCGACGCCGGGACCTGCGCAGCGCGACGGCTGGCGTGGCGACGCATGCGCTTGGCCTCGGCCGAACGCGCTCCCCAGGCGGCCTGGACGACCAGGTAGGTCCGCAAGGTCCCCCGCTCGGGGTCGTACGGCTCCATGAGCGCCGGCCCGCGGGCCCACAGCTCCTGGGAGAACTCCTCGACCTCGGCGACCGAGAAGCCCGAGAGCGCCCGCGCCATCGCCCGACGAACGTCGGACCGGTAGCGCTTGTAGATCTCGTCGAAGGCGGAGCGATCTCCGTCCAGGTAGCGACGAACGAGGTCGAGGTCGGGGGTGCGGTTCTTCATCACCACAACAATAGCCACGTTTCCGGCTGGATTCGTGAACATCTCACGTGCACGTGAGAGTCCTGCAAGACCGCGCCCGCCTCAGGCGTGCGCGGCGGTCCGAGCGAGCTGACGCAGGAAGAACGGGTTGTCCCGAATTCCCGAGTGATCCCGCAGGCGAATGAGTGCCTCGCGCTCGATCTGGCGCACGCGCTCGCGCGAGAGCCCCATCTCCTTGCCGACCTCGGACAGGGTCCGGAACTCACCGTCGTCGAGACCGTAACGGCGCGTCAGGACGAACCGCTGGCGGTCGCTGAGCACGGCGGCGAACGCGTCGTGCATGCGGGACAGCTCCTGGGCCTGGATGGCCTCGCCGTCGGGCGGCGGGGCGTCGTCGTCGCTCAGGAAGCGCTCCAGCGGACGCGGGCGAGGCCCATCGTCGACGGGCTGCTCGAGCGAGATCGTGTTGCCCTGGGACAGGAGCAGCTCGGCGCGCTCCTTGTCGATGCCGACCTCCTGGGCCAGATCCTGGACGTTGTACTCGATGCCACTGCTCTCGAAGCGCTTCATGGCCTTGCGCAGGTTGCGCGTCTGCTCGACGGCGCAGCCCGGGAGGCGCACGGGGCGTCCGGTGTGGTCGATGGCGCGGGTCATCTGGGCACGAACCCACCAGCGCGCGTACGTGGAGAAGCGGATGCCGCGGTCCGGGTCGAAGCGCTTGGCGGCGCGAAGGAGACCGATGTAGCCCTCCTGCACCAGATCCTCTTCGTCCATGAACGGACCGGCGAGCTTGCGGGCCTCACCGTGGGCGATGCGGCGACCGCTCATGGCGAGACGCCAGCGGAGGTTCTCGGCCTCCTGCCAGGCACCACTCGCGCGGCGGGCGGGCTTCTTGAACTCGGGCATGGCCTTCGCCTTCGCGGCGATTGTCATGACGGCTTCTTCGAGGCGACTCACGGCTCCAGCGCGGGTGCGCTCGGCGCGGTCGGGGCGACGACCGATGATGGCGCGAGCCTCATCGATATGGAGGATGGCGTCGCGGGCCGCATCCTCAGCGCGACGGATCCGCCGCGCCATGTCCTTCTCCTCTTCCGCCGTCAGCCGCTCTCCGCGGCTGGTGGCGCGCTCACCAAATGGGTTTTCTTCAGCGGCGTCGTCGGGTCGATACGAGGGCATCGAGTCTCCTGGACAGTCCCCAGAGGCAAGGGGACGACATGGAATTGAGTGGAGAAGTCGCCGTCTGGCGGCGGGAGGTGCCTAGGCTCCCTGCCGAGAAGCGTTGCGGGGGGGTTCTACAGCCGGTTGGCTGCAATATTTGTCAAAATGATGTCAGGCGGCTGCAGGTCAAAAATGCACGAATTAACGCGCGGGCCCCAAACCGATGGCGCCACGGACGCGCGACATCGTGTGCTGGGCGATTCCGCGAGCCTTTTCAGCGCCTTGGGCGAGCACCCGATCGACCTGCTCCGGGTCGGCCGAGAGCTCGGCGTACCTCTCGCGCGGTTCGGCGAGGAACCGATCCATCGCCTCGAACAGGGCCTGTTTTGCATGCCCGTACCCGAGCCCACCGGCGCGATACCGATCGGCCAGGTCCGCCTGTTCGTCCGCAGTGGCGAAGAGCTCGTACAGCGCGAACACGTTGCAGGACCCCGGATCCTTGGCCTCGTCGACGCCCTTGCTGTCCGTCACGATCTTCATGACGAGCTTTCGGAGCTTCTTCGGCGGCAGGAACAGAGGCAGCGTGTTGCCGTAGGACTTCGACATCTTGCGGCCGTCTAGCCCGGGCACCGTGGCGACCTCGGCCTTGATGAGCGGCTCGGGCAGCACGAAGATCTCGGCGCCGTAGCGATGGTTCATCCCCGCCGCCATGTCCCGCGCCATCTCGACGTGCTGCTTCTGGTCCTTGCCGACCGGAACCGCGTGCGAGTCGTAGATGAGGATGTCTGCCGCCATGAGGATGGGGTAGTTGAAGGTCCCCGCGTTGATCTCCCGGCCCGCATCCCGAGCCGCTTTGTAGGCATGTGCCCGCTCGAGCACACCCGTGTTCACGTGGCAGCCGAGGATCCACGACAGCTCGCAGACCTCGGGCACGTCCTGCTGCAGGAAGAGAGAGGTCACGTCCGGGTCCAGGCCGAAGGCGAGGAACGAGAGCGCGGCCTCGCGCTGGTAGTCGCGAAGGAGCGTGGCGTCCTTCGTGCTGGTGAGCGCGTGGTAGCTGGCGATGAAGTAGAACGGCTCGTGCGTCTCCTGGAGTTGGAGCGCAGGCTCGATCATGCCTTTCAGGTTGCCGATGTGGGGCACTCCGGACGGCTGGATGCCGGTGAGCGCGCGTTTGCGGGCCATGTCTTCCTCTCCAAGGGCTGGCAGCCGCTGTGTTTAGCCACCACCTCGGCTGAGGCAAGGTAGATTTCGCCATGCTTCTTCTTCTGCTCGCCTGCAACGGCAACGAAAACGACTCGGGCCCCGAGGTCGACACCTCGGTTCCGGTCGACGACACCTGCGAGACCGACGACGACTGCAGCAGCACCCAGATCTGCGAGGACGAGGACTGCGTCACCGGGGACCGGAACAACAGCATCGACGAGGCCGAGTCGATCCTCTGGGACAACCCGGTCGGCGGTACGCTGGAGACCGACGGGGACCAGGACTTCTACGCGTTCACGGCCGAAGGTGGCGAGTACATCCGCGTCCAGACCACCTCGGACGACGAGGAGATGGACACCATCGTCTCGCTCTACACACCCTCGGGCAAGCTGCACGCCCAGGAGAACGACCACGCCCTCGGCTCGGTCCAGACCTACGACACCGTGCTGTACGCCTACCTGCCGACCGCGGGTGACTACACGCTGCTGGTCGAGGACGTCGAGGGCAACGGCGCCACGAGCTTCGACTACGAGCTCGAGCTGACGGAGTTCAACAACTACGTCCAAGAGGACGACTCCTCTGGCTCAGCCGGCGAGGAGATCGACGTCGAGGCCGGCTACTTCTACGCGGTCGGCTTCGTGCTCGACGAGGACAGCGACAAGGACTGGATCCAGCTCAACCTCCCCTACGACGAGTGCCCGGTGCTCGTGACCGGCCCCACCTACCCGCTCAACAGCGACGCGACGCCGGTCGTGGACCTGTACGACCACGACGGCGAGCTGCTGCTTCGGAAGTCCGAGCCCGTGCCCGGAGACGACGCCTTCTACTTCGAGGTCGACGGGGGCACAGCCCTCATCGGCGTCGAGGACGCGTCCGGGGGCGGCAGCGCCGACCACTGGGGCTTCGTCTACGTGCGCGTCTACGACCAAGGCTACCACTACCCGTACGAGCAGGAGCCCAACGACGACGACTCCGAGGCCTCGAACATCGAGTTCACCTGGGAGGGCGTCGAGGGCGACAAGCTCGGGACCGGCCTGGTCTGGGGAATCATGGACTTCGAGGACGACGAGGACTGGTTCGCCGTGGACGTCGAGGACGGCAACTACCTGTACGTCAACGGCACGGCCGACAGCTTCGGCTCGCTGATCGACGCCGAGGCCACGCTCTGGAACGACCAGCTCGAGGTCGTCGCGTCCGGCGACTCGACCGGGCAGGACGACAACTTCAGTGACATCGGACAGCTCGGCCCGCTCGACGGCGGCACCTACTACATCCAGATCACCGACGACAACGCGGGCGAGGGGCAGGCGACCTACTACCGGTTCACCGCCTTCCAGTCCGACTACTCCTTCTAGACGTGCTGGACGACCTGCGGGAGGCCGCCAGGAGCCTCCCGGCGTGCATCGTGTCCTCAGCGCTGATCTGCTGGGGGTTCACCGGCTCGCCCGGGGTGGGCCTGGTCCTCGGGACCATCGCTGCGGGCGCCCGCGTGGGGCCGGTCGCGGGCGGAGTCTTCGCCGCCTGTGGGCTCCTGCTGGGCGGCTTCATCGGCCCCATCGTGTGGGCTCCGGAGAACCTGGCGCTGCTGATTGTGGGCGCGGCGCTGGGGGCCGTCGAGCTCTGGCGGAGTCGCCAGCGCTGGCTGATCAGCGTGGTCATCCTGGGCGGCCTCGCGGCCTACGAGCCGACCCGGGTCTGGGCGCTCGGCATCGTCGTCGGCATGATCGGTGGCCGGCTGGCGCTCCCCGAGCGGGTCGAGGTCTGGGCGCTGCGTGCGTTCGTGGCGGCCACGGTCGTCGGGGCGACCCTGTCGGTGAACCACGGCTTCGCCCGAGCCGGCAACCCCAGCGGACGGGCCCTGCTCGTCGGCTGGGGCGCCGACGGTGAGCTGCTGGCCCCGGGACAAGAGTCCGCGTTCTGGACCTGGGGGCGCACCCCCGTGTTCCGCGCGCTGCCCGGCGGCCCGACCTTCGACGTCGTGCCGACGGGCCTCACGCTCAAGCACAGCGGCAACACGGCGGTCGACCGCGCCGAGGTCGGGGACGTCGACTGCCAAGCACTCCTCCCCGATGCGCTCACGGGAGAGCGCCGCGCCGCCGTCCAAGCCGCGAAGGCCGGGTGCAGCCCACTCGACGAGCTCGCGACGGACCCCTTCGTCGATGCGGCGCGCGTCCTAGGCGGACAGCCGGCACACGACGCCGCGGCCATCCACTCGGTCGAGCTCGCGGAGCCGCTGGACGCGCCGTCGGCGGTCGTGCTCGCCGCGAGGGCGCGCCTGGAGAACCCTCGCCCGGCCGCGATGCAGCTGGTGGATGGCAGCCCCTACGACCGCGCCGTCCTGCTCGCCGAGCTGGGACCTGACGACCTGAACGCAATCGAGGAGCTCATCGCCACTTGGGCGAGTGAGCTCCCCGAGACGGTGCGCGGACCGTACGACCGCGCACTCGATGCCCTGGCTGCCCCTACGGCTCGACCAGGACGTTGACCGAGCGGTCCTGACGACCGACGGCGACGCCGCCCTCGCCGTACGCCGGGTCGAGGTCACCGGCGCGCGAGCGACGGATCGTGAGCGTCGCCTGGCAGGTCTCGGGCTCCGTGTCGTCTGCCCACTCGAGCGTGCCGGCCTCGAGGACCGCCGTGCCCGTGTCGCCGTCCAGCGCGACCTCTTCATTGAAGAAGCAGTCGCCGGTCACGATCAGGATCATGTCGTCGTCCGAGCCGGAGTCCTCCCACGTGATGGTGATGTCCTCCTGGGCCGAGGCGAAGGTGGTGTCGGCTTCCGGGGCGGTGAGCTCGAAGGGATCCGGCACCGTCAGCGTGGTCGCCGGCGCGCCCTCGTCGAGGGTCCGCTCGAAGCCGACCACGAAGTCGTCGGCCAGGACGGGGTCCGCGTGCTCGGCGGTGTAGCTGTACAGATCGCCGAGGCTGACCTCGATCATGTTCTGCACGTCCTCGCCGTGCGTCGACGTCAGCGCGTCGTCGCCCTCGAGGTTCATGAACGTGTTGGAGTTGCCCCCGCCGACACGGAGCACGGCGTCGGTGACGACGCTGCCCTCACCCAGGTCGGTGGCGGTGATGTCCGCGTAGACCCCGGACGTCAAGACGTCGGTGGACTCCACGCTCTCACAGGCGACCAGGCCGCCGAGTACCAGGAACAAGCTGGTGATTCTCATGATTGTCTCCTCTTGTGTTTCCCTGCCTACGGTTCGACCCGCCGGCTTCCGGAAACCGCTAGAGAATGTGCCAGACGATCGAGGGCGTCGCGATGCGGCCCCGGTCGAAGAGCCTTCAGCGCACGCCTCGCGGCCATGCACTCCTCGACCATGAGCTTGCGCGTGGCGTACAGCCCGCCGCTCTCGACGAGGATCTCCTGCAGCGTCCGGGCGGCGAGCTCGTCCCCCTCGGCCAGCACCCGATCGAGCAGGGCATCCGCTCGAAGGTCTCGCTCCAACGCCACGATCAGCGGAAGCACCGGGCGTCCGCTCGCGGTCCGGATGGCGAGCTGGTGGGGCAGCTCCGAGGGGTCGATGGACAAGAGCCACTGATCCTCGAGGGCATGCCAGGCGATACCCATGTGGCGGCCGTAGCGACCGAGCGCGCTGCTCACCTCGCGGGGCGCTCCGGCCAGGTGCCCTCCGGATCGACACGAGAAGGCGTAGACCGCACCGATGTGGGTCTCGCTGTACTCCTTCCAGTCGCGCCGGTTGGGGTCACGACCGCGCAGCTCCTCGGCGAGCGTGTGCCCCTCGGTGATCTCGCGCATGGTGTCGAGGACCTCGCCGAGAAGCTCGGGTCGGCCGGTTCGAGCGACCTCGAGCGCGCGGAGGCCCAGGTGGTGGCCGCCCAGCCAGTGGGCTGCGCCGCCCAGCAGTCGACGAGCGATGCGCCGACGCCGTCCGTCCTGCCGACCGAGCGCGGCGTCGTGGACCGTGACAGCGCGATGCAGGAGCTCGGCAGAGAAGGCCGCTTCGTCCGCGTGGGCCTCCGCCCCGGCGGCTCGCGACGCCAGGATGACCAGCACGGGTCGAACTCGAGGGACACCCGGGGCGATGTGGCTCTCGGGGGAGACGCCGCCCGTCGCCACGCCGTGGCCGAGCATCAGATCGGCGACCGATCGTTCGATCCTGGAGAGCGGCACCTCGAACTCGTCGAAGGCCTTCTCGAGCTCGGTCAGGACGGGACGCGCGAGACGCTTCAGCCCGCGGTGGAGCCGGGGCCGGTAGGGAGGATCGACGGACTCGAAGGGGTCTTTGGACAAGCCGATCCTGAGCCAGGGCTAGTAGCCGCCGGTCTCCTGCCATGCGGTCTTGTTGCCGAACACCATCATCGCGATGCCAGCGAAGATCAAGGCGAACGCCATCTTCCCGAGGCCGGTGATGGAGATGTCGGCCACGCCCGAGGCGCCGATGGTCGAGATCTGCGCTGCCATGTCGACGCCGTCGGGGCTCTCAAAGCCGAAGAGCATGAAGAGCATGCCGGTGCCGGCCAGGACGCCGCCGATGGGGATGAGGAACTTCTGCACGTCAACTCCCAGTGGGACGGCGTGTCTATCCCCCAGGCCTGACGCCAGCAAGAGCGTTAGGTCCGGCCAGTGATGCCGCGAGTCGAGCTGATCGGCGCCTCGGGGCGCCTTCGATGGAATGGACACCTGCGACTGTCCGTCGGTTCCGGCGACATCCGGGGGACCGTGGCGGTCCGCCTGGGTGCCGGCAAGCCCCCGGTCGAGGCCTGGGAAGCCCTGTCCAGCCTGGCCTCGCAGCTCGGCGGGTGCACCGGCGACACGCCACAGGCGCTCGTCGAGAGCGTGGTCTCGGTCCTCGACGCACTCGGGGCGGATGACCTGGCCGCCGTCGTCGCCGCGACGGACGCCGAAGGATCGATGTGGCTCGGCCGAGGACTCGACGCCGTCCGGATCGAAGGGCAGCCGAGCGAGGTGCCCGAGACGCCGACCCCGCTCGAGGGCGATCTCGTCGGGCTCGGCCACGGGGACACGGCCCCGGCGGAGTGGACATGAGCGTGCTGTCCGGCGACCTGTCCGAGGTCCTGCTCCCGCGCGACCTGGAGCTGCTCCGCGACGCGGCGACAGACGGCTCCGACAACGGCGCAGACCTGCGTCCCATGTACGAGGCGCTGGCAGCGACGGACCCCGTCGCCCTCGTCGACCTGGTGATGGGCCCGCGGGCCGTCCGAGGGGACGCGGCGATCGACGCCGCCCTGGCCGTGGTCACGACGCTCGAGTCCGCCTCGTCCCCGGCCGCGCTGTTCCGACGCCTCGCCGATCTCGCCCCCCAGCGGGCCACGGACGTGCTGGCTGTCGCCGCCACACGCCACCCCGGCGCCGGCTGGATCCTGCCGCTCGCCGAAAAGGTCGAGACCCCGGTCGGTGCGCTCCAGCTCGCCGCCGCCGTGGACCACCCGGCCTTCTCGAGCGTCTGCGCCGCCCACGCGGCCCGCGGCCATTGCGGGGCGCTCATCGGTGTGGCCGCGCTCGGCCGTCCCGAGCCCACCGCCCACCTCGCAGCGGCAGGGCACGAAGCCGAGGCCGTGGACGCGGCCGCCGCTGCGCTGCTCCAGAGCCCCGACTGCCGCATCGTTCCTTGGCTCGCCGCCGCCTGCGGGCCCGAGTCCGAGGGCCTGTTCCGACGCATCCTCACGCGCCTCACGACGCGAGAAGCGGTGGAAGCGATGCAAGAAGACCTCGCTCCCTTCCCACACACAGCGCAACTGTTCCGCCTCGTCCGGGCCGGACTCCGCTCCTGAAGGATTACGATCCCGCCGATGTCCGAAACACACGCCAGCTACTGCCGCGCCTGCGAAGGCATGTGCGGGGTCCATGCCGACGTCGAGGCCGGCCGGATCGCCGGGCTCGCCGGCGACCCTGACAACCCGATGTCCGCCGGACACCTTTGCGGTGTCGGACGCGCGACCGCCGCGGTCCAGCGCGACTTCGAGACGCCACTCAAGCGCGTCGGTGACGCCTTCCAGCCCATCGGGTGGGATCAGGCGCTCGCCGAGATCGGCGACCGCATCGGCGCACTGCGTCGCTCGGAGGGGCCCCGCAGCGTCGGCCTCTACGCCGGCGGCGCCCTGGCGTACGACCACCCGGGTGTCTTGCGCACCGCGGCGTTCGCCTTCGGCATGGGGACGCCGAACCTGTTCTCCGAGCTCGCGATGTACGGCGCGAGCAAGCTCTACGCGACCGAGCTGGTCTGCCGCACGCCGATGGCGCTGCAGGCCGACGTCGGGCGCAGCCACTACACGATCCTCATCGGCGGGGACCAGGGCGCGGCTCACTGGGGCCCGATGCAGGCCGGCACAATCCACCACCAGGCCCTGGACTACTTCCGCAAGCGGCGGAAGGGCACAAAGCTGGTGGTCGTCGACTCACGGGAGAGTGAGCTCTCCCGCGACGCAGACAGCCACGTGCGCCTGCGGCCGGGGACCGAGGTCTTCTACATGCTGGGCCTCGCCCACGCGACCCTCGAGAACCGCTGGATCGATGAGCAGTACGTCGCCGACTACACCAAGAACATGGAGCAGGCGCGCCGCTGGCTCGAGCCCTGGACCCCCACGCGTTGCGCGGAGATCTGCGGCATCGATGTCGGAGACCTGGCGGGCGTCGGGCTGAAGTACGGCCGCTCGGCGATGAGCACGGTCGTCCCCTCCCCCACGCTGCTCCAGTCCCGCCACGGCGCCGTCGCGGCCTGGGCCTGGCTCGTGCATGCCGCGCTCTCGGCGAACCTCCTGCGTCCGGGCGGCCTCTACGAGAGCGGCGGTCTGCTCGACCTCCACACCATCTGGGGAAGCCTGCCGGTCGCCGGCGCCCCCGAGACCAGCGTGCGCGGCTTCCGCAGCCTGCTCGCCCAGGCTCCGGGGACGGCGATGGCCGAGGAGATCCTCGACGCCAGCGAGCCCATCAAGGCACTCATCACCCTGTCCGGCTGCCCGCTGAACGAGCTGCCCGGGCGCCAGCGGGTGGGTCAGGCGCTCGACGCGCTCGAGCTGCTGGTCGTCGTCGACCATCAGGACAGCCCGACGGCCCAGAAGGCCGACTACATCCTTCCGAACACGCACTTCTGGCAGCGGGCGGACCTGCACCTGCTGGACCACGCCATCCTGCCGTCGCGGTTCACCCAGGCCACTGACGCGCTGGTCGACGCCGGGGATGCCCGCGACACCTCGGACATCCTGGTGAGCTTGTTCTCGGCGGCTTCGCCTCCCTTGCGCGGTGGCGCCTGGGGACGCCACCTCAAGCTCCTGGGACGCACGGTCGCTGGCGGTGACCTGGACGGGTGGATCGACGAGGCCCTCGACTGGGCGGGCCTGCCCGACCGCGATGCCCTCGCCGCGAACCCACTGGACGACGGCGAGACCGACCGCGCCGAGTGGCGCATCGGTGGCGAGGACGAGCTCCTGGACCTGGCCCCCGAGCCCCTCGGCGAGGCCGTCCGTCGCATCACGGCCCCCACCATCGGCGGCGACTGGCCGCTGTTCCTGACCACCGCGGCGGCCTGGCCCGGCGGCTACGGGTGGCGCTACCGAGCCGACGACGCCGTCGAGCCCGGCATCCGCGTGCACCCGGACTCCGGGCTGAAGGAGGGCGAGCAGGTCGTCCTCGAGACTGCGAACGGCTCGGTCGAAGGGCCCGTGCACCTGGACGCGTCGGTGCACCCCGAGGGCGTGCTGGTTCCGTGGGGCTGGGCAGTGCCGGCCGGCGAGCTCGTCGGAACCGAAGACATCTGCCCGCTGTCGGGTAGTCCGGAGCAGGCAGGCCTCCCCTGCCGGATCCGCGGCGTGGGCGGTTAGGCTCCGGTCAGAGGAAGACTCCAATGCTCTTGATGCTCGCGCTCGCCTGTTCGTCCGATGAGCCCGTCGCCCCCCCTGCTCCGGCCCCGCCGCCTGCAGAGGAGAAGATCGTCCTCGAGGAGGTCACCGAGGCCGCCCCGCCGGCCGAAGAGCCGACGACCGTGACCCCGAGCACCTCGGGCGCGCCCACCCTGGGGGGTGGTCCTCCGCAGCTCGGAGCTCCCGGCGGCAGCTTCGGACTCTCCGGCCCGCCCACCCTCGGCGGCTCGGGAACCGGCGCTCCCGGCGGCCTGGCCGCCCCGCCGAAGCTCGGCGACAAGTAGCCGCGGCTACTCGATCGTCGGCTCGTCCTCGCCCAGCCCCGAGGCGATGAACCGGAGGATCCAGGCGCGTCCCTCGTCCGACCAGATGGCCTCGCGGCCCCCGTCGAGCTGGACGCTCGCGCCCGTCACCCGATCCCCGTCCTCGTTCAGGAGGTTGCGGGTGACCGGTGCGTCACGCGAGCCCTGGTCGAAGTCGTCGACCAGCGTCGAGGTGACCGTCGGCAGCCCCAGCGCCGTCTGGAGCGCCTGCTGGGCCTCGATCGAGGTCTGCGAGTCGGCGAGCCCGTAGACGTGCAGCACGTGGGAGGCGTCCGTCGTCGCCGCCGGGTCCTTCCAGACGCCGCGTGCATGCGTGAGGCCATCAGCCGGCTCGTTGTGCAGCTGCATCAGCGCGACCATCGGGTGGTACGTCCCGACGCGCGTGTCTGCGAGCAACACCTGGAGCTCGCGTGAGAGCGGCACGCCATCGCGCGTCCCGTGCAGCAGCTGCGCATCGGTGCCGCCCCCCACGCCGCCGAGCGACGCCGTGACGAAGTCGTCGCGCGTCGAGAGGAACGCCAGCGCCAGCTCACCGCCCACGCCGTGACCGACCAGGTGGCGGGTGCCCAGCGTCTGCTCGTCGAGCACGCGGGCCAGCTGGGACAGGTCCGCAGCGATCTGCAGCCGGTCGCCGACCCACCGCTCGGGGTCGTCGAGGTGCAGCAGCGTGGCATCGCCGCGGCCGCGCTCCCCGTGGTGCGGAAGTTCGACCGAGATGGCGGCCACGCCGGCGTCCGCCAGCTCCTCGGCCAGGCCCGAGTCGATCCAGTCGCGGAACGACGATCCCTCGTCCTGGACGACGACCACGATGGGCCAGCCGTCCTCGGGCTCCTCGCCCGTCGGGAGCGTGAGCGCGACGCAGGCGTCCTCCTCGTCGACCTCGACCGGGATGCCGTCCTCGAGCTGGAAGACGCCCGCATCGTCCTGGTAGGTCGAGACCCGGATCCGTCCGTGCAGCTCGGTGTGCCCAGCCTGCGCCCCGCAGTCCCCGCAGTCCGACGAGGCGCAGTCGACCGGCTCGAACGAGGTGTCCGCGCTGAGCGTGCCCGGGAGGTTCCGGGCAGCCCGACCGGGGTCGCCCGTGGTGAACACGGCGAACGTGGCGACCTCGTCCCGGCCGAGGCCGTTTCGGGTCAGGAACGCGCGCAAGGGCTCCGCCGCCGCATAGCTCGCCAGGAGCCGCGCGTCCGAGGGGCTCGCATCCGCCATGGCCGAGGCCACGTCGTCGGACCGAGCCCCGGCCGAGCCGCTGCCGTCCCTGACCCCGGTCGTCAGCCAGACCGCGTAGGTCGCGTTGGGCCGGAGCGCGACGCCCGGAAAGGTGCGCACCGACACCTGGTTCTGGCACGCGTACCGGCCGCGGGCAGTCACCGTCCGGTACACGAAGCTGCCCCGCAGCCCGTAGTCGTCGGCGTCCTCGTCGAGCGCCGCGAAGTACAGCGTCGAGCCATCCGAGAGCGCCGCCACCGTGTCTGGATCGATCGGCGCCGCCCCACGGAGCGTGACCGTCGGGTTCAGCCCGAAGCCGGAGACCGTCTCGAGCGCCGCGAGCCAGGTCGCGACATCTGGCCCGAACTCACCAGGATCCGGATGACCCGACAGGTCGAGGCCCTCGCGATCGGCGCGCACATCGGTCGCGAAAGGCAGGCGATAGAACTCGAGCTCCTGATCGGCCGGAAGGGACGGGACCTCGAAGTGGAGCGCGAAGGCATCGCCGTCGGGCTCGCACTCCACGCCCCCCCAGTACGGAACCCCCAGATCGACGCACGCGCCGTCGTCGCAGACGAGTCCGAGCGCGCAGTCTTCGTCGGACGCGCAAGCATCGTCTTCCAGCCCGGTGCCTTCGGCGCCCGGCTCGGCGCAGACGCCGTCGGCATCGCACACGAGCCCCAGCGCGCACTCCTCGGCATGCAGGCAGTCGCCCCCCAGCTCGGCCGTGCCGGGGGCGCCCGCCTCCTGGCAGGTCCCGTCGTGGGCGCAGATGAGCTCACCCGCGCACTCGACCGTCGCCTCACAGTCCTGGCCCTCGAGAGCGCCGATGTTCGCAACGCCGACGTCGCCGTCGCACCCGATCCAGAAGAGCCACCACATGTATGGAACGCTGACACAGTCCGGCCGGGATCGCCCGTTCCGCTACGATGTCGCCGATGGATGTGGTCAAGCTGCTTCGGACCGCCGTGAAGCTCGGAGCCTCCGATCTCCACATCACGTCCGGCTCCCCGCCCGCTGTGCGCTTGAATGGACGCATCAAGCTCCTCAAGGCGCCGCCACTCCGCGACGACGAGTGCGAGGACATCGTCGGCCAGCTCGTCACGACCGATCAGTTGCTGCTGTTCGCGCGCGACAACCATCTGGTCTTCGGCAAGACCTGGCCGAACCTCGGCACCTTCCGCATCTCGATCTACAGCCGCGCCGGCACGATCGAGACGTCGATCCGCGCCAGCGCGACGGACGGACACGACTTCGAGCAGCTCGGCTTGCCGAACCAGCTGCGCGAGCTGACGCGGCGTCGACGCGGCTTGCTGCTCATCACCGCACCCATGGGGCACGGCCGCACGACGACCCTCCACGCGCTCATCAGCGCGATGAACCAGGAGAACCGCCGGAAGATCGTCTCCATCGAGGAGCCGATCGAGCGGATCATCCCCAACGACAAGTCGCTGGTCGTCCAGGTCGAGGTCGGGACCGACGTGCCGGACATCGAGACCGGGCTCCTCGCGGTGCGCCAGCAGGACGCGGACGTGGTCGTGGTCAGCGAGCTCGACACGCCAACGGACGTCGCGCTCGCCCTCGAGCTCGCCGAGTCCGGCCACCTGGTCGTCGCTGCCCTGCACGTGCCGACCGCCCAGGCGGCGCTCCGCCGTCTGATCGACGCCTTCCCCAGCGACGCCCAGCCGCGCATCCGTCGCCAGATGGCCGACGTCCTGCTGGCCGTCTTCTCCCAGCGCCTCGTCCCGCGGGCCGACAACCTGGGCCGGATCATCGCCGCCGAGCTCCTGCTCGTGAACGACGGCATCGCCCGCCAGATCCGTGACGATCGAATCGGAATCGTCGACCCGACGCCGGGCCTCGGCAAGGCCGGCGGCATGAACCGGATGGACCAGGTCATCCGTCGCTACTTGCGCGAAGGGGTCATCACGGTAGAGGCCGCACGGGCCGCGGTTCACGATCCGCAGTCCATCTCCGACCTGACCTGACCCGGAAGACACCATGAAGCGGACCGTTCCGTCCGATCACGCCAGCCTCGCCGAGGCGCTCGAGGCGTCGTCGCCCGGGGACGTCATCGCCATCGAGGGCACGCACGAGGTGCCGCTCACCCCGATCACCGGCGTGACGCTCACCGGCGGCGTGCTCCGCGGCACCGAGGTCGGCGTCCTTCGCCTCCACGCCGGCTCGGCGCTGAAAGACATCCGCATCGAGAACCCCGGCGGCCACGGCGTGATCGTGCGCGAGGGATCTCCGGAGATCCAGGGGGTCACGCTGCACGTCACGGGCACGGCCATCGCCTGCGGCTGGGACGTCACCCCGACGATCCGCGACGTGCGCATCGAGAGCTGCGCCATCGGCGTCACCGCCCAGGGAACGGCCGCTCCACTGGTCGAGGACACGGTCATCACCTCCAGCGGCTCGGGCCTGTTCATGCGCGAGGACGCCGCCGGAACGTGGTCGAAGATCGCGATCGCCGCCGGTCAGATGGCCGCGGTCGAGATCAGCGAGCGCGCCGCCCCGACGCTCGTCTCGGTCGCGATCGCCGCGGCCGGCAAGGGCGGCTTCTTCGTGCACGGGACCGCCACCCCGAAGCTCCATGGCTGCGCCGCCCAGCGCTGCGGTCTGGCGGGCCTCGAGGTCACGGGCCAGGCCGACCCCACCGTCGACGGCTTCCTCGCCCAGGACGGTCATGGCGGCGGCATCTTCCTGCACGGCCAGAGCGCTGGCACCTACCTGGAGCTCGAGGTGAACCGCTCGGCGCTGGCCGCGCTCGAGATCGGTGAGGACGCCCGGCCCGAGATCGAGCGCGTGGCCGTCGCGGACAGCAGCGCCGGTGGCGTCTGGGTGCACGGGAACGCGGTCGTCGAGCTGCTGGACATCTCGGTCCACGGCTGCACGTTCCAGGGCCTCGAGGTCAGCGACGAAGCGCAGGTGAAGGTCGAGGACAGCAAGATCACCGGCTCCCAGAGCCAGCAGATCCTGGCTCGCGACAAGGCCCAGGTCGGGCTCGTCGCAACCGAGGTCACAGACGGCAGCGAGTGGGGCATCGTGGCCCAGGACGCCGTGCGCATGACCATCGAGGGCGGCTCGGTCCTGGACAACCGCAGCGGCGTGGCCCGGGCCGAAGGGACCGCCGTCATCGTCTTCGACGCCGCCTCGAAGACGAAGGGCTCGCGCGAGACCTCAGGGAACGGCGTCATCCACCAGCTGGAGTGAGCGCCTCGACGGTGTAGAGGACGACGGGCTCGGTCTTGCCCTTGAGCTGCACGGCCGGACGAGCAGCGAGCTCGAACAGCCCCTTCACCGCGTCCGCGACAGTTCCGGTCACGACCAGCTCGCCGCGGGCCTGGCTCTCGGCGCGCTGGGCCGTGTTCACGGTGTCCCCGATGACCGTGTACTCCTTCCGGTCGGAGCTCCCGACCGGGCCAGCGACGACCGGGCCAGCGTTGATGCCGATCCCGAGCGACAGCGCAGGCAGGTCCTGGCTGGCCAGCTCGGCGTTCAGCTCCTCGACCGCGGCGAGCATCTCCAGGCCCGCCGCGACAGCCGCCGCCTCGAGCTGCTCACCGGGCTCGGGCACCCCCCAGACGGCCATCATGCCGTCGCCGAGGAACTTGTCCACGACGCCGCCGTGCTCGCTGACGATGGGCGCCAGGCGACCGAACGTGCGGTTCAGGAGCCGGACGACCTGCTCGGGCTCGAGCCGCTCGGACAGGCTCGTGAACCCACGCACGTCCGAGAACAGCACCACCGCCGCCATGCGTCGAGGCTCCACGGGAGCCGCCATCAGGTGGTCGGCCACGGCGACGTACTGCCGGAACGTCTTCTCGATGCGCGCGCGCTCGCCCAGGCCCGCGGCCATCTCGTCCACGGCTGTGCCCAGGGTGCCGAGCTCGTCGCGTCTCTGGACCCCCGTTCGAGCCGCGAAGTCGCCGGACTGCACCGCGTTCACCGTGCCGAGCACCTTGCGCAGCGGGTCCAGGATCGAGCGGCTGATGATGCCGGCCAGCACGAGCGCCAGGAACGCGCCCACGGCCCACACGACGAGGTACGCCACGATCCGGTCGGCCGAGGCTCCCGTCAGTCCCGACCCGGTCGTCAGGGCCACGCGGATGGCGTCCTTCTCGGCGTACAGGAAGAACGCGAGGAACGGCAGGGTGCCGCCCAGCGCCAGCCACCGCAGGCTGCGCTTGAGCCCGGCAGACTGCACGAGGAGCCGCAGGATGATGGCGCCGAGCGTCGTGAAGAAGAGCATCCCGCAGGCAAACAGCGCCACGAGCCCGATGTCTGGGTCGGCGATGAACTTCACGACCGAGACCAGCGCGAACCCCGAGACCAGGAAGATGGGCACCAGCGCGCGCATCCGCAGCTTGCTCATCGGCTTGCCAAGACGGCCCGTCGCGAACTTCCCGAGCCCGCTCCAGACCGTCCGCAGCGGCGCACGTAGCGGGTCGAAGGCCAGCCATCCGACGCTCCCCAGCGCCCAGACGCCGAGCAGCGAGAAGGCCAGCTTGTCGCCGTCCCCGTAGAACTGGAACGCGAGCGACAGGCTCACCAGGACGGACAGCACGGGCAGGACGTGCCGGCCCCCGGCCAGCCCCTTGAAGCGGCCGAGCAGCTCGCCGACGCCGCGCTGACGACGCCACGCCAGGAGCGCGGCCAGCCAGATCGACGCGATGGCCCCACCCAAGAACGGCGCCGGCCAGCCGAGAGCCGCCGCGTACGCCGTCGAAGCGCGCATCGCCGGCTCACTGCGAACGGCCGCTCGGGCGGACCGGCGGGCCTCGTCGACGCGGCCGTGCTCGAGCAGGACGCTGGCGTACTCGAGCCGGATGTTCGCGTTGTTCGGCTCGAGCGTGAGCGCCTCGGTCAGCGCGCCGAGGGCCTGATCCGGCCGCTCCATGCGCAGGTAGAGCCGGGCGAGGAGCACGTAGTCCCCCGCGTCCTTGTCATCGCGCGTCTCGACCTCGTCGAGGATGGGGATGAGCTCGCGGACCTGGAGCTGGTCGAGCACCGCCGGGACGACCCTCAGGAGCTTGGACTCCTCGAACGCCGTCGTCGTCCGCTCGACCACGTCGTCGATCGGACGAGCGTGCTCCGTCAGCTCATCACAGCAGGCATCACAGTGGGCGTCGCAGTCACCGTCGTGTGCGAACGCGACGGCGAGTGCGAGCCAGATCATCGGAACATCCTCTCGATCCAGCCGAGCAGGAGGCGGTTCGCGGCCCGGCGTCCTCCCGGGTACCAGTCCGGCGCCTGGGGCACCTCGTTTCGACCGTGCTCATTGAGCTGGAACCAGGGCAGCGTGCCGGCCGCCGCGGCCTGGATCATCCGATGGGCGTGCCGGAACTCACCCGGCTGCGCATGGTCTCGCTCGGACTGGAAGCGGACATACGGACACCGCAGCGCGCCGACGTGGCGGGTGGCCTCGCGGGGATGCCAGTAGGTGTCGTCGTCCAGGCCGTGACCGAGCGCGGGCACCATGATGTCGCCGCCCGCGCAGATGATCTCGCGGTCGCAAGGGCCCTCCCAGTCGATGAGGAACCGGACGGGGAGCTCGGTCTGGGCGAGCGCACCGGCGGCCATGGCCAGGCCCAGCGAGATCGAGACCACGCCGACCTCTTGCACGTCGGACTGGCCGAGGGTGAACGCGAGCACCGCCTCGAGGTCGTCCTGGTGCTCGGGGCCGCCGTAGTCCTCCTCGCCCCAGCTCGCACCGCGACCGGCCGGGTCGAAGTGCACGACGACATAGCCCTTGCGAGCCAGCTCCTCGGCGTTCAGCGGCTGGGTCCAGCCGTCGAAGACCGCGCCGGCGTCGTTGGTGCCGGGACACAGGACGACGGCGCTCCAGTTGCCCGGCCGCGCGGGGCGGATGAGCGTGCCCGAGATGCGGTAGCCGACCGTCGAGACGACCTCGAACTCCTGACGCTCGACCCCGCCACGCAGACGCCCACGGGCTCGACGGGGGAGGGACTGGAGTCGGGTGACGACACGGTCTCGGAAGCTCACCGCGACAGACTATCGAGCGGCTTCGATGAGGGCCCGGTTCGCGTCGACCGTGGCCAGGTGGATCGCGCGAGGTGCCCGCAGCTCGACGCCCGGGTGGTCGTCCGTGTTGAGCTCGCCCCCCTCGGCCAGGCGCGCCACGCCTGCAGGGCCCAGGACCGGTTCGAGCGGCAGGTGGTCAAGCCTCGGCGAGCCGACCACGCCGATCAGCAGCACGTCGCCGCCCTCGAGCGGCTCGAACAGCCAGGTGTCGGGGAAGACGTCGGTGAACGTGGCCACGATGCTCTGGAAGTCCCGCGTGGCCAGGCCGTAGAGCTGGATCCACTGGCAGAACACGCCGCCGTCGGAGAGCCGGGCGCGCCCGAGCCGCCAGTACTCGAGCGTGAACAGGTTCGACACGCCCGTGATCCACGGGTTGCTCGGCTCGCTGATGATCACGTCGAACGGCTCGCCGGGTCGGGACAGCACGGCCCGAGCGTCGTCGGCGACCAGCTGCGTGCGGGGGTCGTCCAGGGGCCGGCCGTTCACGTGGTCGAAGTAGTGGCTCGCGGCGACGACCTCGGGCTCGAGCTCGACGAGCACCAGCTCCCCCACCCCGTCGTCGAGCACCGCGCCCGCCGTCACGCCGCTGGCCAGCCCCACGACGAGCGCCCGCCGCGGGTCGGGGTGCATGCGCATCGGGATCTGGCCCGACAGGACCTGTGTCGGCATGTCGTCGCCCGTCGACGCATCCACCTTTCCGTTGATCGAGAGCCAGACATTGCCTGTCTTGGTGCTGCGACCCACCGCCACGGCGGCCGTCCGTCCGTCCGCGTACGAGAGCAGCTCCCAGCCCGACTCGGCGAAGGCACGCACGGCCTCGGGCGACCGGTCGCCGAGATCGGAGACGCGGTTGTAGATGCCGACCGCGTACAGCTTGCCGTCCCAGGCCGGGGCCAGGAACACCAACCCGATGGCCAGGAACCACGGCCTTCGTGACAGGGCTGTCGCCGCCAGCAGGCAGAGGAGAGCCCCGAGCGTCACCACCCCCTGGACGCCGAGCCACGGCAGGACGAGCAGCCCGGTCGCGGCCGAGCCGACCACCCCGGCCAGCGTGTTCGCGCCGTACAGCGTGCCGACCGTCCTTGCTCCATCGCCCCCCGCCTCGTCCAGCGCTCGAGCGAAGACGACCCCGGATGCGATGGGCGCCCCGGCCATGGTGACGATGGCGAGCGCGACCTCGGCCATCCACACGCCGTCAGCCCCCGTGAGGTCGTACAGCATCGCCAGGAGCAGAGGCGCCTGGGCGTACGTGAACGTGCCGAGCAGTGCGAGGAGCCCGAGGGCCGCGAGCGCCCCCGACAGCGTCCCTCGCTTCCGCCCCCACGCTGCGCCGAGCGCGATGCCGGCGAGGAAGACCGCGAGCACCCAGGCGAAGGCATGGATCGAGGGCCCGAGAAGGACCGAGGCGAGTCGGGTCCAGGCGACCTCGAGCGCCATCGCGACCAGCCCGGCGACCGCCACGGCCCAAACGGCGTGGCTGCGAGCCGGTGCTCCGCCCGCGCGGCGTGCGGAGGACGTGACCGTGAGCGACATCGCGATCGCCGCCACGCAGAGCCCGACGATGGCGACCGTACGCTCGCTCCAGGTCACGCCGAACACCGGCAGCAACAGCCCCGGCACGGCGAGCGCGCCCAGGACCGCGCCCGTGGTGTTCGCCGCGTACAGCCCGGCCAGAACACCCCGGTCCGGCACCGAGCGCGCCAGCACCGGCAGCGTCGCCCCGAGAGCCACCGCCGGCGGACCCGCCAGGACCAGGACCAGCAACGCCTGGACCCCCAGGCTCGCGTGCTCGACGTACAGCGGCGTCACCCAGCCCAGCAGCACCGGGAACGCCAGGGCCCAACAGCCAGCGAAGGCCTCGAGCCCCGCGTAGATGCGGGTCGGGCGTCCCGGGAGCCGCGGCCCGACCAGCCCGCCGACCCCCAGCCCTCCGAACAGCGTGGCCAGGGTCAGCGTGACCGCCACCCCCCCGCCGCCGAACAGCAACGCGAAGCGCCGCATCCAGAGGACTTCGTAGCAGAGGGCACAGGCGCCCGACAGGAACAGCAGCGCCGCGAGGCGCGCGATCAGTCGATGTTCGTTGTCACCGCGCTGGACGTGTACAGCCACAGATCACTCAATGACCCGGCGAACGTCTGGATGCTCACCAGGATCCCGATGCTGATGATCGTGGCGATCAGCCCGTACTCGATCGAGGTCGCAGCGGACTCGTCGGCGATGAAATCTCGGAACATTCCCGGGCCTCGTGCTCAACCTTATCCCGTGGTGACGACGAAGTTCTTACGTGTCCACGTCACTTGTCAGTTTTCGTAACAAAGTGTTTCGACCTATCCGCAAGAGCCGAGCCGCTTCGGACCGATTGCCGCCGCAGTGTTCGACCACGTGGTGCACATAGAGGCGCTCCAGCTCGCGCAGGGAAACCAGGGGCGCGCTGAACCGGCCCGGCAGTCCCCTCGGCGATCGGATCGAGAGCTCGGTTCGGCGCAGGAGGTCGCCCTCGGTGAGGACCACCGCGCTCTCGATGCAGTGCTCGAGCTCGCGCACGTTGCCCGGCCAGTCGTGGGCATGGAGAGCCGCTCGTCCGGCCGCGCTGAGGGCCAGATCGGGTCGACCGTGGCGCCGGCTGAACCGGAACAGCATGTGATCGATGAGGCGATCCAGGTCGGCGGCCCCTCGCTCGCGCAGCGCTGGAAGCCGGACCTCGACGACACGGAGTCGGTAGTACAGGTCCTGCCGGAACCGGCCGGCGTCGACCGCCGCTTCCAGGTCGACGTGGGTCGCTCCGACGAAGCGCACATCCGCCTTGATCGGCTGGGTACCGCCGACGCGCAGGAAGTCCCGGTCCTGCAGGAGCCGGAGCAGGCGGGCCTGCACGTTCAGCGGAAGCTCGCCGATCTCGTCGAGGAACAGGGTGCCTCCCGCGGCCGCGTCGACTTTGCCTCCAGCGGACTCGCCGGCACCGGTGTAGGCGCCGCGCTCGTGCCCGAAGAGCTCGTTCTCGACCAGCTGCTCGGGCAGGGCAGCGCAGTCGACCTTCACGAACGCCCCCCCTGACCGGGCCGAGTTGTCGTGGATGGCTCGAGCGACCAGGCCCTTGCCCGAGCCGCTCTCCCCTCGGATCAGCACGGTGGCGTCGGTCCGAGCCGCCTTCCAGGTGCGGTCGTAGACGGCGTGCATCGCCGAGCTGTCGCCGACGATGTGGTTGAAGCGGAATGCCAGCGGCTGCCGCTGTCCGGGTCTCAGCTGTCCGGCCAGGCTCGTCCGGTCGAGCAGGCCACTGACACGGCCGGCCAGCGCGCCCAGGAGCTCGACGTCCTCGTCGGAGAACTCCCCATCGTTCCGGTTCAGGAGCTGGAGCACCGCGACGACCGTGCCGTCGTGCACGACCGGGACGGCGACCATGTTCCTCGTCTCGTACCCGGTGCGGTCGTCCACGCGGGTGGCGAACCGCCCGTCTCCCGAAGGCAGCTTGATGGCATGGCCCGTCGAGGCGACCCGACCGGCCACACCCTCGCCGATCCGCAGGCGGATCTCCGCGATCTCGGGCAGGTGGGCGACCCGACTGACCAGCTCACCTCGGGCGTGGTCCAGCAGGTAGAGCGTGCCTCGGTCGGCCCCCAACTTTGCGGTGACCTCGTCGACGACCCCGCGCAGGATGTCGTCGAGCGCCACGGCCCGGTCGAGGTCAGTGCTCTCGCCCAGCCACTCGGGCACGGGACCTCCATGTCCCTGCAGTACGCGGGAGACGATGGAGGAAGCGTACGTGCGGGCTCGGTCGCTGGTCAAAGCGCCAGCGCGGGGCCCTCGCGCGCGGCGAAGGTTCCGGGTCGCCGGGCCCGCGCATACGCCTCGAGCACGGCCACGCCGTCGTCGGTCCGGGCCGGGTCGTGGTGGAACAGCGCCAGACGGCCCACCTCGGCACGCTCGGCGACCTCGAGCGCCTCGTCCACGGTCGAGTGCCCCCAGCCAATCCGCGCCGGCCCGCCGTCCCCCGCGTACTCGGCGGCCGTGTACTGCGCGTCGTGGACCAGCAGATCGGCCCCACGGGCGAGCTCGACGAGCGCTGGGTCGATCTGCCCCGCGTGCTCGACGTCGGTCGCGAACACCACCGAGGCGCCGTCGGCCTCGACCCGGTACGCCAGGACGCCGCCCGGGTGCGCCAGGCGCAGCGGCGTGATGCGGAACGGGCCATCCTGGAACGCGCGCCCGGATCGGACCTGGCGCCAGGCGACGCTCGCCGCGAACGCATCCAGGGTGATCGGGAAGCACGGCGTCGTCATCTGGCCGGCCAGGGCCGCGCGAATCTCGCCCTCGGCCGCCCCCCCGAAGGTCAGGCGGCTGTCCGGATGGAACGCCGGCCCGAAGAACGGCACGCCCTGAATGTGATCCCAGTGGACGTGCGTGAACAACACCGTCGCCGTGAGCGGTCGGTACCCCCAGGACTCGCCGAAGGCGCGAAGCCCGGTCCCGCCATCCAGCAGGAGCACGTGGTCTCCCGACGAGATCGCCAGGCAGGTGGTGTTCCCTCCGGTGCGAAGGGTGTCGCGACCGGCGACAGGGATGCTGCCTCGGACGCCCCAGAATCGAACATGCATTGGACCTCTCCAGTTGTCTCGGAGTCTCCTTTCGCAAGAACGAGGCCAGCCTTCAAGGGGCTGAAATCGCGTGAAATATTCGGGGCATTGATCCAATCTGGATCAGTTGACCTGATCCGAGATGGACCACCGGTTCGCGTTAGGGTGCGGCCATGTCCGGTCCCGCCCTCTCCGAGCTCGATGCGCTGCTCGAATCGCGCAACACCGCCCCCGACCGCGCCGCACGGGAGACCGTCGACGCCCGCATCCGGGCCCGCTTCTCCCGGCAGAAGGCCGTGATGATCACGGACATGTCCGGGTTCTCGCGCATCACGCAGGAGGAAGGCATCCTGCACTTCCTCGGCCTGATCAAGCGGATGCAGGGGCTGTGCGCCGAGGTGCTGCGGGCCGAAGGCGGGCACCTGGTCAAGGCCGAGGCCGACAACCTGTACGCCACGTTCGACCATCCCGACCACGCCCTGGCCGCGGCCATCGCGCTGCACGACGCCTGCGCCCGCGACTCTCAGGGCCGTACGGTCAACGACACCATCGGCGTGTCGGTGGGCATGGGCTGGGGCGAGGTGCTCGACATCGACGGCGAAGACTTCTTCGGCGACCAGGTCAACCTGGCCAGCAAGCTGGGCGAGGACATCGCCTCGGGCGGGGACACGCTTGCGAGCGCAGCGTTCGTCGAGACGCTGAAAGAACGCCCCGGGTGGTTGTGGGAGAAGCACATCGTGCGCATCTCCAACATCGAGTTCGCCTACTACGCCGGAGCCCCCACTCGATGACCGACTACGACACCCTTGGCGGCGAGACCACTCTGCGGGCGATCATCGACGACTTCATCGACCGGGTGTCGGGCGACTTCATCATCGGGTTCTTCTTCGCCGGACGGGATCTCGACCGCATCAAGGCCAAGGAGTTCGAGCTCGCGAGCTCGCATCTGGGCGGCCCTCATCACTACACGGGCAAGCCGCTCGGGCGAGCCCACCAGGCCATGCCCATCAACAAGGGGCACCTGCGGAGGCGGCTGGCGTTCCTGCGCACGGTCCTGCGCGACCACGGCGTCGACGAAGACGTCAGCGAGCGCTGGGTCAGCCACGACGCGCGGATGGAGGGCCTGATCACCAACGGTCGAGAGTGCGCAGAGTGAGCAGCAAGGGAGAGACCGGTCGGAAGGACCGAGGCGTCGAGCTGCCGCTGGAGACCGACGAGGACGACGGCACCATCTGGGAGGAGGACGATCTGCTCGTCGATCCCCAGGAGATCCTCGAGCTCGAGGACGAGGTCGAGGCCACCGTCGCCGAGGACGACCTGGACGACGACGAGGACCTGCTCGAGGCCGACACGGCGCCGGGGCCCGACACGCGCTGGGACGAGAAGACCATCGACGCCGACGACTCCTACGAGGACGTCGGCGACTGGGACGACCTGCTCGAGGGCGAGGACGAGACGCCCCTTCCTCCGCTGCCCGACGACGAGCCGGACGAGGACGACGACACCGACCCCAGCTGGAGCTCGCTGAGCCCCCCTCTCCTGCCCCCGGCACCCGAAGAGCTGCCCCCCCGGGTCGTCTCCTGGCGCCCCATCGTCCGCCTGGCGCTGCACGACGGGCTGCGCATCAACGCCATCGCCGACCTGTCCGAGGCCCGCTCCTACCTGTACGGCCACTGGTCGGACGGCGAGACGGGCCACGTGGAGCTCCAGCTCGACACCGGCCCGCTGAAGCTCGTCCGCGGACAGGCCCAGGACTCGGTCGTGCTCTCCCTGGACATCGAGGGGCGGCGCGTCGACGCGGTCCTCAACCTGCTCGCCACCGACGGCCCGACCCGGCTCGTCCTGGGTCGGAGCCTGCTCGCACAGCATCGCTTCCTGGTCGATCCAGCTTGAAGCTCCTCGCACGGTTCGGGCGGAGGTACGCCCTCCCCTACCTGCCCTGGTATGCGGGCGGGTTCGTCTTCCTGGCGCTGACCAACTGGCTGGCGGTCCAGATCCCCGTGCACATGGCCGCGGCGATCGACGCCATGGGCCTCGACCCCGACGCGGTCCGCCACGAGGCGCTCCTCATCGCGCTGATGGGCCTGGCGGTCATCGCCGTGCGCACGGGCTCGCGCGTGCTGTTCTTCACGCCCGGGCGGCTGGTCGAGTTCCACCTGAAGAACGACCTCTTCGCCCAGCTCACGAAGCTCCAGCCGGCCGTCTATGCGCGCCTGGAGACCGGCGACATCGTGAGCCGGGCGTCGAACGACGTGGCGTTCCTGCGGGCGCTGGTGGGCTTCGGCACGCTCCAGATCTGCAACGTCACCCTCGCTCTCCTTCTGACCGGCGGCGAGATGGTGTCGCTCTCGCCGACGCTCACGCTGTACGTCACGGCGCCCATCCTCGTCGGGATGCTCATCCTGCAGGTGGGCATCTTCAACATGCACTCGCTGGTGCGGACCGCACAGGTGCAGCTGGCCGACCTGTCCGACCACGTCCTGAGCAGCCTTCAGGGCATCGGCACCATCCAGGGGTTCACCGCCGAGGACGCGTTCATCCAGCGGATGGACGACCGCAACCGCGCGTACATGGACACCAACGTCAAGCTGTCCATCATCCGCAGCCTCATCTTCCCGCTGCTGGCGATGGCCGGCGGGATCGGGCTCTGGGCGCTGCTCGAGTACGGCGGCCCGATGGCTGTCCGGGGCGAGGTCTCCGTCGGCGAGCTGGTCGCGTTCATCACGTTCATCGCGTACCTGCTCTGGCCGCTCATGAGCCTCGGCTGGCTCGTCTCCGTCTTCCAGCGCGGTCTGATCAGCCTCGAGCGGATCGACGAGCTGATGTACGCCACGCCGGATCGACCCGACCTGCCGCACCCCGTCACACCGGGCGTCGGCGCCCCTGGGCTGGCCATCCGCGGCCTGACCTACCGGTACGGCGAGGACGACGAGGAGCCCGCGCTCAAGGACCTGGATCTGGACATCGAGGCGGGCACGGTCGTCGGCATCTACGGCCAGACCGGCTCGGGCAAGTCGACGCTCCTGCGGCTCCTCATGCGCACGCGGAACCCTCCCGAGGGGACCATCGAGGTCGACGGCGTGGACCTGCGCAAGCTCGACCTCGACGCCTGGCGACGCAAGCTGGCGGTGGCTTCCCAGGTCCCGTTCCTCTTCTCCGACAGCATCCGCGACAACATCGCGATGGGCGGCTCGGACCCGGTCGAGCCGAGCGTCGAGCTGGCGGCGCTCAGCGGGGACGTCGAGCACCTGCCGGACGCGCTGGACACCATCGTCGGCGAGCGCGGCATCATGCTCTCGGGCGGCCAGAGGCAGCGGACAGCCCTGGCTCGGGCGCTGTACCGCGACTACGACGTGCTGGTCCTGGACGACGTGCTCTCGGCCGTCGACCAGAAGACCGAGCAGCGCCTGATCGACTCGCTCGAGCAGGTCGCGACGTCCGAGCGCGGTGACCGCGGGCGGCCCACGACGCTGCTGGTCTCGCATCGCATGAGCGTGCTCGCTCGCGCGGACAAGGTCGTCGTGCTGGCCGACGGTCGCAAGGTCGACGAGGGCCCGCACCTGGAGCTCATCGAGCGCCCCGGCCCCTACCGAGATGCCTGGCTCGCCCAGGACGACGGGAGGGCGGACGCATGAAGAAGGACACGGGAGACACCAAGGACTGGAAGCTCCTCGCTCGCATCCTGCCGTACGCGAAGCCGGACGCCGCGATGTTCATCGTCGCGCTCCTCATCACACCGCTGACGGCGCTCCTGAGCCTGGCCCAGCCCCTGCTGATGAAGCGGGCGCTCGACGACCACATCACCCCCGGCGAGCTCGACGGACTGCACGACGTCGCGCTGCTCTACCTGGGCGCGGTCATCGCCAGCTACGTCGCCCGGACCGTCTACACAACCCTGGTCGGAATCTCCGGCGAGCGGACCATCCTGCGCCTGCGGGACGGCATCTACCGGCACCTGCTGGCCCTGGCGCCGCGCTTCTTCGACAAGCGGCCCGCGGGCGAGCTCCTGACCCGGGCCACCTCGGACGTCGAGGCCCTGGGCGAGAGCCTGAAGGGCGGTGTCATCACCATCCTGCTCGACGTCCTCATCGTCGCGGGCGTGCTCATCTCGATGTTCGCGCTCGAGTGGCGTATGACGCTGGTGCTCCTGCTCGCCGCGCCTCCGCTCTACATCGTCATCGAGGTCCTGCGCCGGCAGCTGCGGGTCCAGTTCAACCGCATCCGGGAGACGCTGGCCGCGGTCAACGCGTACATGGCCGAGCGCGTGAGCGGCATGGAGATCCTCCAGCTGTTCAACCACGAGGACGCCGCCGTCGAGCGCTACATCCGGCTCAACACGCCGTACAAGGACGCGTGCATCAAGTCGAACATCTACGACGCGCTGATGTACGCGGCGGTCGACGGCATCGGCTCGATGTGCATCGCCCTGATGCTCTGGTACGCGACGGGCGACCTCATCGCGACGGTCGTGTCCGCGGGCCTGGTGGCGGCCTTCATCGACCTGCTGAACCGGCTCTTCCGGCCGCTGCGCGAGCTGTCGCAGAAGATCACGACCATCCAGAGGGCGCTGGCCGCGCTCGACAAGATCTTCCGGCTGATGGACAGCGACGACGCCATCCCCGACGGCGAGCTCGACCTCGAGGCGGCCGACGGACGGCTCGAGCTCCACGACGTGCGCTTCGCCTACAACGAAGGCGACGACATCCTGAAGGGCGTCGACCTGACCGTGAACCCCGGCGAGGTCATCGCCATCGTCGGGCCCACGGGCTGCGGCAAGACGACGCTGACCCGGCTCGTGGACCGCAGCTACGACGGCTACCGAGGCTCGATCCAGCTCGATGGGCACGAGATGACCGACCTGTCGCTCCGGTCCGTGCGCCAGGCCGTCGCGGCGGTCCGCCAGGACATCCAACTGTTCCCGGAGACCGTCCGCTTCAACATCGCGCTCGACAACCCGCGCGTGGACGAGGCGAAGCTCACCGACGCCGCCGAGCTGGTGCACGCCAGCGACTTCATCAAGCACCTGCCCGGGAGCTGGGAGCACCTGCTGCGCCAGCGAGGAGCCAACGTCTCGGTCGGCGAGGGTCAGCTCCTGACGTTCGCCCGAGCGATGGCCTACGACCCCGCCGTCATCATCCTCGACGAGGCCACGGCGAGCATCGATCCGGTCACCGAGCAGCTGGTCCAGGACGCCATCGCGCGCATCCTCGAGCGAAAGACGGTCATCGTCATCGCGCACCGACTGAGCACGATCTCGGCCGCCGATCGCATCCTGGTCCTGCAGGGGGGCGAGGTCGCCGAGGTGGGGAACCACGAGCAGCTGCTGGCGAAGGGCGGGCTGTACGCCGAGCTTCATGCGGCGGGGTTCGGCGAGGCCGTCTGACGACCCGGGTCAGCTGACCGACTCTCCGATCTTCTCGAGGAACAGCCGCTCGAGGCCCTCCTCCCCGATGTCGGCCACCCGCTCGTCCGCCACGACCTTGCCGTGGGCGAGCATCACCACCCGGTCGGCGACGCGCTCGACCGTCTCCAGCACGTGGGTGGAGAGCAGCACCGCCGAGCCCTCGTCGCACCGAGCCCGCAGGAAGCTCTTCACCCGAGCGGCCGAGGGCGGATCGAGGCCGTTGAGCGCCTCGTCCAGCACCAGCACGCCAGGCTTGCCGACCACGGCGGCCGCCAGGGCCGTTCGTCGCCGCATGCCCTGGCTGTACTCGCGGATCAGTCGATCGGCGTCGTCCCCGAGCGCCGCCAGACCCAGCGCCGCATCCAGGTCGCCCCCACCCCGCAGCTCGGCCACCAGCTCCAGGAACTCCCGACAGGTCAGGTAGTCGTACAGCGCCGGGTCCTCGGGCACGTACCCGAACTTCTCGCGGGCTCCGCCGGGGTCGGACAGCACATCCACGCCGCCGACGGACACCGATCCGCTCGAGGGGCGCAGCTGGCCCGTCAGGATCTTGAGCGTCGTCGACTTGCCCGCGCCGTTGTGCCCGATGAACGCGACCAGCTCGCCCGGCTCGACCGTGAACGAGATGCCGTGCAGGACCTCGGTCGCGCCGTAGCTCTTGGTCAGGGCCTGGACGACGATGGCGCTCATGTCACCTCCTTCACGAACACGGTCGCGAGGCCGGCCCAGAGCAGCAGGCCGGTCAACAGGTACGGCGGCAGGCCCCGACCCCGCAAGCGCGAAGCCCCCGTCGCCGTCGCCGCGATCACCAGCGCCAGCAGCTCGAGCCAGCCCAGGACGCCCGCAGCGACCGCTCCCTGGC
This sequence comes from Pseudomonadota bacterium, assembly GCA_024228935.1. Classification (GTDB taxonomy): domain Bacteria; phylum Myxococcota_A; class UBA796; order UBA796; family CAJQPC01; genus JAAESX01. The sequence continues at coordinate 252,888 of JAAESX010000091.1, forward strand.
GGATGCCGAGCGCGAGCACGCCGGGGATCACCGCGCCCTGCAGCCAAAGGAACACCGCCAGCAAGCGACCGCCCAGCTTCCGGCCGAGTCGGCGAGGCAAGGCGTGGTCGAGCCAGAGAGGGTCCGTCATCTCCAAGCGGATGGCGACGACGCCGGTGAACACGACCGCGGCTCCTCCGATGAGCAGCGTTCGCGGCAGGGCCTCGGGCGCGACGCTCCAGCCCGACAGGGCCGAAAGTCCGCCGAGTCCCCACGCACCGGTGATCCAGCTCCGAAGCCCACGCCAGCCGTGTCGCAGCTCGTTCAGGAGTTCGAGCCGCAGCGGCGCCGGAGCGAACCGGACAGTCCAGTCCAGGTACACGCGCAGGGACTCCGCGGGGTCCTCCTGGCCGGCGTACGCGGCGTCGATCTCGGCGAGCAGCAGGGTCGTCCGGAAGTGGTAGGCCCGAGCGAGCCCAGGGCCCGGGAGCCAGGCGACCAGCGCGACGCCGAGCGGAGCCGCGAGCCACGCCCAGCCGATCGCCTGGCCGGACAACACGAGCTCGGCCCCCGTCGCCGCGGTCCAGACACCGACGGCTCCAAGGCCAAACGCCACGCCGGGCCCGTAGATCAGCGCCGCCTGGAGCCGCGGGTTGTTGCCACGCAGCAGGTTCATGACGCCGGCGAGCGCCGGACTCTCCGCCGCCCAGACGCTGCCCAGGTGGACCGGGAAGCCACCGCAGAGACCGATGAGCCAGCCCATCGCCGCGACCCAGACGGTCAGTGCCCAGGCGAGCGGATCGACGCGGAGGACCGGCAGTACCAGCGCGGCGGCCGCCACGATCCAGCCCAGCCGCTCCCAGCCCGTCCGGATCACGAGGTACCGCAGCAGCGCGCCAGCGTCGGCGGGGTGCGGATCGAGCACGGCGCGCTCGGGCCCGCGGACCAGCGCGGTGTAGGTCGCGAGCGACATGGCTCCGCAGGCCAGCAGCCCCAGCCTCAGCCCGAGACCGGCGACCCCCTGGCCCATCCGGCCGGACTCCAGAAAGCCCATGAACACGGGCTCGACGAGCGGACCGGCCAGGATCAGGCCCACCAGCGGGACGAGCGGGAGCAGCATCGGGAGCCACCCCTCCGCCCGTCTGCGGTTGGCTCGACGTCGCTTCCAGGCCGTCAGATACGGGTTCGAGCCGGGAGAGCGAGGAGGCAACTGGATCCCTGGAGGATGGACAGGCGTTGGCTCGACCCCTTATCTTGCTCGGCCGAGACACCTCCTCCTGCATGCGGAGTTCCGGATGAACCTGCTCCTGCTCGCCCTCCTCGCCGGTCCCGCGCTCGCGCAGGACGACGACGACGACGACGACTTCTCCTTCCTCGAGGCCGGCGACGAAGCCGCTGCCAAGACGGCCGCCGAGGCCATCGACGCGACCGACTTCGACGTCGACGAGGACGACGACTTCGGTGACTGGGAGGACGCGCCTCCCCCCAGCGAGCGGGACCCCGGTCCGGCACCCGAGCTCGGCCGACGCAACACGTCGATCGGGACGAACAAGGCCACCGCGCTTCCCTACACCGTCGTCGGGAAGAACCCGCTCGCCGACAACTACGAGGCCGCCGTCGTCTTCGCCGACCGGGACTCGGTCGTGGTCGAGCTGCCGATCCTCGTGGCTCGCAACGCCGGGGACTTCGAGGGCCGCGCCTACTGGGTCGTCGGCGAGGTCTACGCCGACGGCATGAAGATCGCCGAGAGCCGCCAGCAGGTCACGAGCGACGCCATCGCCAAGGCCGGTCCGACGCTGGTCTTCGTGAAGATGCTGGTGCCTGTGCCCGCCGAGAGCGGCTCGCTCGAGCTCCGCATCGGCAAGACCAGCAGCGCCGCGGGTCAGGCCGAGCCGCTGTTCACGCGCCAGGTCGCCTACAAGCTGTGACCACGTCGCGCCCGGTCGCCATCGCTGCGATCGGGCTCGTCCTCCTTCTGTGCGGTCTGGTGGGCCTGTACCTGGGCGCCGTCCGCCCGGACGAGCCCACGCTCGGGAACGAGAAGAAGGAACGGCCGGTCACGGAACGAACCACGCTGGCGACGTCCGCGGGGGCGTTCACCATCGCCGGACGCATCCTGACCAGCGAGGACGACCCCGTCGAGGGCGTCGTGGTGGGCTGCAACGACGACCGGCTGGTGTCCGGGCCCGACGGGCGGTTCCGCGGCGAGGTCGAGCGCTCGTGCATGGCGCATGTCCGCAACCTGGCGGCGATGCCGCTGAACCACATCGTCGAGGGTGAGAACGAGGAGGTCGACTTCGTGGTCGCCCCCGTCTGCCCGCTGACGGTCAAGGTCCTGGGACCCGACGGCCCGCTGGCCGACGCGACGGTGTCGGTGCGCGTCTTCAGCACGGAGTTCCCTCGTCCCGCGTACCAGCAAGAGACGACGGACGCCGACGGCCAGGTCGAGATGCCGCTGGCCCAGTGTGGCCGGCTGACCCTGTCGGCCGAGGCGGACGGACTGGCGCTGTCGGTGCTGCACACCGAGCTCGAGGGCTCGGCTCACCACACCATGACCCTGGTCCGCGGCACCCGTGTCCACGGGACGGTCCGGTCCAGCGACGGCGAGCTCCTGGACGGCGGCTCGGTCCGCGCGACCTACACCCAGGCGAAGGCGCCGATCGGACCCGACGGCACCTACGAGCTGCGACTCGCCCCCGGTGACTGGCGCCTGTACGCATCAGGGCACGCGCTCGACATCCTGGACGCCAGCCGTGACGTGACCGTCCTGGCCGGCATTCCCGAGCTCCAGGTCGACTTCACGCTCATGCGATACCGCCTGGTCGACGTCTACTGCGCCGGCCTGCCTGAGGACTCCTGCAAGACGGTCTTCCCGGTGATGTGCACGTCGTCACTGGTGCCGGTCGCCGAGCCCTGTCGCGGCGCCGAGCCGACGGTCTGTGCGTGCCCCACCGGCGAAGCGGCCATCCGCGGCGGTGGGCGCTCGGTCTCCGTCGAGACGGGGGACGAGGCGGCCTGGCTCGACTTCACCGCCACCGGGGGCGTGCGCGGCCGGGTCGAGCGGGACGATGCGCCATTCCGCTGCTCGTACGGCGCGCTGCGCATCCCGGACGTCGGGATGGACCTGATCGGAGGCGGTCTCCACGCGCGCTCGGGGCGCTGTGAGGAGGACGGCACGTTCGAGATCCTGGGCCTCGACCCAGGCCGATGGGCGGTCGAGATCTACTCGCGCGATGGGCGCTGGCCCCAAGACGACGTGCTCGTCCAGGCGGACGTCCAGGACCTGGGCACCATCGATCTCTCCGATGGCGGCAGAATCACCGTCGAGGTCGTCGACGGCCTGACGGGCGAGCCCGCGGGGTGGGAGCCCATCGCGGCCAACCGCCGGGGGCGCGGCTCGGCCAACCCGATCGGAGCCGGCGGGATGAGCGATCCCGACGCCGGCGTGCTGGAGCTGACCGGGCTCCAGGACGGCACCTACGACGTCTTCTGTGCCAGCCAGCCGCTGGACCGGCACGTCGTCCATGTCACCGACGGGAGCCACCACACCGTGCAGCTGACCACCGGCGAGGGCTCGCTCCTGGACGAGCAGGGCTTCGCGGTCGCGACCGACGAGAGCGGCGATCTGGTCGTCTCCGAGCTCGACCCGGACGGTGGCGCAGCGGACGCCGGCCTGGCCTCGGGCGACATCCTGCTCGGCGTGACGGTCGCCGGGATCGACGTCCTGTCATGGGCTCCCTCGTTCTCCGACGAGGCGACGAGATGGGTCCTGGAGAACACAGACGGGTCCGGCGTCGTATTGGTGGTGGAGCGCGAAGATGCGCTCCTCGACATCCCGCTCTGATCGTAGGTTCCCCCTGTGAAGATGACACCGTGAAGATTCGCTTCTGGCACGTCGCCGTCGTGTTCCTCGTGCTCGCGGCGATCACCGTCGGTGGGGTCATCCTGCTGTACGGAAACGCGATGACGCCCGAGCCGGCGCCCGTCGAGATCGTCGAGCGCCGCCACGAGACGGTCATCACGCGGACGACCCCCACCACCGTCGGCCTGATCTCGATCTCCGGCGTGGTCGTCTACGAGGACGGCAGCCCGGCCGAGGGCATCACTGTGGACTTCGACGGCCCGAACGACGTCGAGACCCTGACCGAGACCGGCCCCGACGGCACATTTGCGGTCGAGGTCGAGGGCCCCGTCGAGGTCGAGCCCCACGTGGCGAGCCAGCCGGACGACGTCCCGATCTCGCAGGACACCACCGACCTGCGCTTCGTCATCCCCCAGGTCTGCCCGCTGACCGTGCTCGTCGTCGATCCCAAGGGGGAGCCCGTCGACGGCGAGGCGGACGCCAAGGTGAACACCGCGATCGGCTGGAGCGGGCGGAAGTACCGCGACATCGAGGACGGAGCCGCCGAGTTCGAGGCCCTGAGCTGTGGCATCGCTCGGGTCAGCGCCGAGGTCGAGGGCTACCCCACCGCCACGCGCGATGACGTCGACACGCTGACCACCCAGGAGGTCACGCTCCAGCTCGTCGACGGGGTCTGGCTCGAAGGCGTGGTCACGGACCTCGACGGCCTGCCGCTCGACGAGGTCGACATCGACGCCGCCGACGACTCGACGATGACCGGCTCGGACGGCACCTACGGGATGCTCATCGACCCCGACCGGCTGAACCTCGTGACCGCCGACAAGGACGGCTACGAGTCCGACACCACCGTGCTGCGCGTGAGCAAGGACGACGACGAGGCGTTCCAGGACTTCGTGCTGGCCCCCGACCGCGCCGTCACCGTCTACTGCGCCGGCCTGGAGAACGACTCGTGCCAGGACCTGGGCCTGGTCATGTGCACCCACCCCTGGGTCCCCTTCGGCGAGCCCTGCGACACCAAGGCGGACCCCGTCAGCTGCCGCTGCCCCGAGGGCGTCTCCGCCATCCGGGCCTCGGGCGAGGCGGTCCGGGTCGAGCCCGAGGACACCGAGGCCTGGCTCGACTTCCGCTACGACGGCGCGATCATCGGTCGCGTGCTGGTCGACGGCGAGCCGGCCGGCTGCATGGCCACGGCCGTCTTCATCCCGGTCAAGCAGAGCGACCTGCTCACCGGCATCAGCGGCGTGCGTGCCCAGGACTGCGACCCCGAGGGTCGGTTCCAGTTCATCGGGCTGCGCGAGGGCCAGTGGATGGTCGACATCACCGCCGGCAACACCAAGCGCAGCGCAGGGACCTCGCAGATCCGCGACCAGGTGGTCGACCTGGGCGACATCGAGCTCACCGGAGGCGGGATGATCGAGGGCGTCGTGCTGGACGGCCTGACCGGCGAGGGCAAGCCCAACGTCCCGGTCTCGGCCGTGCAAGAGGTCGCCGGCGCCCAGTCCAACGGCATGGGCCCCGACGGCGCCATGCCGAGCATGGGGAACGCGTTCTCCGGCCCCGAAGGCAAGTGGGTCATGTACGGGCTCGAGGACGGCACCTACCAGGTGTTCACGAGCATGAACCCCTTCGACCAGCACGAGGTCACCGTCGTCGACGGCGAGGCCAACACCGTGGTCGAGCTCATGCACGGCGACGACGACCTGCTGAAGGAGCACGGCTTCGAGCTCGTGACCGACGAGGGAGACCTGGTCGTGGACGCCGTCGACGACGGCGGGAGCGCGTCCGAGGCGGGCCTCCAGGAAGGCGACCGACTGAGCGGGGTGCAGATCTTCGGGACCGATCCGGCGAGCGTCATCGGGGGGTGGGACCAGACCATGACCACCATGCTGCTCGAGAACTACGCCGGCCCCGGCGTCACGCTGGTGGTCGAGCGCGACGGCGCCGAGGTCGAGGTCGACCTGTAGAAGTTAGAGGGGGCCGTGCCGTTCCTCCTGCTCACCGCTGCCTGGGCCGACTGTGGCGACCTGGTCCTGGACGAGGGCGAGGCGTGCGACGACGGCAACCTGCGGGACGAGGACGGGTGCGACCTCGACTGCCAGCTCGAGCCGGGCTGGGTCTGCGAGGACCTGTCGATCCGGCTCGACGACGACATCACGTTCGCCGACGACCTGGGGCTGGCCGAGTCGTCCTGGTTCTTCAGCAGCGACAAGACCGAGGCCACCCAGCTCCTGAACGCCGGGCCCGGCGTGTTCCTGAGCGAGGCCCAGCTGGGCGACGCGGACATCGTGTTCGACGTGCGCGTGTCCGATCCCCGCGGCGACGGCTTCATCGGCTGGACCCTGGGCGAGCTCGACCGACCGTTCCTGCTGTTCGACTGGAAGGGCCGCGACGGCTCCGAGACTTGCGGCCTCGCGCCCGAGGGCCTCGCCCTGTCGCTGGTCCAGCCCGACGCCACGGCGAGCGAGCTCTGGTGCCACACGGGAGCGGTGGCCGAGCTCGGCGGCCTGGGGGATCTCAGTGACGTCGGCTGGGTCCCCGACGAGCTGTACACGGTGCGGATCAGCGGCGACGTCGGCCGGCTGCGCGTCTTCGTCGACGAGGTCGAGCAGCTGGCGATGGACGGGCCGCACCCCCCGGGCCCCCTCGGCTTCTACACGCTCGACCAGCAGGACGCGTCCTTCCGCCTGCTGGCGCCGTCATCGCGCACGGTCTGTGAGCGACTCGACGGCTCGACCAGCGGCTACTCCGGGGGCGTCTGCACGGGCTGCTCGTCCACCACCGCAGCCACTCCGATCTGGGCGCTGTTCGCGCTGGTCCTGCTTCGGAGGCGGCGATGATCTGGATCGGCGCCGCCCTGGCCCAGGACCTGCCCCCCATCGCGGCCGACAGCTTCCGGCCATCCATCGACAACCCTTGGATGATCCAGGTCGACGAGTCCGGCCACGGCGAGCGCTGGCACTCCAACGCCCGGGAACTGTTCAGCTACTCGGCTCGCCCCCTGGTCTACACGGATCCGCAGGGCGAGCGGACGGTGCTCATCGGGCACGTCCAGCGCGAGGACACGCTCGCGGCCACCACCTTCGGCCGGTTCCGGCTCGGGACGCGCTTCCCCTACTACGCCTTCCTGTCGGGCGAGGGCGACGACCGCGGACGCGGGAACCTGGACTTCGAGCTGAAAGGCACGGCGCTCGAGCGCGACGAGCAGGTGCTGGGTCTGGCGTTCACCGGCGGGGTCTCCCTGCCGGTCGCGACGGCGGCCGGACTGGGCCACGAAGGCATCGGCTGGGAGCTGTCGGCGATCGGCGATCAGCTCGTCGGCGACTGGCTGATCGCCGGCAACCTGGGCTACCGCGGGGTCCCTCGCGTCGAGACCGAGACGCTCGTCTGGGACGACCAGGTGCTGCTCCGAGCCGGCGCGGCCTGGCTCGGAGAGGACACCGTGGGGGGCGCCGTCGAATGGACCTCGGCCTTCGGCATCCAGGGCGGACCGGCCAGCCGACAGATGGAGCTGACCGCCAGCGGCTGGGTCGACCTCGGCGTGCGATTCCAGACCCGCCTGGCGCTCTCGAAGGGCCTCTCCACCGGCATCGGCGTCCCGCGCGCCCGCGCCGTGTGGGTGGTCGCCTACGAGCCCGAGCGAGCGGCTGGCGACCGGGATGGTGACGGCCTGACCGACGACCGCGACGTCTGCCCGACCGTGCCCGAGGACGGCGACGGCTGGCGAGAGGAGGACGGCTGCCCCGAGCCCACGCGCGTGACCCTGCGCTTCCAGGACCTGGACGGCATCCCCGTCCTGCAGACCATCGTGACCGTGGACGGGGCGCCGTACTCGGACGAGGGCATCAACCTCGAGGCCGGCACCCACGTGGTCGTCGCCGACGGGACCGGGGTGCTCCAGGGCACGTTCACCATCGTGGTGCCCGAGGGCCCCCCCATCGAGCTCACCGAGACCCTCACGCTCGAGGACCCCGGGTTCATCGAGCCCCGCATCGTCGACCCCGACGGGCGCGCCATCGCCGGCGCCAAGTGGGTCCTGGACAACGAAGACCAGGGAGACCGGCCCTCGACCGCGGTCACGGCCGGCACCTACCGCGTGGCCGCGATGGCGGAGGGCTACCTGCCGCGCTCGACCCAGGTGGACGTCGACGCCGGCAGAGCGAGCGTCGTCACGCTGACGCTCGAGCCCACCACCATCCGGGTGACCGACACCCGCATCGAGATCGGCGACAGCATCTACTTCAGCACTGGCAAGGCCGCGATCCTGCCCGAGAGCTACGCGCTGCTCGACGACATCGCGACGGTCATCCTCGAGCACCCCGAGCTCAACCGGATCCGCATCGAGGGCCACACCGACAGCCGGGACGACGACGCCCGGAACCAGCGGCTGTCCAAGGCCCGCGCCAACGCCGTTCGCGGCTACCTGGTGCAGAAGGGCGTGTCCGCGGACCGCCTCGTGGCCGAGGGGTACGGCGAGAGTCGCCCCCTCGATCCGCGCAATGTTCCCGAGGCATGGGACCAGAACCGACGCGTCGACTTCGTCATCACCGACCGTCAGTAGAGGCCTCTTGTGAACCGACTCCAGGACGAGACCAGTCCCTACCTGCGCCAGCACATGCACAACCCGGTGGACTGGTACCCCTGGGGCGACGAGGCGCTGCAGAAGGCGAAGGACGAGGACAAGCCCATCCTGCTGTCCGTCGGCTACTCGGCCTGCCATTGGTGCCACGTCATGGAGCGCGAGAGCTTCGAGGACGAGGCGACGGCCGCAGTGATGAACGAGCTGTTCGTCAACATCAAGGTCGACCGCGAGGAGCGACCGGACGTCGACGAGCTGTACATGCGCGCGGTCCAGGCGTTCCAGAACGGCTCCGGCGGCTGGCCGATGACCGTCTTCCTGACGCCCGAGGGCAAGCCGTTCTACGCCGGCACCTACTTCCCGCCCGACGACCGGCGAGGGATGCCCTCGTTCAAGCAGGTGATGGCGTACGTCTCGGGTCAGTACAGCGACATGCGAGACCGCGTGGACCAGGTCACCGGCCAGGTCATGGAGCACCTGGAGCAGACCGGCCGCCTGCCCGCCTCGACCGGTCCGCTCGGCGGCGACTGGCTCGGGACGGCGACCGACGCGCTGAAGCGGGACTTCGACGCCCGGTGGGGCGGATTCGGCAAGGCGCCGAAGTTCCCGCCCTGCGGCAGCCTGGCCCTGTTGCTCGCCCACCACCACACGACCGGGGACGCGCGCAGCCTGCGGACGGCGACCGCGACGCTGGACGCGATGGCCCGCGGCGGCATGTACGACGTCCTGGGCGGCGGGTTCGCCCGGTACTCGGTGGACGCCGAGTGGCGCGTCCCCCACTTCGAGAAGATGCTCTACGACAACGGCCAGCTGGTGCCGCTGTACGTGGACGCCTGGCTGGTGACCGGCCACGCCCACCACGCCCGCATCGCGCGCGAGAGCTGCGAGTGGGCGGTGCGGGAGATGACGCTCGAGAGCGGCGCCTTCGCCGCGAGCCAGGACGCCGACACCAACGGCGTCGAGGGGCTGTTCTTCATCTGGACGCCCGAGGAGATCCGCGAGGTCGTGGGGGTGCTCGACGGCCTGCGCGTCTGCGCGCTCCTGCAGGTCACACCCGAAGGCACCTTCGAGCACGGAGCCAGCGTCCTGAGGCTGGAGTCCCCGCTCGAGACGCTGCCGGAGGCCGACCGGACGCTGCTCGGGGACGCGCTCCCCAAGCTGTTCGCGGCGCGCGCGATCCGGACGCCCCCGCCGCGAGACGACAAGGTGGTCGCGTCCTGGAACGGCCTGATGATCCAGGCGCTGGCTCGCACCGGGGACGTGCTCCAGGAGCCCCGCTACGTCGCGGCCGCCTGCGCTGCGGCCGAGGTCCTGCTCGGCCCGATGAGCCCCGACGGACGCCTCCACCGCACGTGGAAGGACGACCGGCTGGGCGCCAAGGGCTTCCTCGACGACCACGCGAACCTGCTGGCCGGCCTGCTCGCCTTGTGGGAGGCGACGTGGGACCGCCGCTGGGTGCGCGAGGCGCTCTCGCTCGCCGACCGGACCATCGAGCTGTTCTGGGACAGCAAGGGCGGTGGCCTCTTCCTGTCGGGGAGCGACAACGAGACGCTCGTGTCGCGCTCGAAGGCCCCGTTCGGCGGCGCGACCCCGAGCGGGAACAGCGTCTGCGCCCTGGCGTTCTCCAGGCTCGAGCTGCTGTGCGGACGCACCGATCTGGGCGACGCGGCCCGCACCATCCTGGAGTCGTTGCAGCCGCTGCTGGAGCGTGCGCCTCGGGCCCTGGGCCTGGAGACCATCGCCGCGGCGATGCAGACCGGCCGGGCGCTGGAGATCGGCCTCGTCGGCGAGCCCCCCGAGCTGATCGAGGAGCTCCGGCAGACCTACACGCCGCTCGCCGTCCGAGTCGCCGGTCCGGTCGACGCCGAGCTGTTCCCGTGGATGAGCGGGCGAGAGGGCCTCGACGGCACCGCGTTCGTCTGCGAGCGCGGGACCTGCCTCGTGCCCACGAAGAAGGCCGCGACGCTGCGGAAGCAGCTGGCCGAGCGACCCAAGCCGGTCCGCAAGGTGCGTGTCCACGCCCCCGCCCTGCCGACCGACCCCAGCGCCTGGCTCAACGGCGGCCCCGTGGACACCGCGGGCCAGATCGTGGTGCTGGACTTCTGGACCTACTGCTGCATCAACTGCATGCACGTCCTGCCCGTGCTCGAGCGCATCGAGGAGCGCTTCGAGGACGCGCCCGTCGTGGTGATCGGCGTCCACTCGGCCAAGTTCACGGCCGAGCACGACCCGAACCGGGTGCAGGCGGCCATCGACCGCCACCGCGTCCGGCACCCCGTGGTGAACGACCCCACGCACACGGTGTGGAGCGAGTTCGCCGTGAAGTCGTGGCCCACCGTGGCCGTGGTCGACCCCACGGGATGCATCGCGTGGCAGAAGCCCGGCGAGGCGACGTTCGAGGCGCTCGAGGCCGAGATCCTCACGTTGCTCGACGAGCACGAGGCCGACCTGGCGCCGTCGACGTGGACCGCGCGCGCGCTGCCCGACTCCACGACCGAGCTCCGGCACCCCGGCAAGGTCCAGGCCTGGCCGAACGACCTGGGCCAGGCCCGCGGCGAGGACCCGTTCAGCGCCGACGCCCGCGTCTACATCAGCGACACCGGCCACGGACGCGTCGTCGAGTACCGCGTCGACCGGGACGACGAGGGCTGGCCGAGCCTCACCGAGACCCAGGTGATCCGCGGCTTCGCGGGCCCCCAGGGCGTGGACCGTGAGGGGAGCACCCTGTACGTCGCGGACACCGAGGACCACACCGTCCATGCCATCGACCTCGCGAGCGCTGCTCCCCGGGCCGGCGAGGACACGATCGTCGCCGGGACCGGCGAGCTGGGCAGCACCTTCTCCCCCGGCTCGGCCCGCGCGACGCCGCTGCGTTCACCCTGGGACGTGGTCGCGACCCAGGGCCACGTCTTCGTCGCGATGGCGGGCTCACACCAGATCTGGCTCCTGTCCGCAGACGAGGACCGCATCCATCCGTTCATCGGCTCCGGGAGCGAGAACCACGTGGACGGCAAGGCCGACGAGGCCGCCCTCGCCCAGCCCAGCTCGATGGTGTTGATGGGCCGCTACCTGTTCTGGGCGGACTCGGAGACCTCCTCGATCCGGGTCTACGACCTGTCGGAGGGCACGGTCGGGACGGTGCTCGGCAAGGGGCTCTTCGACTTCGGGGACCTGGACGGCATGGGCCAGGAGGTCCTGATGCAGCACCCCCTGGGTCTGGCCGCGAGGCCGGGAGCGATCTTCGTGGCCGACACGTTCAACAACAAGATCAAGCGCGTCGAGCTGCCGGGGAGCGCGACGCGGACCATCGCCGACGGGTTCAGCGAGCCAGGCGGCTGCACGCTGCTCGGCGAGTTCCTGCTCGTCGCCGACACCAACCACCACCGTGTGGTCGCCCTGAAGCTCGCCAACGGCGAGGTCCGCACCCTCGTCGGGTAGCATCCGCGGATGATCCGCTTCGAGCTGAACGGGCGACTCGTCGAGACCGAGGTCGCCCCCACCACCACCCTGCTCTGGTGGCTCCGCGGCCAGGGCCTCTCCGGGACGAAGGAGGGCTGCGCCGAGGGCGACTGCGGCGCCTGCACGGTCGTCGTCCGCGAGCCCGGCGGGACCCTGCGGGCCGTGAACTCCTGCCTCCAGCTGGTGCCCGCCCTGCACGGCCTCCAGGTCTGGACCGTCGAGGGGCTCCAAGATGCGGAAGGCCTGCACCCGGCCCAGGATGCGATGGTCGACCGGCTGGGCTCGCAGTGTGGCTACTGCACACCGGGCTTCGTCATGAGTCTGGCCGAGGCCTGCCATCGGCCGGAGATGTCACCAGCGGACAAGGACGACCAGATCTGCGGCAACCTGTGCCGCTGCACCGGGTACAGGCCCATCCGCGACGCGCTGGACGAGGTGGCCGGCACCGTGCCCACCGACGCACTCACCGAGGCGGAAGACACCGGTATCGCCCGGGATCTCGTGTGCGAGGTCGATGGGCGGGTTTTCGTCCAGCCGACGACCATGGGCGGACTGTGGGACGCGCTCGACGCCCACCCCGAGCACCGCATCGTCGCCGGCACGACAGACGTCGGGCTCGAGATCACCAAGCGCCGGTCGAGCTGGCCCGCGGTCATCTCGGTCGAGGCGCTGCCCCTGTCGGGCTGCGCCGCGTCGGATGACGGCTTCGCCATCGGCGCCACGACGCGCCTGACGGACCTCGAGGCCTGGGCCCGAGCCGAGCTCCCGGTGCTCGCGCAGATGCTGCGGTACTTCGCCTCTCGACAGATCAAGCACCGCGCCACGATCGGCGGAAACCTGTGCAATGCCAGCCCTATCGGCGATCTCGCGCCGGTGCTCATGGCCCTGGATGCCTCGCTGGTCCTGGCCTCGCGGACCGAGGAACGACTGGTCGGCATCGACGACTTCTTCCTGGCCTACCGGAAGACTGCGCTCCGACCGGGCGAGGTCCTGGCGGGCGTTCGCATCCCCCGTCCCGGACCTGGGACGCGCCTGGCAGCCTACAAGGTGAGCAAGCGCCGGGAGCTCGACATCTCCGCCGTCTGCGCCGGCCTCTCGGTCACCGTCGAGGGCGGGGTCGTGACCGCCGCCCGTCTCGCCTACGGCGGGATGGCCGCCACGACACAGCGGGCCCAGCCCGTCGAGGACGAGCTCGTCGGCCAGACCTGGGACGAGGGCGCCGTCGAAGCCGCGCTCGCGAAGATGGCGTTCACCCCCCTCTCGGACCACCGCGGCACGGCCTGGTACCGCGACACGGTCGCGAAGAACCTGCTGCGCAAGTTCGTGGCGGAGCACCCATGAGCGTCCTCCACAAGCCCGCCCCCCACGCATCGGCCTCGCTCCACGTCACCGGCGGCGCCCGCTACGTCGACGACCTGCCCCGGCCCGCCGGACTTCTGCACGCCTGCGTGGTGGAGTCGGGCGTGGCGGCCGGACGCATCGTCTCTCGCGACGCGACGAAGGCACGACAAGTGCCTGGTGTCGTTGCGGTTCTCTTCGCTGACGACATTCCTGGCAGCCCGCTGGTGGGTCCCATCGTGCACGACGAGCCGGTCCTGGCCCTCGACGAGGTCCACTTCCCCGCCCAGGCGGTCGCGGTGGTGTACGCCGAGACCCCCGAGGCCGGACGGGCCGGCGCCGCGGCGGTCGTCGTTGAGATCGAGGCCACCGAGCCCATCCGCACCCTGGGCGAGGCGCTCGCCCAGAAGCAGGTCCTGACGACGCCGCACGTCATCCAGCGAGGCGACTCTCCCGCCGCGCTCGCCTCGGCGCACGTCACGGTGGACGGCACCACCCGGAACGGTGGACAGGACCACTTCTACCTGGAGACCCAGGCGGCCCAGGCCACGGTCGTCGACGGCGGCATCCACGTCGTCAGCTCGACCCAGCACCCGACCGAGATCCAGAAGATGGTCGCGTCGGTCCTGGCACTCCCCGCCAATGCGGTCGTCTGCGAGGTTCCCCGCCTGGGCGGCGGCTTCGGCGGCAAGGAGTCCCAGGCGACCAACTACGCGGTCCTGGCCGCGCTGGGCGCCCAGGTCACCGGACGCCCGGTCCGCTTCGTCGTGGACCGGGACCACGACATGCGCCAGACCGGGGGACGCCACCCGTTCTGGACCATCTGGAGCGCCGGCTTCGACGCCGACGGCCGCATCACGGCGCTGGACGCACGCGTCCACTGCGACGGCGGCTGGATCACAGACCTGACGGGGCCCATCCTCGACCGGGCGCTCTTCCACCTCGACAACGCCTACTTCATCGAGAACCTGCACCTGGTCGGACAGGGCTACCGCACGAACACGAAGTCGAAGACCGCGTTCCGCGGCTTCGGCGGCCCCCAGGGCATGCTCGTCATCGAAGACGTGATGGACGCCGGCGCGGCGGCGCTCGGCCTCGACCCGGCCGAGATCCGACGGCGGAACTTCTACGGCGCCGCACCTCGAGACCGCGCCCCGTACGGCCAGGTCATCCCCGTCGAGCACAATCGACTCGAGCGTATCTGGTCCGAACTGTTCGACTCTTCCGACTTCCTGGCGCGCCGGCTCATCATCGACAAGGCCAACGAGCGCACCCGCTTCACGAAGCGTGGCCTCGCGATCACGCCCTTGAAGTTCGGCATCAGCTTCACCGCCTCGCTGCTGAACCAGGCCGGCGCCCTGGTCCACGTCTACACCGACGGCTCGGTGCAGCTGAACCACGGCGGCACCGAGATGGGCCAGGGCCTGTACACCAAGATGCTCGCCATCTGTGCCGACGAGTTGGGCGTCCCGCCCGGCCAGATCCGTCACATGGCGACCGCCACGGACAAGGTCCCGAACACCTCGGCGACCGCAGCCTCGAGCGGGTCCGACCTGAACGGCCAGGCCGTCAAGGCGGCCTGCGAGCACATCCGCGAGCGCATGCGGCCCATCGCCGAGGAGACCGTCGGTGCCCCGGCGACGTTCGAAGACGGTCTGGTGGTCGGCCCCGACGGCCACATGGCGTTCGCCGACCTCGCCACCCAGTGCTGGGTCCGGCAGGTCTCCCTTTCGGCGACCGGCTTCTACGCCACCCCCGGCGTGGCCTACGATCGGGACGCCGGGCACGGGACACCCTTCCACTACTTCGCCTATGGAGCCGCGGTCTCCGAGGTCGAGGTCGATGGCCTGACCGGGATGCACCGGGTGTTGCGGGTCGACATCCTGCACGACTGCGGCGACTCGCTGGTGCCATCGGTGGACGTCGGCCAGGTCGAGGGCGGGTTCGTCCAGGGGATGGGGTGGGTCACCTGCGAGGAGGTCCTGTTCGACGACGACAACCGCTGCATCACGCACGGGCCGTCGACGTACAAGATCCCCGCCGTCGGCGACGTGCCGGTCGACTTCCGCGTCCACCTGCTCCAGCGCGCTCCGCAGCCCGGCGTCGTGCACGGCAGCAAGGCCGTGGGCGAGCCCCCGTTCATGCTGGCCATGAGCGTCCTGCACGCCCTCCGGAACGCGGTCTCCGCGTTCGGCGACAGCGGGTTCGATCTGCCCGCACCCGCCACGCCCGAGGCCATCCTACGTGCCGTCGAGTCCGCGAAGACCTGAACGGTTCAAGCGCCTTACCAGCTCGAGCCCGCTCCGCCTCCGCCGCTGGAGCCGCCGCCGAAGCTCCCGCCACCGCCCCCACTGAAGCCGCCTCCGCCGCTGCTGCTGCTCGACGTGGACCGGACCTTCATCGGGATGTTGTACGTGCTCGTCGAGCTGTGGTCGCAGTGCAGGCAGATGGTGCTCGCCTCGCCGTACCCGGATGACGTGTAGGTAGCTGGAACCACCGTGCTTCTCGAGGTCTTGGCCGTCTTGTTCGCGCAGCTCGGGCAGTTGCCGTACCCAGAGAACCACTTGTTGTCGGTGAACATGCGCGTCTCGTCGCACTGTGGGCAGGCGTACACGTCGTAGTCCACGCTCCCCAGGGACTCCTCGGCCTGCTGGCCCTCAGTCAGGTGGGCGTCGTCCTCGACCTCGTCGAGCTTGACCATGTCGACGAGGTCACCGTGCTTGTCGCACTGCCGGTTCCGCTTGTGTTTCGCCCGCCCATAGACCACACCGCCACCCACGAGCGCCAACAGCGCGATGCCCCCAATGGGGACCATCGGGTCGACCGGCACGTCGGGCCGGCCAGCCGTGGCGCCCGCGACGCCATCGTGGACCGTCGTGTCCCCGCGGACGCGCGCATCGATCGCCTCGACGCCGACCACCAGGCCCTGTCCGAAGTCGCCGTTCTTGAAGAGCGGCACCATGTGCTGCACCTGCATCGAGCCGAGCCAGCTGTCGGGCAGCGTCGCCTCGAGGCCGTACCCGGTCTCCATCTCAAGCCGCCGCTGTTCCATCACGAGAACGACGAGCAACCCGTTGTCATTGCTCGCCTTTCCGATACCCCAGTGGTTGAAGAGGCCCGTCGCGAACTCCTTGGGCGTGCCCGAGACCGAGTCGACCGTGACCACCGCGACCTCGACCGTGGTGTCCCGCTCCAGCGCCGTGATCCGCTCGTTCAGCTGGGCCTCGTCCGCATCGGAGAGCACCTCGGCCAGGTCGACCACCCAGCCCCCCTCGTCGCGCGGGTTCGGGACGGCCTCGGGCTCCAGGGCCCATGCGCTCGTGATCAAGCACCACATCCACATCTCCTCAGCGAACCGGTGGGTCGTAGCTCGCCGGACGGTCACCCAGCTCCATCCGGACCAGGAGCTCGACGATGTGGGTGTTGGCCTGGGCCATCAGGTCCTGCACCCGCGCCACCTCGGCGAGGCGATAGGCGCGGGACGCGAGCTCCTCGAGGCCGCGGTACCAGGCCAGCTCACCGTTCGAGACCCCCATCTGCGCCGCGAGTCCGGGCCCCAGGAGCCCCCGCGCGACGCCGCGGTAGTAGTGCGCCTGGAGCGGAGGGTGGCTCTCCAGCAGCGCCTTCATCAGCTTGCGGGCGTCGTCGTCCGGTGGCGCTGACGTCATCTGGTACAGCTCGAACAGGTCGTGTCCCTGGGCCTCGGTCGAGCAGACAAGGTCCTCGCGCACGCCGATCAGCCGCGCGACGAGCGCGTAGAGCTGCATGATGCAGGCGCCGTCCGCGTCCGAGACCCGAACGCCCACCTGACGCAGCCCGTCGAGGATGACGGTGCTGAACAGCAGGATGGTGTAGGCCATGTCGGCCTGGCAGATGGGCGTCCCCCAGCCCGCGTTCCAGTCGGGGGCCAGGCGGCGCCGCACCGCCGAGTGCATCAGTCGGACACGGGCCGTGATCCGGAAGCTCTCGCCGTACCGCTCGAGCCCACCCGGCATCGCCGTCGTGAAGGCGAACTTGCCGGTCTCCGCCAGTCGGCGCTGGGCGTCGTCGTGAAGCCGGCCCGTCGCGATCAGGGGCTTGTTCGCTGCGGGCGGCGCATAGGACAGCGGCAACGAGCGGCCCTTGAAGACGCTGATGACGATGGGGGCCATCTGGCGCAGCAGCGTGCCGCCGCGGGCGATGGCGGCGTGGTCCACGCCGACCAGGCAGGACTCCAGGTGATCCATGTAGGCCCGCAACGCTTCGGGGTGGTCGGCTCGCGGTCCGCTCGCCAGCGCCTCGTCGACGAGCGACATCCCCGCGTCGCGCCCCAGCTCGGCGATCACCGCGACCAGCTCGTCGGCCAGCGGATCCCCCTCGGAGAGCGCGGAGGTGTACCGGGCGACCCGGTCCGCCCCGAACCGGGCCACGGCAGCGTCGGCATGGACGAAGCGCTCCATGCCCACGAGTGTAGACCTCAGGGACCGATCCAGCCCAGCTCTCGCAGGGTGGTCGCGACGTCCTGGGCCAGCACTGAGTGACCGCGCTGCGTCAGATGGCAGTCGTCCAGGAACAGGTCCTCGTGGCGACGCGCGTGGAGACCGGTGGCCGCGTCGAGGAACCCGCTCCCGGTCGCCTGCGCCAGCTCGAGCTGCATCGCGGCGTAGGGGCTCATCGGCGCAGGATCCGGGTCCAGGCCCTCGGTCGCGAGTAGCACCTGGGCGCCCACGCCCTGTGCGGCGGAGATGATCGCCTCCAGGTTCTCGCGAGCGTGCTCGACCGGGACGGCCACTCCAGCCGGACGCCCGAGCGCCACGACCGCGCTCTGGACGCCGAAGAAGAGACCGCTTCGCTCGAGCGGAGACGGCGCGGGCCCCTGGCCGTCCAGGTACCGCGCGTGGAGTTGTCCCGGTAGCTCACCGACGATGGCGTCATCAGGTCGTTGTGCCCGACGTAGACCACGACGATGTCCGGCTCCAGAGCCTGCATCTGACTCACGGCGTAGAGCCGGATGTGCAGCGTGTTCCAGCCGCCGACGCCCTGGTTCACGACCTCCCATCCCAGGAGCGAGTTCGCGAGGCGACTCGGCCAGAACTCGCTCAGGTCGTCGTTCTGGAAGGCGCCGCCGGTGGCGCTTCCGCCGAACGCGACCAGTCGCAGCCCCAGCCCGCGCGGCGGAGGACGGACCGGGAAGCCCTCGGTCGGGTAGTCGCGGTGCTCCTGGAGCTCGATGAGCTCGACGAACTCGGTGTGGGCCCGCGTCCAGCCGTCCACGCGACTCCAGCCGGCGGCGAGCGGCGAGATCCGAACGGCGCTCTCGGCCGCCAGGAGCCAGAGCGCGATCAGCCCGTAGCTCCAGCGCACCCGCGCCCCGACCGGGTTGCGGTTGACCCACGCCAGAGCGGCCCAGACCCCCACCGGTCCGACGAGCGCCAGCCAGCCGACCGACGCCGACCCCAGCGCAGCCACACCCGCGAGCGCCAGGGACGCCCCGAGTGCCTGCAAGGCCTGACGACGCAGCGTCGTCGCGCCGTAGGCGACCAGCGCGGCGTGGATCGACGCGCCGAGCCCCAGCAGCAGCGGCGCGGTCGTCGAGGCCACGCCCAGGAGCCGCATCGCATCCAGGGCGGGCCGCAGGTCCAGCGCCAGCAGCGGAAGCCAGACGAGGCCGCGCCGGTCCCGCACCCACCAGCCGCCCAGCAGCGCGAAGAGGACCATCGCAAGCGGCGCCAGCCAGGGGGACCGCACGCCCGAGGCGAACGGCCCGCCGCCCCAGCCATCGAGCTCGAGCGCGTGCACCCGGATCCGGCGCACCCCCGAGCTGACGATAAACGAGCCCTGGACCGGCCCGACGCACCTCGCCACCAGCTGCTCGCCTTCGAACACGTCCAGCCCCATCGGGGTCGGGCGCACGAGCAGGTCCACGTCCTGGCGAGCCGAGCCCAGGCTCTCGCACGACATCAGGCCGCCCCCATGGAAGCCGTCGTCCGTCCGATCCAGGACCAGGCTCGAGCCCCGGCGGAGATCCGCTCGGCCCAGGCCCGGGTCCTGGAGAGGCTCGTCGCCGGGCGGAGCGTTGGGTGGCAAGGCGGCGACGTCCTCCTGCTCGAAGCCGAACTGCAGCCGCAGCTGCCCACCCTCCGGCACGGTCGCCGTCACGCGGATCGCCCCGGTCCCCGCCATGTACCCCTGGGGCGACACGCCGCGGAAGAACCACAGGTCGAGGGGCCCCGGTCGCTCGGCGAGCGGTCCGGCCAGCGCCGCCGTCTCGACGGGCACCCGCCCCGGTCGCTCGTCCCAGTCCGCCCCGACCTGCGGGAGCGCGCCGACCACGGCCCACCACACCAGGAGCCCCAGCGCAGCGCCCGTCAGCGCGCCGACGACGCTCCACCGCGTGCGGGCCTGGCCGGTCCGGTCGGTCTCTGGCATCGCTCGTCGCTCCGGCGTGATCGTCCCCCGCGGCCCGCGGCCCGCGGGCGCGCAAGCGCCGTACACTCGCGCCCATGTCCGCTGTCCGCGAGAAGCTCCTGCGCCGCCCCGACGTGCCGAACGAGCAGATCGACGACGTTATCGAGCGCGCCCAGGCGCTGCAGGACGAGGCCCTCGAGGCCAGCGAAGGCGCGACGCTCGAGGAGCTCGAGGCCGTCGCCAGGGAGCTGGAGATCGATCCGCGCTTCGTCGAGGAGGCGCTCGAGCACCTGAAGCGGGACGAGGAGCACGCCGCGGCCCAGGCCGAGAAGGACGCCATCGCCGAGAGCGCCGCGCAGGCCGGCCGGACGCGCACCATCGGGCTCGTCCTCGCCGGGCTGCTCGCCCTGGGCGCCGGTTTCGGCGGGTTGGGGCTCGTGGGCTCGAGCCAGCTGGCCCAGGTCACCCAGGATCGGGTCGCCGCCGAGGTCGCGCTGGACGTGGTGCTGGACCGTCAGGCGGCGCTCCTGCCGCAGCTCGTGGCCCTGAGCGGTGGAGACGGCCGGGCGCTCGCCGAGGCCCAGGAGAGCCTGGCGGCAGCGGAGACCATCGACGACCGCCTCGACGCCAGCCAGGAGCTCTCGATCTCCGCCGCCGAGCTTCTGGCCCAGGCCGACGAGAGCACGGTGAAGACCGAGGTCCAGTTCGAGCTGACGGGGACCCAGAACCGCATCACGACGGAGCGCCGACGGTACGAGGAGGCCCTGCGCGCCTGGGAGATCACGGCCAAGGAGCCGCTCCCCCGCCTGGCCATCACGCTGGGAATGGACTGACCGCAGGCCGGCGCCTCAGACGCGCTCCGCCAGCTCCTCCCACAGCGCCATCGCCGCCTCGAGCTCCTGCTCGACCACCGCACGCTCGCCCAGCAAACGGGTCACCTCCTTCACGTCGGAGGCGACCTCGGCGAGCTGCCCGTCCAGAGCCTCGAGCGACCCCTCGAGCTCGGTCACCCGGGCCTCGGTGGCGGCAAGCTCCTTCTTCATCCGCTCGAGCTCACGAAGACAGCGCTGCCGCTCCTTGTGCGACTCGCCGCGGGATGCCGACTCGTCCTCGTCGGGACGCCCGAGCACGGCCGGTTCCAGGTGCTCGGGGCGCAAGCCCTCGGTGACCTCGAGCCCAGCCGGGCTGAACGCGACCACGTGGGTGGCCAGCTCCTCGACCAGGAACCGGTCATGGCTGACGACGACCACGACGCCCTCGAACGCCCGGAGCGCCTCGACCAGCACGCCCACGCTGACGACGTCGAGGTGGTTGGTCGGCTCGTCCAGCAGCAACACGTCCCAGGCCTGGACCGACAGCGCGGCCAGGGCCACCCGGGCCTTCTCTCCCCCTGAGAGCGTGCCGATCTGCTGAAGCGCCTTCTCGCCCGAGAGCCCCAGCGCCCCCAGCGCAGAGCGCGCCTGGGTCTCGGTACAGAGCGGGGCGACCGAGGTGACGTGGTCCACCGCCCGGAGCGTCCGGTCGAGAGCGCGGGCCTGGTCCTGCTCGTAGAGCCCGACCCGGACGCCCTTGCCGAGCAGGCGCCGGCCCTCCATGGGCCGAAGCTGACCACTCAGGAGCTTCAGGAGCGTCGACTTCCCACAGCCGTTGGGGCCCAGCAGGACCCAGCTCTCCCGCCGGTGGAGGCCCAGGTCCAGCCCCGTGAACAGGGCCTCGCCATAGCCGCCAGCCGCGTCGCGCAGGCCGATGACGTCGCTGGAGCGCGCCTCGCGGACCTTGAACGCGAGCTTCGGCGGCGGCGCGTCGGGCGAGAGTTCCTCCATGCTGGCGACCAGCTTCTCGAGCCGCTTGGCCCGGCTCTGAGCCTGCTTCGCCTTGGTGGCCTTGGCTCCGAAACGCTCGACGAAGCGCGTCAGCTTGGCGGCCTCGTCCCCCTGCTTCTCCAGCGTGCTCTGCCGCAGATCGTCCCGGAGCTGCCGCTCGACGAGGTACCGCGTGAAGTCGACCGAGTACCGGTCCAGCGCCTGGGCTCGGAGCTCGACGATGCCCGACACGCACCGGTCGAGGACGAAGCGGTCGTGCGAGACGAGGACGAGCGCTCCGGGGTGCTGCGCGAGGTGTCCGGCGAGCCAGGCGCGAGCGTGCAGATCGAGGTGGTTCGTCGGCTCGTCGAGCAGCAGCACGTCCGGCCCCTCGACCAGCAGCCGAGCCAGCGCGACCCGCATCTGCCAGCCACCGGACAGCTCGGGCACGGGTCGCTCCCACTCCGAGGTGGGGAACCCGAGGCCGTGGAGCACCGTGCCGACCTTCTTGTCCATGGCGTACCCACCGGCCGCCTCGAACCGCTCGGCCAGATCGGCGTGCACCGCGATGGACTCAGGCGTCCCGTCGAGCGCGTCGGTTGCGGCGTCGAGCGCCCGCTCCATCCCCTTGAGCGCCTGGAGACCGTCGGCCACCTCGTCCCAGACGCTGCTGGTGCTCTCGGAGACGGCGGTCTGGGGCAGGTACCCCAGGCGTCCCCGGTGCAGGACCGACCCGGCGTCCGCCTCGTGCTGTCCGGCGACCGCGCGCAGGAGCGTGGTCTTGCCCGCGCCGTTGCGGCCCACGAGCCCGATGCGCTCCCCCGGGCGGAGGTGCAGCGCGACATCTACCAGGAGCTCGCGACCCCCGGCCGAGAGCGTCAGCCGGTCGACTCGAAGCACGGCTCAGGCCAGCTCGCCACGCAGCGTGTTCGTGAACCCGCGCGTGATCTCGACGGCGACCGTGGTGCCGATCAGATCGGCGGTGCCTGGGAAGTTGACCATCTTGAAGGTCCCGGTCCGGCCGCACATGACGTCGTCGTCCCAGCGCGAGGGGCCCTCGACGAGCACGTCGAAGACACGGCCCTCGTCGCGCTTGTTGCTGACCAGGGTCAGCTCCTGCTGGCGCTTCTGGAAGACCTTCAGGCGCTCGCCGGCGACCCGATCCAGGACGGGCTCGTCGGAGAGCCGGAGCGCCGGTGTGCCCGGACGGGGCGAGTACTTGAAGCTGAACGAGCCGTCGAAGCCGACCTCCTCGAGCAGCGTCATCGTCTCGTCGAAGTCGGCATCGGTCTCGCCGGGGAACCCGACGATGATGTCGGTCGTCAGGGACAGGCCGGGGCGGGCCGAGCGCAGATCGGAGACCACCTCGAGGTAGCGCTCGCGCGTGTAGAACCGCTTCATGCGCTTGAGCATGCGGTCGCTGCCGGACTGGACGGGCAGGTGCAGGTGCGAGGTGAGCTGGGGCAGGTCCCGGTAGGCCTGGACGACGTCGGGGCCCATGTCGCGGGGGTGGCTGGTCGTGTACCGGATGCGCTCGACGCCGGGCAGCTCGGCCACCGCGTACAGCAGCTCGGCGAAGGTCTTCTCGTCGGTCTTCAGGCCGTAGCTGTTGACGTTCTGGCCGATGAGCGTGACCTCGGCCACGCCCTGGTCCACGAGCGCCCGCACCTCGTCGAGGATCTGGGCGCTGGGCCGGCTGACCTCGGTGCCGCGGGTCATCGGCACGATGCAGAAGGTGCACTTGTTGTCGCAGCCCTTCTGGATGGTGACGAACGCGCCGACCTTGCCGTCCGAATGGGTCTCCTGCACAAACGCGAACGCGGCGTTGTCGAGGAAGCTGTTCTCGAGCACCCGCTCGGTCTCGGTGCGCTGGACGAGCTCGCGCACGTTGGGCACGTGATCCGGTCCGAAGACCAGGTCGACGTCCTTCCGGTACCGCTTGAACAGCGAGGCGCCGGCGTGCTGGGCCATGCAGCCGGCGATTCCGATCCGGGCCCCACGTTCACGGTGGTGGCGGACCTCGCCGATGAAGCTGCGCAGCTTGTGCTCGGGCTTCTCCCGCACAGAGCAGGTGTTCACCAGGATGAGGTCGGCATCGTCCGGGCTCGCCGTCGCGACGTACCCGTCCTCTCCGAGCAGCGCCTTGATCTTGGCGCTGTCGTAGTCGTTCATCTGGCACCCGAAGGTCTTGATGTAGACCTTCTTCACTGCGCACCTCCGGGCGCCGTCTCTAACCACGTCGGCGCGATAGGCTCGCAGACATGTTCGTGTGTCCCGAGACCGGCGCGTCCCTGGAGGCCTGGTACAGCAACCAGGCCGACGTCCTGTACCCCAGCGTCGACGGCATCCCGGTGCTCGTCCCGCGTCCGTACGACTTCCTGCGACGGCACGGCCCGTGGGACCCCACGAGCGGGGTCGCCGGCCACGCACAGGACATCCTCGGCGTCGACGCGCCCGACGCGGTCAGCCCGTTCCTGGCTCCCTCGGGGCTCGGCGCCAGCGGGAGCTTCGGCGACTGGCTCCTCGATCTGGGCCAGGACGGCCCGGACGCCTGGCTCGCCGCACAGGCCCAGGACGCGGCTCCCGTGGGCCCCGCCGTCGACATCGGCTGCGGGACCGGTCCGATGGCCGCGCGGATGCACGCCGCGGGTCGACACGTCATCGCGCTCGACCGGTCGCCCGACGCGGTGCTGCTGTGCCGCGCGCTGCTGACCGGCGGACTCACCGAGGCGCTCGTTCCGACCCACCGCCGCGGCGCCCGGATGATGTCGGTGCCCGTGCGGCCCGCGACCTCGGGCCTGGAGCTGGCGATCGCCGACGCCCGCCATCCGCCGCTCGAGCCGGCCAGCATGGCCTGGGCGCACCTGGGCTTCCTGCTCGACGTGCTCGGCCCGGACGACGTCGTCGCCGCCCTGGTCGCAACCATCGGCCTGCTCCCGCGCGGCGGGGTGCTGACCCTCGCCAACGCGTACGACGCGCCCGAGGGTGCGCCCAACCTCCCCGACGAAGCGCCCCCAGGACCCGAGATGCGCGAGGTCCTGGCCGAGCTGGGCATGACCGTGCTCGCCGAGCGTGACAAGGTCCCGCATGTGACGCGGCACTACGACCGGCGGTTCACCGTGCGCCTGGTCGACTGCATGGTGCTGCGCCGAGACTAGAGCTTCGCCTCGACCCAGCCCTCGGCGAGACGCGGCGCCAGACCGAGCTTTCGCGCCTCGCGCCCGAAGGTCTCGACGTCATCGAGCCGGATCCGCCGGCCCTGGGCGAACGGGGTCGGCCGACCGGTCAGCGCGATGACCATGGGCTCGAGCAGACAGGCGTACACCTGCCACGGTCCGTAGCCGCTGACCACGTGGTACAGCCGGCCCCAGAAGCCCTTGTCCCAGCCGGGCGGGATGGCCATCGCCTCGGCGGCCAGGACCTTGACGCCGGGCGAGTGCTCGCCGGCGGTCAGCGTGGGTGGCAGGGCCACGTCGAGCAGCACGGTGCCGGGCTCGAGGGCTCCCGGGTCCAGCGTCCCGCCGGTAGTGGCGGCCCCGACGACCACGCGACGGCCCTTCACCGCATCCTCGGCGCTCATCAGGGGAAGCCCGAGCTTGGCAGCACGACGCTCCAGCGCCTTGCCCCGACCGGCGACGACCACGTCCAGGCCGGACTTGGACAGCAGCTCGGCCACCGCCTGGCCGACCGCCCCGGCGTACCCGAGCACCGCGACCCGCTCCTCCCCTCTCGTCCGGCAGACCGCCAGGGTGTTCTCGACCGCGGACCACGTCGTCGCCGCCCCGCCCGTGGTCACCGGGACCTTCACGTACTCCTGCAGCGAGACCCCCCGTCCGGCCACGACCGCCAGCAGCGAGCCGAGCCCGATGGCGTCGACGTGACCGGGCACATGCGCGGCCTCGATCATCGCCCGGAGCGCCTCATCCTGGTGCTCGAGCAGGTTGTACGGCGTGCGGGGGATCGTGACGACGACCCCCTCGGCGACGTCACCGAAGCGGAGTCGGCACAGCTCACCCGGGGCGCCCGTGGGGGCCCGTCCAGCGGCGACGTCGACCAGTCCACGACGCGCCCCGACGATGCGGAGCTGTCCCTCGGTCAAGGGGTGGACCAGGAACGCGAAGCGCTTCAGGCGGTCAGCCCTTCTCGGCGAGGAGCCCGACGACGATCCGGTAGAAGGTCGCGACACGGAACAGCGTCGGGATCTCCGCGGCCTTGAGGCCCGGCTTGATGTCGGCGGGGTCGACCTCGGGCATGGCCTCGGCGAGCTTCTTCAGCCCGGCCTCGGTCAGCACGCCGTCGGTCTCGTAGACGACGCCGTCGTCCAGACCATCTCGCGCCTGCGACTCGACGCCGCCGCGCGGGATCTTGATGTCGAACGCGCGCTCGAGGCGGAAGACGATGTCCAGGAAGTCGAGGGACTCGGCGCCCAGGTCGTCGATGAGGCGGCCGTCGAGCTCCACCTCGTCTTCGTCGAGCCCCAGGGCCTCGGCGATCGCGTCCTGGACCTTGGCGAGGACCGCCTGGTCGATGGTGTCCGAAGGAATCGCAGTCACAGGGGGGTTCACGCTCATCAGGGTCATCCGCTGACGAGGGTGCCCTCTCGCAGCGCCGCGAACGTACGCGAGGCGTCGCACCCCCAGCAAGTCAAGAGGTCGTGACGAGCCGAAGCGCCCTTCCACCCGGGTCAATCAGCCCGGCATTCTCGCCGCGCAGCAGGGTCCGAGCCAGGGCCACGGGTAGCGCCGCAGCGCCCAGGTACCCGAGTTCGGCTTCCTCGTCGGGGAGCGCCGGTCCGTCGCCGACCTCGATCCGCCAGCGACCGGGCTTCGCCGACAGCGAGAAGAACGCCGCGCCCTCGCCACAGCGACGGCCACCCAGGAGCGGATCCAGGCCGATCCAGGCGTCGCTCGCTCCGGCGACCACGACATCCGCGCGGTCCTCGGCGATGGCCGCGATGCCCTCGCAGAGAGCGTGCAGCCCCGAGGCGTCCCCGTCGCAGTAGTTCGCGTTCACGCCCTGGAAGTCGTGGCTGGCCGAGGCGAAGCCGAGCACGTTGTTCGAGAGGCCCTTCACGAGCCACAGGGGGTGGATGCGGTCGTAGCCCTGCTCGGCGAAGGCCCGCAGGTCCAGGTTCCCCTCGGCGTCGGTGGCGACCTCGAGCGCAGGGACTAGGTCCTCCATCTCGCCGCCAAGTGGGGTGCTGCCCACGAACATCCCGCGCCGGCCGGGTTCGACCGGCTCCCAGTCGGCGTGATCGGACAGCGCCAGGCGGATGCCCGAGACCCCGAGCTTCACGCTCCGCGACATCAGCTTCAGGTTCTTGCGGTTCTCGACGTACGCCCGCGCCCGAAAGCCGGGGACTTCGCTGCGGCGACCGCCCACGGCCCCCTCGACGCCGATGCCAGCACCGCAGAGCAGCCCGACGCCGTGGACGTAGACGGTCCTCATGCCCGACCGAAGATGAGCGAGCAGTTCTGCCCGCCGAAGCCGAAGCTGTTGCTGAGGAGCGTCTGCATGGCTCCCTCCACGGGGTCGCGCTGAACCGTCACGCCGAGATCGTCGACGACCTCGCAGCCGCTCGTACCGGGGCTCCAGCCTTCGTGCAACGCCGCGATGCATGCGGCGGCCTCGACGGCCCCAGCGGCGGCGATGCAGTGACCGATGGCGCCCTTGATCGAAGAGACCGGCACATCGGGGCCGAGCACCTGTCGCACAGCGCGGGCCTCGACCTTGTCGCCGAGCGGCGTCCCCGTGCCGTGGCAGTTGACGTGTTCGACGGTGGAGAGTCCGGCCTCGGCCAGGGCACGCCGCATGGACAGCGCAGCGCCTCGGCCTTCCGGGTGCGGCGCGGTGACGTTGTGGGCGTCGACGCTGCTCCCGGACCCGAGCAGGGCAGCGAGGACCTCGGCGCCGCGGGCCTCGGCGTGTTCGCGCGACTCGAGCCGCAGGACCGCCGCGCCCTCGCCGATCGCGAAGCCGTTCCGCCGCCGATCGAAGGGCCGGCAGGTGTCTTCGGACAGCGCGCCGAGCACGATGAACGACAGCACGCCGAGCGGGTGGATCATCGCGTCGTGCCCGCCGCAGAACGCGACGTCGACCTCGCCCCGGCGAATGGAGCGGGCGCCGTTGGCGATGGCCAGCGCACCCGCCGCGCAAGCGGAGAACGAGGTCTGCTGAGGTCCCGCGCAGCCCAGCTCGCGAGCCACCAGTGCGGTCACGCGTTCCGGCAGGTGCCGACGAGGGGCGACCCGATCCGACGCGATGTCCGCGTGGACCCGCGCCCGATCCAGGCGTCCGTCGACCACGTGCGGGAAGGCGTCCTCGGCCAGCTCGCGTGGAGTGACGGACGACAACCCGGTCCCCAGCCACACTCCGGCCCGCGTGGGCTCGACGTCGAGCGCGACATCGAGCGCCGCGGCCAGGGCCAGCCGCGCCTTGCGGTCGTCCGGGTGGTCCGGCAGCTGCGGGAGCTCGGCCTGGACCTGGGCGGCGCTCGCGATCGGCAGCCCCTGGGCCTCGAACGCGGTCAGCTCCGACAGCGCGCTGCGACCGGCTCGAAGTCCAGACGCCAACGGGCCGAGTCCACGGCCGAACGCCGACACGACGCCCACGGCCGTGACGACGACCTGGCGACCCTCAGCGCTCACACGTGGGGGCGCCGTCGACGAAGCACTGGTAGTCGCCCGCCGTGGCGTCCGCGACCGAGGCGGTGTGCCGCGACCGATCGTTCATGTACGCGGTGATCTGGCACTTCTCGGCGCTCTCGAGCTCGACGAAGGCGCTCCCGACCCCCTCGCCCGACGCACCCGAGCAGGTCACCTTGAGCTTCTTCAGGTCCGCCAGATCGGTGTGGAAGCCGATGGCCGGACCGCTCGGCGGAGCCGACTCGACCTCGACCGGCGGGTCCTCGACCTCGACCGGTGGGTCCTCGACCACGATCTCGCCGGGGATCACGATGTTCGGACCACCCAGCGCCTCGACCTGCGCGATCAGCTGGTCCTTGGCGAAGACGCCCACGCCGAGGCAGCCGATTCCGCACACCATGGCCATGCCCGCGATTCCGCCCAGGATCCAGGGGAGCTTGCTGGCCTTCTGCGGGGCCTCCTCGGGTGCTCGCGGGACGGGCCCGGCGGGCGGGGGCGGCGTACCGGGGTCCATGAACGGCGAGGCCGGCGGCGGCGGGCTGCTGGAGTCCGGGAGGATGGCGGTGGCGTTCGGGTCGTCGTCCGGAGGCGGGGGCGTCGAGGCAGACAGGATCGCGGTCGCGTCCGGATCCGGGGTCGCGTAGGACTCGACCACCGCCTGGACCGGCGCGGCGGCGACGGGCTCGGAGACGAGTCGGGTCGCGGCGTCGTGGTCGATGGGCGCCGCCGTGTGGACGGCCGTGGCCATCAGGTCCTGCTCCAGCTCCTCTTCGAGCTTGGCCATCTGCTCGATGCGTGTCGGCACATCGTCCCAGTCGTCCATGCTCGGCTCGAGGCTCGGGAGCGCGGAGACCGGGGGCGACGGCGGCAGCACCGTCTGCACCACCGGCGGCGCGACGCCGACGACCGTGGCGGCATCAGCCTCGTCGGCGGCGGGCGGCGGCGGCGTGGGCATCAGGTGCGGCGGGGGCGCGCCCACGACCGTGGCGGCCTCGTCCTCGTCGGGCGGGGGCGGCGTCAGCGGGCTGAGCGCAGGCAGCGCCTCCTGCTGCCGCGTGGCCTGCAGGTCCGGGTCGAAGTCATCCTCCTCCACGGCCGCGCCGAACGCCGGAGCGACGGGGGCCGGGGGAGCGACAGGAGCCGCGGGAGCGACAGGAGCTGCGGGAGGAACGGGGGAGGCCGGCTCTGCGAGCGCGGCCGGGGTCGCAAACGGCGGAGGGACGATCTCCTCGTCCTCCTCATCCGGCGGCATGATCGTCGGGTAGCTCTCGCGCGGCGCCTCGGGCTGCTTCTGCGGCGGGATGGGGCGCGAGCCCGAGTCGTCGAAGACCTTGGAGTCCTCGGTCAGGTCCTGGCCGGTCAGCGGGCTGGGATCCTGGGGCCGGCTGTTCGAGATCTGCAGCAGATCCGGGACGTTCTCCTCGGCCCACTCCGCGAGCGACTCGCCGGTCAGCTGGCGCGTGATCATCCGGGCGCCCTTCACCAGCTCCTTCGCCGACGGCCGAGCCTCGTGATCGAAGGACAGACACCGGGTCAGCAGCCCCTCGATCTCGCTCGCGACCTTGCCCGGGACGGGCAGTCGAGCGCGCATGAAGGACATGCGGTCGGCCAGGAAGCGTGCGTGGCGTTCGGGCCGGCCCTTGGCCTTCCCGAGCTTCTCGAGCACCAGGATCTCGAACATCGTGGCCGCAAGGCTGTAGACGTCGCTCGCCGGGGTCTCGGGCTCGAAGAACAGCCGCTCTGGCGGCATGTAGTCGACGCTGCCGAACTGCAGTTCGCGGGTCTCGGACTCCCGAGCCTCGAACTCGGCCCGCGCGACGCCGAAGTCCAGCACCTTCAC
Source organism: Pseudomonadota bacterium (assembly GCA_024228935.1). Taxonomy (GTDB): domain Bacteria; phylum Myxococcota_A; class UBA796; order UBA796; family CAJQPC01; genus JAAESX01. Next base: position 282,775 of record JAAESX010000091.1, read on the forward strand.
CAGGCCGGACTCGTCGACCATGATGTTCGACGGCTTGATGTCGCGGTGGATCACCCGCAGCGGCTTCTCGCCCGGGTACGGCGGCCGGTTGTAGGCGGCGTCCAGGGCCGAGGCGGCGTACGCCATGATCTCGAGGCCCACGCGCGGCGGGATGAGCTCGATGCCCTCGTTCAGCTCGCCGATGACGAGCTTGAAGTCGACCGCCTCGAGGTACTCCATCACCACCGCGGCGCGGCCATCGATCGAGGTCAGGTCGACCACGTCCACGATGTTGCGATGGCGGAGCCAGCCCAGCAGGCGGGCCTCGTCACGCATCCGGCGCGCGATCTCCTCGTTCTCGGTCCACCGCCGGTGGAGCAACTTCACCGCGGCCAGGCGGGAGAACCCGTCCGAGTGGATGACCTTGCACAGCCAGACGGCACCAAAGCCGCCCGAGGCAATCATCCGGATGAAGTGGAACTTTCGTGTGGACTCGCGCATGGACATCCGAGACCAAGTCTTCCGAGGGCCCGGCACGATATCACGCAGCCGCTCTCGCCCTCTAGAGCCCGGCCCTCTCGACCCGGGCCACGATGCCATCCGGGTCCCGCCCGACAGCGTGTCCGCCGAGCGCCATCGCGAGCAGGCCGTCGGCACATCCACACCACCCCGCCGTGGCGTGGTGGGCGTACGTCGGCCGGTCCGGACGCAGACCGGAGCCGCAATCGACGACGTCGAACAGGCCTTGTCCGGCGGGCACGACGCGGAACGCCACCGCGGCCTCTCCGGGCGCGGCGTCCACCCCAAGGCGCCGCATGTCCCGAACGCCACCCCCGTCCACGTGCGAGTCCGCCGCGACGGCCAGCGCTTCCGGACAGCGCCCCTCGACGACCGCGTGGATGGCCATACGAAGCGCCGAGACGCCGGCTGCGGCCCCGCCGGTACAGGTGTCGGCGATCCCCAGGACCCCAAGGTTGATCGACAGGTGGGCCAGGACCATGTTCGGGAGCGTCTTCAGGGGAAGGAGCGGCGGATAGAGATCCCGACCTCGCCCGGCGAGCAGGCCGACGTCGAGCTGCCCATCCCGTGCGCTCGCGACGATCGCGGCGTCCGCCTCGCCTTCGTCCGGCGGCTCGCGGCGCACGCCGACGAACAGGCCGAGGCTCTCCCGGTCTCCATCGAAGCCGGCGACTGCCAGCCCAGCGACGGGAAGCGCGAGCCGGGCCGCCCGAGGCAGGAGCTTGGCGTCCTTCCGACGCACGAGCCAGTCGCGAAGCCGCGGTCCTGGGACCACGCCCCCGAGCAGGTCGGGGTGTCCGGGCACGTCGAGCGGTGTGAGCTCGGTCGCGCACAGGACCTCGACCGCCGCGATGCCCGCCCTCATGCGAAGCGGCTGACCACCAGCGAGCCGTTGCTGCCGCCGAAGCCGAACGCGTTCGTGAGCGCGTGCTGGATGCGAGCCTCGCGCGCGACGAACGGGATGTGCTCGACCCGGCACTCGGGGTCCGGCGTGTCGAGGTTGATGGTCGGAGGCAGCACACCGTCGCGGACCGCCAGCAGGCTGACGATGGCCTCGACCGCGCCGCACGCGGCCACCAGGTGACCCATCATCGACTTGGTCGAGCTGACGGGCACGGCGTGGTCGCCGAAGACCTTTCGGACGCCGCGGCTCTCGGAGACGTCGTTCATCGGGGTCGAGGTGCCATGGGCGTTGACGTACCCGATGTCTTCCGGCGCGAGCCCCGCGTCCGCGATGGCGAGTTCCATGGCCTGGGCCGCTCCGCGACCGTCCGGCGGGGAGTCCGTGATGCGGTAGGCATTGCACGAGCACCCGAAGCCGGTGATCTCGCCAAGGATGGTGGCGCCGCGAGCCCGGGCGCTCTCGAGCTCCTCCAGCACCAGCACGCCGGCTCCCTCGCCGAGGACGAATCCATCGCGGTGCTTGTCGAAGGGCCTGGACGCCGCCGACGGGTCCTCGTTCCGCGTCGAGAGCGCGCCCAGCAGCGAGAACCCGGTGACCATGACAGGGTTCACGAGCAGATCGGCGCCGCCGACGACCATGACGTCGACCTCGCCCCGGCGGATGCGGAGGCCCCCCTCGCCGACCGCCTGCGAGGAGCTCGTGCAGGCCGTGCTGATGGTGGTCGTCGGCCCCATCGCCCCCACACGCTCGGCGACGTACTTCGAGGGCGCCTGGGGTGCCGCGCGCTCGATCTCCCCCCGCTCGGGGACCTGGGCCAGGCGGTACCGGCGCCCGATGACACCGAGGCTCGGGCGAGCGGCCTCGCTGCCCATGCACACCCCGATGCGGGCCGGAGACGACGCGATGGGTCCGGCCATGGCGAGCGCCTCGGCCAGGGCCCGCTCGGTCAGGTCGAGCTTGAGCTGGCCCTCGTCGTCGGCCGACGACACGTCCACCTCGGCGGCGAACCGGACCGGGAAGCCCGTCGGGTCGAAGCGCTCGATGGGGCCGATGCCGCTCTGCCCCTCGCACAGGGCGCTCCAGGTGCTCTCGACGTCCGGCCCCAGCGGCGTGACCATGCCGATCCCGGTGACGACCACCCGACGACGCATCAGCGGTCCTCTTTCGGGCAGTCCGCCCAGAGCATCGCGAGCGCCTTCTTCTCGAGCCCCTCGACGCGCAGGCTCTCGGCCTCGTCCTCGAAGGCCACGGCGTTGAAGACGAAGGTCTCCTCGGCCTGGGCGCAGACCTTGCCGTCGACCAGCGCGCGGACCTTCATCACCGCGGACTCCTCGCGCAGGGCGATGAAGCTCGACTTCAGCTCGACGACCTGTCCGGGACGGACGAACCGCCGGAACTTCACCTTCTCGGCCATCGTGAAGATGGGAAAGGGCCAGTCGCCGCGCTGCTTTCGAACGGTGTACCCGATGAGCTTGCCGGAGATCTGGGCCATGGACTCGAGCAGCAGGACGCCGGGCACCACCGGGAAGCCCGGGAAGTGGTCCTGCACCCACGGCTCGCTCATCGTCCAGGCCTTGGCGCCCCGGACGTGCTCGCCCACGACGAGCTCATCGATTCGGTCGACCAGGAGCCATCGCATCAGTCGAGGATTCCCTCGAGGCAGCTGACGCCCAGGAGCTTCTTGTCCCCGTCGCACTCGGCGTACCGGTGGATCTCGAAGTGGTGGTTGCCCGAGTACGGGGCGTACCACTCGGCGTACCAGTGGACCTTGTCGTCGACGAGCTTCGCCTCGACGCCCTGGCCGCCCTCGACCGGCTGATCGTCGAAGAACTGGTCGAAGGTGTATGTGCACTCGGTGGGCAGCGGGTCGGTGAACGCCGCGGCCGGGACGCTCTCGCCGAGCGCGCCGACGGGGTTGATGCCGTTGCCCTCGAGCTGCTTCTTCGCCGTGGCCCAGTCCTTGGCGGCGTCGTCGATGAACATGTCGTCGTCGCAGGGCCGGTAGGTGAGCTCGAGGCCTTCGGGGAACTTCAGGAACTCGGTGTAGCCAACGCCCACCTGCTGTTCCTTCTCGGTGTCGCCGTCCATCGAGACGCGCACCTCGACCATGCGGATCGCGCACTTGGGCTTGTGGGGCTGGAAGTACAGCCGGGTGAGCGTCTCGGAGCCCGACTCGAACGCCGCCTTCTTCCGGTCGTCGGGGACCTCGGTCAGCTTCAGGTCCTCGCTGCGGAGCTCGCCCGCCATGACCTTCTTGCGCCAGCCGCCGTCGACGTACCAGGCGTGCCACGAGCCGCCCTCCTCGAACGTGCGGAGCCGGGTCTTGTGGTCGCCGCTGCTGCCCTGGACCTTGATCCAGTCGCCGGCCAGCGAGTCCATCCCGATCTCGGGGCACTTGTCTTCGGCCGGGGGGGCCTCCTCGGGCGCGCCGTCGCAGGCGACGAGCCCCGCCAGCACACCCGTGATCACCATCAGTCGCATCGGGACAGGCCTCCTTCGGGACGCGGGAGCCTACCAGATCGACCCGGGCCCTTCTCAGCGGGATCCGGCGCGTCTATCGTCCAGTGGATGCCGAACGTCAGCGCCTCGGGAGTGACCGTCCGCCACGCGGTGAGCCGCGCCCTGGCGACGGCGAACCTCGCGCCCACCGAGGCGACCTACCGGGTGCTGTCGGCGCGGGCCTGGCCTCGAAGCGACGGACAGGTCGGTCGGGCCGAGGTCTTCCTCGAGGTCGGAACGCCCCGGCCGCTCGCCCGCTGGGAGCCTCACGAGCTGGCGGACTGGGTGAACCCGGACGGCGAGCACCCGCTGATGACAGTGGTGGCGCTGCTCGATCCCGTCTTCGTCGAGATCACGCCGGTGACGTGGGACCGGTGGCTCGGGTGGAGCGACGAGATGCTCCCCGACGACGTCGATCCGCTCTGCCCGGTGGTCCACGTGGGGCACGACCGGGCGCTGGCCTATGCCGCCGCCATCGGACGCCGGCTCCCGACCCGCGCCGAGTTCCAGGCGCTGTGGGGTGCCGAGACGTACCCCTGGGGTGACCGACGGGACGCCGCCCTGGGGCGCCACGAGCCGCCTCGCTTCGGCCATGTCCCCGAGGTCGCCGAGCACCCTCCCGTCCGCGGCGTGTACGACCTGGGGTCGTGGCTGTGGCACTGGCTCGACGAGCCCGTGCTCGCCGGGGCCTGCGTTCGCGGCAAGCCGGCCTTCGGCGTCCGGGACGTCGAGGGGCCCGTCGGCTTCCGGTGCGTGGTGGACGCAGGGGCCGCCGACCTCCAGTAGACTGCGCGCATGCTGCTCCTCATCGCTCTCTCCGGGTGCTGGAAGACCGAGGCCGACATCACGTTCGACGTCGTCCCCTTCCAGAACGACCTGGTCGCGTCCGAGACCGGCGTCGTCGAGACGCTCGTCACCGATCTGTCCTGTCCCGACGGCGAGCCCGCCAAGATCGTGCTCGTCTACGACTCGACCTGGGACGAGGCGAAGCCGGCGGCCATCGTGCTGCACAGCTCGGCGTTCGACTACGTGCTGAACCCGCAGGCCGAGTCGGCCCTGACCGGCGCCCACTGGGCGGGGACCACGGACGACGGCATCCACCGCATGAGCCAGGCCTGGGGTGTGCAGAAGGTCTGGGAGACCCTGGGGATGTACCCGCAGGTCGAGCCCGCCGAGGACAACCTCGGGGCGATCCCGACCGCGATCCTCGACGCCGGGATGGTCGGCATCTACCCGACGAACTGCTGGGGCGACCTCTGGCACAACAGCTCGACGGACGTGCCCAACGACCGCGGGTCCGAGTACCTGGATCGCGAAGGCGGCACCTACGCCTGGTGGATGGTCCGGTTCCTGCAGGACGCGACCTTCGCCAGCACGCAGAACATCACGCCTGCCGTTCGCATCGACGGCCAGTCGCTGTACCTGTTCGGCCTGGGCGACGGCGCGCTGGGCGTCGCCGATCTGCTCCGGCACGAGGAGATGCCCGCCATCAGCGGCGTGTACCTGGACTCCCCCATCGACGACCTGGACCAGTGGGCCGAGACCGCAGGGGTCGACGAGGGCCTGGCCCGCATCTACTGGACGCCCTCGGACGACACCGACGACACCGACGACACCGACGACACCGACGACACCGACGACACCGACGCCACCGACGACACCGACGACACCGACGACACCGACGACACCGACGACACCGACGACACCGACGACACCGACGACACCGACGACACCGACGACACCGACGACACCGACGACA
>JAAESX010000092.1 GCA_024228935.1 Pseudomonadota bacterium
GCCGACGGGATGGCCGACACCTGGGAGGACGCCAACGGGCTCGACTCGACCATCGACGACAGCGCGGACGACCCCGACGGCGACCGCCGCACCAACCTGGACGAGTTCGAGGCAGACACCGACCCGCAGAGCTACGACGGCCCGGACGCCCCCATCCTGCTCGCCCCCATCGGCGGCGACGAGGTGGACCTCTCGACCCCGGAGCTCTCGTGGACCAACGCCACCTCACCCCTGAGCGAGGTGCTGACCTACGACGTCGAGGTGTACGAGGACGCCGGCCTCGCCGTGCTGCTCGACTCGACGACAGCGCTGGCCGAGGACGCATCGGGCACCACCGCCTGGACGCCGTCCAACCCGGCCCCCGAGAACGCGACCGCCTGGTGGCGCGCCCGGGCCAGCGACTCAATGGTGGACGGGACGTGGACCGATCTCGAGTCCTTCTTCGTCAACGCCCTCAATGAGGCTCCTTCGGTGCCCGCGCCGGCCGCGCCCCTGGAGGGCGACTCGGTCGACACGGCGACGCCGCTGCTGTCCTGGTCGGAAGCCAGCGACCCGGACGGCGACGCCCTCACCTACGACCTGCGCATCTGGGACGGGACGGTGCTGTCCGTGGTGGCATCGGCGACCGGACTGAGCGACCTGGAGTGGACGAGCGACGTGCTGGTCGAAGACACCACCTACGCCTGGGAGGTTCAGGCCACCGACGACGACGGGATGAGCTCGGGCTACTCGGCGGCGCAACAGTTCTTCGTGGACACCACCAACTCCGCGCCGAGTGACGTGGTGTGGGTCGCGCCCCTGGACGGCGACATCGTGGAGCCGGTGGACCCGCAGCTCGAGGTGTCCGTGTCCGTGGACGCCGAGGGCGAGGAGCTGACCTACGTGTTCGAGCTGGACCTCGTGAGCTCCTTCGACTCGGCCGACCTGCTGAGCTTCGGGGCCGAGGACGAGCTCTGGGACCTGGCCGCTGACGGCATCGAGCTGGACGAGAACGTGACCTGGTTCGCCCGGGTTCGGGTCGAGGACGCCCGCGGCGCCGCTTCGGCCTGGACGCAGATCAGCTTCTTCGTCCGCGGCCCCAACGACCCGCCGGCGGCCCCCGCCCTGGTCGCCCCCGAGGACGAGCTGGAGCAGGTCGACGGAGACAGTGCGCCGGTGTTCGTGGTGGGCCACACGGTGGATCCCGAAGGCGACCCCACGACCTACGGGTTCACCATCGCCACCGACGAGGCCCTGACCAACGTCGTGGAGGACACGACCGACCTCGCCGAGGGCGCTGGACCCGAGGGCACCGCGGACCAGACCTCGTGGCAGCCGGCCCTGGGCTTCGGGCCGGGGGTCTACTACTGGACCGCCACCGCAACGGACGACAGCGGCGCCAGCGCGGACGCCGACGAGGTCTGGAGCTTCGAGGTCAGCGGCGGTGGCGACGACGACGACGCGACGGGCGACGACGACGACGCGACGGGTGA
>JAAESX010000093.1 GCA_024228935.1 Pseudomonadota bacterium
ACGCACTAGCTTGGCCCGCGAAAGGAAATAAGCAGGCCTCGCGTATCTCAGAACGGCACGTCACCCCCGTCATTCTCCGCGGTGCGCGGCCTCGACGTCCAGTGGCTCACGTAGTAGCTCTCCGGTCCGCCCTGCTGAGCGAACGTGGCCAGCGACAGCCTGTCCATCTGCCCCTCGGGCCGCTTCTCGTCGGCCTTGTAGAAGCTCACGTCGAAGTTGCCCTTGTCCGAGAAACGGTTCTCCCACAGGCAACCTAGCTCGCAGCGCTCGCCGCTTTCCTTGTGCTTCACTACCAACCTGCCCACCGGGGGCTTGCGTCCATCACTCATGCTCTCGCTCCTTGCTGCTCTCGCAGTGTTCGCTCGTGACGCTTGTACGCCATCTGCAATTGGGTCCTCTGTTCGCCCGTGGTCGAGCGGCAGTCCTCGGCGAGCTCCCGGTCAGTCGCGAGCGCCTCCGCGGTGGTGTGCGCCTCGATGCGATTGATCAGCCCCTCGACGCTCTGCGTCTGCGGAGCAGTCCGCGCTCGAGCGCTTGGCTTGGGCTTAGGCTTCGATGCCCCGTTGACAGAGGCCGCGTTCTTGTCCGTCTCGACGTCGGCCTCGGGGTCGTCGCCCCACGAGATCAAGAACGCGTTGGCCAGGCAGTACTTGAGGGCCGCGGTGTTGGCCTTCATGACAGCTTTGTCCCCGGTGTCGCTGCCACTACCGAGCCCCTCCACCTTCACCGAGTCGCTGCCCTTGCGGAAGGTGAGCGAGAGCTTGACGATGGCGTGGAACGTGGCCTTCTTCGCGCCCTGAATGACTTCGTGCGAGACCATATCAGCGGTCGATTCGCAGCACACTCCTTGGCTCGAGAGCGACGCGTTCACCTTCTTCAGCACCGCCTCGGCGCTCGCGTAGCGATACCGCTGAAAATCATTCGTCGCGTCCTTCTGCACGTAACCCACCTCTCCCATGGTCTGGGCGAGGCACTCCTGTAGCGTCTTGCTTGCCATCTTCCTCGTTCCTTTCTGGCTCGCCGCGAGCGCTTGCCGCGCGGCCTCCTCTACCTCTGCTCGGCTGGCCTCAGCCATCAGCACAGTTCCTTGCGCAGGGTCTCGAGTTCCGCGCGGAACCCGGCCACCCTCTCGATGATGTCGTGCTGGTAGTCGATGTCAGCCTCGACCATCCAGCACTTGAGATCTCGACCGCCCACCAGGCAGGTCACCAGAGCAGCGTCCCAGCCGGTCACCAGCATCTGAGCCTGCACCTGCGCGAAGTACAGCGGCGGGCACTCGCGGTAGTTGTACTTTTGCCCGACGAACTGGGCCGTGGTTTTGACTTCGAGAAGCAGCGGCTTGCCGTGCCCTTCGATGCACTGAAGCAAGTCAGTCGCCCATGACTTATCGAAGAGCTGGTCGTCTCCGAGGTCGTAGCCCTTCTGGTCGGTCTTGGGTCCGCGTACCGCAGCGAGGTCAGGCTCGAAGCCAGACTCGCGGTCGAGCCACGCGTACCCGTCCGTGGTCGCGCCGATGCTGAGGTCGTCGCGAACGTAGAAGCGCTGCACGTTCAAGGTGTGAAGACCGAGCGCCACGCCTGTCGCGTCAGCCACGGGCCCCTCCATCCAGCTGCCCCACCACATAGGCGCGTTCTGCTGAAGCTCGAAGTCGGCGAGCTTGCGCTCCACCAGCGTGTCGGCCTTCTGGTACGGGTTCGCGTCCATCAGCACAGCGACGTCGCTGGCTGTGACGGCGACCTGCTTGCGCATGGCCAGCCACTGGTCACTGCTGGCCTCACACACGTAGCGAGCGTTGGCCTCGGGCACCGCGGTGCTCTTGATGTCGATGCTCATCGCTTCACCTCGACGGCATGATGGTCCTCTACCGTGGCCCGAGAAGGGTCCACGCCCGCCTCAGCGAGGCGGCGACGGTGAGCCTCGATGCCGTGCGCGACCATCTCACAGGCCTGCTCGATCGTGTCGCCTTCGCCAGCGAAGTAGACGCCGCGCGAGCCGTAGTCGAGCTGCGTGACCACCATCTCGACGTGGTACGCGTCCGGGGACTCGCCGTCGTCGCGCTGGAAGGTGCAGGTCACGTCGTGACCGGAGTTGATCACGCGGGCGTACTCGCACAGCGCGCCCAGTGTGGGGAAGCGCTGCGGGCTCATGACCACCTCCCGCCGCTGTCCGGCCCGACGTCGCGGCAGCTCAGCTCCTCAGACTCCTGCTTCTCCGACTGCAGCCACTCGATGGCGTGCTCGCGGCACATCATGCCGTCGCCCGTCGTGACGTCTCCCACCGTCTCCGTGCCCGTCGCCGCGCACACGACGCACAGGGTGCGGATGCGCCGAGCGTCCCGCAGCTCCTGCAGGCGAGCGCACAGCGCGACCAGCGAAGCCTCGGGGGTGTCGCCGTAGCCGAGCACGATGCCGCCGCCGAGGTCGTCCTCGTTGGTCACCGACGCGTGGTGTCGCAGAGCCTCGTCACCGCCGACCCGCACGGAGAAGCTCACGCTGCTCGTCTCGGGATGCACCTCACGAACGCGCCGAAGTGCGTCCATCATGATCTCAGTAGTCATCGTCATCACTCTCTCCTTCCGCGGGCTGTCTACACCCGCTGTCCTCATCACTGCCGATATAGTAGGGCTGGAAAGCCGGGGGCGCAACCACTTTCGGAAAATAGTTTCTGGCGCCTCTCTCTTGTCTGCCTACCGAGCGATAATGTACGTTCGTACACTCGCACATGTCAAGCGAAGGAGAGTGCGTATGAGGCTAAGGGATACGATCGATATTGCTCGCAGGCAGGGGGCCTGCACGAGCACGGCTCCAGACTGGCCGACGCTGGGGCTGCGGCAGATAGACGCAGCGCTGGGGCCCATCCCGCCGGGAACCGTGGGGCTGCTCGGCGCTGCGACCGGCTGCGGCAAGTCGTCCATCATGTTGTGGGCGGCGCTGAACAGCCCGAGCGCCGGCATCATCAGTCTCGAGGATGGGCCGCTGGTGGTCGGGACTCGCACGCTGTCGCTGGCCAGCGGGGTGGACGCACGCGAGATGCTCACCGGGCTGAGCGCCGAGGACCAGGAGAAGGTAGACCACGCGGAGAGGCGCATCGCGGAGCTCGACTACCCGCTCGTCGAGGTGGCCGTCGGCGCCGACACCCTCGGGGTAGAGCGCGCAGTCGATAAGTTGGCGCAGGCTGGGTGCCGCACGATCTGGATCGATTACTTGCAGAAGGTTCGGCCTGGTGAGGACGCGCCGGAGGACCGCA